>NZ_JAOWIB010000103.1:0-327809 GCF_030332325.1 Citrobacter sp. Cs237 | reverse complement strand
TATTTAATGAGATGGTCACTCCCTCCTTCCCAGTACTATGCTGAGGACAGGCTTTCATTCGGAGAACCATCATGGAAAACATTGCGCTTATTGGTATCGATCTGGGTAAGAACTCTTTCCATATTCATTGTCAGGATCATCGTGGGAAGGCCGTTTACCGTAAAAAATTCACCCGACCAAAGCTAATCGAATTTCTGGCGACATGCCCGGCAACAACCATCGCGATGGAAGCCTGTGGCGGTTCTCACTTTATGGCACGCAAGCTGGAAGAGTTAGGGCATTTTCCAAAGCTGATATCACCGCAATTTGTCCGCCCATTCGTTAAAAGCAACAAAAATGACTTCGTTGATGCTGAAGCTATCTGTGAAGCAGCATCACGTCCATCTATGCGTTTCGTGCAGCCCAGAACCGAATCTCAGCAGGCAATGCGAGCTCTGCATCGTGTCCGTGAATCCCTGGTTCAGGATAAGGTGAAAACAACTAATCAGATGCATGCTTTTCTGCTGGAATTTGGTATCAGCGTTCCGCGAGGTGCTGCCGTTATTAGTCGACTGAGTACCCTTCTTGAGGACAGTAGTTTGCCTCTTTATCTCAGCCAGTTACTGCTGAAATTACAACAGCATTATCACTATCTTGTTGAGCAGATTAAAGATCTGGAATCTCAGTTGAAACGAAAGTTGGACGAAGATGAGGTTGGACAGCGCTTGCTGAGTATTCCCTGCGTTGGAACGCTGACTGCCAGTACTATTTCAACTGAGATTGGCGACGGGAAGCAGTACGCCAGCAGCCGTGACTTTGCGGCGGCAACAGGGCTGGTACCCCGACAGTACAGCACGGGAGGTCGGACGACATTGTTAGGGATTAGCAAGCGGGGCAACAAAAAGATCCGAACTTTGTTGGTTCAGTGTGCCAGGGTATTCATACAAAAACTGGAACACCAGTCTGGCAAGTTGGCCGACTGGGTCAGGGAGTTGTTGTGTCGGAAAAGCAACTTTGTCGTCACCTGTGCTCTGGCAAACAAGCTGGCCAGAATAGCCTGGGCACTGACGGCGCGACAGCAAACTTACGAAGCATAAAGGCAGAAATACACCAGTTTAAACAATCATTCATCTGGTTTTGCGAATACTGATATTGATGATACTAACGGCCCACCGGCCTGTTGAGGAACCTGTAAAACGGAAAGGCTCATTGAAGCCGTATATTTTCTGGAGGTTCATCAGGCGCGGAACTCATCGAGGCGCGGGAATAAAATCCCATTCAGACGCCGGATAGATTCAAGCAAGCCAACTTGTCGTCAAAATCGGTGTTGCAAAAACGGGAGTGACCATAGATTCCGTTTTACTCCGGCGACGAGCGCCGCCGGAAAAAAGGTGATATCAGGGTGATTAACCACTCACGCTGAACGGGAACAACTCAGTTGTCGTAGAGGCTTCCCTGCCGCTGCCTGCCGGTCCGGGTGCGTCAGCCCCGTAGCGCGCGGGTCAGAATATCCAGCGCTTTAGAGAACTGCGCATCCGGGATCGTTAAGGGATAAAGAAAACGTATGACGTTGCCATATACGCCACAACTCAACAGCAGCAGGCCGTTTTCCTGCGCTTTGCGCTGGACCTCGCGGGTAAATTCGGCAGACGGTTCGCCGGTTTGCGGATCGTTAAATTCCACCGCTACCATCGAACCGAGTCCCCGAACGTCAACAATCGCCGGGCAGTGCTCGCGCGCCTGATTCAGCACTTCTTTCAGATGCTCGCCCAGCTGGCTCGCCCGCTGGCACAATTGCTCTTCTTCGATGATGTCCAGCACCGCGTGCGCGGCGGCAACCGCCAGCGGATTACCGGCGTAGGTACCGCCCAGCCCACCGGGAGCGGGCGCATCCATCACCTCAGCACGCCCCACAACGCCAGAGAGCGGGAAGCCGCCCGCCAGGCTTTTCGCCATCGTCATCAGGTCGGGCTTCACGTCATAGTGCTGCATCGCAAAGACCTTGCCGGTACGGGCAAAGCCGGTCTGCACTTCATCCGCAATCAGCAGAATGCCGTGGGTATCGCAAATTTTACGCAACGCCTGCATAAAGGCCGCAGGCGCGACGTTAAAACCGCCCTCGCCCTGAATCGGCTCAATAACAATGGCAGCGACCTGATCCGCGGCGATATCGGCCTTAAAGAGGCGCTCCAGGCTTTTGATCGCGTCCTCGACGGTCACGCCGTGAGCCGCGTTCGGGTACACAGCGTGATAGACCGAACCGGGGAAAGGCCCAAAACCTATTTTGTAAGGCGCCACTTTGCCGGTCAGCGCCATGGTCATGAAGGTACGTCCGTGAAACCCGCCGCCGAAGGTGATCAACCCCGGACGACCGGTATGGGCGCGGGCAATTTTGACCGCGTTTTCAACCGCTTCGGCGCCGGTGGTGAAAAACGCGGTTTTCGCCGGACCGTCGATCGGCGCAATGGCGTTGATGCGCTCCGCCAGCGACACGTAGCTCTCGTAAGGCACAATCTGGTAGGCGGTATGGGTAAACGCCTGAAGCTGTTTTTCAACCGCCGCGACAATTTTCGGGTGGCGGTGGCCGGTGTTAAGGACGGCGATCCCGGCGGCAAAATCGATCACTTCTTTGCCTTCAATGTCCCAAATTGTGGCGTTTTCGGCCTTTTCGACAAAGTAGTCGCACATCACACCAACACCACGGGGAGTCGCCTGCTGGCGACGCTGATTCAGTTCTGAACTTTTCACCCTCGGATCTCCTGTTATGAATGTCACTTTATTGCAACAAATTCGAAACGATGACGTTTATTTACACAGGTGTTGGCCCTATAATCGAGTACCAATTCAGAATATCTGAGGGATCCAATTGCGGGCATTAGTGGGCGATCTCCTGTTGGTCAGACTCCAGCAGGAACAGGATGAATTCCTGCACAAACGGCTCTACAACGCGCTTCGCCGGGCGATTCTCGACGGTTCTTTACCGCCGCATAGCCGCTTGCCCGCATCGCGCGATCTCGCGGGCGAGCTTGGGATTTCCAGAAACACCATATTAACAACTTATGAACAATTGCTGGCGGAAGGATATGTGGTTTCCCGACGAGGAAGCGGGACATTCGTCGCACAAACCACCCCCGATACCTTTTTAACGGCGGCAGCCGGGGTGGAAAACAGTGAGACGGCCGCACAGGCATCCTCCGTTTCGCAGCGCGGCCATTTTTTGCTGCAACACGTCAGCGCCAGCCCACGACAATGGGGAGCATTTATTCCCGGCGTTCCCGACGTCAATGCCTTTCCCCATCCACTTTTCAGTAAGTTACAGGCACGCATCAGCCGTCGACCGAAGCCGGAACGGCTGAGCTACAGCTGCAATGGCGGGACGCCGGAACTGCAACATGCGTTGGTGGATTATCTGCGCGTCGCCCGGGGTGTGCGCTGTCAGGCAGATCAAATACTTATCACGGAGGGGATCCACCAGGCTATCGACCTGGTGACGCGGATGCTGGCTGATACCGGCGACCTGGCGTGGGTGGAGGAACCCTCCTACTGGGGGATCCGCCATGTGCTGGCGATGAACGATCTACGCATTACGCCTGTCCCCGTTGATGCCAGCGGCCTCGCGCCGCCCGACAGGCCGGATGAAGCACCGCGTCTGATCTTCGTTACGCCGTCTCATCAGTACCCGCTGGGCGCGGTGATGAGTCTTGAGCGTCGTCAGCGGCTGCTGGCACTCGCCAGGCAGTACGGCAGTTGGATTGTGGAAGACGACTATGACAGCGAGTTTCGCTTTTCTGGACAACCGATCCCGGCGTTGCAGGGTCTGGTGCCGGATGCGCCAGTCGTTTATATCGGCACCTTCAGTAAAACGCTCTATCCGGGGCTTCGACTGGGTTATATGGTGCTGCCCCGCCCGCTGGCGCACGCCCTGAAAAGCGCCCATGCGGAGCTGTATCGCGGTGGGCATTCACTGATTCAGATGGCGCTGGCAGAGTTTATCAACGGCGGACATTATTCGGCGCACATCCGCCGTATGCGCTTGTTATACAGCCGCCGTCGTGCCTTTCTCACCGAGCTGATTGAACGTCACTGTGGGACGCGGGCGCTGTCGGATTTCAGCGATAATGCCGGGCTGCATTTGATCCTCAACCTGCCGGATGAGGTGGATGATGTCGCCATCGCGGCCAGCGCCAATGCGCAAAATATTCTGGTACGTCCGCTTTCGCGTTATTACCTGACCGCCCAGCGCAAGCAGGGGCTGCTGTTGGGGTTCGCCTGTCTGACGGAAGAACAGATGGTGCCTGCATTCGCCACGTTGCTGGACTGTTTGCGTGACAACTGCCCGCAGGTGCTGTTGATGAACGCCTGAAAGCAAAACGCCCCAACCAATGACGGGGCGTTTTTAGCTGCGCTTGCGGTGTTATGCTTCGATCGCGGCGCGCAGTTTTTTCATTGCGTTCTTTTCAAGCTGGCGGACACGTTCAGCAGACACGCCATAGCGGTCAGCCAGTTCCTGCAAGGTGGACTTGTTGTCTTCGTCCAGCCAGCGGGCGCGAATGATGTCCTGACTACGTTCGTCGAGACCTTCCATCGCGTGGGTCAGCTTGTTGGCCGCCTGATCTTCCCAGTTATCCTCTTCAATGCCGTCGGCAAAGTTAGAGGTTTTATCCTGCAAATACAGGACCGGGGCCATCGGCTGGCTGTCGGACTCATCGTCCGAAGACATGTCAAAGGTCATGTCCTGCGCCGCCATGCGGGACTCCATCTCACGCACGTCTTTGCTGGACACGCCCAGCTCGCGCGCCACCATTTCAACTTCATCCTGGTTAAACCAGCCCAGGCGCTGCTTGGTTTTACGCAGGTTAAAGAACAGCTTACGCTGCGCTTTGGTGGTCGCGACTTTGACGATACGCCAGTTACGCAGAACGTATTCGTGGATCTCCGCTTTGATCCAGTGTACGGCGAAGGAGACCAGGCGCACACCCACTTCCGGGTTGAAACGGCGCACGGCTTTCATCAGGCCGATATTACCTTCCTGAATCAAATCCGCCTGCGGCAGGCCATAGCCCGCGTAGTTACGAGCAATATGAACAACAAAGCGCAGGTGAGACAGGATCAGCGTCTTAGCTGCTTCCAGATCGCCCTGGTAATGCAGCCTTTCAGCCAGTGCCCGCTCTTCGTCAGCCGATAACATCGGCCACGCGTTCGCAGCCCGGATGTAAGACTCCAGGTTACCAACAGGGGCTAAAGCTAAATTTTGCATTTCTTTGGTCATTCAAATCCTCTCAATTTTTTATCGTCTGGCACTACCTGAAAGTCATCAGCAACAACCGTGCCAGCGTTAATGAGCAACGAGATTATCATTCACTCTTTTATCAGACCGTGATTTTATCCACAAGTTCCATGCAACGTTGTGTATAAATTGCGCACAAAATGTGACATGAAGATGAAAGCGGGGAAGAGGACAACGGAGACTCTTTCCCTGCGAACGGAAATCCATTGCAGGGAAAGATTATACCACGATTTTATTAATCGGGAGTAAAGTGGCGTAAATGTTGAACCGTGGCAAGCCACGCCGCCACCCAGCCGATCATCGAGCAAACCAGCAGCAATAACAGGCATTCATCGAACGATAACCCATTGAGATCAAACTTCGTTCCAAAAACCTGCGCCACTTCTGTCACTGCTGAAGACAGCCGCATCACCAAAATTTCAGATAAAATCAGTGAAAGAAACGCGCCGGAAAAGCCGAGCAGCGCGCCGCCGTAGAGGAACGGACGGAGAATAAATCCATCCGTCGCGCCAATCAGTTTTTGCACGTTAATGGTATCGCGACGGGCAAAAATGCTCAGGCGTACGCTGTTGCCGATCACCAGGAACACCGCTGCCACCATCAGTACGCCGATCATGGCTGATACGCGGCCCACCAGACCGGTCAGCGCCGCCAGGCGGGCAAACCAGCTGTCGTCCATACGTACTTCATCGATGCCGTTAATCTGCGAGATACGATCGCGCAGGGTATTAAGCGAATCGGTGCCCTGGAAATCAAGCTTCGGCACCACCACGGCCACCGCCGGGAGCGGGTTCTCTTCCAGCATGTCCAGCGCGCCGCCAAAGCCGGACCAGTTACGGAACTCACCCAGCGCGTCTTCCCGCGACAGGTAATTCACCTTGTCCACGCCCTGCTCGGCCTGAAGCTGCGCCACCACCCCCGCCGCCGCATCGTCATCCAGCGTTTTTTGCAGATAAACAGTGATCTGTGGAGACGGATAATACTGCGTCGCCGCCTGGTTGACGTTCTTGTAGACCATATAGCAAACGCTCGGCAGCGTCAGAGAGATGGCAATGACCATCACCGTTAAAAAGGTCGCCAGTGGTTTGCTTTTCAGATCCTGTAACGCGCCCTGGAACGCGTAGCGTACCTGCTCGTTGAAAACGTTGGTTTTCCGCGAGTTAGGCTTCGGCGACGGTTTCGCCCGCTTCGGGGTATTGCGGCCACCGTCGCCTGACGAACCGCCAGAGCGGCGCAGACGATCCAGACGCCCGCCGAACTGCCGGATATGATTCATCGCATCGCGCTTATTCATAAGCCACGCCTCCATGCAGGTGTCCATCGCTTAGCACCAGTTGGCGATAAGATCGGCGGGAAATCAGCCCGATGTCGTGGGTGGCCATCAGGACGGTGACCCCCACACGGTTAAATTCTTCGAACAAACGCAGGATCCCTTCCGACAACGCGTCATCCAGGTTACCGGTTGGTTCATCCGCCAACAGGACCGCCGGTTTATTGACCACCGCACGGGCGATACCCACACGCTGCTGTTCACCGCCGGAGAGTTGAATAGGGAAGTTTTTCGCTTTGTCCAGCAGCCCGACTTTATCCAGCGCCGCCGACACGCGGCGACGAATGTCGTCTCCGCTGGCACCGGCAATAATCAGTGGGATCGCCACATTGTCGTAAACGGTGCGGTCCATCAGCAGATGGTGATCCTGGAAAATCATGCCAATCTGCCGACGCAAAAACGGCACTTCACGATTCTTCAGACGGGTAATATCGTGTCCGCTGAAGATAATTTTCCCGGCGCTTGGCCGCTCAATCCCACAGATCAGCTTCAGCAGGGTACTTTTCCCCGCGCCTGAGTGGCCGGTCAGAAACGCCATCTCGCCCGGCTGCATGTGGAACGTGACGCCCTGCAGCGCTTGTCTCCCGCCGAGATAGGCCTTGCTGACATGTTCAAAGCGAATCATTGTTAATCCTCTCGGGCAAAAAGTGCCTCAATAAAATCGTCCGCCTTAAACGGACGCAAATCCTCGATACGTTCGCCCACACCAATATAGCGGATAGGAATGCCAAACTGGTCGGCCACCGAGAAGATCACCCCGCCTTTCGCCGTGCCGTCCAGCTTGGTCAGGGTGATCCCGGTTAACCCCACGGCTTCATGGAACAGTTTGGCCTGGCTTACCGCATTCTGCCCGGTGCTGGCGTCGATAGTCAGCATAACCTCATGCGGCGCGTCCTCGTCCAGTTTCTTCATCACGCGAACGATTTTTTTCAACTCTTCCATCAGATGCGATTTGTTTTGCAGGCGCCCCGCGGTGTCGGCGATCAGCACATCAATGTTACGCGCCTTCGCCGCCTGAATAGCGTCAAAGATGACGGAAGCAGAGTCCGCGCCAGTGTGCTGGGCAATCACCGGAATATTATTACGCTGGCCCCAGACCTGAAGCTGTTCCACCGCTGCGGCGCGGAACGTGTCGCCTGCCGCCAGCATCACCGATTTGCCCTGCTGCTCGAACTGACGCGCCAGCTTGCCGATGGTGGTGGTTTTACCGACGCCATTGACGCCCACCATCAAAATCACAAACGGCGTTTTGCCTTCCACGTTCAGCGGTTCATCGACCTTCGCCAGAATCTCGCCCATCTCATCTTTTAACAGACCGTACAGCGCTTCCGCATCACGCAGTTGCTTGCGGCTGGCGCCTTCGGTCAGGTTGGTGATGATTTTACGCGTTGTTTCCACGCCCACGTCGGCGATCAGCAATTGTTCTTCCAGCTCTTCAAACAAATCATCGTCGATTTTCTTCCCGCGGAACAGACTGATAAATCCGGAACCGAGGTTTTCTTTTGTTTTCAGAAGGCTGCGCTTAAGACGGGCAAAGAAACCCTCTTTGGTCGGTTTCTCCTGCTCCTGCGCAATCTCTTCAACCGGCGCGTCTTCTTCCGCTACCGGCACCACCAGCACCGCTTCTTCTGCGGCTTCTGCCGCCAGCGCCTGCGCTTCCCGCTCTTCATCGCTCAGCGGCGGCACGTTCTGCGCCTCTTCTTCTACCGCGTCAGCGATCTCAACGGTTTCGGCTTCCGCCTGCCACTCTTCCGGAGAGATTTCTTCAGCGTTTACCTCTTCCGGCAGCGGCAGTTCTTCACGTACGGCGACCGCAAGCGGTTCCACTTCCGGTTGTGGCTCGTCTGCCACGGCAGGCGGTTCAGGCTCAACCAACTGCGGCTTTTCGCTCTCCTGAACCTGTTCGGTGACCTCAACCACCTCTTGTGCAAAGTGGTCTGTCTCTTCTTTGCTGTGCGCAGGGGATTCTGCTTCTACGTCAGCTGCCGTTTCAACAGGCGTGTCTGCCTGTCGTTGTTCCTCGACAACCTGCTGTTCTTCGGTTTTTTGTTCTTGTTCCTGCTCTTTTTCACCAAAGCCCAGCCAGGAAAAGAAGCCACGTTTTTTCTGTTTTGCCATCTGCGGTTACACTCCTCGCGGCTCTATATACATGGAAGCTAAAAAAATGATGAAATAGTCTATCACTTAACTTAATTTACATCACCGCCTGGAAAGACCGAATTAGGGCGGTTTGAGCAGCAGAAATGAAAAAACCGAATCACTCTGGCAGTGGCCAGATCCGCATTATTGGCGGGCAATGGCGCGGCCGCAAACTTCCAGTGCCGGACAGCCCCGGCCTGCGTCCCACCACCGATCGCGTGCGCGAGACGCTGTTTAACTGGCTGGCGTCGGTAATGGTCGACGCCCGTTGTCTCGACTGTTTCGCCGGAAGCGGCGCGCTGGGGCTGGAGGCGCTGTCGCGTTACGCGGCGTCTGCTACCCTGCTGGAAATGGATCGGGCCGTCGCGCAGCAGTTACAAAAGAATTTAGCGACGCTGAAGGCAGGCAACGCAAACGTCGTAAACACGAACACACTGGCATTTCTGGCGCAGACCGGTACGCCGCACAGCGTCGTGTTTGTCGACCCGCCGTTTCGCAAGGGTCTGCTGGAAGAGACCTTACGCCTGCTGGAAAATCACGGCTGGCTGACTGACGAGGCGTATATTTACGTGGAAAGCGAAGTGGAAAACGGTCTGCCGCCGGTGCCCAATAACTGGTCGCTGTATCGCGAGAAGGTTGCCGGACAGGTTGCCTATCGCTTGTATCAACGCGAAGCACAAGGAGAAAACGATGCTGATTAATATTGGACGTTTACTGATGCTCTGCGTCTGGGCTTTTTTACTCTGGAATCTGGTGCAACCGTTTCCGCGCCCGCTCAATATTTTTGTTAACGTCGCGCTGGTGTTTATGGCGCTGATGCACGGTATGCAACTGGCGCTACTGAAATCGACCCTGCCAAAAGACGGGCCGCAGATGAGCAACGGGGAAAAAGTGCGAATTTTCCTGTTCGGCGTGTTTGAACTGTTGGTATGGCAGAAGAAGTTTAACGTCAAAAAATGAGGCTGACAGCCGGATGGCATTTAATCCGGCCTGTGAACCACAAATTCGACAAACCGCGTTCCTTTAAAACTCAGCGTGCCTTTGTCGCCTACCGTCAGCGCGTGGTACTGCTGCGCGTCCAGGCGGAAGGTTTTTTCCTGTCCGCCGCGTAGCGGCTTAAAGCTCGCTTCGTATCGCATACTGGCGCCTGCGGGGGTGACCTGCTGCTGACGCGAGCGGCGGTCATTGAGCGGCTTTTCCCGCTTGTTGCTGACCATCATTGGCGCCTGTTGCAGGGGCGCAGCCTCGTTATCGGCTTTTTCCCGCCGCTGCTGCATAAAACGAAACGAGGCGGCAATGAGAATTAACACAATGATTAAAATAAAAAAGAGCGGTGGCTTACTCATACCCTTAACCCATCAGAAAATGCGGAAATCAGCATACCCTGACCGTTATGGTGTTGTCATCCGCCCTTACCCGCCTCTAAACTGAAGAGTAAGACCGTAAGCATACCGCTTACGAAAAAATAACGAATTCAAGGAACTAAGATGCTTTGGTCGTTTATCGCTGTCTGCCTTTCCGCATGGCTGTTTGTGGATGCTTCTTACCGTGGCCCCGCCTGGCAACGTTGGGTCTTTAAACCTGTCACGCTGCTTCTCCTGCTGCTGCTCGCCTGGCAAGCGCCGATGTTTGACGCTATCAGTTATCTGGTGCTGGCGGGTCTCTGTGCGTCGCTGTTAGGCGATGCGTTAACGCTCTTGCCACGTCAGCGTCTGCTGTACGCGATTGGCGCGTTTTTCCTTTCGCATCTGCTGTACACCATCTATTTCGCCAGCCAGATGACGCTTTCATTCTTCTGGCCATTGCCGTTAGCGCTCCTGGTACTGGGCGCGCTGCTCGTCGCGGTAATCTGGTCGCGTCTTGAGGAGCTGCGCTGGCCGGTATGCACCTTCGTCGCCATGACGCTGGTCATGGTCTGGCTGGCCGGTGAACTGTGGTTTTTCCGACCCACCGCGCCCGCGCTGTCGGCGTTTATGGGGGCGGCGCTGCTGTTCCTGGGTAACATTGTCTGGCTGGGCAGTCATTACCGCCGCCGCTTTCGTGCCGACAACGCTATCGCTGCGGCCTGCTACTTCGCCGGGCATTTCCTGATCGTCCGCTCACTTTATCTCTGATAGTGCTTGACTCTGGAGTCGACTCCAGAGTGTATCCTCCGGTTAATGAGAAAATTATCATCAACCGGAGGATGCCATGTCGACACCCGATACTGATGGCAAAAAAGCCCCACAATTTTCATCCTTCACACTCGCCCCGGCGCCGCAGAAAGCCGATGCCTGCTGCTGCGACGGCGCCTGCGACTCGCCGGAAACCGTCGCTGAAACGGTAAAAGGCGCCCGTTATAGCTGGAAAATCACCGGTATGGACTGCGCCGCCTGCGCCCGCAAAGTTGAGAACGCGGTGCGCCAGATAAGCGGCGTGAATCAGGTTCAGGTGCTGTTTGCTACCGAAAAGCTGGTGGTCGACAGCGACGGCGATCTGCGTTCACAAATCGCGCGGGCAGTGCAAAATGCGGGCTATACCCTGCAAGACGAGCAGGCCAACGCCGCCGCGCCCGAGTCGCGCGTCAAAGAGAACCTGCCGCTACTGACCCTGATTGTGATGATGGCGGTCAGTTGGGGGCTGGAACAGTTCAACCCTCCGTTCGGACAACTGGCGTTTATCGCCACCACGCTGGTCGGGTTGTACCCCATCGCCCGCCAGGCGCTGCGCCTGATGAAATCCGGCAGTTGGTTTGCCATTGAAACGCTGATGAGTGTCGCCGCCATCGGCGCGCTGTTTATTGGCGCCACAGCGGAAGCGGCAATGGTGCTGCTGCTGTTCCTGATTGGCGAGCGGTTAGAGGGATGGGCCGCCAGTCGCGCCCGCAAAGGGGTCAGCGCGCTGATGGCGCTAAAACCAGAGGTGGCAATCCGCCTGCGCGACGGCGTGCGCGAAGAGGTCGCCATCAACACCCTGCAACCGGGCGATGTAATTGAAGTCGCCGCCGGAGGACGCCTGCCCGCCGACGGAAAACTGTTGTCTGCGTTCGCCAGCTTTGACGAAAGCGCCCTGACCGGCGAGTCGATCCCGGTTGAACGCGCCAGCGGCGAGAAAGTCCCGGCGGGGGCGACCAGCGTGGATCGTCTTGTCACGCTGGAGGTACTGTCGGAAGCGGGTGCCAGCGCCATAGATCGCATCCTGAAGCTGATTGAAGAAGCAGAAGAACGGCGCGCGCCCATCGAACGCTTTATCGACCGCTTCAGCCGGATTTACACGCCCGCCATCATGGTCGTCGCCCTGCTGGTGACGCTCGTTCCGCCGCTGCTGTTTGCCGGTAGCTGGCAGGAGTGGATTTATAAGGGACTGACGCTGTTACTGATTGGCTGTCCGTGCGCGCTGGTGATTTCCACCCCGGCGGCGATTACCTCCGGGCTGGCGGCGGCGGCGCGTCGCGGGGCGCTGATCAAAGGCGGCGCGGCGCTGGAACAACTAGGACGTGTCACGCAGGTCGCGTTTGATAAAACCGGGACGCTGACCGTAGGCAAGCCGCGCGTGACGGCAATTCATCCTGCCACGGGTATCAGCGAGACTGAGCTGCTGACGCTGGCGGCAGCGGTGGAGCAAGGCGCGACGCACCCGCTGGCGCAGGCGATTGTACGTGAAGCGCAACAGCGGGCGCTTACCCTCCCCGCCGCCGACGGACAGCGCGCGCTGGTCGGTTCCGGCATTGAGGCTCGGGTCAACGGTGAGCGCGTCCTGATTAGCGCCGCCGGGAAACAGCCTGACGAGGCGTTTGCTGCGCGCATTAATCAGCTTGAACGTTCAGGTCAGACGGTCGTATTAGTGCGGCGAAATGACATCGTGCTCGGCGTTATCGCCCTCCAGGATACGCTACGGGACGATGCCCGTACCGCCATAAGCGCACTGAACGCGCTGGGGGTTAAAGGCGTCATCCTCACCGGCGACAACCCACGCGCGGCGGCGGCCATCGCGGGGACGTTGGGACTGGATTACAAAGCGGGACTCCTGCCGGAAGACAAAGTCCAGGCGGTCAGCGCGCTGAATCAGCAGTCGCCGCTGGCGATGGTGGGCGACGGCATTAACGACGCTCCCGCGATGAAAGCCGCCGCCATCGGGATTGCGATGGGCAGCGGTACCGACGTGGCGCTGGAAACAGCAGACGCTGCGCTAACCCACAATCGTCTGACCGGACTCGTGCAAATGGTGACGCTGGCGCGGGCGACGCACGCCAATATTCGCCAGAACATCGCCATTGCGCTGGGGCTGAAGGGGATCTTCCTCGTCACCACCCTGCTCGGCATGACCGGGCTGTGGCTGGCGGTGCTGGCGGATACCGGCGCGACGGTACTGGTGACGGCTAACGCGCTGCGACTGTTGCGTCGTCCATAAAAAAAGCCCGGTGGCGCTTACCGGCCCTACGCGTAGCATGACGCGTAGGCCGGATAGCGCCATCCGGCTTTGTGTCTTACTGCATTCCCAGAAGCCCCGGCAGCCACAGCGAGATGGCGGGGATATAGGTCACCATTGCCAGCACCACCAGCAGCAGACCGTAGAAGGGCAGCATCGCCCGCACCACGTGTTCAATTTTCTGCTTACTTACCGCGCTGGCCACAAACAGCACCGACCCGACCGGTGGGGTAATCAGTCCAATCCCCAGGTTCACCATCATAATCATCCCGAAATGCACCGGATCGATCCCTAACGCATTGGTCACCGGCAACAGCACCGGCGTCAGGATCAGGATGATCGGCGCCATATCCATCAGCGTGCCAATCAGCAGCAGCATGATGTTGAGATACATCAGGATCACGTACTTATTATCGGAAAGCGAGGTGAAGAATTCGGTGATACGCATCGGCAACTGCATATAGGTCATCACCGCGCCAAACGCCGCGGCGAAGCCGATCAAAATCATCACGATAGTGACCGTTTTCACCGTCCGGCACATCAGTTTGGGCAGCTCATTCCACTTATAGTCACGGTAAATAAACATGGTGACGAAAAAGGCCCACAGGCAGGCCACCGCCGCCGATTCGGTGGCGGTAAAAATTCCCGACAATATACCGCCCAGAATGATCACGACCGTCATCAACCCCCACAGCGCGTCAATGAAGATTTTCACCGCCTGGCGAAACGGGATCCGTTCACCTTTCGGGTAGCCACGCTTACGCGCAAAACAGAGGCACAGCCCCATCAGGCACAGCCCGAGCAGCAGTCCCGGCAACACCCCCGCGATAAACAACGTGGCGATAGAGACCGTCCCGCCCGCCGCCAGCGAGTAGATCACCGAGTTATGGCTCGGTGGAATCAAAATCGCCTGCACTGAACCGCTCGCGGTGACCGCCGCCGCGTACTCGCGCGGATAGCCCTTCTTCTCCATCTCCGGGATCATCACGCTACCGATGGACGCCGTATCCGCCACCGACGAGCCGGAAATCGCGCCGAAAAAGGTCGAGGCGACAATGTTCACCAGCGACAATCCGCCGCGAATAAAGCCGACGAACAGATAGGCAAAGTTGACCAGCCGCCGGGCGATTCCCCCTTCCGCCATGATCGCCCCGGCAAGAATAAAAAACGGGATCGCCAGCAGGGTGAACTTGTTGACCCCGCTGGTGATTTGGATCATCAGCGCTTCCAGCGGTAAATCGATCCACAGCGCGCCCGCAACGGCGCTCAGGCCGACGGCAAAGGCCACTGGCATGCCCAGCGCCAGCAAAATGGCGAGGGTGAATAACAAGATAAAGGCGTCCATTGTTCACCCCTTAACCGTGGTTGCCGATCGTCACGACCGGACGGTGTTCCTGTGAGCCAAAGAACAGGCGCTCAAGGACAAAGAAAATCAGAATTGCCGAACCGATGGGCAGCGGCAGGTAGCTTTCACCCGACGTCAGTATTGGGAATTCCGCCACTGGCTGCTCCCACAGCTCGACGCACAGCAGATAGCTGTACCAGAACATGATCAGCGAAATCAGCAGCATCAACAGATCCACCACCCGTGCGCAGGCGGTTTTCAGCACCGGCGGCAGACGGTCGGTCAGCATGTTCACCGCGATGTGCGATCCGGCGCGGTAGCCCACCGCCGCGCCGATAAAGGTAAAGGTCACCATGCAAATAATGGCGATCGGTTCCGGCCATGACTCCCCGCGATTCAGCACATAGCGCGAGAAAATGCCGATGGGGATGACGGTGGTCATCACCAGCAGCGACACCCCCGCCACGGCCATCGCCAGCAGGTACAGGCGATCCATCCACTTCAGGTACAGTTCGGACATATTTCCTCCGCAACGGGGTGGGATCACTTCACAGCCGCGATAGCGTTCATCAGATCCTGATGTTTTTCGCCATATTGCGCGCGTACCGGCTCCGTGGCTTTCACAAACACCGCCTTGTCGATGTCATGGAACTGGACGCCGCCTGCCTTCATTTTTTCCAGCGCCTGCTGGTTATAGGCATCCCATAGCTTGCGCTGTTCAAACTGCGCTTCACGGGCGAGAGTGAGGATTTTTTGCTGCTGGTCGGCGTTGAGCTTGTCCCATTTCACTTTCGAATAGAGCAGCATTTCTGGGGTGATAAAGTGCCCGCTAAGGGTGTAGTTTTTGGCGACCGGCAGGTAGTTATGGGCAATATAGGTGGGCGGATTGTTTTCCGCGCCGTCAATCACGCCGGTTTGCATGCCGCTATACACTTCGCTGACGCCCATCGCCACTGAGTTCGCCCCCATATCCTTCAATGTCGCCAGCGCGACCGGACTGCCCTGAACGCGGATCTTCATACCTTTCAAATCTTCCGGTTTCGCTACCGGATTTTTGGTGATCAAGTTGCGGGTACCGGAATCCATCCAGCCTAAAAAGACCAGCCGCGATTTCGGGTTAGCAGTGAGCTTGTCGCCGATCTGCTTCCCGATATCGCCGTCGATCACCTTGTGCATATGGTCTTCGTCGCGGAACACGTACGGCAGGGTAAAGACTTCGATATCGGGCAGAATCGCCGCAACCGGCGCCATTGAGACGCGAATCATATCGATCGCCCCCATTTGTGCCTGCTCAATCATCTGTTTTTCATCCCCGAGCACGCCACCCGGAAAGACTTTGATTTCCAGCTCGCCATTAGTTTGTTGTTTTAATTTCTCGCCCATCTGCTGCACCGCCACCACGTTCGGGTAGCCTTCGGGATGGACGTCGGCGGCTTTAATCGTTTGCGCAGAAACGGCGCAGGAAAAAGCAGACAGGCACAGCACGGCCAGTAACGGCTTGAGGGTCGTTTTCATTTCGTGAGCTCCAGGGTAGTGAGGTAAGCGTTAAAACAGTGTTTTAGTTTTGTACGCTTAAAAACTAGACTACGCCCTGAAAAGCGGAGGTGAAGCACCTCACAAAATTGTGAAGTTTTGAAACGATGGTTTAGAACTGTGATGTCGTTAAGCCGGGCAGAAGGAAATCTTACCCGGCTTTGAATCTTACTGGTTTTTTTCTGTATTCAAATTTTCAAGTAGTTTGAAACCTTTTTCTGAAACACGGTAGCGTGGCATTGATGGATGCCCGCTGTCCTCGATGTTAACTAATCCCTCATCAGAAAGACGGTTGATTATATCAACAACGTAGCTAAAGCCTGGAATGTTATTGATAGCAAGCCCTCTATCCAAATTTTTCCAGTTCCAGTCACATGTTTTACTTGCCATATATTTCAGAACATTCAGATCAGTTTCAGTTATCATTTATTAAAGCCTCCGGATGGAACAATTCACCAAGTGAACCTTTTATTCTGTAATCTTCAAGCGTAGCTGTGTGCGCATGATTCCATAAATTAAACGACGCATCACCACCTACTGGCTGTCCAGTTTCCCACCCAAGATTACAATAGCGAATGTATTCTCTACATTCATGCGTGTAGTAATTGAGATCGACCTGTTCTGGTGTAATCTCACCCTTTAAGATACGTTTTAACCGAGCAATCATTACATCATTAGCAGGATCATGTTCAAAACGAGAAATATGCTTTTCTACCGTAGCGATACCTGCGCTGTCAATGATGACGCCTTCAGTGGTCAGATACTCTATTGGTCCCCCGGCTAATTCGGGGTCAAAAGTGCGTCCTGATACCGGACCCTTTGCCCCAGAATACTTTATTTTTTCAATTGCCGGAAACTTCATCCTCCCCATCATTAATCCAGCCATCAACGACGCGCCAGTAATCAATAAACCCTGGTTATCCATCACCTGGTTGTAGCCATCAGGCGCTTCTCCTCCCAGTTTTTTCGCTGTCTCTTCGAAGCCGTCGATATTCCCGTTATAAATCCCGCCAGCAGCGAGAAGCCTACCGACAGACTTGCTATTCAACGTTGTTAACGCATTGACCGCCGTTTCATTTTTGACGGGTATAAACAAGCTGTTATAGTCAGCAGGGAACGCCAGATAGCCAAACTCCGTGTTAGCAATAAGATGTTTGCTGAGGATATATTCATAATTTACAACAATAGTTTCCGTATCTAAATTACCTGGCGAAAATAGATAATGGATACTTGATATGAAAACGCCTCGCAATTGAAGGTAATAATATTTCTCCCATCGGCCATAGGCATTGATGCGGTAGAAATAAAACTCCATATATAACTGTTCGTTATTATTAATCGCATTCGACAACAATGGTGTGCTTTTATCGATCAGTTTCTTGAAACTTAGCCCATGCTGTTGCGAACCATTACCGGTACTGGTAAGACTATTCGTGAGCGAAAAAACAAAAATTTCGTTCTCGTGACCGATTTGTCGACGGTTCCCAATTGAATCAGCGGTTCCACAACTGTCAGAAATAGCGCCTTGTTGTTCCCCTGCGATCGTCAGGTAAACAATATCACTCATTTCATCCCTTTATTACATGTTGAGGTAATACAACAGTGGCAACAATATCCCTGGAAATTAACTTTTACGCTGATAAAGAGATTCCGTATAGCGAAATAATAAATTTTTTCAATTTATCGGCAATAATAAGGATTATCTGACAGGATGAAATGCGTAATGTGAATAGAGTGGTTTAAATTATAGAAGGCGATTATTTTATCGGGACGGGTACAGCATGTCGCCGCTGCGGATAAAAGCCTTTGTCAGCGAGAGTAGCACGATCTGTTGAATACGGACGATGTGGAAGCACCGGAGCGTGCACGCAATACGAAAGCATTTTTCGCGAAGCTCCCCCTTCGGGCCGTCCTGAAGGGGGTTCAAAACGCTCACGCGTTTTATCTGAGCCCGGCGCAGATTCAAAGCGGCAAATGATTTAGCCTTTACGCAGCAGATAACGATAGGGTAGCGCCTCGGTTTCCTGAGCCAGCAGTTCATGCTCCATAAAGGTACAGAAGCCGGGGATGTCGCGAGTGGTCGCCGGGTCGTCCGCCACAATCAGCAGCGTTTCGCCGCTCTGCATACCGCGGACGGTTTTACGTACCATCATCACCGGTTCCGGGCAGCGGAGCCCCTGGGCATCAAGAGTGTGGTCGGGAGAGGTAAACAGATCGCTCATGGTGGTCTCATATACATAAAAACCGCCGTAGTTTACGCCCTGTTGCGCGCTAAGCCAATCAGGTTAACGATTGCGTGAAAAACAACCATTGCAAAGTCCCGCTAAAGCAGTATCATGCGGCGGCCTTACCCGGTTTAAGACGCGTTATTGTCGCAGCCAGTTTACCTTAAGGGCAAAATGGCAAGGAAAATAGCGTGAAGCACGTATTGGGTTCCCTCACCCCAAAATTAAAAAGGTACAATATGACGTCGTTCTCTCAATCGCAGCGCGTAAAAGCGTTGTTCTGGCTATCGCTATTTCATCTGCTGGTGATCACCTCCAGTAATTATCTGGTTCAGCTTCCCATTACCATTTTTGGTTTTCATACCACATGGGGCGCATTCAGCTTTCCGTTTATCTTTCTCGCCACCGACCTGACCGTGCGTATTTTTGGCGCGCCGCTGGCCCGACGGATTATTTTCGCGGTGATGATCCCGGCGCTGCTGGTCTCTTATATTATCTCGTCGCTGTTTTACATGGGCGCCTGGCAAGGATTCGGCGCGCTGGCGCAGTTTAATTTGTTCGTCGCCCGTATCGCCGCCGCCAGCTTCATGGCTTACGCGCTGGGGCAGATCCTCGACGTGCATGTCTTTAACCGCCTGCGACAGAATCAGCGCTGGTGGCTGGCGCCAACCGCGTCCACGCTGTTTGGCAATATCAGTGATACCCTCGCGTTCTTCTTTATCGCGTTCTGGCGCAGCCCGGATGCGTTTATGGCCGAGCACTGGATGGAAATTGCCCTCGTCGACTACGGCTTCAAGGTGCTTATCAGCATGATTTTCTTCCTGCCGATGTACGGTGTGTTGCTGAATATGTTGCTGAAAAGACTGACAGATAAATCCGAAATCCCGGCAATGCAGACGAGTTAAAGGTTCGTTTTCCGAGTTGTGTTAAGATGAACCCATGAGCCGTTATGGCCGTTTATCGAAAGGAAGAAGTCAATGCGCAATCTGGTTAAATATGTCGGGATTGGCCTGCTGGTGATGGGGCTGGCGGCCTGTGATAATAGTGAGACGAAAGCGCCTGCAGACGGTGCGGCGGCAGAAAGCCAGGCCACCGGTCAGCCTATTACGCTGCTCGACGGTAAACTCAGTTTCTCCCTGCCCGCGGATATGACCGATCAAAGCGGTAAGCTGGGCACCCAGGCGAATAACATGCACGTTTACTCGGATTCAACCGGACAGAAAGCGGTGATTGTGATTGTTGGTGACAACACCAGCGAAGACCTGGCGGTGCTGGCGAAACGTCTGGAAGATCAACAGCGCGCCCGTGACCCGCAGTTGCAGGTGGTGACCAACAAATCCATCGAGCTGAAAGGCCACACGCTGCAGCAGTTAGACAGCATTATCTCCGCAAAAGGCCAGACGGCGTATTCCTCTGTCCTGTTGGGTAACGTCGATGACCAATTGCTGACTCTGCAAATCACGCTGCCTGCGGACGATCAGCAGAAAGCACAAACTACAGCCGAGAACATCATCAATACGCTGGTTATCCAGTAACATTCTACGCGGATGAAGCGGCCTCCTCAGACTCCTGCGGAGGCCGTTTTTTTAACCGCCACGTCAGCAACAGCGCAATGACCACCAGTCCCGCCGCCGCAAGGTAGATCACCGGGACACCCGCCCAGCTCATCACCAGCCCCGCCAGCGGCCCCGTCACCCCAAGCGACAAATCCATAAAGACCGTATATGTCGCCAGCGCCGCCCCCTGATTCTGCTGCGGCACCGCCTTCACCGCCACCACGCCCAGCGCCGGGAACACCAGTGAGAAACCCATTCCCGCCAGCAGCACGCCGACTTTCGCCATCCACGGCATCACCGCCACGCCGACCAGCAACAGACCGACGATTTCGACGCTAAAGCAGATCATCGCCACGTTCAGCCCGCCCAAGCGGTTAATGCCGTTGGGAAACAGCAGCCGCGTCCCGACAAAAGCGCAGCTGAATAAGGTCAGCGCAAAGGCCGCGCCGTCCCAGCCTTTGGCGTCATAAAACAGAGTGATGAACGTGGCGATCACCCCGAATCCGGCGGATGCCAGCGCCAGCGCCATGCCGTACAGCCAGACGCGTCCAAGTACCGCGCGAAACGGCAGCGGTTTACCTTTGTTCGCTTTTACCGCCGGGCGCGGAATCGCCAGTAATACCGCCAGTAGCGCAACGCCCATGATGATCATCGCCAGACCCTGCAGGCCGCCCCAGGCGTAAAACAGTACGCCAAGCGGCGCGCCCATCGCCATCGCGCCATACGTGACGATGCCGTTCCACGAAATCACCCGGCCAATATGCAGCGAACCGACAACGCCCACGCCCCACAGCGTCGATCCCGTACCGGCGAAGCTCTGCCCAATGCCCAGAATCACACGCCCCAGACACAGCAGCAGCAGACTGGCAACCGGCCACGGGCTGACGCTTGCGGCCAGAAAATAGCCCGCCCCGCTTAAAAAACAGCCGCACAGACCAAAAACGACGATTTTTTTCGGCCCGAGTAAATCGGCGTAGCGACCGGCATGAGGGCGGCTGAGCAAGGTAGCGAAATATTGCAGGCTGATAACCAGTCCCGCCCAGAACGCGCTAAATCCCATGACATCATGGACATAGCCGGGAAGTACCGCCAGCGGCAGGCCAATAGTGAGGTAGCTGGCAAAGTTAAACATGACAACAGAGACAATGCGCAGATTGAGGCGCAATCCAGTAAGCGCCGGGTCAGCGACAGGTTCGGGCATGGGGATCACCACGTTTTTACCACAGTGTTTCCCTTCTACCATGCAACGGCGGGAAAATCAGCATGAAGATTAGGATTATCGGCAGCAAGCCAGACGCTACACTTAATGAAAATCATAAACAGGACGTAACCATGACAACCCCCCAGCCCGACAAAACGGGCATGCATATTTTGCTCAAACTGGCTTCGCTGGTGGTGATCCTCGCCGGGATCCACGCTGCCGCCGATATTATTGTGCAACTGTTACTGGCGCTCTTTTTCGCTATCGTCCTTAACCCGCTGGTCACCTGGTTCGTGCGTCGCGGCATCAAGCGACCCGTGGCGATTACCATTGTGGTGGTGGTGATGCTTATTGCCCTCACCGCGCTCATTGGCGTGCTCGCCGCGTCGATCAATGAATTTATCGCCATGCTGCCGAGCTACAATAAAGAGTTAACGCGCAAATTATTGTATCTGCAGGATATGATGCCTTTTCTCAATCTGCATATGTCGCCAGAGCGAATGCTACAGCGGATGGATTCGGAAAAAATCATGGCCTTCACGACCACCCTGATGACCGGGCTTTCCGGCGCGATGGCCAGCGTCGTGCTGCTGGTCATGACCGTGGTTTTTATGCTGTTTGAAGTCCGCCATGTACCTTACAAAATGCGTTTTGCCCTGAATAACCCTCAAATTCACATCGCGGGTCTGCACCGGGCATTGAAAGGGGTATCACACTATCTGGCGCTGAAAACGCTGCTTAGCCTGTGGACCGGGGT
Source organism: Citrobacter sp. Cs237 (assembly GCF_030332325.1). Lineage (NCBI taxonomy): Bacteria > Pseudomonadati > Pseudomonadota > Gammaproteobacteria > Enterobacterales > Enterobacteriaceae > Citrobacter > Citrobacter sp. Cs237. Next base: position 306,050 of record NZ_JAOWIB010000103.1, on the reverse strand, counting down.
GATTATCTGGTTGGGTCTGGCGCTCATGGATATTCAGTTTGCATTGATGTGGGGCGTGCTGGCGTTTCTGCTGAACTACGTGCCCAATATTGGCTCGGTGATCTCCGCCGTTCCTCCTATGATTCAGGCCCTGCTGTTTAATGGCCTCTATGAATGTTTCCTCGTCGGGGCGCTGTTTCTGGTGGTGCATATGGTGCTGGGCAACATGGTGGAGCCGCGCATGATGGGGCACCGTCTTGGCATGTCCACGCTGGTGGTATTTCTCTCATTGCTCATCTGGGGTTGGCTGCTCGGCCCGGTAGGAATGCTGCTCTCCGTACCGCTGACCAGCGTGTGTAAAATCTGGATGGAAACCACCAAAGGCGGCAGTAAACTGGCAATACTGCTTGGGCCGGGCCGTCCCAAAAATCGATTACCCGGCTAACGACGTTACCTACCAACCAGGGTAGTTTTATTCCCGGACGGGTGAACGTATTATAAGGCGCGCTTTTTGTTATCATCATGTTTCATTTAGCGCGCCGATGATCATAAAAAATAAAATAAATACTCTGCGTCAATGATTTTAAGGCAAATCAATTCACTACGAAATTTCATTTAAGTAAGCGTTAATTGACTGATCTCATGCAGTACCGCAGGATATTTCCCCGCCTGCATCGCATAATAATTACAGATTTTTCGTGACAATCCGCGAAAGTCATCATTTAAAATAAGCGGTATTATTGTTGCGTAAACCAATAAAGAAATGTGTTCGACGTTAATATAAATAGTTATTTTGATAGGGAGTTTTCATGAAAAAATACATTAAGTGGTTTGCGGCGATTGCCGTTGTGGGCGCCCTGGCAGGCTGCGCGCGTACTGCGCCAATCGATCAGGTTCACTCAACCGTGAGCGCAGGCCACACGCAGGATCAGGTTAAAAATGCGATCCTGAAAGCGGGCATCCAGCGTAAATGGATCATGAACGAAGCGGGTCCGGGCGTGATCAAAGCGCGCCAGCAGTCTCGCGACCACGTGGCGGAAGTACGTATAACCTATACCGCGACCAGCTACGATATCAAATACGACAGCAGCCTCAATCTGCAGGCGTCTGGCGGCAAAATTCATAAAAACTACAACCGCTGGGTACGTAACCTGGATAAAGACATTCAGCTGAATCTGTCTGCCGGCGCGGGTCTGTAATTCAAAAAAATTCAATTCGGGCCGTTTTGGCCCGATAACCTTATCATTACCCTTTTAACAGGTTGTGCTCGCCATGTACGAACAGGACTCTCTCAGCGCACTGGATGCGATTACTGAAGCGCAGCGTATCGCCTTCGCCCCGATGCTATTTCAAACCGCGCTGTGTCTGCGAAATACTGGCGTGCTGGCCTGGCTTGATAGCCAGCGAAAAAATGGGGCGACCCTTGCCGAGATAACCGAAAATAGCCAGATAAATGAATATGCGGCCAGCGTACTGCTGGATATGGGATTAAGCGGACGTATTCTTACCTATAAAGAGGGACGGTATTATCTGGGAAAAATCGGACATTTCCTTTTGCACGACACCATGACCCGCGTAAATATGGATTTCACGCAGGACGTCTGTTATCAGGGGCTGTTCTTTTTAGAGAACGCACTGAAAGAGGGGAAACCGTCAGGATTAAAAGTATTTGGCGACTGGCCAACGATTTATCCGGCGTTATCCCAATTGCCGCCATCGGCGCGTGAAAGCTGGTTCGCCTTCGATCACTACTACTCAGACGGGGCATTTGACGCGGCGCTGCCGCTGATATTCGCCAGCCGTCCTGCAACCCTGTACGATGTAGGTGGAAATACGGGTAAATGGGCGATCCGCTGCTGCCGCTACGACGAAAATATCGCGGTAACCCTATTAGATTTGCCACAACAAATTGCACTTGCCCGCGAAAATATCGAAAATGCAGGATTATCTCATCGCATCGACTTTCATGCGGTAGATATGCTTGGCGATGCGCCTTTACCTACAGAGGCCGATATCTGGTGGATGAGTCAATTTCTGGACTGCTTCTCACCCGAACAAATTGTCGCCCTGCTCAGCAACGTTGCACGCGTCATGAAACCCGGTGCAAGGCTGTGCGTTATGGAGCTGTTCTGGGATGCACAGCGCTTTGAAGCCGCTTCATTCAGTCTGAATGCGTCTTCGCTCTATTTTACCTGCATGGCGAACGGCAACAGCCGCTTCTACAGCGCAGAAAAATTTTATGGCTATCTGGACATGGCAGGGTTCCAGGTAGAAGCACGCCACGACAATTTAGGCGTTGGGCATACCTTACTGATATGCCAAAAGAAAAAATAACAAAGTAGCGTCACCACGCTACAGGAATCACCGGTTTACCGCGGACGCGCGTTGATGAAATTCTCTTTAAACATGACCGACTGGCGGGCGATGGCGCCAGGGCTCAGCGAAGCTAATCAGTGGCTGCAATGGTCACGGCATTCGCACGCCATCGATCCGGGCGCGGCGCAAGGCAAGTTAAGCGAGCTGCCGATGATGACCGCTCGCCGCCTCAGCTCCGGCAGCAAACTCGCCGTAGAGTGCGGACTGACGATGCTGCGCCGTCACGCTATCGACGCGGTGCTGTATACCAGTCGTCACGGCGAACTGGAGCGCAATTACCGCATTCTGCACGCACTGGCGAACGAACAGGCGCTTTCACCGACCGACTTCGCCCTGTCGGTGCATAACTCCGCCGTCGGCAATCTGACTATCGCGGCCAAACAGCCTGTCGTCTCTTCCTCGCTCTCAGCGGGTCGTGACACTTTCCAGCAGGGTCTGTGTGAAGTGATTTGCCTTTTGCAGGCGGGTTACCAACGGATATTGCTGGTTGATTTCGACGGATTTCTCCCCGAATTTTACCATCCGCACCTGGCGGAAAACATGCCGACCTGGCCCTACGCGGTCGCGCTGGTATGCGAAGCAGGCGATGACTGGCACTGCCAGACCCGTCCGGCCCTTGCGGGCGCGGAGACAACACTTCCGCAAAGCCTGCTGTTTTTACAGCACTTTTTACAAGACGCCAACGCCTTTACGATCCCCGGAGAGCGCATGCAATGGCACTGGAGCCGCGCATGAACGGCGTTTTTACCTCTCTGAACCGGCTATGGCGCATCGCTATGACCGGCTTCTGCTTCGCCCTCTTTGGCCTCGGCGGCCTGCTGCTTTCTGTCGTCTGGTTTAACGTTCTGTTAGTTTTTGTGTGGGATAATTCCCGGCGTCGCCGCATTGCCAGGCGCAGCATTTCCGCCAGCTTCCGTCTCTTTTTAACGGTGACGCGGGTGCTTGGCGTGCTGGACTATCGCATGGAAGGGGTGGACATTTTGCGTCAGGAACGCGGATGTCTGGTGGTCGCTAATCACCCCACGCTCATTGATTACGTGCTGCTGGCCTCCGTGATGCCCGAAACGGACTGTCTGGTTAAAAGCGCGCTGCTGACGAACCCTTTCCTTAGCGGCGTCGTGCGTGCCGCCGACTATCTGGTTAACAGCCAGGCGGACGCGCTGTTGCCCGCCAGCCAGCAGCGGCTGGCGCAGGGCGACACCATTTTGATCTTCCCCGAAGGGACCCGCACAAAACCCGGTGAAACCATGACGCTACAGCGCGGCGCCGCCAATATCGCCGTGCGCTGTAACAGCGATTTACGGGTCGTGACGATCCACTGTAGCGAGCGGATGCTCGATAAAGAGAGTAAATGGTATCAGGTTCCGCCCTGCAAACCGCTGTTCACCATTGAGGTGCGAGAGCGCGTGAAGATCAACCAGTTTTATGACGCAGACTCACAAGAACCGGCGCTGGCGGCAAGACAGCTAAACCGGCATCTTTTACTTAAATTACAACCAGGTACGTTACCTCTCTCAGGAATTAATGATGCAAGCGCTTTATCAGGAAATTAAACATCTCATCATCACCACGCTGAATCTGGACGAGCTGTCGGCAGACGACATCGACACCGAAGCGGCGCTGTTTGGCGACGGCCTGGGGCTGGATTCAATCGATGCTCTGGAGCTGGGGCTGGCGGTTAAAAATCAGTACGGCGTGGTGCTCTCTGCGGAAAGTGAAGAAATGCGCCAGCACTTCTTCTCCGTCGCCACGCTGGCGTCCTTCATTCACGCGCAACGTGCCTGAGGAGAACCGTGATGACCGAACAACAAGCCATTTACGACGAAGTCTCCGCGCTGCTGGTCAAACTGTTTGAAATTGACCCGGAGGATATCAAGCCTGAGGCGCGCCTGTACGAAGATCTGGAACTGGACAGCATCGACGCCGTCGACATGATTGTGCACCTGCAGAAAAAAACCGGTAAGAAAATCAAGCCGGAAGAATTTAAAGCGGTGCGCACCGTGCAGGATGTCGTTGACGCCGTAGAACGTCTGCTGAAAGAAGCGTAATCGCCATGTCGGGCGCACGCGCGCTGCCTGGCGTCAAGCTGCTGACGGGCATGTTATTGCTCGCCTGGCCGTTTCTTATCTGGTTTGGGCTGGCGCATGACAGCCTGCGCTGGTTACTTCCGCTGATGGCGCTGCTGCTGTTTCTGCGCTTTCGCCAGACCCGGGGACAGGCGGGTCCCCTGCGCGTAGTGACCCAGGTGGTTGCCGTGGCCGGGATCGCCCTGTGCGTCGGCAGCGCCCTGCTGAAAACCCATCAGCTGCTGCTTTTTTATCCGGTGGTGGTGAACAGCGTCATGCTCGCGGTGTTTGGCGGTTCGCTGTGGACGTCAATGCCGCTTGTCGAACGGCTGGCAAGACTGCGCGACCCGCAGTTACCAGACGCTGCGGTACGCTATACCCGCCGGGTGACGCAAATCTGGTGCGTCTTTTTCATTCTTAACGGCAGCATCGCGCTCTTTACCGCGATTTATGGCGATATGACGCTATGGACGGCCTGGAACGGCATGATTGCCTATCTGCTGATGGGCGCGCTGATGGCGGGCGAATGGCTGGTTCGCCGTCAGATGATTAAACGAGATCCCCGATGAAGCAAACCCTGACGCTTGCCGAGTGGCTCACCGCGCCGCGTCCCGCACAAACGCCGATTGCCTGGCAGGACGACTTTACCTGGTCGCTGGGCCATCTGCGCCACGACGTCGCCCACCTGATAGCGCAGTTGCGCCAACAGCCGGGCGCTCGCTGGGCGCTGTGCTTTGAAAACAGCTATCTGTTTATCGTCGCGTTACTCGCCACCCTGCATGCGGGCAAAACGCCGGTCATTCCCGGACATAGCCGCGTTTCATTGCTCGACGAGCAGCGTGCCTTGTTTGACGGCGTACTGAGCGACAAAACCCTTGGCTGGCAAGGCACGCTACGGGTTGTCAGCACCGCGAAAACCCTTCGCGACGAGGCTTTCACCTTCCCGCCCGTCCCTGAAGACGCTTACGTGGAACTGTTTACCTCTGGCTCTACCGGCCAGCCGAAACGCATCGTGAAGCCCATCGCTTGTCTTGACCGCGAAGCCGGGCTGCTGGCGGCGCGTTTCGCTGAAAGGCTGGCGGGCTGTCGCATCGTGGCCTCCGTTGTGCCGCAGCATCTGTACGGCCTGACGTTCCGCATCTTCCTGCCGATGGCCCTTAGCCTGCCGCTACATGCGGCCATGCTCTGGTACGCCGAGCAGCTTGCGGCGCTGGACCATCAACATCGTTACGCGTTTATCAGCAGTCCGGCGTTTTTAAAGCGCCTCGATGCCCAGCTTACGCCGCCGCCGGTGTCGATGCTCCTCTCCGCGGGCGGCATGCTGCCCTGGCGGGACGTCACCCAAACTACCGCCTGGCTTAACGTCTGGCCGGATGAAATTTACGGCAGTACCGAAACCGGCATCCTCGCCTGGCGCTACCGCCAGCAGGATGACGTCAGTTGGTTGCCCTTTCCTGGTATACGGTTTATGCCAGAAGCCGAAGGATATCGCGTATTTTCGCCGCTGATCGCCGATGATCAAGGATTAGCGCTCGACGACATTCTGCAGTTCGAGGCGAACGGGCAGTTCCGACTGATGGGACGCCGGGGCCGGGTGGTTAAAATCGAAGAAAAACGGATATCCCTCAGCGAAGTCGAACAACGCCTGCTGTCGCTGGAAGGCGTCCGCGAAGCCGCCGCATTGGCCCTGAACCGTGGCGGTCGCCAGGGCGTGGGCGTGCTACTGGTGCTGGAGGACGAGGCCCGCGCGCGCTGGCAGCGCAGCGGCAAAGCGCAGGAACTTAACTGGCGACGCGCCTTGCTGCCGTGGCTGGAGCCGGTTGCCGTCCCTCGTTACTGGCGGGTGATCGACGAGATCCCGGTCAACAGTATGAATAAGCGTGTCTATGCGCAACTACAGGAGTTATTTCATGAAACCCCATGAAATTGAGCGCCATCAGGCACAGCCGCACCAGATTGAGATCGTACTGCATCTCGACCCGTCCCTGTTCTGGTTTCGCGGTCATTTTGCCGTGCAGCCGCTGCTGCCCGGCGTGGCGCAGATGGACTGGGTGATGCGCTACGCCACTACCCTGCTCGCCCCCGGCTGGCGCTTTCACAGCATACAAAACGTCAAATTCCAGGCGCCGCTGCTGCCTGACAGCACCGTCACGCTCACGTTGAACTGGCAGGAAGCGCGCCAGATCCTGGCGTTCAGCTATCAGCGTCACGACGGTGAAGCCCGTCATACCGCCAGCAGCGGGAAGATCCGGTTATGTCGTTGACCTTCTCCCCGTGCGTACTGATCCCCTGCTATAACCACGGCGCGATGATGGCGCAGGTGCTGGCGCGCCTGGAACCGTTCGGCCTGCCCTGCATCGTCGTGGATGACGGCAGCGACATGGCTACCCGGCAGGAGCTGGATCGGCTGGCGGCACAAACCACCGACCTGACCTTGCTTCGCCTGGCGGAAAACGCCGGCAAGGGCGCGGCGGTGATCCGCGGTTTGCAGGCGGCGGCGCAGGCAGGGTTTACCCACGCCGTGCAGGTAGACGCCGACGGCCAGCACGCCATAGAGGATATCCCCAAACTGCTCGAACGGGCGCAGACGCACCCGGACGCGCTGATTTCCGGGCAGCCTGTCTATGATGACTCTGTTCCCCGTTCGCGCCTGTACGGACGCTGGGTGACCCACGTCTGGGTGTGGATAGAAACCCTGTCGCTGCAACTGAAAGACAGCATGTGCGGCTTTCGCGTTTATCCGATCGCGCCCACGCTGAAGCTGGCCCAGCGCGTGACGCTCGGTCAGCGGATGGACTTCGACACCGAAGTCATGGTGCGCCTCTACTGGCAGGGTAACACCAGCTATTTTGTGCCGACCCGGGTGACCTACCCGGCAGACGGCCTGTCGCACTTCGACGCGCTGAAAGACAACTGCCGCATTTCGCTGATGCACACCCGGCTGTTCTTCGGCATGCTGCCGCGCATACCGTCGCTGCTGTTTCGCCGCCCATCCTCGCACTGGGCGCGTCAGGACGAAGTGAAAGGACTTTGGGGCATGCGTCTGATGCTGCTGGTCTGGCGGTTGTTGGGACGCAGGGCGTTTTCACTGCTGCTGTACCCGGTGATCGGCGTGTACTGGCTGACCGCCACCCGCGCCCGACGCGCATCGCAAGACTGGATCGCCCGCGTACGCGAGCAGCTCACCGCGCGCCAGCAACCGGTACCGCGCACTCTGAACAGCTACCAGCACTTCCTGCGCTTTGGTCATGCGATGCTCGACAAAATCGCCAGCTGGCGCGGTGAACTGCATTTGGGTCGCGACGTGGTGTTCGCCCCTGGCGCGGAGGCGGCGCTTAACGTTGACGACCCACGCGGCAAGCTGCTGCTGGCGTCGCATCTTGGCGATGTTGAAGCCTGTCGGGCGCTGGCGCAGCGTCAGGGCAGCAAAACTATCAATGCGCTGGTGTTCAGCGATAACGCCCAGCGCTTTAAACAGATCATGCAGGAGATGGCGCCGCAGGCCGGGCTAAACCTGATGCCGGTGACCGACATCGGCCCGGACACCGCCATTGCGCTTAAAGAGAAGCTGGAACGCGGCGAATGGATTGCCATCGTTGGCGACCGCATCGCGGTGAACCCGCAACGCGGCGGCGACTGGCGCGTCTGTTGGAGTGACTTTATGGGGCAGCCCGCGCCGTTTCCGCAGGGGCCATTTATTCTGGCGTCAATACTCCGCTGCCCGGTCGATCTCATCTTTGCCCTGCGCGAACAGAATACGCTGCGCGTGTACTGTGAGCCGTTCGCCGATCCGCTGGTCCTGCCGCGTGGCGATCGCCAGCGCGCTTTGCAGCATGCCATCGACCGCTACGCCGAACGCCTTGAGCATTACGCGCGCCAGTCGCCGCTCGACTGGTTTAATTTTTACGATTTCTGGCATCTGCCGGATGCCAAAAACAAGGAGTAAAGGGTGCTTAACGATCCCCGTTTTACGGCTGAAGTCGAGCTGACGATTCCGTTTCACGACGTCGATATGATGGGCGTGGCGTGGCACGGCAACTATTTCCGCTACTTTGAAATCGCCCGCGAAGCGCTGCTCAACCAGTTTGACTATGGCTACCGCCAGATGAAAGCCTCCGGCTATCTGTGGCCGGTGGTCGATACCCGCGTGAAGTACCGCAATCCGCTGACCTTCGAGCAGCGCATTCGCGTGCGCGCGCGTCTGGAGGAATTCGAAAACCGACTGCGTATCGGCTATGAAATTTTTGACGCCGAAACCGGTAAGCGCGCCACCACCGGTTACACCATTCAGGTAGCGGTAGAAGAAAAAAGCCGTGAAATGTGCTTCGTCAGCCCGGATATCCTGTTTGAACGCATGGGGGTGACGCCATGAGATTTTTGCCCCTGCTGGCCTTGCTCGTCAGCCCATTCGTCAGCGCCCTGACGCTCGATGATTTACAGCAGCGCTTTACCGGGCAGCCGGTCGTACGCGCCCATTTTGATCAGACCCGCACGATAAAAGATCTGCCGCAGCCGCTGCGATCCCAGGGCCAGATGTTGATCGCCCGCGACCAGGGGTTGCTGTGGGATCAAACCGCGCCGTTCCCGATGCAGCTTCTGCTTGACGACAAACGGATGGTGCAGACCATCAACGGTCAGCCGCCGCAGACCATCACCGCCGACAATAATCCGCAGATGTTCCAGTTCAACCATCTGCTGCGCGCGCTGTTCAGAGCCGACCGCAAGGTGCTGGAGCAAAACTTCCGCGTTGACTTTACCGATGCAGGCGAAGGCCGCTGGTCGCTGCGCCTCACCCCGATCACCACGCCGCTGGATAAAATTTTCGCCACTATCGATCTCGCCGGAAATGCGTATCTGGAGCGAATTACGCTAAACGACAAACAGGGCGACCGCACGGACATTACGCTCTCCCAACACCAACTGACGCCCACACAACTGACCGATGACGAACGCCAACGCTTTGCCGCCCAGTAAACGCCCCGCGCTGTTATGGGGTTTTGCCTGCCTGCTGATGCTGGGCGTCTTGCTTGCGCTGCTGCCCCAGGCGCGGCTGAACAGCAGCGTGCTGGCGATGCTGCCGAAACAGGCGCTGGGGACGATTCCGCCGACCCTGAACGACGGCTTTCTGCAGCGTCTGGACCGCCAGTTGGTCTGGCTGGTCAGCCCCGGCAAACAGGCCGACCCGCAGGTGGCGCAGGCATGGCTGACGCTGCTTAAACAATCGCAGGCGCTGGCGGAGGTGAAAGGCCCGATGGACGCCGACAGCCAGCAGGCGTGGGGCGCGTTCTTCTGGCAGCACCGCAACGGCCTTGTGGATCCCGACACCCGCGCGCGCCTGCAAAACGGCGGCGAGGCGCAGGCGCAGTGGATCCTGTCTCAACTCTATTCCGCATTTTCCGGCGTGAGCGGTAAAGAGCTGCAAAACGATCCGCTGATGTTGATGCGCGGTTCGCAGCTGGCGATGGCGAAAAACGGTCAACGCCTGCGGCTGATGGACGGCTGGCTGGTGGCGCAAGACGCGCAGGGGAATTACTGGTACCTGCTGCACGGTGAACTGGCTGGCTCCTCGTTTGACATGCAACAGACGCACCGGCTGGTGACCACACTCAACGCGCTGGAAAGCGACCTGAAAGCACGCTATCCGCAGGCGCAGCTGCTGTCGCGGGGAACCGCGTTCTACAGCGACTATGCCAGCCAACAGGCGAAGCAGGATGTTTCGACGCTCGGCGTGGCGACGGTGCTGGGCGTGCTGCTGCTGATTGTCGCGGTGTTCCGCTCCTTGCGTCCGCTGCTGCTGTGCGTGATCTCCATCAGCATCGGCGCGCTGGCGGGCAGTGTGGTCACCCTGCTTCTCTTTGGCGAACTGCACCTGATGACGCTGGTGATGAGCATGAGCATCATCGGCATTTCCGCCGACTACACGCTCTATTATCTGACCGAACGTATGGTACATGGCGCAGACGCTACGCCGTGGCAAAGCCTCGGCAAAGTGCGCAACGCCCTGCTGCTGGCGCTGCTGACCACTGTGGCGGCGTATTTGATAATGATACTCGCGCCGTTCCCCGGCATACGCCAGATGGCCGTCTTCGCCGCCGTGGGGCTTTCCGCCTCATGCCTGACGGTGATCTTCTGGCATCCGTGGCTGTGCCGCGGTTTGCCGGTGCGACCGGTACCGGCGATGGTACTGATGCTGCGCTGGCTTGCCGCCTGGCGCCGTAACAAGGCGCTTTCTGCGGGGCTCCCGCTGGCGCTCGCCGTCTTCTCGCTGGCCGGACTGGCAACCCTGCGCGTCGATGATGACATTTCGCAGTTGCAGGCGCTGCCGCAGACCCTTCTGGCGCAGGAAAAAGCGATTACCGCGCTGACAGGCCAGAGCGTCGACCAGAAGTGGTTTGTGGTTTACGGTGACTCCGCCCAGCAGACGCTGGAGCGGCTGGAAGCCTTCCTGCCCGCGCTGGAACAGGCTAAAAAAGAAGGACTGATCGACCACTACCGCAGCATTCCGCTCAATTCGCTGGCGCGCCAGCAGCAGGATCTCGACTTGCTGAAAAACGCCGCGCCTGCCGTTACCCGAAGCCTGAACCACGCCGGACTGGCGACGGTTACGCCGGACCTTAACGCCATGCCGGTGACGGTGGACGCCTGGCTTGCCAGTCCGGCAAGCGAAGGCTGGCGTCTTTTGTGGCTGACGCTGAAGGACGGCGAAAGCGGCGTGCTGGTGCCGGTTGAAGGGGTCAGACAGAGCGCAGCGCTGAACGCTCTCGGCGAGCGGTATTCCGGCGTGGCGTGGGTGGATCGGAAAAGCGCCTTTGATGCGCTGTTCGCGCTGTATCGCCATATACTGAGCGGTCTGCTGTTTGTCGCGCTGGCGGTAATCGCCTGCGGCGCGATAGTCCGGCTCGGCTGGCGAAAAGGACTTATCAGCCTGGTGCCCTCGGTACTCTCGCTCGGCTGCGCCCTGGCGGTGCTGTCGCTGAGCGGCCATGCGGTCAATCTGTTTTCCCTGCTGGCGCTGGTGCTGGTGCTGGGCATTGGCATTAACTACACCCTGTTTTTCAGTAATCCGCGCGGTACGCCGTTGACCTCGCTGCTGGCGATAACGCTGGCGATGCTGACCACGCTATTGACGCTTGGCATGCTGGTGTTTAGCGCCACCCAGGCAATAAGCAGTTTTGGCATTGTGCTGGTGAGCGGTATTTTCACCGCATTCCTGCTTTCGCCGCTGGCGATGCCGTCGAAAAGAGAGAAGAAAAAACGATGATAAAACGTATTTTTGCCATGTTGCTTGGCGTGCTCATTCTGACCGGCTGTAGCCACTCCCCCAGGGAGCAGAAAGGCCGTCCGCAGGCGTGGCTGGAACCCGGCGTGCGGGTCACGCTGCCTGCGCCGGGCATCTCTCCGGCGGTAAATTCCCAGCAGTTGCTTACCGGCAGCTTTGACGGCAAAACCCAGTCGCTGCTGGTGATGCTCAACGCCGACAATAAAAAAATTACCCTTGCAGGCTTGTCGTCCGTCGGCATTCGGCTGTTTCTGGTCACCTACGATGAAAAAGGACTGCATACCGAGCAGTCCATCGTGGTACCGCAGTTGCCGCCAGCCAGCCAGGTGTTGGCGGACGTGATGCTGAGCCACTGGCCTGTCAGCGCCTGGCAGCCACAGTTACCGGAAGGCTGGACGTTAACAGACACTGGCGACAAGCGTGAACTGCGCAACGCGCGCGGCAGGCTGGTCACTGAAATCAGCTACCTGAACCGTAACGGGAAGCGCGAGCCGATCGGCATTGAACAGCACGTCTTTAAATACCACATCACCATTCAATATTTAGGTGGCTGAGATGATCTACATTTCCGCGGTCGGCACGATCAATGCGCTGGGCAACGATAACGACGCAATCGCCGCGAACCTGACACGCGGCGTGGCGCCCGGCATGCGGTCGCGCGCGGGCTGGCTGCAGGGTTATCCCGACGCGGTACTGGCAGGCGTCGACGGTGAGCTGCCAGCCATTCCAAACGCGTTTCACGCCCACCGTTCGCGCAACAATCAACTGTTGCTGGCGGCGCTGGCGCAAATTCAACCGCAGGTGGACGACGCCATCGCGCGTTATGGCCGGGATCGGATTGCCGTGGTGCTCGGCACCAGCACCTCGGGGCTGGATGAAGGCGATGCTCACGTCAATCTGACGCTGAATGGCCAGCAAAGCACCGCATGGCAGTACCCGCAGCAGGAACTGGGTGACCCGTCGCGCTTTCTCAGTCACTGGCTGGCGCTGGACGGCCCGGCCTTTACCCTTTCTACGGCCTGCTCCTCCAGCGCCCGCGCCATCATCAGCGGGCGCCGGTTAATCGAGGCGGGCCTGGCGGACGTGGCGATTGTTGGCGGGGCGGATACGCTCAGCCGGATGCCGGTCAACGGCTTTCACAGCCTCGAGTCGCTCTCGCCGACGCGGTGCCAGCCGTTTGCCCGCGATCGCAGCGGTATCACCATCGGCGAAGGGGCGGCACTGATGCTGCTCACCCGCGAGCCGCAGTCCATCGCGCTGCTGGGCGTCGGCGAATCCAGCGACGCGCACCATATTTCCGCCCCACATCCGGAAGGCGAAGGGGCGATCCGCGCGATTCAGCAAGCGTTAAACGACGCGGGCATCGCTGCGGACCAGGTGGGCTATATCAATCTGCACGGCACCGCCACGCCGCTTAATGACAAAATTGAATCGAAAGTGGTAAACATGCTGTTTGGCGAACGCGTCCCCTGCAGTTCCACAAAACACCTGACCGGGCATACGCTGGGGGCGGCGGGCATCACCGAGGCCGCCCTGAGTATGTTGATTTTGCAGCGCAACCTTCCGCTGCCCCCTCAGGACTTTAGCGCATCGCCGCACGACCCGGCGCTGCCAGTCTGCGGCATCATTACGCAGCCGCAGCCGCTGGAGCGGCCGGTCATTCTTTCCAATTCCTTCGCCTTTGGCGGCAATAACGCCAGTATTCTGCTCGGGAGGATTTCATGAGCCCTTATTTATCGCCCGGCGAATACCTGCCGCACGACGCGCCGATGCTGCTGCTTGAGCAGGTCGATAGCGTGACCGACGAGACCGCCATCTGCCGCGTGACGGTTGCGCCCGACGGCGTGCTGGCGCCGTTTCTCGATCCAATGGGCTATCTCCCCGGCTGGTACGCCCTGGAACTGATGGCGCAAACCGTCGGCGTGTGGTCTGGCTGGCATCGCCACCAGCAGGGACAGGGCGCGATTTCGTTGGGCATGGTGCTCGGCGCGCGGGAACTCATCTGCGCGGCGGGGAGTCTTCCCGCCGGTAAGACGTTGATCATTGACGTCAAATTGCTGATGCAGGACGAACGCTTCGGCAGCTTTGAGTGCGTTATCTCGGCGGATGACGAGACGCTGGCAACCGGGCGCGTCAACACCTTCCAGCCAACGGCTGATGAACTTAACACCCTATTTCAACAAGGAGCGTCTGTATGAGTCGTTCAGTTTTAGTGACCGGCGCCAGCAAAGGTATCGGTCGTGCTATCGCCCGGAAGCTGGCGGCAGACGGCTTTGTGGTCGGCGTGCATTATCACCGCGACGCGCAAGGCGCGCAGGCGACGCTGGAAGCGATCCTCGCCGTTGGCGGCGCGGGCCGTCTGCTCAGCTTTGACGTGGCTAACCGCGAGCAGTGCCGGGAGGTGCTGGAGCAGGATATCGCCGCCCACGGCCCCTGGTACGGCGTGGTGAGCAACGCAGGTATCACCCGTGACGCCGCGTTTCCGGCACTCAGCGATAACGACTGGGATGCGGTGATCCACACCAATCTCGACAGTTTTTATAACGTTATCCAGCCCTGCATCATGCCAATGATCGGCGCACGCCAGGGCGGACGCATCATCACCCTGTCGTCGGTATCCGGCGTGATGGGCAACCGCGGGCAGGTCAACTACAGCGCCGCCAAAGCGGGGATCATCGGCGCGACCAAAGCGCTGGCGATTGAGCTGGCGAAGCGCAAAATTACCGTCAACTGTATCGCGCCCGGGCTGATTGATACCGGGATGATCGACATGGAAGACGCCGCGCTGAAAGAGGCGATGGCGATGATCCCCATGAAACGCATGGGGCAGGCGGACGAAGTGGCCGGACTGGCCAGTTATTTAATGTCGGATATTGCGGGTTACGTCACCCGCCAGGTGATTTCCATCAATGGAGGGATGCTATGACACGTCGCGTGGTGATTACAGGGATGGGCGGCGTGACCGCTTTTGGTGAAAGCTGGCAGGCTGTCTCCGCGCGGCTACTGGCCTATGAAAACGCGGTGCGAAAAATGCCGGAATGGCAAGTGTATGACGGGCTGCATACGCTGCTGGGCGCGCCGATCGACGACTTCAGCCTGCCGGAGCACTACACCCGCAAGCGCATCCGCGCAATGGGCCGCGTGTCGCTGATGTCCACCCGCGCCAGCGAACTGGCGCTGGAGCAGGCCGGACTGATTGGCGATGAGGTATTAACCAACGGTCAGACCGGCATCGCCTACGGTTCATCCACCGGCAGCACCGGCCCGGTAAGCGAATTCGCCACCATGCTGACCGAAAAGCACACCAATAACATTACCGGCACCACCTACGTGCAGATGATGCCGCACACCACCGCGGTGAACACCGGACTGTTTTTCGGTCTGCGCGGGCGGGTGATCCCGACCTCCAGCGCCTGCACCTCCGGCAGTCAGGCCATCGGCTACGCATGGGAGGCCATTCGCCACGGTTATCAGACAGTGATGGTTGCAGGCGGCGCGGAAGAACTCTGTCCGTCAGAAGCCGCGGTTTTCGATACCCTGTTCGCCACCAGCCAGCGCAACGACGCGCCAAAAACCACGCCTTCGCCATTCGATGAAGCGCGCGACGGACTGGTGATTGGCGAAGGCGCCGGGACGCTCATTCTTGAAGAGCTGGAACACGCGAAAGCGCGCGGCGCAACGATCTACGGTGAAATCGTCGGCTTCGCCACCAACTGCGACGCGGCGCATATCACCCAGCCGCAGCGGGAAACAATGCAAATCTGCATGGAGCAGGCGTTAAACATGGCAGGCTTAAGCCCGCGGGACATGGGTTATATTTCCGCGCACGGCACGGCCACCGACCGTGGCGACATCGCGGAAAGCCAGGCAACGGCGGCGATCTACGGCGACAACGTGCCGGTCTCCTCGCTGAAAAGCTACTTCGGTCATACGCTCGGTGCCTGCGGCGCGCTGGAAGCCTGGATGAGTCTGCAAATGATGCGCGAGGGCTGGTTTGCGCCTACGCTAAATTTACGTCAACCGGACGCCAGCTGCGGCGCATTGGATTACATCATGGGTGAAGCCCGTAAGATTGACTGCGAATACTTACAGAGCAACAATTTTGCGTTTGGCGGCATCAATACCTCCATCATCATTAAACGTTGGTCGTGATATGTACCAGATTTTGCTGGGAAAAGTATCGACACTGAGCACAGGCGTTTTGCCGCCGGCGTTAACAGAGCAGGCGCCTCAGGGAGCGCGCCGCGCGCGCTGGCTGGCGGGTCGCGTACTGCTTTCCCATGCCCTTTCGCCGCTGCCGGAGATCGTCTACGGCGAACAGGGAAAGCCCGCCTTTGCCCCGCAACACGCGCTGTGGTTCAACCTGAGCCATAGCGGCGATGATATTGCGCTACTGCTGAGTGATGAAGGGGAAGTGGGATGCGACATCGAAGCCATCCGCCCGCGAACCAACTGGCGGGAACTGGCAAATGCGGTTTTCAGCGTCGGGGAGCACGCTGAAATTGAGGCAGAACACCCGGACCAGCAGTTGGCTGCTTTCTGGCGTATCTGGACGCGCAAAGAAGCGATGGTGAAACAGCGCGGCGGCAGCGCCTGGCAAATCGTTAGCGTCGACAGCACGCTGGCCTCCGCGCTTTCCGTCAGCCATTGCCAGATCAACAACTTAAGCCTCGCCGTCTGCACGCCGACGCCGTATACGCTGAGTGCGGCGTCGGTGCAATGGCTGGAGACGGTTTAGCGTAAGTTATCCGGGAAATTCGCCGGCAGCTCGCTCGCCGCACAGTCGATCACGCTGTCATTGTCAGCGCCGCAGTCACGGACAAAAGTGATGGTCGCAAACTCGTCAATCACTTCCGTTGGATACGCCGGGCCCGCTTCGCGATACGACTCCATCAGCGGGATATGCTCGTTCTGGAAGCAAACCGTTTTTACGGGGTTATTCATTACCCAACGCGGGAAGAAAATGGTGCCGTGGAACAGTTTGTCGCCGAGGTTGACGATCAGGCTGACGTCAGTCCCGGTCGGCTCGGTCCACGAAATTTTATAGATGCTTTCCCCCACACGCACAATGTAAGCCTTCTGATCTTTCACCCAACGGTTTGCGACGATACCGCTGTGGATCCGGTAGTCCAGGGTAGTGTCATTTTTGACGTAAATTTCGTAGTTCCAGCCATTATCGTAGGTATAAACCAGATGTTTGCCAACGAAACCGCTTAAATCTTGTTTGTCGAAAGTGCTCATAATCTTTCTCCTGTTGGTTGATGCGAAGATCATAACGCTTCAAAAAATCGATGAATAACGCTATGTTTGCATCACATTCATTCAATTTTTAGATGAGTTATGCACAAAACGACGCTGGAACAGTGGGCATTGTTAGAAAAGGTGGTGGAGGCAGGCAGCTTTGTCAAAGCGGCGGAAGTCACTCACCGCAGCCAGTCATCGGTGAGCTATAACCTCGCGCTGCTCCAGGAGCGCCTCGGGGTGACGCTGCTGGCGCCGGAAGGCCGCCGGGCGGTATTAACGCCAGCGGGTGAACTGCTGCTCAATCAGGTGAAGCCGTTACTGAAGGGGTTCACCTGGCTGGAAACCCGCGCCGCGACGTTACAAAACGGTATGCGCACGCGACTGGATCTGGTGGTCGACAGCATTTTTCCTCGCCGCCGTCTGTTTGCCATTCTCAAACAGTTTCAACAGGCGTGGCCGCAAACCCAGGTACGCCTCACGGAAGTGCTGGAAAACAGCCCCGAACAGCAGGCGGCGTATGCCGATGCTGACGTCATGGTGCTCACCCGCCGACAGGATATCACCGGGCGCGGCGAGTGGCTGATGAACATTGATTTCATCGCTGTCGCCCATCGCGATCATCCGCTGTGCGCGCAGACGATACCGCTGGATGAAGACGCGCTGCGCGCCTGGCCGCTTATTCGCATTGCCGACCGGGATAATCCGCAGCAGCCTGGCCGCGATGGCTGGACCTTTTCCACCGTCGACGCCGCCATTGACGCGGTGATGTATCAGGTCGGCTATGGCTGGCTACCGGAGGAACGGATTGAACCCTTGCTGGAACAGGGCGTACTGCGCAGGCTACCCTTGACGCATGGCGCCCGTCGCGCCACGCCGCTGCATCTTATTGTCAAAAATACCCTCGCCCCGCTCGATGATCAGGTCAGCACTCTGCTGCGGTTATTAAGCGAGAGATAACATATGATTTTCGTATAATTCCCGCCTTTCACCGCCCTTCTATTGATCCAGAACACGTCAAAAGTATGATGATTCCTTAGAATCGTCATACTTCTTTAGTCGTACTCCTACAGCATTCAGGATCACTATTTTGTCCAGACTACGCCGCACACTCTTTGCGCTGCTGGCCTGTGCGTCCTTCTTCGCGCACGCCGCCGCGCCTGACGAAATCACTACCGCCTGGCCGGTCAACGTCGGGCCGCTTAACCCGCATCTCTATACCCCTAATCAGATGTTCGCCCAGAGCATGGTGTACGAGCCGCTGGTGAAATACCAGGCGGACGGATCGGTAAAACCGTGGCTGGCAAAAAGCTGGACCCACACGGCGGACGGGAAAACCTGGACCTTCACGCTGCGCGATGACGTGACGTTTTCCAATGGCGAACCGTTTGACGCCCCTGCCGCGGCGGAAAATTTCCGCGTGGTGCTCGACAACCGCCAGCGTCATGCCTGGCTTGAACTGGCCAACCAAATCGTCGACGTCAAAGCGCTGGGCAAAACCGAACTGCAAATTACCCTGAAGAGCGCCTATTACCCGTTCCTGCAAGAGCTGTCCCTGCCGCGCCCTTTCCGCTTTATCGCCCCGTCGCAGTTTAAAGACAATGAAACCCTGCGCGGCATTAAAGCGCCGATCGGCACCGGACCGTGGGTACTGAAAGAATCAAAGCTTAACCAGTACGACGTGCTGGTGCGTAACGAACGTTACTGGGGCGACAAGCCGCCGATCAGGCAAATCACCGTCAAGGTGATCCCTGATCCAACCACCCGCGCGGTGGCGTTTGAAACCGGCGAAGTTGACCTGCTGTACGGCAATGAAGGACTGTTGCCGCTCGACACCTTTGCCCGGTTCAGTCAGAACCCGGCGTACCGTACTCAGCTTTCACAGCCGATAGAGACGGTGATGCTGGCGCTGAATTCCGCCAAAGCGCCCACCAACGAGCTGGCAGTGCGTGAAGCGCTGAATTATGCGGTGAACAAAAAATCACTGATCGACAATGCCCTGTACGGCACCCAGCAGGAGGCCGACACGCTGTTCGCCCCGAGCGTGCCCTACGCCAATATCGGCCTGACGCCGCGCCAGTACGACCCGCAGCAGGCCAAAACGCTGCTGGAAAATGCGGGCTGGAAGCTCCCGGCGGGCAAAGACATCCGCGAAAAAATGGGTCAGCCGCTGCGCATTGAGCTGTCGTTTATCGGCACCGACGCGCTGAGCAAATCCATGGCGGAAATCATTCAGGCCGATATGCGCAAAATTGGCGTCGATGTCGCTCTGATCGGCGAAGAAGAGAGCAGTATCTATGCCCGCCAGCGTGACGGTCGCTTTGGCATGATTTTCAATCGCACCTGGGGCGCGCCGTACGATCCGCACGCCTTTATGAGCTCAATGCGCGTCCCCTCCCACGCCGACTACCAGGCGCAGCAGGGACTGGCTGACAAGCCGATCATCGATAAAGAGATCGGCGAAGTGCTGGAAACCACAGACGAAACCACGCGTCAGGCGCTGTACAAAGACATCCTGACCCGTTTGCACAATGACGCGGTATATCTGCCCATCAGCTACGTCTCCATGATGGTGGTGGCAAAACCTGAGCTGGGCGAAATCCCTTACGCGCCAATCGCGTCGGACATCCCGTTTGAACAGATAAAACCGGTGAACCCCTGATGTTGCGTTACATAGTGCGGCGCATTCTGCTGCTGATCCCGATGATTTTCGCCGCCTCGGTGATTATCTTTTTGATGTTGCGTCTGGGTACCGGCGACCCGGCAATGGACTACTTGCGCCTGTCGAATCTGCCGCCGACGCCGGAGATGGTCGCTTCGACGCGCGTGATGCTGGGGCTGGACCAGCCGCTTATCGTGCAGTATGGCAACTGGCTGTGGAAGGCGCTGCATCTGGACTTCGGCATCTCGTTCGCCACTCAGCGCCCGGTGCTGGATGATATGTTGAACTTCCTGCCCGCGACCCTGCAACTGGCGGGCGCGGCGCTGATATTAATTCTGCTCACCTCTGTGCCGCTTGGTATCTGGGCGGCGCGCCACCGCGATCGCCTGCCGGATTTCATCGTGCGGCTGATCGCGTTCCTCGGCGTCTCAATGCCCAACTTCTGGCTCGCTTTCCTGCTGGTGATGTTCTTTTCCGTGTACCTGCAATGGCTACCCGCGATGGGCTACGGCGGCTGGCAGCACCTTCTTTTGCCTGCGCTGTCGATCGCCTTTATGTCGCTGGCGATCAACGCCCGTCTGTTGCGCGCCAGCATGCTGGAGGTTGCCGGGCAGCGCCACGTCACCTGGGCGCGACTGCGCGGTCTTAACGAGAAACAAACCGAACGTCGCCATATTCTGCGCAACGCCTCGCTGCCGGTCGTCACCGCGGTGGGGATGCACATCGGCGAGCTGATCGGCGGGACGATGATTATTGAAAACATCTTCGCCTGGCCCGGCGTCGGGCGCTACGCCGTATCGGCGATTTTTAACCGCGACTATCCGGTGATTCAGTGTTTTACGCTGATGATGGTGGTGGTGTTTGTGGTCTGTAACCTGATTGTAGATTTGCTGAACGCCGCGCTGGACCCGCGCATTCGCCGCCATGAAGGAGCGCATTCGTGAACTTTTTTCTCTCTGCTCGCTGGTCGGTACGTCTGGCGCTGGTCATTATCGCGTTGTTGGCGGTGGTTGCGATCACCAGTCAGTGGTGGTTGCCGTACGATCCGCAGGCGATCGATTTACCGTCGCGTCTGCTGGCTCCCGACAGCCAGCACTGGCTTGGCACCGACCATCTGGGGCGCGATATTTTTTCCCGCCTGCTGGCGGCGACAAAGGTGTCGCTGGGGTCAGTGATGGCCTGCCTGCTGCTGGTACTGGCGCTGGGGCTGGTCGTTGGCGGCAGCGCCGGACTGATGGGCGGTCGCGTCGATCAGATAACGATGCGCGTCGCGGATATGTTTATGACGTTCCCAACCTCGATCCTGTCGTTCTTCATGGTCGGTGTACTGGGAACCGGGCTGACCAACGTAATTATCGCCATCGCGCTGTCCCACTGGGCGTGGTATGCGCGAATGGTGCGCAGCCTGGTGATCTCCCTGCGCCAGCGCGAGTTCGTACTCGCTTCGCGCCTTTCCGGCGCCGGTCACGTGCGGGTGTTTATCGATCATCTGGCCGGTGCGGTAATCCCTTCCCTGCTGGTGCTGGCGACGCTGGATATCGGCCATATGATGCTGCACGTCGCCGGTATGTCATTCCTCGGCCTCGGCGTCACCGCGCCGACGGCGGAATGGGGAGTAATGATTAACGATGCGCGCCAGTATATCTGGACCCAGCCGCTGCAAATGTTCTGGCCGGGGCTGGCGCTGTTTGTCACCGTGATGGCCTTTAACATGGTGGGGGACGCCCTGCGCGATCACCTCGATCCTCATCTGATTACGGAGCATGCCCACTGATGCCGCAACAGATTGCATTACAGACTCTTGCCCTGGAGGCGGACCGTCCGCTGGTACACGGCGTCTCATTAACGCTGAAACGCGGACGGGTGCTGGCGCTGGTGGGCGGCAGCGGCAGCGGTAAGTCGCTGACCTGCGCGGCGGCGCTCGGTATCCTGCCCGCAGGCGTTCGCCAGACGGCAGGCGTCCTCCTTGCCGACGGCAGGCCGGTCTCGCCCGGCACGCTGCGCGGCATCAAAATCGCCACTATTATGCAAAACCCGCGCAGCGCCTTTAATCCGCTTCATACCATGGCGACACACGCGCGGGAGACCTGCCTGGCGCTGGGGAAATCCGCCGACGACGCCACGCTTATCGCGGCGCTGGATGCTGTCGGGTTGGACAACGCGGAGCGTGTGCTGAAGCTGTACCCGTTTGAGATGAGCGGCGGCATGTTGCAACGTATGATGATTGCTATGGCGGTGCTGTGCGACGCGCCGTTTATCATCGCCGACGAACCGACGACCGATCTTGACGTGGTCGCCCAGGCGCGCATCCTCGAGCTGCTGGAACGCATTATGGCTGAGCGCGCGCCAGGTATGCTGCTGGTGACGCACGACATGGGCGTGGTGGCGCGGCTGGCCGACGACGTAGCGGTGATGGATAACGGCAGGATCGTCGAACAGGGTGAGGTGGAAACGCTGTTCCATGCGCCGCAGCACAGCGTAACCCGCAGTCTGGTGTCGGCGCATCTGGCCCTGTACGGAATGGAGTTAGCCTCATGACCTTACTCAGCGTCTCTGCCCTGTCACATCAGTATGCGCACGCGAACCTCGGCGGCAAACATCCGCATCAGGCGGTACTGAACGATATCTCACTGAACCTGCAAAGCGGCGAAACCGTGGCGCTGTTAGGCCGTAGCGGCTGCGGGAAAAGCACCCTCGCGCGTCTGCTCGTCGGGCTGGAGTCACCGACGCAGGGGAGCGTAAGCTGGCGCGGCGAACCGCTGGCGACACTGAACCGGGCGAAACAGAAAGCCTTTCGCCGGGATATTCAGATGGTGTTCCAGGACGCTATCAGCGCCGTTAATCCGCGCAAAACCGTCTGCGAGATCCTCCGTGAGCCGATGCGTCATTTGCTCTCGCTGTCGAAAGCCGACCAACTGGCGCGGGTGCGCGAGATGCTGAACGCGGTCGATCTCGACGTTTCGCTGCTGAACAAACGCCCGCCGCAGTTGAGCGGCGGCCAACTGCAGCGCGTCTGCCTGGCGCGAGCGCTGGTGGTAGAGCCGAAACTGTTGATTCTGGACGAGGCGGTATCGAACCTCGATCTGGTGTTGCAGGCCGGGGTGATCCGTCTGCTCAAAAAATTGCAGCAACAGTTTGGCACCGCCTGTCTGTTTATCACCCACGATCTGCGACTGGTCGAGCGTTTCTGCCAGCGGGTGATGGTGATGGACGACGGGCGAATCGTGGAAACGCAGACCGTTGGCGAGACGTTAACATTTTCCTCTGAGGCGGGACGTGTGTTACAAAACGCGGTACTTCCCGCTTTTCCCGTGCGCCGTCGCGCCATAGCCTGAGGTTTATAACAGATGCAACGAGTCACCATTACCCTCGATGACGATCTCCTGGAGACGCTGGACAGCCTGAGTCAGCGCCGGGGCTATCACAACCGTTCCGAAGCGATCCGCGATATCCTGCGCGGCGCGCTGGCGCAGGAAACCACGCAGGAACACGGCACCCAGGGCTTCGCGGTGCTTTCCTATGTGTACGAACATGAAAAACGCGACTTAGCCAGCCGGATTGTTTCCACGCAGCACCATCACCACGACCTTTCCGTTGCCACCCTGCATGTGCATATTAATCATGACGATTGCCTGGAGATCGCGGTGTTGAAAGGCGACATGGGCGACGTGCAGCATTTCGCCGACGATGTCATCGCCCAGCGCGGCGTGCGCCACGGCCATTTGCAGTGCCTGCCAAAAGAAGAATAACGTCGCCGCATCCGGCAAAAGATCGAGTGCGCTGCGCTTCTCCGGCCTGGCGCAGTTCGCGACCGCAGGCCGGCTCAGGCATTAAGCCTGTTTCAAACGTTCACTAAGGGTATCGATAATCCAGGTATTGACGGACACCTGTTCTTCCGCCGCTGCGGAACTTAAGCGTTCGCCAAAAGATTCCGGATAGCGAAGCGTAAACGTTTTCATTTTTTCCGCATGTGCATAAGGTTCGATTCCCGCTTCCCGGCAATCCGCAAGATATTCGTTTAAAGAGATTTCGCCCTCTTCCTGTAAACCCTGAATGCTGTCTGAGACAAAATCGCAATGACCCGATAACCCAAGGAATTTTCCGCGAAACGCGTTTAGTTCAGGCACATAATGAATCACGGCAGGATGCCCCGCGATTTCCATTGCGTTTGGCGTTTTAGGTTTGATCATGGTTTAACCCCTATGCTTATTAGCCAGTCGCGCACACTCTCCACTGCGCCTTTATCTGTATCCGGTGAAGGATGCGGTCGGTGAAAACAAGCAATACTATTGTTTAATAAGAATTTGCATCGAGAGCCGCGTCCTTCTTTAATTTCACCGCCTAACGCTTTGACCAGAGACTCTATGTCTAACCACTTTATTGCTTGTGGTACAGGCGTTTTAAAGAGTTGCTCCAGCGTATTCCTTTGCTTTTTCCGCAAGGATAACACCTGCTGCCTCATAACATTCCCTTTTTGACTTCATCCTTTGACGTCAATTTTATGACAGCACAAAGTGAAGTCAAGCCTCCGCTACCGGGTGCGCTGCGCTTCTCCAGCCTGGCGCAGTTCGCAACCGCAGGCCGGATTACGCCATCGTGCCGATCGTTTTCCGGAAACGGAACAAGGCGATCAGGAAGAAGGCGCTGCCAATAGCCAGCAGGGTGAGGAACTGCGGCCACACGATGCCAAACCCCGCGCCGCGATAGAGAATCGCCTGCGCCAGCGAGACAAAATGGGTGGTTGGCATGGTCAGCATGATGTCCTGGACCGCCTCCGGCATACTTTCGCGC
Source organism: Citrobacter sp. Cs237 (assembly GCF_030332325.1). Classification (NCBI taxonomy): domain Bacteria; kingdom Pseudomonadati; phylum Pseudomonadota; class Gammaproteobacteria; order Enterobacterales; family Enterobacteriaceae; genus Citrobacter; species Citrobacter sp. Cs237. The sequence continues at coordinate 281,656 of NZ_JAOWIB010000103.1, read as the reverse complement.
GGCGTCGAACCGCCGGAAAGCATCTGTAACGGCAACAGCACCAGAATCATTAGCAGGCCCAGTTGCGGCATGGAACGCGCCAGCGTGCCCATAAAGATACCAATGGAAGTGGTGGCGAACAGGCTCAGCGCTACGCCCAGCATAAACAACGGGATCGAACCTTCGATCGGCACGCCGAGCACGCCTTTCACCATCAGCAGCAGCGACAGGCCAGAAACCACCAGCACCACCAGCCCCATCGACCAGACCTTCGCCATCATGATCTCAAACGGCGTAATCGGCATTACCAGCAGGTGTTCAATGGTGCCGTGTTCACGTTCACGGATCAGCGCTGAGCCGGTCAACACAATCGCCAGCATGGTGATGTTGTTAATAATCGCCATTACGCCGCCAAACCACGCCGGGTCAAGGTTCGGGTTAAAACGCATTCGCGTCTCCAGTGAGACCGGCGGCTCGCTGTTGTCGCGATAACGGGCGACAAAACTGTTCACCTCGCCGTTAATGATATTTTGAATATAGCTGTTGCCGGTAAACGCCTGGCTCATCCGCGTGGCGTCAACGTTGACCTGAATATCCGGTTGCCGTCCGGCCAGCACGTCGCGCTGAAAATTGGGCGGAATGTTCACCGCAAAGGTGTAGCGACCCGCGTCCAGCCCGGCGTCCATTTCGTCAGCGGTGATCATTTCCGGCGGTAAAAACCACGGGCGATAAAAGCTGTTCACGATGCGATTCGACAACGGCGATTGATCCATGTCGGCAATCGCAATCGGCGCCAGATGCAGCGAACCGGGCAGTACGGTGGCGGAGGAGTATACCGAGACGGTAAACGCGAAAACGATCAGCGTCAGCATCGCTTTATCACCCAGCAGGCTGCGTAACTCTTTAATGCCCAAATTGAAAATATTGCGTAACCGGCGCATTACCCCTCCTGTTTTTTCAGCAGCAGAATGCTCAGTCCCAACACCAGCGGAATGGCCACCAGCAGCGGCAGGAACTGCGGCCAGAGATCGGCAAGATCCAGCGCTTTCGAAAATGTTCCGCGGGCGATCGTCAGAAAATGGCTGGTCGGGTAGATCTCGCCAATCCACCGGCCTGGACCTTCCAGCGAAGCCACCGGATCGATCATTCCTGAAAACTGGGTGGCCGGGATCAGCGTGATAATGGACGTACCGAAAATTGCCGCAATCTGGCTTTTCATGAACGTAGAAATCAGCAGCCCCATGCCGGTGGCGATGGTGACATATAGCAGCGCCGCGAGGCTGAGCGTCAGAAAACTGCCCTTATGCGGAACGCCAAACACGAACACCGACAGTGCGCAGAGCAGCAGAAAATTGAGCATCCCCAGCGCGATATACGGCAGCTGTTTGCCGAGCAGAAATTCGCTGCGGGTGGTCGGCGTTACGTACAGGTTGATGATTGACCCGAGCTCTTTTTCCCGTACCACGCTCAGCGCGCTGAGCATGGAAGGGATCATCATTAATAGCAACGGGATCACCGCCGGAACAATAGCGGGCAGACTTTTCACGTCCGGGTTATAACGATAGCGGGTTTCGATGGTCAGTAAACCGGACTGCGTTACGGGCGTTGGCTGGCGGCCCGCCACCTCCTGCAGCCAGCTTTGGTGCATCGCCTGTACATAACCTTTCACCGTCTCGGCGCGGCTCGGCATCGCGCCATCAACCCATACGCCAATGTCCACCGGCGTGCCGCGGGCAATGTCGCGGCCAAAATCAGGCGGAATTTCAATCGCTACCGCCACTTCACCCGCGCGCATTCGCCGGTCGAGATCGTCATAGCTGGTAAGCGGTGGTTGTTCAATAAAATAACGGGAACCGGACAGGTTGAGCGTCCACGCCTGGCTGCTGACTGTCTGGTCGCGGTCGAGCACCGCAAAGCGCAGGTTTTCAACGTCCATGCTGATGCCGTAACCCATGATCAGCATCAGGATCACCGTCCCCATCAGCGCCAGCGTTGAACGAACCGGATCGCGACGCAGCTCCAGCGCTTCGCGACGGCTATAGCTGAACAGACGGCGCAGGCTGAAGCCCTGGCGCGGCGGTTTTTCCTGCTCATGCGTCGTCTTCAGCGGCAACGACGCGTCTGGCGTCGGGGCCGGACCCGACGCTTCCGCCAGCCAGGCAATAAACGCGTCTTCCAGCGTGGCGGCGCCGCGCCGTTCTACCAGTTCCCGCGGTGTGCCGCTGGCCAGCACTTTCCCGGCGTGCATCAGCGACATGCGGTCGCAACGCTCCGCCTCGTTCATAAAGTGGGTGGAGATAAAAATGGTCACTTTGTCGCGACGGGATAAATCGACCATCAGTTGCCAGAACATATCCCTGGCGACCGGATCGACGCCGGAAGTCGGTTCGTCAAGGATCAGCATTTCCGGGCGATGGATCACCGCCACGGCCAGCGACAGGCGTTGACGAATGCCGAGCGGGAGCGACGTCGGCAGGATGTCTTCCACTTCGGTGAGCATAAAGCGTTTGCTCATCTCATTGACCCGCGCCGGGATCTCCGCTTGCGGTATATGAAAAAGGCGGGCGTGCAGCTCCAGATTTTGCCGCACCGTCAACTCGCTGTAGAGTGAAAAGGCTTGCGACATATAGCCGACGCGGCGGCGAGTTTCGATATCCTTCGGATCGACCGGCTGACCAAACAGCCACGCTTCGCCTTCGCTTGCGGGCAGCAACCCGGTCAGCATTTTCATGGTGGTGGATTTCCCGCAGCCGTTCGAACCGAGAAAGCCAAAAATCTCGCCGCGCGGAATGCGGAAGTTAACGTGATCGACAGCGACGAAATTGCCAAAGCGCATAGTCAACGCTTTCGCCTCTATTGCAATTTCCGCCTGTTCCGCGTCATACGGCGGGATAGTCACCGGTTTGTGGGCCTGCCGCTGCGCCTCGGGTAAAAGGGCGATAAACGCCTGCTCCAGCGAGTCGCTGGCGGTTTGCTCGCGCAACGCCTGCGCGCTGCCGGTTGCCAACACCTCACCCGCGTTCATTGCCACCAGCCAGTCAAAACGTTCAGCCTCTTCCATATAGGCGGTCGCGACCAGCACGCTCATGTTGGTCTGACGCTGGCGAATGCTGTCGATAAGGTCCCAGAACTGCGCGCGGGAAAGCGGATCAACGCCGGTGGTCGGCTCGTCGAGAATCAATAACTGCGGGTCGTGGATAAGGGCGCAGCACAGTCCCAGCTTTTGCTTCATGCCGCCCGACAGTTTTCCGGCGGGACGGTCGCGAAACGGCGCCAGCCCGGTGCTGTTCAACAGTTCATTGATACGCGCTTCGCGCTCGGCTTTGCTATGCCCAAACAGGCGGGCAAAAAAGTCGACATTTTCATACACCGACAGCGTGTGGTAGAGGTTTTTTCCCAGCCCCTGCGGCATCCAGGCGATGCGCGGACACACCTCGCGGCGGTGCTTCGGGTCACGCATATCGCCGCCAAGCACCCTCACGTTTCCCTGTTCGATCGCCCGCGCGCCGGAAATCAGCGACAGCAGGCTTGATTTTCCCACCCCGTCCGGGCCAATCAGCCCCACCATGCAGCGGGCGGGAATGTCCAGCGTGATGTTGTTCAGCGCGACCGTAGCCCCGTAATGCTGACTCACGCCGTCAAGGTGCGCCACGGGAGGTACGGAAACCTGCGCCAGATGCGTCATTGCGGCAGCCTCACTGCCAGCGACTCAGGCCACGGGAGTTTTTCATCCAGCCTCACCCACGCCATTCCCGGTAGCCCGGTTTTCACATATTCCAGATGCTGTTCGAGCAGTTCCGGTGGGATACGCGCCTTGACGCGAAACATCAGCTTCAGTCGCTCATCGCTCGTCTCAACGGTCTTCGGAGTGAACTGGGCGACGCTGGCGACAAAGCTAATGGTGGCGGGAATACGCAGCGTTGGCGCGGCATCCAGCACCAGTCGCGCTTCGCCGCCAATCTTCAGCAGTCCGGCCTGTTCGGTAGGCAGGAAAAAGGTCATATAAACATCGCTGAGATCGACCATATTCAGCACCCGACCTCCCGCCGCCAGTACTTCGCCCGGTTCCGCCACCCGGTACTGCACCCGGCCATCGCGCGGCGCTTTCAGTTCACTGTCCTCAATGTCGGCGACGATGCGACGTTCGGTGGCCTGCGCGGCTTCCACGCGGGTTTGCGCCTGAATGATGCTGGTACGCGCGGCCTCGATCGCCGCGTTAGCGGCAGAGACCTGCGCTTTTGCCGACTCCAGCGCCGCGCGGGCGCTTTCGGCGGCGGCGCGATCGTCATCCAGTTGCTGCGCCGACACCGCGCCACGCTGGGAAAGCGAGCGTGAGCGAAGGTGTCGATTAGAGACCGAAGCCAGCTCGGCTTCACGCTGTTTCACCACCGACTGCGCGGCGCGGGTTTCGCTCTGTCGCTGCTCAAGAAGCGCCCGCGCGGCGGCAACGGCGCTTTCCGCTTCTTTAATTTGCGCGATGGCTTCCAGCCTTTGCTCCTGCAACACGCGGGTATCCATCTTCGCCAGCACCTCGCCCTGGCGAACAAACTGCCCCTCTTTCACCAGAATAGCGTCAATGCGTCCGGCGATTTTGGTGGCGATATCCACTTCCGTCGCCTCGATCCTGCCGTTACTGGCGGCAAAGCCCTCCGGCACGCCAGCGGGGCGCAGCATCCACCACGCCGCCGCCGCGACCACCACCAGCACGCCTGCCACCCACCACGCCAAATGACGTTTACTCTTGTCCATAATCGACCCGCCATAATCCCTGTCAGCAAACCATGCGTGTTACAACACCCGCCGAACGCGCGTTCAGCGGGATCTTCCTTCCGGGATAAGAAGGAAAGCGAGAAAGTAGCCGTGCGGCATCCGGGCGTCAGCGCGACGCGTGCCGTGAAGGAAAGTGAATGATGGAGAAGTGCGAAAAACGGGTAGTAATGTTGTCATCATCAGCGATCCGGGCCGTAAATGAAACACGCATACTCATAACTACTATCAATAGGATACTAACACCTGCGATTAATAAGTCTATTCAGTAATTCTTGTCAATGACGCCCGTAACGGAATTCACTTATCGCCCTGTATTGTCCCGGACTGAACGAAGGCCGTACTCTGGCGGCGCCGCAGGGCGCTGGCATGGACGATGTGATCGCGTTCCATTTCGGATTTCATTCTGCATTTCACCTCCTTTCACTTTGCAAATATCGCTATTTCGGCGGCCAGCCAGAATGTGAAGAACATCACCTGAACAGGTCTCACCCGCCTCACCCATTTAAAAAATAATAGATTATTTTCAATGCATTATAAAAATTCACTGCGTTCTGCAAGGTTATGGCACGCCCTCTGCAATATCACCGGTGTAATCAACACTGGAGATAGTTAAATGACGTACAAAATTTTACTCCCGCAGGAAATCATGGCAGAAGGGAGAGAATATCTGGAAAGCCGCGGTTATGAGCTGATTACCGGCTCAGGCATGGAAGAAGAGGACATTATCCGCGATATCCCGGATTGCGACGGTATTATCGTTCGCCTGTCCAAAATGTCCGATCGCGTCTTTGAAGCGGCTAAAAAGCTGAAGGTGGTCGCACGTCACGGCGCGGGTTACGACACTGTCGATCTTGAATCAGCCAAACGCCACGGCGTGGTGGTTCTTAACGCGCCTATCGCCAACAGCATGTCGGTTGCCGAACTGACGATTTTCTACATGTTGCACTGCTCGCGTAACTTTAAGCTGGTCGAAGAAAAGATGCTTGAAGATTACTACTGGGCCAAACTGCGTACCCCCAAAGTGGAGCTGGATGGCAAAACGCTCGGCCTGATTGGGGTGGGGAATATCGGCTCCCGCGTGGCCCTGAAAGCCCTGCACGGCTTCAACATGAAAGTCATTGCGTACGATCCGTATAAAACCCAGCAGCAAGTGCCGCAGGGCGTCCAGATGACGGATGACTTTGAACGCATCTTTAAAGAGAGCGACTTTGTTTCGCTGCATTGTCCGACCACCGCCGAAACCACCGATTTTGTCGGTGAAAAACAGTTCTCCCTGATGAAACCTTCGGCCTATTTCATCAACACCGCGCGCGGCAAGCTGGTGGATGAAAAAGCGCTCTATCACGCGCTCACCAGTAACACCATCGCGGGCGCAGGCATCGATGTGCTGAAAAAAGAGCCATTCGACGCCAACGATCCCATTTTTTCACTGAGCAATATCGTGATTGGGCCGCATATCGGCGCCGCCACGATCGAAGCGACCGATCGCGCTTCACTGCATTCCGCCATCGGGATTGATGAAGTCCTGTCCGGTAAAAAACCGTCCTGGCCGGTTCCGGGTTTTTAAGGAGAAAAACATGTCTATTGGCAACCGTATTTTTTTACAACGCCCGCAAGGCAATCCTGAACTGCTCAAAGCGTATGAACAGCTTCCGGCGGCAAATATTGCCGACACCATGAACCGTATCGCGGTACTCGGCAACGGCATAAAGCGTATTTCCGCGCCGAAGAAGCCGATTATGGCAGGGTTTGCTATCACCGTGAAAGCGCGCGCCGGGGATAACCTGATGCTGCATGCGGCGCTGGATATGGCGACGGAAAACGACGTGATTGTGGTCTCTAATGAAGGCGACCGCTCCCGCGCGCTGATGGGGGAGATCATGGTGGCCTACGCACACTGCTGCAAAAAAATCGCCGGAATTGTGCTCGACGGCCCCATCCGTGATATCGACGCGCTTTCCGTCCTCGACTTCCCGCTCTTTGCTACCGGCGCAAACCCGGCAGGCCCCTTTAAGGAAGGGCCAGGCGAAGTGAATACGCCGATCGCCGTCGGCGGTGTGGCGGTGAATCCGGGCGACCTGATTGTCGGCGACGCCGATGGCGTCATCGTGGTGCCGCTTGGCGACGCCGAAGCGCTGCTGGCGAAAGCAAAAGAGTATTCAAAATTTGACGCAAGTAAGGTCGAAGCGGCTAAAAACGGCGCCGCGAACCGTCAGTGGGTTAAGAAGACGCTTGAAGACAAAGGCGTTGAGTTCATCGACGACACTTACCGTTAATACGAATAAATAATAAAACGCCGCGACGTCTGATGAGCCGCGGCTTTAAAGCAAAGGTAATTAACATGCTTTATTTAAAACTCTTACCCATTATTTTTTTCCCGGTCTTGTTCTGGATAATACCTAATCCTGAAGGCGTTTCCGCCGCCACCTGGCATATGGTGGGGATTTATCTGGCAATGCTGTGCGGCCTGGTGTTGCGCCCGTTTACCGATGCGGTGATCATGCTGATTATTCTGGGATTCGCGTCTCTGGTGCTCGATCCCGGTCCGCTGTTTGCCGGATTCGGCAGTCCGATGGTCTGGTTTATTATCAGCGCCTTTATCATCTGCAAAGCGTTTGTGATCACCGGCCTCGGCAAGCGCATCGCCTATATGCTGCTTAAGCGTTACGGGAAGAATACCCTGACGCTCGGCTATTTGATGATGGTAACCGATACCGTTCTCGCGCCCGCCACCGGCTCAAACATGTCCCGTTCCGGCGGCATCACCTACCCCATTTTCCGCAACATTGCCGAAGCGCTGGGCTCAAAGCCGGATGAGGGCAGCCGCAAAATCGGCGCTTATCTGACTATCCTGATGTATGTCGTCTCAATGGGCACCTCCAGCCTGTTTCTGACCGGGATGGCCACCAACTCAATTACCGTGTCGCTGGCGAACGAAATTATGAAGGTCAACCTGGAATGGATGACCTGGTTTAAGGCCGCCATCGTGCCCGCCGGACTGGTTCTGCTGCTGTCGCCATGGATCCTGTATAAAATCTATGCGCCAGAGTTAAAAACAATCGCCAACGTGAACGACATCGCTGAAAAAGGCCTGCGTGAGCTGGGGCCGGTGAAGCGGGAAGAAAAACTGCTGATCGTCTTTTTCATCCTCGGCGTACTGGGCTGGATGACGGGTTCGCTCACCGGCATCGCCTTTATACCTGTGGGACTGGCTTTCCTTGCCTGTCTGTTGCTGTTTGGCGTTTTAAGCTGGAACGATGTGGTCAGTGAGAAATCCGCCTGGCAAACCTTTGTCTGGTACGGCGCGTTCTATGGCTGCGCGGTGGCGCTGTCAAAGGGCGGTTTTTATGTCTTCCTCGTCGACGTCATCAAAAACTATCTTGATTTGTCACACCTGAGCGAATTCAGCGCCATCGCGGTGCTGGTGTTTATCAGCCTCGCGGTACGTTACTTCTTCGTCTCTAACAGCGCTTTTGTCGTCTCGTTCTACCCGGTGCTGTTTACTCTTGGCATGACCACCCAGGCGCACCCGATGTATGTGGCGCTGTCTTTAGCGTTTTCAGCAGGTTATGGCGCATTGTTGACCCACTACGGCAACGGCGCGGGGGTTTTTACCTTCTCCAGCGGCTATGTCCCGCAAAAAACCTTCTGGCTGTTAGGTACCATTATGGTGGTGATTAACGTTCTGGTTTACTTCCTGATCGGCATTCCTTACTGGAAATTCATCGGTATTTAAAGGAGATAGCAATGAAACTGGATATTCTGATCAAAAATGGCCTGATTGCCGATGTCGAAAGCAATGAATACCTGAATCGCAGCATCGGGATTATTGGCAACCGCATTGTCGATCTGGATAACGTCGACGCCACCCAGGCGGAAACGGTGATCGATGCCGCTGGCTGTCTCGTCCTGCCGGGTCTGATCGACTTTCATGCCCATGTGTTTCATGGCGGTACGGCAATCAGCGTGAACCCGGATATTATCTGCCTGCCGAATGGCGTCACCAGCGTGGTGGATGCGGGAAGCAGCGGATGGGTGAACTACGCGTTGTTTCGTCACAGCGTGATCGCATCTTCAATGGTAAAGATAAAAAGCTATCTCAACGTGGTGAACGTCGGGCTTTCCACGCTCGGGGGCGGGCCAACCGGTTATCTGGAAAACACCAATCCCGCGAATTACAACGTGGAACGCATTGCCCGGACGCTGGCGGAAAACAGCGACAATATCCTTGGTCTGAAGCTGCGTTACAGCCAGGATATTGCGAAGGGAAAAGCGTACTCCAGCGATCCTTTCCTTACCACCGTCGCGCTGGCGCGTGAGCTGAACACTTCCCTCTGCGTTCATGTTACAGATGCCCTGCTGCCCGCCGATGAGCTGATAGGTCATTTTCAGGCAAACGATATATACGCCCACTGCTTCCACGGTACGGGTCACTCGATACTGAACGCGCAGGGCGAAGTTTACCCGGCGGTGAAACAGGCCAAAAAGCGGGGCGTGATTTTCGACTGCTCCAACGGGGTGGCGCATTTTGACTTCAACGTGGCCAGCAATGCGATGGAGCAAGGTTTTTACCCGGATATCATCAGCACTGACCTGACGCAAAGAAATAGCCTGCGGACGGATAAGGTGTACAGCCTGCTGCACGTAATGTCGAAATATCTCAACATGGGCATGTCATTTTTTGACGTCCTGCGCGCAGTCACCACCACGCCAGCCCGCCTGATGAAAATGGAAGGAGACATCGGCACGTTAAAGCCAGGCGCGTTTGCCGATATTTCCCTTGTGAAGCTACGCAAGGAGCGGATCGTCTTTGAAGATACCCGCGGCGTAAAAATAGAGGGCGATCGGTATATCGATAACTGCGCCACACTCTGCAACGGTCAGATTGTTTATCGTCGTCTTCATTTCTGAGCATTGCCTGTTGAACCTTACACAATGGTTTGTGTAAGGTTCTTTTTATAAATCAGGACGCCAGCCGTAAGTGATGAATAAATGAAGAATAATGAGATTGTTATCTTTTCTGTTTCCAGCACCATCACTCAGCGCATCGCCAATGTGTTAATAGAACGCAAACTGGATATTCCCGTATACGAATTTCATTATTCTGACGTGCTGGAAAAAGCGGATGAGATGATTCGCGCTGGCACAAAAATTATTATCAGCCGCGGTGGCACCGCCGCCCTGTTGCGCAGCAATATGACCATTCCGGTTATCGAGATCGCCCATGATTTTCACGGCGTTTATCGCATCCTGCAGGAAGCCAAACACAAGTCGCAGAAAATCGCCGCTATTGGTTTTCCTCAGTTTTGTAATGCGCTGCGCCATTATCAAAATATGACCAACGAAGAGTTCAAGATCTGCCAGGTCTATAACCATTATGATATTGAAAACGTGGTTAAAAATCTGGCCGAAAATGACTATCAGCTGGTGATTGGCGGCCTGACAGTGGCTGAAATGGCGAAAAAGTACGGCTTAAATGCGGTCATGGGCGATACCGATAATATCTCCATCGAACAAGCCATTAACGAAGCCTGGAGTCTGCTGAAATATATCAATCAGGAAAACACAAAACTGTTAATGAGCCAGTCGGCGCTGAATCAGTCGCGTGAAGGCATTATGTGTATCGACCAGATGGGGGAAGTCATTAGCGTTAATGCCACCGGTATGACCCTGTTTCAGTGCCATCCGGGCGATAAACTCTTCAAAAAAGAGGCGTTTAAAGATCTGTACGGTAGCATTATTAATGAAATAAGCCTGAAGGAACAGCCGACGGAAATTAACGGAAATCTGGTCTACGTCTCGATCAAACATTTTGCCAACCGTCGACACTCGTTTTCGATTATCACCGGCTTAAGCCAGGATAATGCGCTCTGGCATTCCGTGGCGAATAAAAAAAGCAAACTGCGCGGCTTTACCACGTCGTATCACTTTGACGATATTATCGGCCAGTCGCGGCAAATCCTTGACGTCATTGCGAAAGCAAAGCTGTGCGCCCAACATGATTTACCGGTCAATATCACCGGTGCTACCGGGACGGGGAAAGAGCTTTTCGCCCAGAGCATCCATAACCATAGCGCACGCAGCCATTGTCCTTTTATCGCCATCAATTGCGCGGCCATCCCGGAAAGCCTGCTGGAAAGCGAACTGTTTGGCTATGCCGATGGCGCATTTACCAACGCCCGTAAAGGCGGCAAACCCGGCATTTTCGAAATGGCGAAAGACGGCACGGTGTTCATTGATGAAATCAGCGAAGCGCCGTTATCGGTGCAGGTAAAATTGCTGCGCGTATTACAGGAAAAACAGTTTTCCCGGATCGGCGGCGACTCGTTGATTACCGCCAACTTCCGCCTTATTACCGCCAGTAATAAACCGCTGAAGGCGCAGGTCGACGCGGGTGAATTTCGTCAGGATCTCTGGTACCGCATCAACATTCTCGAACTGGCGTTGCCCGCGCTCCACGAGCGCCCCGGCGACGTCATGCTGATCGTGCAGCACCTGCTGGCGCAGCAGGGCAAAACGCTGATATTTACCCCGGAAGCCCAGGCGTTTTTAAACGCGTATACCTGGCCGGGCAACATTCGTGAGCTGCAGGCGGTGGTTTATCGGCTCGTTGTGTTATTACAAACGGATGTGGTGAGCAAAGCGGATCTTCAGCAGTTGTGCCAGATGTCCTCCGTTTCGCCGGAGGAGGTTTCGCGCCTCCCCACAAGCGAAATGACGGTGGACGCTACCAACCTGCTTAAGAAACAGGAAAAACAGCTCATTACCCGCGTCATTGAAACCACGGCAGGCGACCGTACCAAAGCCGCGACAATGCTCGGAATAAGCCCCACCACATTGTGGCGTAAGCTTAAAGAACATCGCATCAGCGTTTAGCGTCCTCATGAGACGTTAAATCCTGCGCGCAGGCCCAGGCGCTCGACCACGCCCACTGGAAGTTGTAGCCGCCCAGCCAGCCGGTCACGTCCATCACTTCACCAATGAAGTAGAGCCCCGGTACGTTACGAGCTTCCATCGTTCGCGATGACAGTTCGTTGGTATCGACACCGCCCAGCGTCACTTCCGCCGTACGGTAACCTTCAGTGCCATTTGGCTGTATACGCCACGCGGTGAGGGTGTCGACCAGCGTCTGCTGCTCACGCGCGTTAAGCTGCTTAAGCGAAACGTCGGGGATTTGCCCAAGCTGCTGCAAACATTCCACCAGCCGCTTCGGCAGAAGCATCGCCAGCGTATTTTTCAGGCTTTGATTGGGGTGTGCGCTGCGCTGCTCGTTTAAGAAAGCGTCGGGGTCGGCATCCGGCAGCAAATTAATGGTAACAAATTCGCCAGGTTGCCAGAAGCTGGATATCTGTAAAACAGCCGGGCCTGACAGACCGCGATGAGTGAACAGCAGATTTTCGCGAAAGACGGTGCCGTCCTCGGCGGTAATGACTGACGGCACAGAAACGCCGGAAAGCACCTGAAGCTGCTCCAGCAGGGGTTTATGCAGGGTGAAAGGCACCAGACCTGCACGCGTCGGCAACACCTTCAGGCCAAACTGTTCGGCAATTTTATAACCAAACGGCGTGGCGCCCAGTCCCGGCATCGACAGCCCGCCAGAGGCGATCACCAGTTTTTTTGCGCCAACGTTCATGCCATTCAGCGCCAGCGTATAACCGTCGTTGTCCCGCGTAACGCTCAGCACTTCGCTGCGTAACCGCAGGGTAACATTGCCTTTTTCGCATTCGGCCACCAGCATGTCGACGATTTGCTGCGCGGAGTCATCACAAAAAAGCTGTCCGAGCGTTTTTTCGTGCCATGCGATGCCGTACTTGCCGACCAGATCGATGAAATCCCACTGGGTATAGCGCGCCAGCGCCGATTTGCAAAAATGCGGGTTTTCGCTCAGATAGGCCGCAGGCTCAACATAAAGGTTAGTAAAGTTGCAGCGCCCGCCGCCGGACATGAGGATCTTGCGACCCGGTTTCTTACCGTTATCGATAAGCAGCACCCGGCACCCCGCCTGTCCTGCCTGCGCCGCACAAAACATACCTGCCGCGCCAGCGCCTATAATAACGGCATCAAACCTTTCCACTTTGCATTCCTCTCTCAAAACCGGGCGTGAATTGTAAAGTTATCTAAGTGGTCGCACCAGCGCCAAAATCCTCAGTAAGGAGTATTTGTCTGAAATCTATAAGATAATTCTTTAGAGGCAGCTCAGGATGCCGACGTTAAATCAAAAAAAGTCTATATTTCACTTTGCCCGCGCCGCCAAAGTCACTGATAATGCGCCGCGTTCATGTCCTCAAGATGGCGTAACGTCCTATGCTACATTTGTTTGCTGGCCTGGATTTACATACCGGGCTTTTATTGTTACTTGCTCTGGCTTTTGTGCTGTTCTACGAAGCGATCAATGGCTTCCATGATACAGCCAACGCAGTCGCAACCGTTATCTACACCCGCGCGATGCGTTCGCAGTTGGCGGTGGTGATGGCTGCGCTGTTCAACTTCTTAGGTGTGCTGCTGGGCGGACTCAGCGTAGCCTATGCCATCGTGCATATGCTGCCAACGGACCTGCTACTCAACATGGGCTCCACGCATGGACTTGCGATGGTCTTCTCCATGCTGCTTGCGGCGATCATCTGGAACCTCGGTACCTGGTACTTTGGCTTGCCTGCATCCAGTTCCCACACGCTGATTGGCGCGATTATCGGTATCGGTTTAACCAATGCCCTGATGACCGGCACGTCAGTTGTCGACGCGCTCAACATCCCGAAAGTTATCGGCATTTTTGCTTCGCTTATCGTCTCGCCGATCGTCGGTCTGGTGGTCGCGGGCGGCCTGATTTTCATTCTGCGTCGTTACTGGAGCGGTACCAAAAAGCGCGCCCGTATCCACTTGACGCCAGCGGAACGTGAAAAGAAAGACGGTAAGAAAAAGCCGCCGTTCTGGACCCGTATCGCCCTGATTCTTTCCGCTATCGGCGTGGCGTTCTCTCACGGCGCGAACGATGGTCAGAAAGGCATTGGTCTGGTAATGCTGGTTCTGATTGGCGTCGCTCCGGCGGGCTTCGTGGTGAATATGAACGCCTCAGGTTATGAAATTACCCGTACCCGCGATGCGATCAATAACGTCGAAACTTACTTCCAGCAGCACCCTGACCTGCTGAAGAAAGTGACAGGCGTCGACCAGTTGATTCCTTCCCCGGAACCGGTCGCCACCCAGCCAACGGAATTCCACTGCCACCCGGCAAACACCATCAACGCGCTTGAGCGTGCGAAGGCCATGCTGGCGAACAACGTGGAAAGCTATGACAAACTGAGCGTTGAGCAACGTAGCCAGCTGCGTCGCATCATGCTGTGCATCTCCGACACCACTGATAAGGTGACGAAGCTGCCAGGCGTGAGCACAGACGACCAGCGTCTGCTGAAAAAACTGAAAACCGATATGCTGAGCACCATTGAGTATGCGCCTGTCTGGATCATCATGGCGGTCGCGCTGGCGCTGGGTATTGGTACCATGATCGGCTGGCGCCGCGTGGCGACCACTATCGGTGAGAAGATTGGCAAGAAAGGCATGACCTATGCACAGGGGATGTCCGCGCAGATGACGGCGGCTGTCTCTATCGGTCTGGCCAGCTACACCGGTATGCCGGTTTCCACCACCCACGTACTCTCCTCCTCTGTGGCGGGGACGATGGTGGTTGACGGCGGCGGTTTGCAGCGTAAAACGGTAACCAGCATTCTGATGGCGTGGGTCTTCACGCTGCCAGCCGCGATCCTGCTTTCCGGTACGCTGTACTGGATCTCGCTGAAGCTAATTTAAACATCACTGTGCCGGAGGGCGGCAACGCCTTATCCGGCCTACAGATAAACGAAGCACTCTGGCCCGGTAAGCGAAGCGCTTTCAGGTAAGGGGATGCGAAATAAACCGTATCGGGCGGGTCAGGAAACTGGCCCGCTTTTTTTTGCTCAGTGCCAAATCATCAACGCGATAAGGCTGATGACCACCAGGCCGCACAGCGCACTGGTCAGGATAAACTGACCGCGCACCCGCTCACAGCGGCGAATGAATTCATCATCATGGTGATCGCGGTAACGCTGGGCGTAGATATACCACACCAGCCGCACCTGCTTGTTGGGCTGGCCGTGCGAGGTAAAAAAGCCGCCCCCATCCACATACTGGTAAAGCAAAGGATCGCAACCACGAAGTACCACTAACAGTGCGCGTAACGATGAGAAATAGCGCGCCATATTAACAATGCATACGACACATAACGCCCAGAACAATGCGACGGTGCTTATCATACGACCTCCCCGGCGACCCGCCCACGGAGATCCTCTCCGGGACTACCGCTCCCCAAACTTGCCAGACAGTTCAATGAAAGAGTACGACGAAACCGCCCACGATGGTGCATAAAATCCGAGCGGCTTTATTAATAGTGTAGGAGATCAGTTAATTTTTTTGCCAGAAGGTTAATCACTATCAATGCAATTAACGCAAAAATTTGTTTAACTAACTGGTAAGCAAGGCGGATTGACGGATTATCCTGGTCGCTATACTGTAAGGATCGTCTCAACAATTCATCGCGGCTGAGCTGGCCCCGCGTAGACAAAATCGCATAGTTCGCAGGACGCGGGTGACGCGACGGCACAAGAAACGCCAGCTGGCTGGTCATCGACAACTTTATGGAAGGAGTAATACTATGGCTTACAAACACATTCTCATCGCAGTTGATCTTTCTCCGGAAAGTAAAGTGCTGGTAGAAAAAGCGGTCTCTATGGCGCGCCCGTACAACGCAAAAGTTTCCCTGATCCACGTAGATGTAAACTACTCTGACCTTTATACCGGCCTGATTGACGTTAATCTGGGCGATATGCAAAAGCGCATTTCTGAAGAAACTCACCATGCGCTGACCGAGCTTTCCACCAACGCAGGCTACCCTATCACCGAAACCCTCAGCGGTAGCGGCGACCTGGGCCAGGTGCTGGTCGACGCGATTAAGAAATACGACATGGACCTGGTGGTATGTGGTCATCATCAGGACTTCTGGAGCAAGCTGATGTCTTCAGCGCGCCAGTTGATCAACACTGTTCACGTTGACATGCTGATCGTTCCTCTGCGCGACGAAGAAGAGTAAGTTTTCCCTGCCAGATCCCACGCCCGCTTTTGCGGGCGTTTTTATTTCTTCCTCAGGACATCATTCCAGCCCACAAAACATAATTAGTGTGATCGGCTAATTAGATCGAAATCTATCTGTATAATAATCTACTCATTCGGTTAATGACCGCAGTCTATAACAGAGTCATACATTTTCGGCGCGTTTTGTTTTACGCGTCATACTTTTTGGGATGGCATCGAAAGGCGAAAAAATATGAACACATCTGCACCGACGGGTTTGCTACAACAACCCCGCCCCTTCTTCATGATCTTTTTTGTCGAATTATGGGAACGATTCGGCTATTACGGCGTTCAGGGCATCCTGGCCGTTTTCTTCGTCAAACAGCTTGGCTTCTCGCAGGAACAGGCCTTTATCACCTTTGGCGCCTTCGCTGCGCTGGTCTACGGCCTGATCTCCATTGGCGGTTACGTGGGCGATCACCTGCTTGGCACTAAGCGAACGCTGGTGCTGGGGGCGATTGTACTGGCAATCGGCTACTTCATGACCGGGATGTCGTTACTGAAGCCCGACCTGATATTTATCGCTCTCGGAACCATCGCTGTCGGCAACGGCTTATTTAAAGCCAACCCGGCGAGCCTGCTTTCGAAATGTTATCCCCCGAAAGATCCGCGTCTGGATGGCGCTTTCACCCTGTTTTACATGTCGATCAACATCGGTTCGCTGCTGTCGCTTTCCCTGGCGCCCGTGATTGCGGAAAAGTTTGGCTATGCCGTCACCTATAACCTGTGCGGCACGGGGCTGATTGTCGCGCTGCTGGTCTATTTCGCCTGCCGGGGGATGGTAAAGAATATTGGCTCCGAGCCGGACCATCGGCCGCTCAGTATGCGGAATCTGCTGTCTGTGCTGATTGGCACAGTGGCGATGATTTTCCTCTGCGCCTGGTTGATGCATAACGTACAGGTCGCCAACCTGGTGCTGATCGTTCTGTCCATCGCGGTGACGATTATCTTTTTCCGCCAGGCGTTTAAGCTGGATAAAACCGGGCGCAACAAAATGTTCGTGGCGTTTATCCTGATGCTTGAAGCGGTGCTGTTTTACATTCTTTACGCACAGATGCCAACCTCGCTGAACTTTTTCGCCATTAATAACGTCCACCATGAGATCCTCGGCTTCACCATTAACCCGGTGAGTTTCCAGGCGCTGAACCCGTTCTGGGTAGTCGTCGCCAGCCCGGTACTGGCGGCGATCTACA
This sequence comes from Citrobacter sp. Cs237, assembly GCF_030332325.1. NCBI lineage: Bacteria > Pseudomonadati > Pseudomonadota > Gammaproteobacteria > Enterobacterales > Enterobacteriaceae > Citrobacter > Citrobacter sp. Cs237. The sequence continues at coordinate 264,554 of NZ_JAOWIB010000103.1, read as the reverse complement.
CCCGTCTGGGCAGCAAAGGCAAAGACCTGACGATGCCAATGAAATTTACCCTCGGGATGTTTTTATGCTCGCTGGGCTTTTTAACCGCCGCCGCCGCAGGCATGTGGTTTGCCGACGCGCAGGGGCTGACGTCGCCGTGGTTTATCGTACTGGTGTATTTGTTCCAGAGTCTGGGCGAACTGCTGATCAGCGCGTTGGGACTGGCGATGGTCGCGGCGCTGGTGCCGCAGCACCTGATGGGCTTTATTCTGGGGATGTGGTTCCTGACGCAGGCCGCGGCGTTTCTGCTGGGCGGCTACGTGGCCACCTTTACCGCCGTGCCGGAAAATATCACCGACCCGCTACTGACGCTGCCCATTTATACCGGGGTATTCAGTAAAATCGGACTGGTGACGCTGGGCGTAACGGTGGTGATGGCGCTGATGGTGCCGTGGCTGAACCGGATGATCAATACGCCGGACAGCGAGAAGTAACCGTACTGCTTGTGCCGGAGGGCAGTCTCGCCTTCCGCACCGGACTCCAGGCCCGATAGCGCAACGCCATCGGGCCATTCATCCGATTTACCCTTTACGCGCGTCGATCCACGCCTGCACTTCGACGACAAATGTATCCGGGGCTTTACGGTACATTTTACGCGCCAAATCGAGAATGGTATGTTGGCCCAATGCCTCTTCCATTCGCTGCTGCGCCATATCCATCACTGAACGCACGCCACAAATGCCTTCACAGGCCCACGTCGGCGGTTGCTCGTCAAATACCGCCAGACGTTGGCGGATCTCGCGACATTCGAAAATACGCTTGTCGCCATCTATGGCATTAACCACATCCAGCACGGTAATGTGTTCGGCGGGTCTGGCAAGCTGAAAACCGCCCCCCTTTCCTTCTATGCTGCGCACTAGTCCCGCCTTCGACAGTCGGGTAAAGATTTTAGCCAGGTAGTCATACGGCACGCTTTGTAACTCAGCTATTTCGCGCACGCTCATATCGCGGGCATCGCCTTTGCTGTCCACCATACACATCAAGCTGTGGATGCCATACTCAACCCCGGAACTGTAGAATGCCATGCCTTTATCTCAGCCAAATTAATTCTGAGTTATTGTAGCTTTTTCGCCCTTATCATTCCACTCCCTCCCTTTATATCAGCGATGATAGAAAAAATAACCAACTATTAATCAAGAGGATAATAACTAAATATTGACCGTCATGATTTTTCGCGTTGCTTTTTCAAACTACGACCAATAAAATCCGAGTAAATAAATCAGTGTTAACGGAGCAGGTAAGCAATGCGTAAACAAATTTTGATCGTTGGTGCGGGTTTCGCCGGAATGTGGGCAGCCCTGAGCGCCGCTCGTCTGGTGGATAAAAATGACAGCCAGTCTATTGATATTACGGTGATTGCCCCGCAGCCTGAGCTTCGTGTGCGTCCCCGCTTCTATGAAAATGCCGTAGAAACATTGGTTGCCCCTTTACAGCCTTTGTTCGACGTTACGGGCGTAAATTTCCTGCGCGGAACGGTCACTCAAATTCTGCCCGCCTCAAAGGAGGTCAGTTGGACTGACACCAACGGTGAATCACACTTACATCACTATGACCGTCTGATTCTCGCCAGCGGAAGCCACGTCAACCGTTCACACGTGCCGGGCGCACAAACTTATACGTTCGATCTGGACCAACTGGAGAGCGCCGCGGTCCTGGAGCGGCACCTGAACGAACTGCCGCGCCAGGTGGAAAGTGACGCGCGTAATACCGTTGTCGTTTGCGGCGGCGGTTTTACCGGTATCGAGATGGCGCTGGAACTACCGGGACGGCTGCGTGAGATCCTCGGCGCGAATGCTAAGACCAGAGTAGTCGTAGTTGAACGTGGACCGACGCCCGGCTCACGCTACAGCGAAGCCCTGCGAAACACTATCATCGAAGCTTCCGCTGAGCTTGGCGTGGAATGGATGGTGAATAGTGAGATTGAAAAAGTCGATGCCAGCGGCGTAACGCTGAGAGATGGACGCACCATCCCTTCACAAACGGTAATCTGGACGGCTGGCGTACAGGCAAACGCCCTGACAGCGCAAATTGATGCGCCGCGCGATCGCCAGGGCCGTCTGCACGTCAACAGCAAACTTCAGGTGCCTGAACACGAGCATATTTTCGCCACTGGCGATGTGGCCTACGCAGCCACCGACGATAAAGGCAATCACGCCCTCATGACCTGCCAGCACGCGATTTTGCTGGGCAAATTTGCGGGTAATAACGCCGCTGCCGATTTGCTCGGCATCGAAGCGCTACCGTATCGCCAGGAAATGTATGTCACCTGTCTGGATCTCGGCGCCTGGGGTGCTGTCTATACCGAAGGATGGGACCAGCAGGTGAAACTGACGCGCGCAGAGGCGAAAAAAGTGAAGCAGTCGATCACCCGAGAATTAATTTACCCGCCGGTAGCAGAAAAAGAAGCCGCGTTTAAAATGGCGGATCCGTACGCACCATTTGTGTAAGCAGAAGCGCCATCCGGGGCTTCGTCACGCGTCCAACGGCGTCCCGGGATAAATATCAAACCGATGCCCTTTGGTCACCACCGCGTTGGGCGTGGCGATATTCGCCAGAGGCGGCGCATAATCCGGGCGCTTGACCACCACACGTTTCGTGGCGAGCTGGCGCGCCGGTTCCAGCAGACCGTCGGCGTCTAAATCCGGCCCCACCAGCGACTGAAACACCCGCATCTCTTTTTTCACCAGTGCGCTTTTCTGCTTATGAGGAAACATCGGGTCGAGATAGACCACTTGCGGACGCGGCGTGATGTCCGTCAGCGCCGACAGGCTGGACGCGTGGATCAACTGTAAGCGTTCCTGTAACCAGCCGCCAATCTCCGGATCGGCATAGGCGCGTGTCAGGCCATCGTCGAGTAAGGCCGCCACCACCGGGTTACGCTCCAGCATCCGCACGCGGCAGCCCACCGAGGCCAGCACAAACGCATCGCGTCCTAACCCCGCCGTGGCGTCAACAACGTCGGGCAGATAGTCGCCTTTAATGCCGACCGCTTTCGCTACCGCTTCGCCGCGACCGCCGCCAAACTTACGCCGATGCGCCATCGCCCCGCCAACAAAATCAACGAAGATACCGCCCAGTTTGGGTTCGTCGCGCTTACGCAGTTCCAGATGCGCGGCAGTCATCACCAGCGCCATCAGGTTGTCTTCATCGTGCTCCAGTCCCCAGCGGGACGCCAGAACAGATAAGGCGCCGTCTCCGGCGCCTGTTTCATTAACTAAGCAGATTTTCACGTCGGGATTAGCCTTTTATCCCGTAATGTTCCAGCATTGCGTCCAGCTGCGGCTCGCGGCCACGGAAGCGTTTGAACAGTTCCATCGGCTCTTCAGAACCGCCACGGGTCAGGATGTTATCAAGGAACGACTGTCCGGTTTCGCGGTTGAAAATCCCCTCTTCTTCAAAGCGGGAGTAGGCATCTGCCGCCAGCACGTCTGCCCACAGGTAGCTGTAATACCCCGCCGCATACCCGCCGGCGAAGATGTGGCTAAACGCGTGCGGGAAGCGGCCCCAGTGCGGTGATGGCACCACGGCCACCTGCTTTTTGATCTCTGCCAGCGTTTCAAGGATCTTTGCCCCCTGCTGCGGGTCAAATTCCGCATGCAGGCGGAAGTCGAACAGGCCGAACTCCAGCTGGCGCAGGATGAACAGCGCCGCCTGATAATTCTTCGCCGCCAGCATTTTATCCAGCAGTGCTTTCGGCAGCGGCTCGCCGGTCTCAAAGTGACCGGAGATGAACGCCAGCGCGTCCGGCTCCCAGCACCAGTTTTCCATAAACTGGCTTGGCAGCTCGACCGCATCCCACGGTACGCCGCTAATCCCCGAAACTCCGGCAGTTTCAATACGGGTCAGCATGTGATGCAGGCCGTGACCGAACTCATGGAACAGGGTAATCACTTCATCGTGGGTAAACAGCGCAGGTTTGCCATTCACCGGACGGTTGAAGTTACAGGTCAGATAGGCGACCGGTTTTTGCAGGGAACCATCCGCTTTACGCATCTGGCCGACGCAGTCGTCCATCCACGCCCCGCCGCGTTTGTTTTCGCGGGCGTACAGGTCGAGGTAGAAGCTGCCGCGCAGCACGTTTTTCTCATCATACAGCTCGAAGAAACGCACGTCCGGATGCCAGGTGTCCACGTCGTTGCGCTCTTTGGCGGTGATGCCGTAAATGCGTTTCACCACTTCAAACAGGCCATTAACGGCTTTGTTTTCCGGGAAGTAAGGACGCAGTTGCTCGTCGCTGATGCTGTACAGATGCTGTTTTTGCTTCTCGCTGTAGTACGCGATGTCCCACGGCTGCAGTTCATCAACGCCAAACTCCGCTTTGGCAAAGGCACGCAGTTGCGCCAGCTCTTTTTCGCCCTGTGGACGGGCGCGTTTCGCCAGATCCGTCAGGAAGTCGAGCACCTGCTGTGGGTTTTCTGCCATTTTAGTGGCGAGAGATTTATCCGCGTAGCTGTCAAAGCCAAGCAGTTGTGCCAGTTCGTGACGCAGGGCGAGGATTTCCGCCATCACCGGGCTGTTGTCCCACTTTCCGGCGTTTGGCCCCTGATCAGAAGCGCGGGTGCTGTAGGCGCGGTACATCTCTTCACGCAGCGTCTGGTTGTCGCAGTAGGTCATCACCGGCAAATAGCTCGGAATATCCAGCGTCAGCAGGTAACCGTCCTGTTCTTTCGCTTCGGCCTGGGCTTTCGCCGCCGCCAGCGCGCTTTCCGGCATACCCGCCAGCTCCGCTTCATCGGTAATTAGCTTCGTCCAGCCCATGGTGGCGTCGAGGACATTGTTGCTGTACTGGTTGCCCAGTTCGGACAGACGGGTGGCGATTTCACCGTAGCGTTGTTGTTTATCTTTCGGCAAGCCGATGCCGGACAGCTCGAAATCACGCAGGGCGTTATCTACCGCTTTTTTCTGCGCGGTGTTCAGAGTGGCGTAATGATCGCCGTCGCGCAGGTCGCGGTACGCTTTGTACAGTCCTTCATGTTGCCCTACCCAGGTGCTGTATTCAGACAGCAGCGGCAGCGTTTGCTCGTAGGCTTCGCGCAGTTCCGGGCTGTTTTTCACCGAGTTCAGGTGGCTGACCGGCGAAAAAATGCGACCCAGCACATCATCAACTTCGGCAAGCGGCTGACACAGATTTTCCCAGGTGTACGGCGCGCCCTGCGCGACCACACGTTCCACATTTTCACGGCAGTCGTTCAGCGCTTTGGTGACGGCGGGAACAACATGCTCAGGCTGAATCTGGGAAAACGGCGGTAGCTCGAAGGGCGTCAGTAAAGGATTAGTCATAAACGCTGTCCTGTTTGAAAGAAGTGTATGAAGCGCGCATCCGGCGCTGTGCAATATCCCTGTACAATGGGGATAAGTGTAGAGGATTTCAATACCGGGCGTTGCGCTTTCGCGGCAGGGGGAACTTTTCTGTATACTGTGGCGATACGCTCTATTTTTGCCCGATGGCGCGCAGCTTTTGGGTCTACGTTTATTATCTGGAATACTTTCATCCATGCTCAGTTATCGCCATAGCTACCACGCAGGCAACCACGCCGACGTCCTTAAACACACCGTTCAGAGCCTGATCATTGAATCGCTGAAAGAGAAGGAAAAACCGTTTCTTTATCTGGACACCCATGCCGGGGCAGGTCGCTATCAGCTGAGCAGTGAACATGCCGAGCGCACCGGGGAATACCTGGAAGGCATCGCCCGCATCTGGCAGCAGGACGACCTGCCCGCCGAGCTGGAGCCGTACATTAACGTAGTGAGCCACTTCAACCGCAGCGGTCAGTTGCGTTATTACCCGGGCTCGCCGTTGATCGCCCGTCAGTTGCTGCGCGAGCAGGACAGCCTACAGTTGACCGAGCTGCACCCGAGCGATTTTCCGCTGCTGCGCGGCGAATTTCAGAAAGACAGCCGCGCCCGTGTGGCGCGCGCCGACGGCTATCAGCAGTTGAAGTCTAAGCTGCCTCCGGCTTCCCGCCGCGGCCTGATTCTTATTGATCCGCCTTATGAAATTAAAAGTGACTACCAGGCCGTGGTCAGCGGCATCAGCGAAGGCTATAAACGGTTCGCCACCGGCACTTACGCCCTGTGGTATCCGGTGGTGCTCCGCCAGCAAGTCAAACGCATGATCCACGACCTGGAAGCCACTGGCATCCGAAGGATCCTGCAAATTGAACTGGCCGTGCGCCCGGACAGCGACCAGCGCGGCATGACCGCCTCCGGAATGATTGTGATCAACCCGCCGTGGAAGCTGGAAGCGCAAATGAACAACGTGCTGCCATGGCTGCACAGCAAACTGGTTCCCGCCGGAACCGGACATACATCGGTGAACTGGATCGTGCCGGAGTAATCGCAGCCATTGGTGGAACCAATTGATTTCAGGTATACAATCGCGGCAATCTGAACGGAAGGATAAGACCTATGAGCAAACATTATGACTACATCGCTATCGGCGGTGGCAGCGGCGGTATCGCCTCGATTAACCGTGCAGCGATGTACGGCCAGAAGTGTGCGCTGATTGAAGCCAAAGAGCTGGGCGGCACCTGCGTCAACGTCGGCTGCGTGCCGAAAAAAGTGATGTGGCATGCTGCGCAGATTCGCGAAGCGATCCATCTGTACGGCCCGGACTACGGTTTTGATACCACCATCAATAATTTCAATTGGGACACGCTGATTGCCAGCCGTACCGCCTATATTGACCGTATTCACACCTCGTACGATAACGTGCTGGGTAAAAATAATGTTGATGTGATCAAGGGTTTTGCCCGCTTTGTCGATGCAAAAACCATCGAAGTTAACGGCGAAACCCTGACCGCCGACCATATTCTGATCGCCACGGGCGGCCGCCCAAGCCATCCGGATATTCCGGGCGTGGAATACGGCATCGACTCTGACGGTTTCTTTGAACTTCCCGCGCTGCCGGAACGCGTGGCGGTAGTTGGCGCAGGCTATATCGCCGTCGAGCTGGCGGGCGTGATCAATGGACTGGGAGCGCAAACGCACCTGTTTGTTCGTAAACACGCGCCGTTGCGCAGCTTTGACCCGATGATCACCGAGACGCTGGTCGAGGTGATGAACGCTGAAGGCCCGACGCTGCACACCCAGGCCATTCCGAAAGCGGTGGTAAAAAACGCCGACGGCAGCCTGACGCTGGAACTGCAAGACGGTCGCCGCGAAACGGTTGACTGTCTGATCTGGGCGATTGGCCGCGAACCGGCGACAGATGATTTTAATCTGGCGGCAACGGGCGTGAAAACGAATGAAAAAGGCTACATCATCGTTGATAAATACCAGAACACGAACGTGGAAGGGATTTACGCGGTAGGCGACAACACCGGCGCGGTCGAACTGACGCCGGTCGCGGTGGCGGCGGGTCGTCGTCTTTCTGAACGCCTGTTTAACAACAAGCCGGACGAGCATCTGGACTACAGCAACATCCCAACCGTGGTCTTCAGTCATCCACCGATTGGCACCGTTGGCTTAACCGAGCCGCAGGCGCGCGAGCAGTACGGCGATGACCAGGTGAAAGTCTACAAATCATCGTTTACCGCCATGTATACCGCCGTTACCTCTCACCGCCAGCCGTGCCGCATGAAGCTGGTATGCGTCGGTCAGGAAGAGAAGATTGTCGGTATTCACGGTATTGGCTTCGGCATGGATGAAATGCTGCAGGGCTTCGCGGTTGCGCTGAAAATGGGCGCCACCAAGAAAGACTTCGACAACACCGTAGCGATCCACCCAACCGCCGCGGAAGAATTTGTGACGATGCGTTAAATATGATCAAGGCCGGATAGCGGTTTCACGTTACCCGGCCTGATTTTTATCACTTGCCCTGCATATACGGCGTATACACCCCGGTCTGGCTTTCGAGGAAGGCGACGATATCATCGATATCTTCCTGCGGGATCTCTTTCCCGACCTGGTAACGCAGCATCAGCTTCACCGCGCCGTCCAGGGTCGGCACATCGCCCCGGTGGAAATAGGGCGCGGTTAGCGCAACATTACGCAGACCCGGCACCTTCTGGCGCAGTTTATCGCGCAACTCGTTGGTAACGTTCATACGCCCAATATCCGCTGCGGTCATTTCACCAAAGTTAAAGTCCCGCTTTAAACCCAACGGCTCAAACGACCGACCGCCGAGAATCACGCCGCCATGACAGGTCGCGCACTTGTTATCCTTGAACAGCTGATAACCGTGCTTCTGCTGTGCCGTCAGCGCGTTTTCGTCGCCGCGCAGCCACTTATCAAACGCGGAGTCTGGGGTGATCAGCGTTTTCTCGAATTCGGCAATCGCGTCGGTGATCGTCTCTCCGCTGAAACCCTGCGGGTAAACCGCCAGGAACTGCTGCTTCAGCACAGGATCCTTGTCGAGCTTACTGATGATCTCATCCCAGGATTTCGAGGCCATCTCGATCGGGTTCAGCGGCGGTCCACCGGCCTGCGCCTGTAACGTTGGCGCGCGTCCGTCCCAGAACTGCTCAACGTTAAAGACGGAGTTAAACACCGTCGGCGCATTGATTGGCCCTACCGCGCCGCCCACGCCGATCGACGTTTTACGACCATCCACTCCGCCCGCGTTCAGCGCATGGCAATGGGCGCAGGAAATCGTGCTATCGCCGGATAAACGCGGATCGTGATACAACGTGAAGCCCAGCGCCACTTTTTGCGCATCGGTCGGTAAGACTTTTGGAATCGGCTGCACCGGCTCATTGCGATGCTGCGCGGCGGTGTCATGGCTGGCGTAATACTGCTCACGCTGCTTCGCGATCCAGTCCAGAATCGTCTTCCGTTCCTCGTCGCTCACCTTCCCCGCCCAGTGCAGCGCGGTATAGCGCGTCGGTGGCATGGTTTCGTATTGCATCACCCACTCGATTTTATTCAGATCGCTCTGGGAAACAGGCTCGTTGGCCACCAGCGCGGCGCGAACGGCCTCCAGATTGAAAGATTTGTAGCCAAGCTGAATATCGTAATTCATCAGTTGCCTGGCGATGGGGAAAGAAGAATAAAAAGGAAGTTCAGCGGAGGGAGTATGGCAATAATCGCATCCCTTCTCTCTTAAAAACCCCAACACCTGGTTATTTTCCTTCAGCGCAGAGGCCTGAACGGATGCGGTCTGGCTACGCTGCTTTTCGTGGTACCAGACGTAAGCGGATAAGCCGAAATAACATAGAACGATGCCAGCGATGGCTATCGCGGTAAGACGGGTAATGATTTTCATTATTTTACCCTCACGGTAGTGAGTTAGTGGGTCCCAGAAAGATAAAATGACGTGTCTTGTAAAGACCCAGTCATAATAAAAAAGACGCTGAAGCGGGGATTGATAAGTATCAAGCAATAACATGGGCGGTAACTATCGTTGAGATAGCTTATCCCTATTATTTAACGGGTTTTTTATTTTTTGCTATTTATACTTCGTTGCAATCGAATGTTCCGAAAATAGCGACGGTCGACACAACATCATTTTTCAGAATAGCGCTGTCTTTCAAACAGATAAATTATTTATATGATAAAAGAGGAAATATCGAAACGTGATCGACCGCACACTTTGCACCGCACAGACCGAAGCGAATGTCTACGCTTAAAAAACAGCCGGGCAACACCCGTATCATTTACGACGCAATCCGGAGGTCCTTCTCATTATGATCAACCAGAACCTACAACACGTCCCGTCAGAGGAACTCACGATCGATGTCGATCTGATGTACGAAACGGATCCGTGCGAGTTAAAGCTGGATGAGATGATCGAGGCAGAACCGGAACCTGAGATGATTGAGGGGCTCCCCGCCTCTGACGCCCTGACGCCAGCCGATCGTTATCTTGAACTGTTTGAGCATGTGCAGTCCGTAAAGCTGTTTCCCGACAGCAAAACGTTCCCGGACTGCGCGCCGAAAATGGATCCGCTCGATATTCTGATCCGCTACCGTAAAGTCAGACGTCATCGGGATTTCGATTTGCGACAGTTTGTCGAAAACCACTTCTGGTTGCCGGAAGTGTACGACAGCCAATATGTCTCAGACCCTGAAAATACGCTTAAAGAACACATTGACCGTCTGTGGCCGGTGCTTACCCGCGAACCGCAGGATCATATCCCGTGGTCCTCGCTGCTGGCGCTGCCGCAGTCTTATATCGTCCCAGGCGGCCGATTTAGTGAAACCTACTACTGGGATTCCTACTTCACCATGCTGGGCCTGGCGGAAAGCGGCCGGGAAGATCTGCTGAAATGCATGGCGGATAATTTTGCGTGGATGATCGAGAAATACGGTCACATTCCTAACGGTAACCGCACCTATTATCTGAGCCGCTCGCAGCCGCCGGTCTTCGCCCTGATGGTCGAATTGTTCGAAGAAGATGGCGTACGCGGCGCGCGGCGTTATCTCGATCATTTGAAAATGGAGTACGCCTTCTGGATGGACGGGGCGGAGTCGCTGGTGCTTAACCAGGCCTATCGTCACGTGGTTCGCATGCCGGACGGCTCGCTGCTCAACCGTTACTGGGACGATCGTGACACGCCGCGCGACGAGTCGTGGCTGGAAGATGTGGAAACCGCCAAGCACTCCGGGCGTCCGCCAAATGAGGTCTATCGCGACCTGCGTGCAGGCGCGGCCTCCGGCTGGGACTACTCTTCCCGCTGGCTGCGTGACGCCACGCGTCTGGCGAGCATTCGCACAACGCAGTTTATCCCGATCGATCTCAACGCCTTCCTGTTTAAGCTGGAAAGCGCTATCGCCAATATTTCGGCGCTGAAAGGAGAACGCGAGGTGGAAGCGGAATTTCGCCAGAAGGCCAGCGACCGACGGGCGGCAGTAAACCGCTATCTGTGGGATGAAGAAAACGGCTGCTATCGCGACTATGACTGGCGACGCGGAGAGATGGCGCTGTTCTCCGCCGCCAGCATCGTGCCGCTGTATGTCGGCATGGCGACGCACGAACAGGCCGATCGCCTCGGCGACGCGGTACGTAACCGCCTGCTGACGCCTGGCGGGATCCTCGCCACCGAGTATGAAACCGGCGAGCAGTGGGATAAACCCAACGGTTGGGCGCCGCTCCAGTGGATGGCGATTCAGGGCTTCAAAATGTACGGCGACGACGCGCTTGGCGATGAGATAGCGCATAGCTGGTTGCAAACGGTGAATCTTTTTTATCAACAGCACCACAAGCTGATCGAGAAGTATCACATCGCTGGCGGCACCCCGCGTGAAGGGGGCGGTGGTGAATATCCGTTGCAGGACGGCTTCGGCTGGACGAACGGCGTGGTGCGTCGGCTGATTGGCTTGTACGGCGAACCTTAAAGCGAGTGCCGGATGGCGGCGCGAAGCGCCTTCTCCGGCCTACCGCATTACCTGATGGCGTCATAAATGGCGCGTTGGATCCTGTGCCACTTTTTATTATCCGCGCTGGGGTCGGCGCGCAAGCGCCGTTCCGCCTGCTCCATATCATACTGCTGGCGCTTCACCACCGCAGGCACGGTGCAAAATCGTTGCAGGTAGGCTTTGTGTTCACTGGTCATCGTCGCGCCGCCTGACATGGCGTGACCCAGCGTGTTGATGAACCGTCGACAGGGCTTGTTTTCATCCATCTGGGAGGGATAGCGCAGCAGCAGCTGTAAAACGTCGTCGTGTCCGCGGGCAAATGCCGTCTCCGTCCAGGTAATCTGCCAGTTCATTCCGCCTTGTAAAAAAAGGCTGGTGACCCGCACATCGTTACGATCGATGGCCGCCCGAAGTGAAAACGCATCCCAGGTGATGCCCATCTGGCTGACCGTCTCCCGTGCAGAGGGCATTTCACGCTTGGGTTCGCTCTGCACGATAGCCACGCTTGGGGCTGGCGCTGGCGGCTGGGAGCTGACCAGCCACGCGCCGCCGCCGAGCATGGCGAAGACCATCACGCCGACGGCGCCCCACAGCACGCCGGAAATCAGCTGCTCGCGTTCTTCCGCCGTGCGCTGCGGCCGCTTGCGCGGTGGATCAATGGATTCGCCGATCTCCTGCGCGTCACCGCCTGCCTGATGGTCTTTATGCCGCGCATCGTCCCAGTATTGCGCCAGTTTTCCTTCTTCCACGATCATGAACGCCGTCGGGTTTACCCGCCCTCGTCCCTGTTCGTAAGCCCGCTGTACGGGGCGGACAATATGCTGAAACTGGCAGGCCAGTAGCGTTAGTTGCGCCGATGATAAGGGAACGCCGGCCAGTACGCTGTTACGCGCCTGCCGGCAGTCATCAAGAAACATGCGTAGTGTGAGGCGCGGTTCTACAAACAGCGTCAACACGGATGCATCGTTAAAGATCCCGGCATAATGGCGGCTAAAGGTTTTCTTATCGACCACCATTAGCGCCAGTTCGCTAAAGCGCATTCCGCTCAGCGGATCCTGCTTTTCACCCTGCTTAATCCAGCGTCTGAGCTTATCGGCGCCAAAGCTCTGTCTGAGATAGTTGTTGAGCTGACTCTTGTCCGGCCACATTTGCGCAATCAGGGCGATTAACGTCAGTTCAATCGCGCGCAGCTGGCGCTCGGCGCGCATCTGCTGGCTTGCATCGGTTTGCTCTATGTCTGTCTTGTAATTCAGCAACGGCTGATGCTGGCGCAGTCGTTCAAGGGCATTCACTACCCGCAGGGCGGCAATAAGCTGATTCTCGTTGACCTCTTGTCCACTGTCGTATTGCGGCACGCACTGCTGAAGGTGGCGAAGTTGCAGCGTCAACTGGCTCAGTTGCGCATCGTTAAGATGCAGCCGCCGGGCGACCGCGCTCCAGCCCCCCAGATTCAGTCGGGCCTGATCCAGTTGTTCAAGAAACCAGCGCGGATCTTTGCCTTCAGAAGCATGTACCCCCAACAACAGCAGGATTTCAACGGAAGCCTGGCGGATGATTCCCAGGCAGTGTTCAAACGTCGTGCGTGTGGTCTGTAAAACGCTAATCGTCATTCTCTTCCTTCACCAGAAAGTCCACCCCACCGGGAAATAAATTTTGCTTTAGTGCATTGTTTTAATTATTACTTTTTATAGATATAACATGTTTAATCATTAATACAGTGACCGCTGTGTGAACATCGAGAAATTTTCAGGAGTGTGCCCGTGCCCGTGTTAACGACCGACCGCCTGACCTGTCGCCCCATCGTCTCCCACGACTGGCCCTTTTTTCTCGCGCTCCAGCGACACCCGTCGGTGATGCGTTACGTTGCTGACGCGCGCAGCGAAAAACAGATCCGTGACGCCTTTGACGCCCGCCTGCCGGCATGGCAGCCTGGCGCAGCGCACTGGCTGTGCCTTGTGGTGTGCGACACGGCGACGCAGACGCCGCTGGGCGTGACGGGGTATATTCAGCATGATGAAGGAAGCGCGGAAGTGGGGTTCCTGCTGGCAGCGGAGGCGCAGAGGAAAGGGTATGGCATGGAGTCCCTGCGCGCAGTCTGCGACTACGCCTTCACAACGGGCGGCTTACGCCGCCTGACAGCCTGCGTCACAGAAGGAAACCAGGCCTCGCGGCGCTTGCTGGAAAAAACAGGATTTGTACTGGAAGGCACGCTGCGGGAAAGCTACTGGCTCGAACAGCGCTGGCAAAATGACTGGCTGTTCGGTCTACTGAAGCGGGACTATTTCGCGACCAGCACATCTCTGGCCACGAAATAAAAAGCGATTGCCTTATGGCTGAAACAACAGCATGGCCGCCTGCGTACGATTTTTCACGTCGAGGCGGCGATAAAGCGTTTCAAGATGCGCTTTAACCGTTCCGGTACTGATATTTAACGCGCGGCCAATTTCTTTATTTGATTCGCCCGCCGCAAGCATTGTTAAAATTTCTCGCTGTCGGCTACTTAATGCGTTTATATCGCGATATTCAGGTGATGGAGTTGTTAACAGTTCACTGGGTAAAAATAACATTCCCATCGCGACGCTATTTAAGGCAAGGGCGAATTTTTCGGCGACAGAATCACGCGGCACAATCGCCAGCACGTTATATTGCACCATTTCCTGAAGCCACTTTTTGCTGCAATCTGTCACCGAAATCAAGGTCCTCACCTGCGGAAACCGCTGGACCAGAGTCTGTAATAACCAACGGCAGAACTCGCCGTCAAGGTCGCCGTCCAGCATCAGCAGGGCGTCCGGGGTGTTTTCCAGCGTTTGCCAGAGTTCATCCGCCTGACTGACGCCCTGAATACTTACTCCTGGAATTCGCTGTTCTAAACTGATTTTCATTCCATGAATAAATATTGACTGCCTGTCAAACATGATGATGTTCATTACTCTCTCTCCACCGTTTTCCAAAATCGCATTAAGGAGTGAAAGGGTATTACCCGGGGGGTAAAATAAGAATTCGCCTTTTGGCGGGGGCCATTCTACCGATATCACGCACGGAGAGAAGAAAAAAAGACGAATAGTTACAGCTCAGCCCCATAAATTACACATTTGACGAAAACACCGACGCTAAATTAAGGATATCCTTATAAATTCGTGGTGAGGTAATGATTTATAATATTATTTATCAAAATATTATCGAAAGCGCGCAGAAAGGGAAAGAAGTGAAAAACCCGCAATATGTAACATAATAAAAATTCGCATTTTAGGTTAATTCAGCGGACTTTCGCCCGCTGAACCGCGGTTATAAAAACATACCGCCTGACACCTCAATACGCTGTGCGGTCATCCAGGCCAGATCGTCACTGAGCAACGCGGCAATAGCGTCACCGATGTCATCGGGTAGCCCTGCGCGGCCAAGCGTCGTTTGCGACGCGATCCACGCGTTCAGCGCCTGATTGTCCCGCACACGACCGCCGCCGAAATCCGTTTCAATTGCGCCGGGCGCGATAACATTAACGGAAATGCCCCGTTCGCCAAGTTCTTTCGCCTGATAGCGCGTCAGGACTTCCATTGCCCCTTTCATCGCAGCGTAGGCCGCGTAACCCGGCAGGGCAAAACGCGCCAGCCCGGTTGACACATTGAGAATGCGTCCGCCATTTTTCAGCAGCGGCAACAGATGCTGAGTCAGGAAAAAGGGGCCTTTAAAATGAATGCGCATCAGTTCGTCAAACATCGCTTCGGTCGTGTCGACATAGGGCGCATACACCCCAATACCGGCATTGTTCACTAAATAATCAAATGTCTCGCGATGCCAGTGTTGTTGAAGCTGTTCTTTTACTGTTTGCGCAAAGTCGGAAAAGCCGGATGTATCGGCGACGTTTAGCTGAATTGCCGCCGCTTTTCTGCCTTTTCCTTCAATTTCGGCGACAACATCCAGCGCCGCCTGCTGCTGGCTATTGTAGGTAATGAGGATATCCGTTCCTTTGGCCGCCAGCTTAAGCGCGGCGTTTTTACCCAGTCCACGGCTTGCGCCAGTCACCAATGCGATACGTTGCGTCATAAGAAACCTCATTTCTGCGCTTGTGAAGATTGAGACAAAGCTTATTAGGTGATAGAAAAACAATAAATGTCGCGAATTGCGCATGACTGTTTCATCCAGAACAACAATAGGTCAATCGAATGGATAAAATTCATGCAATGCAGTTATTCCTTCGCGTCGCGGAGCTGGAAAGCTTTTCGCGTGCCGCCGATACCCTGGGCCTACCTAAAGGTAGCGTATCGCGCCAGATCCAGGCACTGGAAAACCATCTCGGCACCCAGTTGCTGCACCGCACCACGCGTCGGGTTCAACTGACCCAGGACGGCATGGTCTACTACGAGCGGGCAAAAGATGTGCTGAGTAACCTCGATGAGCTGGACGGGTTGTTTCAACACGACCCGACCAGCATCAGCGGCAAGCTGCGGATCGATATGCCGGTAGGCGTCGCCAGAAATCTGGTGATCCCGCGCCTGCCCGCCTTTTTACAGCAGTATCCCGGCATTGAGCTGGAGCTGAGCAGCAGCGATCGGCTGGTGGATCTGGTCCGCGAGGGGTTTGACTGCGTGGTGCGTTTCGGCACGCTTAAGGATTCCGGTTTGATCGCTCGTCCTCTCGGTAAGCTGACGGTGATCAACTGCGCCAGTCCGCAGTATCTGGAGCGTTTTGGTTACCCGGAAAGCGCCGACGATCTCGCCTCACATGCCGTGGTGCATTATTCGCTGAATCTCGGGACGCGCCCGCCCGGCTTTGAGATCGCCAGCGCCGGCGGCACACACTGGATAAAAACCGGCGGCACGCTGACGGTAAACAGCACCGAAACCTATCACGCCGCCTGTCTGGCGGGTCTGGGCATCATACAGGTGCCGCGGGTCGGCGTGAGGGAGGCATTACGCAGCGGCAGCCTGATCGAAATCCTGCCCCAGTACCGCGCCGCGCCGATGCCGGTGTCGCTACTTTATCCCCATCGGCGGAATCTTTCGCGGCGGGTCCATTTGTTTATGGAATGGTTATCCGGCGTTATGCGGGACTACGTGGACTGAGAAGCTATACTCTGTGCAGACATGAACAAAAGAAGGACGACCGACCTGATGACGCAGGATAACGACGTAAAACGCCCCACTCAGGAACTTGAACACCAGCCGATCCCAAAGGTCGACACGACTGAAGCCATTGAGACCCCGAAGCAGGAAAGCAGCAACCCGACGCTGAAAAAGTTGACCACCACGGTGGAACAGATCCAGCGCATTCCGATGATTGCGCATCTGATCCGCGCGACTGAGCGCTTTAACGACCGCCTGGGCAATCAGTTTGGCGCGGCCATCACCTACTTCTCGTTTCTGTCGATGATTCCGCTTCTGATGGTGTCGTTTGCCGCCGCCGGTTTTATCCTCGTCTCCCATCCCACGCTGTTGCAGGATATCTTTAATAAGATCCTGATGAACGTCAGCGACCCGACGCTGGCCGCCACGCTGAAAAGCACCATCAATACCGCGGTGCAGCAGCGTACCACCGTTGGCCTGGTGGGTCTGGCGGTGGCGCTCTATTCGGGGGTGAACTGGATGGGTAACCTGCGTGAGGCGATACGCGCGCAGTCGCGTGACGTGTGGGAACGCACGCCGCAGGATCAGGAAAAAATCTGGATAAAGTACCTGCGCGATTTTATCTCGCTGATCGGGCTGTTGGTCGCGCTGATTATTACGTTGTCGATAACTTCGGTTGCGGGTTCGGCGCAACAAATGATTATTTCGGCGCTGTATCTGGACAACATTGAATGGCTGAAACCGGCCTGGCGTCTGATTGGCCTGACGATCTCTATCTTCGCCAACTACCTGTTGTTCTTCTGGATTTTCTGGCGTCTGCCGCGCCATCGTCCGCGCAAAAAAGCGCTAATTCGCGGAACGTTTATTGCGGCGATTGGCTTTGAGGTGATCAAAATCATCATGACCTATACCCTGCCCGCGCTGGTGAAATCGCCGTCCGGCGCCGCATTTGGCTCGGTGCTGGGGCTGATGGCGTTCTTTTACTTTTTCGCCCGCCTGACGCTGTTTTGCGCCGCGTGGATCGCCACCGCCGAATACAAAGACGACCCGCGTATGCCGGGCAAAAGCCACCGCTAGAGGCGGTATCGACGTGCCGGATAGCGACTCGCTCATCCGGCCAGCTAAGGCCGACCAGGCATGGACTTCCGCCAGCACTCATTGATTCAGCATATAAATCCAGGCCGTAACTTTTATTTAACCGAAAACCAGTTTCATCCACTAAGTTTACAATTATGTGAAGCATTTCATGGACGTGAAATCTCAGGCGTAAAAATTATCCGCTTTTTGCCCATTTTTTAGCCATTCCACTACGTTGTTACAGATTGAAATGTCGCTTTTGCTGTGCGTAATATGGCCTTTCGTTCGCCAAAAAATAAGAAAATTGTATGCAAGCAACAGCCACCACACTCGACAATGAACAGGAACACACGCCGGTCAACTCGCGTAATAAAGTCGTCGTCGCCTCACTCATTGGCACCGCCATTGAGTTCTTCGACTTCTACATTTACGCCACCGCCGCGGTGATTGTATTCCCACATATCTTCTTCCCGCAGGGCGACCCGACAGCCGCCACGCTGCAGTCGCTCGCCACCTTCGCCATCGCCTTTGTCGCGCGTCCCATCGGCTCCGCGCTGTTTGGTCATTTTGGCGATCGGGTGGGGCGTAAAGTGACACTGGTGGCGTCGCTGCTAACCATGGGGATTTCAACGGTTATCATCGGCCTGCTGCCAGGCTATGCCACCATTGGTATCTTCGCGCCGCTGCTGCTGGCGCTGGCGCGTTTTGGTCAGGGTCTGGGACTCGGCGGCGAATGGGGCGGCGCAGCGCTGCTGGCCACCGAAAACGCGCCGCCGCGCAAGCGCGCGTTGTACGGTTCGTTTCCGCAGTTGGGCGCGCCGATTGGCTTCTTCTTTGCCAACGGCACTTTCCTGCTGCTCTCCTGGCTGCTGACCGACGAGCAGTTTATGACCTGGGGCTGGCGCGTACCGTTTATCTTCTCGGCAGTGCTGGTGATCATCGGCCTGTACGTTCGCGTGTCGCTGCATGAAACACCGGTCTTCGCCAAAGTCGCCGCAGCGAAAAAACAGGTCAAGATCCCGCTCGGCACGCTGTTGACTAAACATGTGCGCGTGACAATCCTCGGCACCTTTATCATGCTGGCGACCTACACGCTGTTTTATATTATGACTGTTTATTCAATGACCTACAGTACCGCAGCCGCTCCCGTTGGGCTGGGCATGCCGCGTAATGAGGTGCTGTGGATGCTGATGATGGCGGTCATTGGTTTCGGCGTAATGGTCCCCATTGCAGGTCTGCTCGCGGATGCGTTTGGTCGTCGTAAGAGCATGGTGATTATTACCAGCCTGATCATCCTCTTTGCCCTGTTCGCGTTTAAACCGTTGCTCGGTTCCGGAAACCCGGTGCTGGTGTTTGCTTTTCTGCTGTTGGGGCTGAGCCTGATGGGGCTGACCTTTGGCCCGATGGGTGCGCTGCTGCCGGAGCTGTTCCCCACGGAAGTACGCTACACCGGCGCGTCGTTCTCCTATAACGTGTCGTCGATTCTTGGCGCGTCGGTGGCGCCGTATATCGCCGCATGGTTGCAGTCAAACTATGGGCTGGCCGCCGTGGGTCTTTATCTGGCATCAATGGCCGCGCTGACGCTGATTGCGCTGCTGTTAACGCACGAGACGCGTCATCAGTCGCTGTGAGTCGTTGGCCGGATGGCGCTGACGCTTATCCGGTCATCCTGTGTGCCTTCCCGACAGCCCGGCAAGCATAGCGCCGCCGGGCAACGCGGCGAAGGACATTATTTCTTCATCTGGGTCAAAATCGTTCGGCACTGATTCGCCTCGCCTTCAGAGGGCGAAATCAGCGCTAACAGCGCAGCGGCTGGGGTGACCAAAGTCGCCAGCGCAGCGGCGACGGCCCCACGCGCGATCAGCGGCCCCGCCTTCACCCCGGCCTGCGGATTTTTGAAGGTGCCGCGCACGTACAGCGGCGAGCGCAGAGTAATAATGCGGATCCCTTTACTTTCCGGATCAATGGTTAAATCGAGTTGCTCAGACGCGAAGCTCGCCGTTCCGGTAATGTTGATCAGCGCATTCTCGGTATCAAAAGCGAAAATCTGCGGGCGCGCCACGCCGTTAACGATATCCAGATTGGCTGCCGCGCAGTTCACCCGTACCTCATCGTCGCCAAAAATCTGCCCGACAATGTAGTTACCGACGTTCAGCCCGACGATCTCCATCAGGTTGCGGCTGATTAAACCGTCGTTCATCAGCAGTTTCAGGTTGCCATTGCTGTTGCCAAGCAGCGCCGCTACGGAGTTCCCGGTGCCGCGAAACTCGGCGTCACCGTTCATCTCGCCCAGCGTCTTCTGCATCAGTTCAACATCCGGCATCAGCTCTTTCAGTTTCAGACGGCGCGCCTGAATATCCGCCCGTCCGTGCATAGGCTTTTTATCACCTTCCAGATGGATGTTGGCGTTGATGCTGCCGCCTGCCAGGCCAAACTTCAGCGGCTGCAGACGCAGATCGGCGTTTTTCAGGATGATATGGGTAGAGAGATCGCTAATCGGCAGGCTGCTACCGTGCTCAATGCGCCGTCCTTTGAAGCGCACGTCGGCGTCCATGACGTCCCACTTATCGGTTTCAAAACGGTCATAGGGCAGCACTTTGTCCGCAGGCTGGACGCTTTTTTCACCCTTTTTCTGTTCTGAACGCCGGGTCTGTTCGGCTCCTTTGCCGGAATCGACGCCAATCAGCGGGCCTAAATCCGCCAGACGCAGTTGGCGAGACTCCAGATCTCCTTCCAGCTTCGGACGCGGTTTACCGGTGGTATAGGTGAGCGAGCCGTGAATGTCGCTGTCGCCAATCTGTCCGTTGAAGCCGCGGTAGTCATAGACCGAGGATTTTTCGCTGTCGATTTTCGCCACCAGCCTGCCATCGGTTTCAAACGGCGGCGTATCCGGCAAGAGGACGCCGGTCAGGTCATACAGTTCCGCCAGCGAATCGCCGGAAAACGTAAGCTGTAAATCGACGCCGCCCATTTTCATCGGGTCGTTCACCACTCCGACAAACGCCACGCGGGTATTTCCGGAACGAAAATCAGCCTGCACCGGGAATGGCGCATCAGCACTACGCAGCGCCAGCATACCGCCGATTTTCCCCGTCCCGCTGAGCGGTTCGCCGTTATAACGCCCTTTCGCCTTCAGGCCGAAAACGTAATCCTCAACGTTGGCGTTTTCATTTTTACCTTTGCTTCCCGTCACTTCGCTAAACGGCAGCGGCTTACCCAGCGGATCGACAAGGATCTCAATATCCGCCTTGCTGACGTTGTCATCAATGGCGATCCGCCCCTGATCGAAAAGGATGTTGTCGAGGCGGAAAGACCAGGAAGACGGCTTCGCGTTGGGATCTTTTTGTTCATCCCCGGCGAGATCAAACGTCCAGTTATTGTTTTTCTCCGTCAGACGAATCAGCCGCGCGTCGGGCTTCACCAGCTTGATCCACGGTAGCCACACGGTTTTCGTGAGCAATGCCAGCGGGGCAATCGTCGCTTCAACACGAGGCAAATGCACCATCGTCACTTCGGGGATATCCGGCGGGTTGCCAAGGATAATATCCTCGGCGTGGATGTGCGGCCACGGCACCCAGCTTCGCCAGCCGGTTTCCTGTTTCTGACGCTCCCACACCACGCCTAAATCGCCGCGAATGGCGAACGGACGGTTCAGTTCCGCAGAGACTTTCTGGTTGATGGTCGGTTTGAGTCGGTTCCAGTCAAATGTCGCGATCAGGACGATGAGCACGACGATCAACAACAAGAAAGTCCCTGTTACAGCGGCGGTAATTTTGCCTGCTCTGGTCATGTTCTGCTTCCTCACTTCTTCCCTTGCCTGTCCTAAAGATAGTCCAGCCAGGCGGATTTACCGGAAACAGCCTGATTTAATGCGACAAATTCACCTCATCCAGACAGGCAAAAGGTCGCGGACGAGAGAGGAAATAGCCCTGAGCGGCATACGCGGGCGAGCGCTGTACGTCTCGCCACTCTTCCTGCGTCTCGACACCTTCTACGATAACGCCACGGCAGTAGCGGTTCATCAGCTGTAGCAGTTGGGTGAAGAGGTTACGCCCTTCTGACGTCTGACGAAGCAACACAAACAGCTCGCGGGCTATCTTAATAAAATCGTAGCGCACTTCGCTGAGGGCGGAAAAGTTAGCCATCCCGGTGCCGAAGTCATCCAGCCACAGCGGTCCTGCCTCGCACATCGAGGCAAACGAGGCCTCTTTCGGCAGACGGATGTGTTCCACCAGCTCAAAACGCAGCCAGGGCATACGCTCGATATTCTGCAGGATCTGCGGATACTCGCGCAGAGCGATTAAGGTCGGGCCATCAACGTTGACGGACGCCAGAAGCGCGTGACGCTGGAAAAAGTCTGCCTTTTGTTCAAGTAAGCAGAGCTGCTCTTTTATCACCTCAATACGCTGGCGTACCGCCACTTCGGCAAAATAACGGTCGGGCGCAATGCGTTGCGCGGGATTATCCGGATGCGTGACCACCGTCAGAAGCTCCACCGCCAACAGACGCCCGTTGGTCTGATAGATAGGCTGAAAAGTGTAAGCGCGCTCACACTGCAGCCAGTAGCGACGCTCCTGCAAGCATTCAGGGCTCGCTGCGGACGTGCTTAGCTGCTGGATAATCTGGTTTATCATCGCCGATGTCCCGTGATTAAGTGTGTGGCTGCCCGGACTCGTCAAGGGTTATCGGCCTTCGCGCGAAGAACTTTATGCTGCGTCACACGCAAAAACGACAACAGTCAGGAAAAAACAACGCAGAATACGGACTGGCTCAAAAAAATAATGGAACGTTGTTTTAATATGATTGACCACCAAACACCCACAGCGCACACTAACGTTAATTTTTCCAGGTAGGTTCACGACTATGTCCAAAAAGATTGCCGTGATTGGCGAATGCATGATCGAACTGTCACAGAAAGGCGCTGACGTTCAGCGCGGCTTCGGTGGCGATACGTTGAATACTTCCGTTTATATTGCCCGCCAGGTTGACGCTGCGGCGCTTTCCGTTCACTACGTCACGGCGCTGGGCACGGACAGTTTCAGCCAGCAGATGCTGGACGCATGGCACGGTGAAAACGTCGATACCTCGCTGACCCAGCGTATGGAAAACCGTCTGCCGGGGCTGTACTACATTGAGACCGACAGCAGCGGCGAACGCACGTTTTACTACTGGCGCAACGAGGCCGCGGCGAAATTCTGGCTCGAGAGCGAGCAGTCTGCGACGATCTGTGAAGAACTGGCGACGTTTGATTATCTCTACCTGAGCGGCATTAGCCTGGCGATCCTCAGCCCGGGCAGCCGTGAAAAGCTGTTGTCCCTGCTGCGCGAGTGCCGCGCTAACGGCGGCAAAGTCATTTTCGACAACAACTATCGTCCGCGTCTGTGGGCAAGCAAAGAAGAAACACAGCAGGTGTATCAGCAGATGCTCGACTGCACCAATATCGCCTTCCTGACGCTGGATGACGAAGACGCGCTGTGGGGCGTCAAACCCGTGGAAGAGGTGATTGCGCGGACGCACGCCGCGGGCGTAGAGGAAGTGGTGGTGAAACGCGGGGCGGATTCCTGCCTGGTGTCTGTTGCGGGACAAGATCTGATTGACGTCCCGGCGGTAAAACTGCCGAAAGAGAACGTCATTGATACCACCGCCGCAGGGGACTCGTTCAGCGCAGGATATCTGGCCATTCGCCTGACCGGTGGCGATACCGTAGCGGCTGCGAAGCGCGGACACCTGACCGCCAGCACGGTAATACAGCATCGCGGGGCGATTATCCCGCGCGACGCAATGCCGCAGTAAGCCATTCACCGTTGCCCGGTAGCATTACGCTTACCGGGCCAACAGAATTGCAGGTTACTGCGCGGCCGGAATATCCGTGACTTCCGGATGCGCATCATCCGTTTCAACCGTCGCTGCCGCCGCGCTCACCGGGGCCATAATCTGATCCCACGTGGCCTGCAGTTCCTTCATGTTAAATTCCGGTTCTCCCTTCGGCTGCAGCAGAATCAAAGCCATCTCCTGGGACAGTTGCTGACGCAGGCTTTGGTTCATCATCTCCACGGTCAGACCATTAAGAAAGTCCTGACGCAGACGCTGATACTGCTCCGGCGCGATATCCACCACCTGATTTTGCAGCGAACGCAAGCGCTGGCTGATTAAAATGTCAGTATCAGTGCGGGCATAGGTGGCAAAAAGCTTTTGTAGCTCCAGATTCTTCTGCGCCACCAGCGCGTTGAACTCGTCTTCCGGCAAACCGTTATCGCGCACTTTCGCCAGTTCGCGCGCCACGGTGCCTAAATTGGCGTTGAGCTTATCGTTCGGCGATTCAATATTGATGGCGCACTGAGCGCGCAGAAACAGCACGCGGCAGTCAAAGCCGAGGCCGATATCTTTAGCATTGTTCTTACTCAGCGCCTGCTGTACGTGCCAGAACAGCGCCTCTCGCGCCAGATCCGCGCGCCAGTAGCGCAGCAGCGCGGATGACTCGCGAATCGGCTGCCACGGCGTATCCCACATGACTGACAAACGATCCTGGCGCACGGCGTCGGTCATGATGCTCACCGCCTCAGCGCGCAGCGGCGACAGCGTCGGCACTGGCGCAGGCGTTTCGCGTTTGCCCTTCAGTTCGCCAAACGTTTTGTTGATTTGCTCAGCTACCGTCCGCGCGTCGACGTTACCGACAATAATCAGCGTCATCGCGTCCGGGGTATACCATTTCTGGTAAAAATCGTGAATTTTCGCCGCATCGATCGGCTTCTTCAGCGGTTCAGCGGGATCGTGGCCCAGCAGCGCGGAGCCTTTCAGCCGGTAGCGCCACCAGCCTTCTTTGGTATCGACCGGCAGCGTAGTGACCATATCTTCGCTATTGATCGCATGGTTCACCGTTTCCGGGGTGATCGCCAGTTTGCCCATCGTATTCGCCAGATAGGTCAGCGACTCTTTCAGCAGATCGTTACGGTTGTTGGGCAGGCTGAGATTGTATTGCGTGGAGTCATAGGAGACGGTAACGGGCGGCATTGGACGCTTGGGGTCGAAACCCTGTTGCCAAAGCGAACGCGCCTGGGTGGCGTCCAGTCCGCCGCTCTGGGTTAACGCAATACGAGGAATAATATGACTGAAACCGCTCTGTTGCGTACTTTCGGTGAGCGAACCGGTATTTACCAGCAGGCGGACCTCAATGCGGTCGCTGGGGCGCTGCGGGGTGGCTAACACTTGCCACTGTAATCCATTCGCCAGCGTCCCCTGTTGCCATGCCGGGTCAGGCTGGAGCGCATCTGCCTGCACATAGCCAGCAGTGGCCATCATCAGCAAACCGCCCGCTATAAGTCGAATTTTTGTGCCCTGCATGTGAACCCCTGATCAACAATCCTGGTAATAAAAAGACAGCCCTGCGAAGGCCAGTCTGAATATGACGTAAAAACACTTCGTGTTAGACCGCAAGAACATGGAAATGTCACGGCAGAAGTGAAATAAACCCAATGCCTTCATGTTGAAGGATTAAGGTGGAGGGGTCAATTATGCGCAGGAGCCCGCAGCCCCACAAGGGACTGCGGTCATAAGTCGTGAGATTATGAGGATATTTCGTTCGTTTTGCCGTCCGGCGCACGATTATTCAGGACATCGTCGAGCTTTTGGGAATCCAACTCTTTCACCCATTTCGCCACCACGACCGTCGCCACGCCATTGCCAACCAGGTTAGTCAGCGCACGGGCTTCCGACATAAAGCGGTCGATACCGAGGATAAGCGCCAGGCCCGCCACCGGCAGATGGCCTACCGCAGAGATGGTCGCCGCCAGCACGATGAAGCCGCTTCCGGTTACCCCCGCCGCGCCTTTAGAGGAGAGCAGCAGCACGACCAGCAACGTGATCTGATGGAAGATATCCATATGGCTGTTGGTCGCCTGGGCGATAAACACCGCCGCCATCGTCAGGTATATCGACGTCCCGTCAAGGTTGAAGGAATACCCGGTGGGGATAACCAGCCCAACCACCGACTTGCGGCAGCCCAGCTTCTCCATCTTATCGAGCATACGCGGCAGCGCGGACTCAGAAGAGGAGGTACCCAGCACGATCAGCAGCTCTTCGCGGATATAGCGGATAAACTTGAAAATGCTGAAGCCCGTCGCCCGCGCGATAGAACCCAGTACCAGCACCACAAACAGGATACAGGTGATGTAGAAGCAGATAATAAGCTGCCCCAGTTGCACCAGCGTCCCGACGCCATATTTACCGATGGTGAAGGCCATTGCGCCGAACGCGCCGATAGGCGCCAGGCGCATGATCATATTGATAATGCCGAAAATGACCTGCGAGAAACTTTCAATGACGTTGAAAATCAGCTGGCCTTTGCTGCCCAGGCGATGCAGGGCAAAGCCAAACAGCACCGCAAACAGCAGCACCTGCAGGATGTTACCACTGGCAAACGCGCCAATGACGCTGCCCGGAATCACATCCATCAGGAAGGCGACAATGCCCTGATCTTTCGCCTGCTCGGCGTAAACCGCCACCGCCTGCGCATCGAGAGTCGCGGGATCAACGTTCATCCCGGCCCCTGGCTGCACGACGTTAACGATAATCAGACCAATGATCAGCGCAATCGTACTGACGATCTCAAAGTAAAGCAGCGCTACCGCACCGGTGCGGCCAACGGCCTTCATGCTTTCCATGCCTGCAATGCCGGTCACGACAGTACAGAAGATGACAGGAGCGATGATCATCTTTATCAGCTTGACGAACGCGTCGCCAAGCGGCTTCATTTGTGCGCCTAATTCAGGGTAGTAATGGCCAAGGAGAATACCAATGGCAATTGCTGTCAGGACCTGAAAATAAAGGCTTTTGAACAGAGAGGTTTTCATAGGGTGTCCTTGAAGTAAAAACCACAGGTCTTGTAAGGTTATGATTAACCTGCGGCCTTAAAATAACACCCGGACAACACGACAGAAATGCACCTGGATCATAATTGAAACAAAAATGTTAAAAACTTTGAACTGGCTCGCATAAGCCGGGCCTTTTTAAAGTTTTGTAATTACGTCACTTGTGCGTGAGATACTGTTCCTGGAAGGTTTCAGCCGTCACGGCATGGGCAAAAAGATAGCCCTGAGCGATATCCACACCGGCTTGCGCCAGCCAGTCGCGCTGCGCCTCGTTCTCAACGCCCTCGGCGATCGTTTGCAGATTCAGGCTGCGCGCCAGCTGAATAATCGCCGTGATCATGCTGTTATCTTCCGGCAGACCGTCGACAAACATTTTGTCGATTTTCAGCACGTCTACCGGCAGTGACTTCATGTGCTGGAGCTGGCGCAACCCCGCGTAACCCATACCAAAATCATCCAGCGCAATGCGCACGCCAGCGTTTCGCAATGGTCGTAATATCGCCACCGCGGCGTGCGGGTCGTCGATACGGCGGCTTTCGGTCACTTCCAGAATCAGCGTACCCGGCTGGATGCGATAACGGGCCAGCAGCTCAAGCATGTCCGACACCATGGTCGGGTGCATCAGTTGCAGCGCCGACAGGTTGACCGACAGCGGCATGGCCATTCCGCGTTCCTGCCAGGCGGCAAGCAGACGGCAAGACTCCTCCAGCACCCAGCGCCCCACGGTGACCATCAGGCCGCAGGACTCGATGCGCTCAATCAGCCCTTCCGGTAACGCCCAGCTTCCGTCCGGTTGCTGCAAACGCAATAGCGCTTCCGCGCTCACCACCTTGCCGCTGGCGATCGCCACCTGCGGCTGTAGCCAGAGCGCAAACTGGTGGTTTTCCATCGCGGTAAGAATGTCGCTCTCTTCGGTCAGCCTTTTTTGCGCCTGCGCCATTTGTTCAGGGTCGAAGAACTGAATCTGGTTTTTGCCTTTCCGACGGGCGGTAAACGCCGCCGAAACGGCACGAACGTAGAGCTGCTCGGCGCTGAGGTCGCCATAAAACATCGCCACGCCAATGCTGCAACTCGGGCGTAGCTGGATCCCCTGGACCGGCAACCGCTCATTAATAATAGTGAGCACTTGCTGACCTAACGTGATAGCGTGCCACGGCTCTTTCACGCCGTGAGCGACAATCGCAAAGTCGTAGCCGCTGATCTGGGCCAGCACCATTCGCGGGGAAATCACCGATTTCAGTTTTTCCACCAGCGTGAGCAGCAGGATTTCCCGCTGCGCCTCTTTCAGCACGCCTGCGGTATCACGCAGCGTTTCGCAGGTGACGATCATCAACGCGGTGGTCTGCTGTCGCGCCACCACTTGCTCCAGCAACCCCATCAGAAAGGCTTTGTTGGGCAGCTCGGAAACCGGAAAACGCATCGCGTTCCCCGTCAACTCTTCGCTGTGGCGTTTAAGCATCTGTTGATTAAGGTTATAACTGCGCACCAGCATCCCGATCTCATCGTCATGGTGCAGACGCGGCAGCGCCAGCTGATGCCCGATAAGATCCTGTTGCGGAATATCGTTCAGCTCGCGGGCGATTTTGCGCAACGGGTGCAGAATCAGGCGGTTTACGCACCAGCTAATCGCCACGGTCAGCATGAGTGACAAAAGTAAGTAAATAGTCACTAACGTGGAGAGGGCGCTCATGACGAACTTATACATACGGAACGAATCCGCCTGTAGCACCAGATAGGCCAGCGGCTGTGGGTTCGCCGGACGCTCGAGCGAATAGACGGGCAGGGAAATTTGCACCGGTAATTCAAAAAGTCGGGTGACCATGACCGGCACCGGGCGTTCAGGAATGAAGCTCATGCGCAGCGCCTGAAACTGATTTGGCAGCACGACATCGGCGCGCTGAACCACCCCAGCCGGTTTTATGCTGGCGAGAATCGCCTCCGCGCCGGGTAGATCCGCTTTTAATATGGCGGCAGACAAGGGTTCACGAACGGAGCGGGCGATACTTTCCAGTTGCGTAGCCGTGTTATAGCGGTTCTGCTGGACCAGATGGAATAGCAAAACGGTGCAAAAAATAAAAACGAACACCATGACAACGGCCGCGACCATTGCCATCTGCTTAATTGTTAACGAGCGACTCACGCGCAATATTGTCTCCCCCGGATATCCCAAATTGCCGCCCGAGTATACCCGATTGCAGCGGCATTAAGAGAGGCCGTATCTGAAAAGGACTTTTCTGAGTTCAGGTCGTCGGATGGCGGCGTTGTCTTACCTGGCCTTCACGCCAGCGCAGCGCCATCCGACCCTGGCGATTACCAGTCGGCGTAAGGCACCAGCGGCTGCGGCGGTAAATCCATATCGCCCTGCCAGCCTGCGGCGGAATAACGCACGTAAAGAAGGAAATGGCTTGGGGTGTAATCTTTCGCCTGCTGGATATCGATAGCGGTGCCGACAAACCAGTTGGAGGTGACCCGCCGCTCCACCAGCGCCCGGGCGGTATAACCAAAGCCCTGGCTGCTGCCGCCATCATTGGTCTGATCGCGCGCCGCCTCCTGGTAATCCGCCGGAATGAGGTTCGTCAACGGATAACGCGGCATCGTTTTCGTGCGTGAATGCGACCACGACACGGAACCGCCCAGCTCCCAGGACCAGTTTTCCGTACGCTGACGCCACATTACCGGCACCGCAAACGACACATACTCCTGCGGACTGTAGTAACCACCGTGACCGAGCGAATAGCCGCTGAGGTCTTTGTCGTAGTGCCAGATCATATTGTTCAGACCGACAGTGACGCGGCGGTTATTCTCGTTAATCACCTTGTAGTAGTACCCGGTCATCCAGCGCACGCGCCAGTTGTCCGCCACGTTTTTGCCGGTTAACTGGTCGCCGCTGAGCGAAGCCCAGACGCCATTCGCTTCCCCTTTGTCGTAACTGAGGCTGATGCCGCCGCCGTCGGCGCGTACGCCGCCCCATTTTTTACCGGTGTTAATCGCATCGCTGTCGCCGTTATGGCTCTGCGCGTCTTTCTGGCCGCCAAACGCCAGCAGCGAACTGGAAATGGGACGACGATGCGCGTTAAGCGTATACCCTAACGGCCCGATATCGCTGCTGTAGCTGACGCCGCCAACCACATCAACCACGTTGAAACCCATTGGCGTGGTGCCGATGTCCCAGCGCCAGGTGTCGTTTGCCCAGCCCACCGCCACGCTCGCCCCGGCGTCCGACTGGCTGCGGTTGCCGCTACAGTCTTCCAGCGTACAGGTGCCCCAGTTGTTGTCATAACGCCCGTCGGAATCGGTTGCGAAGCTGCCGACATTCATATTGACCAGGTCGGTGCGGAAGAACATACGCCCATCGGACCAGGGCGCGTCAACGTGCAGCATGGTGGTGTGCGCTTTCAGATCGGAATAACCGCCGGTACCGCTCGATCCCCAGTAATCGTGTTCGAGGGTTACGTTCAAATCTTGCTGACGATACAGATCCGCCGCGTCGCTGCGCACACCGCGCTTCAGCCAGTCGTCTGTTTCATCGTTGCGGGTCAGACGGGTAAAAGTGTCGTCATCCTGCGGACGCGTCGGGGTGACGCCAGAGGCGACCATGGCATCTTTATACGTTTCCAGCGCTTGCTGCGGCTCGCCGCTCTGGGCCTGAAACCTGGCGGCATCACGTAGCACCATCGCGCTTTCCATCGACGGCGGCTGCGATTTCGCCTGCGGAATCAGGCTATCGAATGTCTGTCTGGCCGCCACGGTATCGCCCAGTTGCATCTGCGCCAGCGCCACCCGACGTTGCATATTCATTGAAGACCCGTTGGTCGTCGGCAGTGCCGCCAGTCGCGCCCGCGCGGCCGCGTTGTCGCCCTGAGCGATGTCGATCTCCGCCAGCCCAAGCAGCGCGTCAACGTTATCCGGTTCGCGCGCCAGCACGCCGCTGTAATATCCGCGCGCGGCCGTAGCGTCCCGGCGCTGCTGCGCCCAGTCGGCGAGGGTTAAGTCGATACGGGTAGAAGCAGGCTGCTGACGTAGCAGCGCTTCGGCTTCACGCTCCTTGCCGCTTTCGCGCAGACGGTTAGCGGTTTCCAATACCTGGTTGCTTTGCAGCCTGTCGGCCAGTTCCTGAATATTTGGGTTCCACTGGCTGCGCGGCAGCGCGTTGATATGCGCCAGCGCCGCGCGGTCCCGATCGGCGCCGGACAGGTACAGCCCGTAAGCATAGACCTGCTCGGGATCGCCAGGTTTCTGACGCGCCAGCGCGTGCATCTGCGCGTCGGCCTGGCTACGCTGACCGGCCTGCCACAGATCGCGCGACAGACGGTAGGTTATCCAGACGCTGCCCGGATCCAGCGCCAGACGACGCCGGTGCAGCTCCGCCGCCTGCGCCCAGTTGCCCTGGCTCTCCAGCGTTTCAGCC
The DNA here is from genome assembly GCF_030332325.1 of Citrobacter sp. Cs237. NCBI lineage: Bacteria > Pseudomonadati > Pseudomonadota > Gammaproteobacteria > Enterobacterales > Enterobacteriaceae > Citrobacter > Citrobacter sp. Cs237. Next base: position 233,803 of record NZ_JAOWIB010000103.1, on the reverse strand, counting down.
TGTTGCGCCAGACGATCGTTTTCCAGCCCGCGTTCAATGTCATCAATACTGCGGCGCTGGCTGGCGGAAAGCGTGGCGATAAAAGCGCTGGCTCGCTCCGGCGACTGCTCGCGATAGAGGTTCGCCAGGCCGCGCACGGCGTTGGTGTTGCCGCTGTCCATACGCAGCGTCTGCTGATAGTAACGCTCGGCAGCCGGGTAGTTTTTACGTGCCATTGCCGCGTCGCCCAGCCCCAGCACCGCATAGCTATCGCTATTGTCGATGCGTCTTGCCTGTTGATAAAACCGTTCGGCCTGGTCGATATCATTCGCTTTCAGCGCGGCGTCGCCCTGCTGGATCGCCAGCCAGTAGCTGTTCACCTTCAGCAGGCTTTCCCATTTGTCGCGGCTCGGGCTTTGCGGATCCATCGCCAGCGCTTTTTTAAACTGCGCCACCGCGCTGGCGCGATCGCCGCGCTGTGAATACGCCTGACCCAGCGCGCCAACGGCTTCGCTGTCGTTTTGATTCGCTTTCACCGCCTGCTGCAGCCCGGCAACCGCTTTGCCGCCCTGCCCGGCCTCTACCGCCGCCAGCCCCTGCGCACGGGCGCGGAACGTCGGATCGGCAAGCTGTTGTTGCTGTTCGTTCAGCTTACTGCGCGCCGCCGTCACGCTGTCCCCTTCACTAAACACGGTGAGGTACTTTTGCAACGCTTTTACGCTGGCGTCGCTGACCGGCAAATCTTTTATCTGGGCGTACCAGAGCGTTGCCGCCGCGTTGCGTCCGGCGCTGGATTTCGCCATTTGTTCCAGCACGACAAAACCTTCAGCCGGACGGTCGTTATCGAACAGCAGTTGCGCCAGGGTATTCTGCAACCCGGTATTGCCGGGGCTGCGGGCGTTGATCGCCTTAAGCTGGTTGATCGCCTGACCGCGTCTGGCAGGCACTTTCGCCACCGTACTCCAGTACTCCACCTCCAGCTCGCCTTCCGGCGGCGCGCCTTTGAATAACTTATCGTAAGCGGCGATGGCCTCTTCCGCATGTCCGGTCGTCGCCTGTAACCGCGCTTCCTGCAGCGCCTGGCGGCCATCCGGCGTCGCCAGCAGTTGGGTGGTGCGCGACGATTTATACGCCGCCGAATTGGGCGCGATCTCAGCAAGCCTGTCGAGCTGCTTTTGAGCGCCGTCGTTGTCGCCCTGACGCAGCATATAGCGGAAACGGGCAGCAATAACGTCAGGGTTATTCGGGTCGATCAGCTCCAGCCGGTAGAGCGACTGACGCACCAGGTCTTCGCGGTGCGTGGCCTCGCCCAGCCGAACCTGGTCGAGTAACAATTGTTGCGCCGACGGCGCGGCTTCCGCGAAGGGCATCAGCGCAATACCGAGCGATACCCCAAGAAAACTTAGTGTGAACTTGCGCATTCCTGGCCCCAGTCAGGTAGTAACTCACCTTTGACGGTGAAGCGATAACGATGCTGGTCCCACCCTTGTCCGAAGAGGGTCAGCACGTAGCTGTAATAGGCATCGCTGCCAGGAAAGTGGTCTGCAACGCGCTGTCGCTGCACCGCTTGTGCGTCGCGGTTTTGCAGGAAAGGCAGTAAAGAAGCGGAAAAGCCTACCGGGCCGTTGCCCTGCGCCTTGCCGCTGGCGACATCCACTTTCTCCGGCGGAACGCCGTTTTGGGTTGTCAGGGTAGCCATCGGTTTGAATTTAGTGAGCAGCCGCGCTTTCTGCGGGTCGCCATCATGCATCATCCCGGCCCACAGATAGACGCGAATGGCGTCGTAGCTGCTGACCAGCGTTTTTTCTGGTTTTAACTGCCAGCCTTTGTTTTTCTCGTAACGCACCCAGTCCGGCGAAAAGCCTTTCGGCGCGGTTTCTAACAGCAGCCGCTGATTCGTCTCCCGCAGGGTGGTCCACGGCGCGCCGAAACGGGTAAAGTACTGCGCCAGCTGCGGCGGCAGATAACTCGGGTTGAAGCGCCAGCGGGTTTCTTCGGCAAAACCGATTTTGCCCGGCAGCAACATCGACCCCAGCCCTGGCACCGTCACCACTTCTTCAGTGGCAATCCGCTTCAGCAGCGCTTTACCGATATCGGTGTATCGCGGCTCCTGCCATAAACGCCCGGCTTCCAGCAGCGACCAGGCGATCCAGATATCGCCGTCAGAAGCGGAATTGCTGTCCAGCACTTCCCAGGTCGCTGGATCTTTTTGTCCCCACAGCCAGGCGGGCAGATGCGCTTTCAGCGAGCCTTGCGCCAGGTTGTTTTCGGTCCATGCCAAAAGCGTATCAAACGCCGGACGATCGTTAGCCGCGAGGGCAAAGAACATGGCGTAGCTTTGCCCTTCCGAGGTGGTGATTTTCCGCGCGTCGCTCGGATCAATCACCCGGCCCTCCTTGCTGATGTAATCCTTTTTGAACTGATCCCAGGCGGGCCAATGACAGGCCGCCTGAACGCTCAGGGCGGCCAACATCAGGACAACAGCGATTCCACTACGCAGCGCGTTCATCATGCGTTACTCATGGTCTGGATCAAGACGACGGCGGCTAATGATGCGCAGCAGGCGCCACAACACCCATGCCAGCAATACCACGCTGATGGCCGCCAACACCGCTAACAGCACCGGATGATTTCCCAGCGCATACCACAGACGTTCAAACCACGGCAGATGTCCGACGTAATAAACATCACCCACCCGCAAGCTGTTGACGCCCGACTCGCGAATGACGGACACCGAACCAAACATCGCCGCACGTTTGCCGCTGTCGTTAATCGCTTCGTTCAGCAGTTCATAACCGCGCGGGCTGTCCGCCAGCAGGGCGATAACGCTGCGCTGATCGTTAAACGGCGACTGGAAGCCCACCACGGCGGCCATTGGGCCGCTCGACGTGACAGTGGCCTGCGCATCCGCTTTGCGGTCGGCCTCATCCGGCATGATCCCCGGGAAGGCGCTCTGGCGAAGCGGCGTTTTCACCCAGCTCTGCGCCGCCTGCACCAGCAGGTCAATACGCTTCTCATCCTTTAACTTGTCCGGAATCGTGCCAATAATCAGAATATCGGCATCTTTCCCCTGAATCTGGCTGCCGTCTTGAGTGATGGTCAGGTTGATAGCCGGGAAGCCGGTTTGCGCGCCAATCGTGCCCGTCGCCTCCAGCAGTGTTTCCATCTGCGCTTCATTCGGCGTTTTCGGCATCACGGCGATGGTGTCAGAAAGATCGGCCATTCGGCTGAACGGGAAACCCGCGTTCGCAAAGGCGCGCAGATCCGGCATCGCAATAAAGTGATAGTACTTCGAGAAGTCGATGGTCGAGTCGTCGCCGATCACCACATGGTTCGGCACCGGCTGGAAGGTAATACAGTTATCCACCGTACCGCCAGGCATCGGGTTCATGTACTCAAAGTCAAAACGCAACTGGTTCACCGCCCCCAGCTTCAGCGCCGGGATCGAGACGTCGGTTTTACCATCCAGCAGCCCTTGCAGCACCGGCAGACGCAGCAGCAGACGGTTGTTCTTTTCGTTGCTGGTGAGGCTAAAGGCTTGCAGGAACTGGTTATTCAGGCTGATATCCATGCGCGAACTGTCTTTGGTCGGCGGCGTGGTGTAACGGTAGTTGAGGTTCATATCAATACCGGTACTGCGCAGCAGATACAGGTCCGGCGGCAGGTTAAGGGAAACGTTGATGGCGGCCGGCTCGATGCCGCTGGACTGCAACTGCTGCTCATAGGTTTTCAGCTCGCCAAAGGTTACCGGACGATCGGTCCGCACCCAGTTCGGCGCATCGTACGGTTTACGCGCCAGCAGCGGTTTTACCTCGTTCACTTCGACACTGCTGCCGCGGAACAGAATGTTGCCCTGCGCAATACCTTTCGCCGCCTGCAACAGATCGTTTTCATCACGCCCCATCACCACCAGAAGTTTTACGTAGGGGTTCTCCGGATGGTCGATCATCGCGATCGTCGGCGCTTTCACCGGCGGCTGCTCGCGCAGGAAGTCGGGACGGCTGTCGTTAGTGGCGAACACAATCGCATTCCGATCCGGCAGTTGATTATACAGCACCGGGAAGTGCTGCCCGCGCCAGCCTGAGCGGGAACCAAACCATGACGAGACGATAGAGGCGGCCTGCTGCAGTTTAAGATCGGGCGCGCCGGCGAAGATCATCGGCAGCGTCATCGCGCGGTTGTCGCGCGGGTCAAAGAACGGAACCGGGAAGTGCGAGAGATCGTTTTTCACTTCCAGCGTCTGGTAGGTGAGATCGAGTACGCTGCTGCGACCTACATCCAGCCACAGCGTACTGCTGGACGGGTTTTCACATACCTGCTGGTAATGGCCGACAAACTCCAGCCGTACGCGGTTGAAATCGGTGATAAACAGCGGGTTGATGGGGATCTGCGCCAGCGTCTTTTTGCCAAGCTGTTCCTGGGTGACGGGTAGCACGCCCATGAGCTCATCATTCAGATAGACCTTGAGCTGGGACTGAACGGGCAGTAGCGATGGCGACGGCGTGTATTCCAGATTCAGCATCGCCTTCGTGACCACTTCATCACTGCGCATGCCAAATTCAATGCTGCCGTTCGGGTTAACGCCGCGCAGCACCATACTGCCCGGCGGCGGCGCGATTTGCGCAAACGTCAGTTTCACATCACGCGAAGGACCATTTTGCGCGACGATCGGCGCATCCGCTCCCGGCACGCCCGGCATCACCTGGCCCACCGGCTGATTGTCGTCCGCCTGAACGGGAATGACCGGGGCCGCGGTTGGCTCAGCCGCTGTCTGCGGTTGTATTGCTGGCGCCGCATTCGACATGAAACTGGGGATAGCGCTCATCCCCATTGCCATCGCACAAATCCAGGAAAGTTTTCTTTTCATCGCGTTATCATCATTGTTGAGCCATAACCTGAGCCGGTGGTTGCACCGCCATATCATCCTGCACCGGACGGCGAGGAATGAACGACACAATCCAGGCAACCAGAGACGTCAGAGACCGGAAAATTACTTTGACCGACGCTGGGGCAAATTCCGCAAGATGGCGATAGCCGCGGAACCCCAGTTTCAGAATATCGAGCAGGCTTTCCAGCGGTTTGTCTTCCGGATAGCTGTCCTGCCAGAGCGCCCATGTATCCGCACGGGCAAACGTACATTGCACAAAATCGATATGCTGTTTAGTGGTCAGCGGCATCAGTTGTAACCCCACCTGTTCACCCCATACGCGCGCCACCTGGGTGGGAAAGACATACTCCTGCTGTCCACGCTTAAGCAGTAAATTCACCTTTTGCCCTTCCAGCACCTGCGCCTGACCGTTGATTTTGATCCCCAGACCGCCGTCGGAGAAGTCATGCACGGTACACGAGAACAAATGACCGTCTTCGCGAGCAATCGCCGCTGGCATTGAGATCTCCACGCGGTGAGAACGGCGTACCTGTTTACTTTCCACTGACACCGCCACCGCGCCGCCGAGGATAATCAGGTTATAGAATACCCACACCATACTGACGATGACGGTGAGCATTTCGCTTTCCGGCCCGTAGAAATAACGCCAGATACCTACCGCCACGCCGACCAGGTTAAGCAGCACCAGGAAGATATACGGACGGGAGATCACCCAGTCGACATACTCTTCTTCCACCAGCCCGCCTTTCGCGGTGACGTTAAATTTGCCCTTATGCGGATTAATCAGCGCCACCAGCGTCGGCGGCGCGATGTACCAGGCCAGCACCGTTTCGTAGATCTCACTCCAGAAGGAGTGGCGGTATTTTCCCTGAATCTTCGAGTTGGTCAGGCTGGCGTGAATCATATGCGGCAGTACGAACAGCGCAATCATCAGCGCGGGCGCGTAGATGATATAGGCATGCAGCAACAAGAACGCCAGCGGCGCGGTCAGGAAGATGAGCCGTGGGATCCCCGACAGAAAGTGGAACATCGCATTGACGTAGCATAACCGCTGGGCGAATTTCAGCCCTTTCCCGGTAAGCGGGTTGTCGAGGCGGAAAATTTGCACCATCCCGCGCGCCCAGCGGATACGCTGGCCGATATGGGCGGACAAACTTTCGGTCGCCAGCCCCGCCGCCTGCGGAATACGCATGTAAGCCGAGGTGTAACCGCGACGGTGCAGACGCAGCGAGGTGTGCGCATCTTCGGTGACGGTTTCGACGGCAATACCGCCTATTTCATCCAGCGGCTTACGGCGAATCACCGCGCAGGAGCCGCAGAAAAAGGTGGCGTCCCACATGTCGTTGCCGTCCTGCACCAGCCCATAGAACAGCGTGCCTTCGTTGGGGGTTTTGCGGAAGCGGCCAAGGTTACGTTCGAACGGGTCCGGCGAGAAAAAGTGGTGCGGCGTCTGCATCATCGCCAGTTTTTTATCTTTCAGGAACCAGCCCATGGTCATTTGCAGGAACGAGCGCGTCGGCACATGGTCGCAGTCGAAGATCGACACGAATTCGCCTTTGGCGTACTTCAGCGCATTGTTGATGTTCCCGGCCTTGGCGTGCTCATGGGTGGTGCGGGCGATATAGTGGACCCCGACATTCTGGGCAAACTGGCGAAACTCTTCCCGCCCGCCGTCGTCGAGAATCCAGATGTTGAGCTTATCTTTCGGCCAGTCGATGCCCAGCGACGCGTAGATGGTGTTTTTCACTACGTGCAGCTCTTCGTTGTAGGTCGGAACGAAAATATCCACCGACGGCCACTGCGACATATCCTTGGGCAACGGCACCGGCTGACGGTTGAGCGGCCAGACCACCTGGAAGTAGCCCAGCACCAGCACAATCCACGCGTAGGTTTCGGCAAACAGCAGGATCAGTCCACAAACCAGGCTTACCGGATCGTCCCAGTTCAGGGTGGACGTGTAGCGCCACCAGATATAGCGACATGATACGGTCAGCGACAACACAATCAGCATCAGCGCCGAGAAACGCCCCGGCATCCGCCGTACAATCAGCGCAACGCCCCATAGCAGCATCAGGAAGATAAACTGCGCCAGCGGGTTGAACGGCTGCGTCACGCAGATCAGCGCCAGTATCAGCGAGAAAGTGACAATAATCCCAATGATTAAACGGCGCGCGCCAGCGCTCAGATGCCCCAGTTCCTTTTGCTTATCAAGATGGGTTGTGTTTTGCGTGACCCGTTCAGGCAGTTTATCCAGCCACTGATGATAACGGCCCCGGACGCCTTCCAGGCGGGAAAAGGTCTGCCAGCGCGGTTGGGCCGTTTGTCGACGCGAGGCGGTCGCCATCAGCCAGAGCGTTTGAATAACGTAGCGGGCGGGATCTAACGGGCGCGGACGAGCGGCGTTGATATGCGGGTAAAGCGCCTTGTGCGCGGCGCGGATCCGCTGCCAGCGCGGATGCTCCAGCGGGATGAACACCCATGCCAGAACGGCCCAAAAACAGCCCAGGGCCGCGCTAAACGCTGGCGCGCCATGACGACGGTAGCCCTGATAGCGCTCGCTCAGGCGCGCGCTGACCGGCGGGATAAGCAACTACCGGGACAGGATACTCATGTTGCGCTCCCGGCGGCGTCTTTGCGGCCTGAATAATGCAATAAACACCAGTTCGCCAGCGTCAACACTTCTTCGGCGGCCAGCGAATCGCTGCGGTATTCTCCCAGTGGCTGTTTCGCCGCCATGCATTCGGCCAGGGCTTCATCGCGATGAATAACCATCGGCAACAGCCGACGCTGGCTTTGGAGCCAGACCTGGTAAAGATCGTCCTGCATCTGGCTGCCAATGCGTAAATCGTTAATCAAAATATGCGAACCGGCGGGCAGCGCCTGCTGATGCAGGCGAATATGGCAATTGGCATCGGCTTTGACGACCGCCAGCGTACGATCGCAGGCGTTGACCAGTTGGCGAGTGAGCGGCGCGGCGCCGGTGGGCAAATCGAGTAAAATCCAGGAATACCTGCCGCTCTCTTTTAGCCGTTGGAGGCCAGGGACAATCTCGCCGAGCCGTTCCTGCCATTGATCGGGGTAGTCACGTTCCTGCGCCGTGAGCTGGCCAAACGGCAGCAAATCGAGCTGCGAGGTATAGCGCATTCCGCCTTCGCGCCAGTCACGCCCGTCCAGCAGCGCTCTGGCCCAGCCGTCGCGATGCACAAAGTCGACATTAAATGACAGGCGTAGCAAATTATCGGGGCAGGCATCCACCACCAGGACGTTTTCACCTAACAGTTGTAATGCCCAGGCCAGCGCCGCAGTGATAGACGTCGTGCCTACGCCACCACGGATGCCCTGAAGTCCCAGAATAGCCATCCACGACTCCCTTATTCTTGTTGCGCAAATTCAGCCAGCAGCGGCCAGCGTTTAATCGCAGCGGCAAGCTGTTCACGTTGGGATATATCGGTGTAATCGAATTCAGGCAATGAAAAAGCCTGGCTCAGGGCCAGGAAATCGTTTTGAAAGGTATAGCCTAAAGCTGAATCAGGCAGCGTATCGGGTTCGTTGTCAGACATATTTTTTTATCCCTTTGAATATACTCGCCATGCTTCAGACATTTTTTCTGTTTGCATTCAGCCCCCTTCCCAACGAAAATTGATGGCGTCAGAATCCGCGCATTTTCTGATTTTTCATCACTCAAAGAATACGAGTCATGGAATCGGAAAGGCCGACGTAAAGAGGCTTCCTGCCAGCCAAATTGATTCACATGCTAAATCTGATACGTTTTAATTTCAATGTTAGGTTTATTTCTGCGCTTTCGCTAGTAAACTGATAAGCAGACAAATAGCGACCCGAGGAACGCTGTGGACCCAGTATTTTCAATAGGTATCTCATCATTATGGGATGAACTTCGCCATATGCCAACTGGCGGTGTCTGGTGGGTTAACACTGATCGCAGTGAAGATGCTATCAGCCTGGCGAATCAAACGATTGCTTTTCAAACCGGGACTGCAAAAGTCGCGGCGATGAGTATGGGCAGCGATCCAGGGAAAGTTTTCAAATTAGACGAAACGCAAGGTCCGGAAAAAATTCAGTTATTTTCGATGCCAGATTCAGAGAAGGGACTATACTTTATGTCCCGCGATATACTCTGCTCAGTTGATCCTACCCATTACTTATTCATCCTTATATGCGCAAATAATGCGTGGCAAAATATTCCAGCGGAACGATTGCGTCAGTGGCTGGATAAAATGAATAAATGGACACGTCTTCATCGTTGTTCTGTTCTGGTGCTTAACCCTGGGAATAATAATGACAAACAGTTCTCGCTGTTAATGGGGGAATATCGCTCGCTGTCTGGTCTTGCCAGCATGCGTTTTCAGGGCGACCAGCACCTGCTGGATATCGCCTTCTGGTGCAACGAGAAAGGAGTCAGCGCCCGCCAACAGTTGACCATTCGCCATCGCCAGGGTCGCTGGGAACTGGCGCAAGAGGCCGAAGCCGACATCCAGCCCCGCAGCGACGAAAAGCGGATCCTCAGTAACGTGACCGTACTGGAAGGTGCGCCGCCGCTGTCGGAGCACTGGAAATTATTCGACAGTAATGAAGCATTATTCAATGAGGCCCGTACCGCCCAGGCGGCGACATTGGTCTTTTCTCTCCAGCAAAATCGTCAGATTGAACCGCTGGCGCGCAGCATCCACACCCTGCGCCGCCAGCGCGGCAGCGCGCTAAAAATTCTTGTGCGGGAAAATATCGCCAGCCTGCGCGCCACCGACGAACGTCTGCTGCTGGGCTGCGGCGCTAATATGGTGATCCCGTGGAACGCCCCGCTTTCCCGCTGCCTGACGCTGATTGAAAGCGTGCAGGGCCAACAGTTCAGCCGTTATGTGCCGGAAGATATCACCACCCTGCTGTCGATGACCCAGCCGATGAAGCTGCGCGGCTTTCAGAAGTGGGATGTCTTCTGTGACGCGGTGAATAATATGATGAGCAATACCCTACTCCCCGCCGACGGCAAAGGGGTGATGGTGGCGCTGCGTCCAGTGCCAGGTATTCGCGTGGAACAGGCGTTAACGCTTTGCCGCCCACACCGTACCGGCGATATTGTGACCATTGGCGGCAACCGACTGGTGCTGTTTTTGTCGTTCTGCCGGGTCAACGATCTCGACACCGCCCTGAATCACATCTTTCCGCTGCCGACCGGCGATCTGTTCTCTAACCGCATGGTGTGGTTCGAGGACAATCAGATCAGCGCCGAACTGGTGCAAATGCGTCTGCTGTCGCCGGAGCTGTGGGGTCAGCCGCTGCCGCTCACCCAGGAGGTCAAACCCGTACTGAACGCTGAACACGATGGTAAGGTCTGGCGTCGAATTCCTCAGCCGCTGCGCTTACTGGACGATGAAATGGAGCGTTCATCATGATGACCATCAGCGATATTCTGCAAATCATCGTCGTCTGCGCGCTGATTTTTTTTCCACTGGGCTATCTGGCGCGTCATTCTCTGCGCCGTCTCAGCAACACCGCCCGTCTGCTATTTGCTAAACCTCGTTATGTCAAACCGGCCGGAACATTGCGCCGCACGGTAATTCCCAGAGCGACCAAAAAATGACTCAACATACTCAACATGCCTCGCCGCCTTCGCCTCTCTGGCAATACTGGCGCGGACTTTCGGGCTGGAATTTCTATTTTCTGGTGAAATTTGGTCTGCTCTGGGCAGGCTATCTTAACTTCCACGCCCTGATGAACCTGGTGTTCATGGCGTTCCTGCTGATGCCGATTCCGCGCTACAGCCTGCATCGCCTTCGCCACTGGATCGCCATTCCGATTGGTTTTGCCCTGTTCTGGCACGATACCTGGCTGCCAGGGCCAGAGAGTATAATGAGCCAGGGCTCCCAGGTCGCGGCGTTCAGCACTGACTATATGCTCGATCTGGTCACCCGCTTTATTAACTGGCAAATGATCGGCGCGGTGTTCGTGCTGCTCGTGGCGTGGCTGTTTTTGGCGCAGTGGGTTCGCGTCACCGTTTTTGTGGTGGCCATAATGGTCTGGCTAAACGTTCTGACGCTGGCGGGGCCGAGTTTTTCACTGTGGCCTGCCGGTCAGCCGACCAACACCGTCACGACCACCGGCGGTACCGCGGCGGCCACGATCGCCACCGCTGAAGGCGCGCCGGTTGTCGGTGATATCCCGGCGCAAACCGCGCCACCGACGTCCGCCAACCTCAACGCCTGGCTGAACACCTTTTACAACGCGGAAGCAAAACGTAAAACGCCCTTCCCGGCGGCGCTGCCGGAAGATGCCCAGCCGTTTGAACTGCTGGTGATCAACATCTGCTCGCTTTCGTGGTCCGATATCGAAGCGGCGGGGCTGATGTCGCATCCGCTGTGGTCGCATTTTGATATTCAGTTTAAGCACTTTAACTCGGCGACCTCTTACAGCGGTCCGGCGGCGATTCGCCTGCTGCGCGCCAGCTGCGGTCAGCCGTCACATACCAATCTGTATCAACCAGCCGGCAATGAATGCTATCTGTTTGATAATCTGTCGAAACTGGGCTTCGCCCAGCATCTGATGATGGGTCACAACGGTGAGTTCGGCGGCTTCCTGAAAGAAGTGCGCGAAAACGGCGGTATGCAGGCTGAGCTGATGGATCAGAGTGGTTTACCGGTGCCGCTGTTGGGCTTTGACGGCTCGCCAGTCTATGACGATACGGCAGTGCTTAACCGCTGGCTTGAAACCACCGAAAAGGACAAAGATTCGCGCAGCGCAACCTTCTATAACACCCTGCCGCTGCACGATGGCAACCACTATCCTGGCGTGAGCAAAACGGCGGATTACAAAGCGCGTGCGCAGAAATTCTTCGATGAACTGGATGCGTTCTTTACGCAGCTCGAGAAGTCTGGCCGTAAAGTCATGGTGGTGGTGGTGCCGGAACATGGCGGGGCGCTGAAAGGCGACAGAATGCAGGTCTCCGGTCTGCGCGATATCCCCAGCCCGTCGATCACCAACGTCCCCGCCGGGGTGAAATTCTTTGGCATGAAAGCGCCGCATCAGGGCGCGCCGATTGAAATTACCCAACCGAGCAGCTATCTGGCCATCTCAGAACTGGTGGTGCGCGTGCTTGACGGCAAGATCTTCTCCGAAGATCCGGTTGACTGGACGAAGCTCACCAGTAATCTGCCGCAAACCGCGGCGGTCTCGGAAAACGCCAACGCGGTGGTGATTCAGTACCAGGATAAACCCTACGTGCGCCTGAACGGCGGCGACTGGGTGCCGTATCCGCAGTAAACGAAAAAGGCCGCAAGGATATCCCTGCGGCCCGGTTCGGGCGCATGTTGCCACTGCGGCAGGCAGACGCCCGTCAGAGGATTACTTCCTGCTACGTAACCAGTTCACAACCATTCCCGCGATTATTCCCGCGATGGTTGGAGCCGCTAAATCGTGCCAGAAGGCAATGCCTAACTGAATCAGCGTCATATAGCCGCCTGTGTTGCAATGGCAACCGTTCGCGGCTATCCTTGAATTGTTGAGGTTCAAGATTAGCCCCCGTTTTGTTGCCAGGTTTTTACCGAACAACGTGCGGGGGTTTTCTCTTTATCCAGCAACAAACGCCGCCAGGGATCAAGCCCCCGCAACGTTGCGCCTCACCGGGTTGCCCCGGCTTGCTGCGGATTCTACGGCAAGCGGTTTGCCTACACATCCGCCCGTGTTTTACTCTGCGTGGCGTCTCGCAAATCCTCAATCGGCTGGCAGTGTCTCCTGCGCTTCTGTAGAATTGCGTCCCCTTGCGGCCATGACGCCGTGAAGGCTATTTCTGGCAGGGGACTTCATGCAGCACGACACATCACTTTCTCATCTTAACGGCTCAAGCGAACAGGTTTCGCGCAGACTTCCTTTTACCCGCTACGACTTTGGTTGGGTATTGCTGTGCATTGGTATGGCGATTGGCGCGGGTACGGTGCTGATGCCGGTGCAGATTGGACTTAAAGGGATTTGGGTATTTATCACCGCGTCGCTTATCGCTTATCCGGCGACCTGGATCGTACAGGACGTGTATCTCAAAACGCTTTCGCAAAGCGAAACCTGCCATGACTACACCGACGTCATCAGTCATTATCTCGGCAAAAACTGGGGCGTTTTTCTCGGGGTGATCTATTTTTTGATGATCATCCACGGCATCTTTATTTATTCGCTTTCCGTGGTATTCGACAGCGCGTCTTATCTGCGTACCTTTGGCCTGACCCAGACCGATCTCTCCCAGTCGCTGCTTTTTAAAGCGGCCATCTTCGCAGCGCTGGTCGCTATCGCCTCGGGCGGCGAGAAACTGCTGTTCAAAATCTCCGGGCCGATGGTGGTGGTAAAAGTGGGGATCATCGTGGTATTTGGCCTGGCGATGATTCCACACTGGAATTTCGCCAATATCACCGCCTTTCCCCAGGCATCGGTGTTTTTTCGCGACGTCTTGCTTACTATTCCGTTCTGCTTCTTTTCGGCGGTGTTTATTCAGGTGCTGAATCCGATGAACATCGCCTATCGCAAGCGTGAGGCCGACAGGGTGCTGGCAACCCGGATGGCAATTCGCACCCACCGCATCAGCTATATCACGCTGATTGCGGTGATTCTGTTTTTCTCTTTCTCGTTTACCTTTTCCATCAGCCACGAAGAAGCGGTGTCGGCATTCGAGCAAAACATCTCCGCCCTGGCGCTGGCGGCTCAGGTTATTCCCGGTCCGGTGATCCATATTACCTCGACGGTACTGAATATCTTCGCCGTCCTGACCGCGTTTTTTGGTATTTATCTCGGCTTCCACGAGGCAATGAAAGGGATTGTGCTGAATCTGCTGGGTCGTATCGTCAACGTGGAGCGCATTCCTTCGCGCATGATCACGCTTGGGATCTGTGCGTTTATCGTGACGACGCTGGTGATTTGGGTCTCATTTCGCGTGTCGGTGCTGGTGTTCTTCCAGCTCGGCAGCCCGCTATACGGCATTGTCTCCTGCCTGATCCCTTGCTTCCTGATATACAAGGTCGCGCAACTGGAAAAACTGCGTGGCCTGAAAACCTGGCTGATACTGCTGTACGGCGTACTGCTGTGCCTGTCGCCGCTGCTGAAATTGATTGAGTAACAGAGAAAAGGCCGGATCAGGCGCAAGCGCCATCCGGCCTTGCGGGAAGGTTACGTCACCGGCTTCTGCCCATTCTCGTCCTGATCGACAGCAAAACAGGCGACCAGTTGACCGTTGTACTCCTTCAACTGCGGCTGCAACTGGGTGCAAGGGCCGAAGCGACGGCGGCAGCGCGCATTGAACGCGCAGCCGGGCGGTGGATTCAGCGGGCTGGGCAACTCGCCGGTCAGTTTGATACGTTCGCGACGCTCGTCCGGATTCAGACGCGGCGTGGCGGAGAGCAGCGCCTGCGTATACGGATGGCGCGGGTTGTTGAAAATTTGCTCCTTCGTCCCTTTCTCGACGCAACGGCCCAGATACATCACCATCACTTCATCGGCAATGTGCTCAACCACCGACAGGTCGTGGGAGATAAAGACGTAGGACAGCCCCAGATCCTGCTGCAAATCCATCATCAGGTTCAGCACTTGCGCGCGGACAGAAACGTCAAGCGCAGAGACCGGCTCGTCGGCAATCACCACGTCCGGGTCCAGCATCAGACCACGGGCAATGGCGATACGCTGACGCTGGCCGCCGGAAAACATATGCGGATAGCGATCGTAGTGTTCGGTTTTTAGCCCCACTTTCGCCATCATTGCCAGCGCTTTTTCGCGACGCTGCGCTTTGCTGAGCGACGTATTGATAAGCAGCGGCTCCTCCAGAATCTGCCCCACTTTCTTACGCGGGTTCAGTGAACCATACGGGTTCTGGAACACAATCTGGATTTTCTGCCGACGCAGCTTCTGCGCCTGCGGGTCGTGCTTGAGCAGATCCTGCCCCTGATAGTACAGCTCGCCGCCGGTCGGCGTTTCGATCATCGTCAGCAAACGACCAAGCGTCGATTTCCCGCAGCCGGACTCGCCCACCACCGCCAGCGTTTTACCGCGCTCAAGGGTGAACGACACGCCGTCCAGCGCTTTCACCAGCCGTTCAGGAGAGAAGATCCCCTTCTTCACTGGATAATGTTTTTTCAGGTCGATGGCCCGCAACAGCGGCTGTTGCAAGATGGCCTCGTGCGTACTCATAGTGTGGGCCTCCCGGCATCATCGAGTGGGTAGTGGCATTTTGACTGACGTCCGCCGTCCAGTTGGTTCAGCGCAGGTTCTTCTGCGCGGCAGCGATCGGTGGCATAGGGGCAGCGCGGATTGAGCAGACAGCCCGTGGGACGGTCGTATTTCCCTGGCACCACACCCGGCAAAGACGCCAACCGCGCTTTGTCCTGAGCGAACTCCGGCAGCGCGCGAAGCAGCGCCTGGGTGTACGGATGACGCGGCGCGCGGAAGATATCGTGCGCATCGCCCGTTTCCACGACCTGACCGGCGTACATCACGATGATTTTATGCGCCGCTTCCGCCACCAGCGCCAGATCGTGCGTAATCAGCACCAGCGCCATGTTCTCTTTCTGTTGCAGTTCCAACAGCAGCTCGATGATTTGCGCCTGGATAGTCACGTCCAGCGCCGTCGTCGGTTCGTCGGCAATCAGCAGTTTTGGCCGACAGGCAATGGCCATCGCGATCATCACGCGCTGGCTCATCCCGCCGGAAAGCTGATGCGGATACACGTCCAGACGCGACGCCGGGTCCGGTATCCCCACCTGTGTCAGCAGGTCGATGGCCCGCTGACGGCGGGTTTTCTTGTTGCCGCCCTGATGTACCTTGATGGCTTCCATGATCTGGAAACCGACGGTGTAGCAGGGGTTCAGGCTGGTCATCGGGTCCTGGAAAATCATCGCCACTTCGGCGCCCACCAGGTTGCGCCGCTCTTTCTCAGAGATGCGTTTCAGATCCTGATCGTTAAACACCAGGTTTTCGGCGTTTACCCGCCCGGGATAGTCAATCAGCCCCATTATCGCCAGTGAACTGACGGACTTACCGGAACCTGATTCGCCCACGATACCGACCACTTCGCCCTGATTCACGCTGTAACTAATCCGGTCTACGGCGCGGAATTCGCTGCCTTCGTCGCCGAAGTGCACCGATAATTTATCTACATTTAATAACGCCATCTCGAACCTCTTACTGCTTCAGCTTGGGATCGAGCGCATCACGCAGACCGTCACCCATCAGGTTAAATGCCAGCACCGTCAGCAGGATCGCCAGACCCGGAAAGGTCACGACCCACCAGGCGCTTTGCGCAAACTGCAACACGTCGGAGAGCATGGTGCCCCACTCCGGCGTTGGCGGTTGCGCACCCATGCCGAGGAAGCCGAGTGCGGCCATATCGAGAATGGCGTTAGAGAAACCGAGCGACGCCTGAACGATCAGCGGCGCGAGGCAGTTCGGGAAGATATTGATGAACATCTGACGCATCGCGCCAGCGCCCGCCACGCGGGAAGCCGTCACGTAGTCGCGGTTCACCTCCACCAGCACCGCCGCGCGGGTAAGCCGGACATAGTGCGGCAGGGCGACAAAGGTCAGCGCCAGCGCGGCGTTACCGATTGACGGCCCAAAGACCGCTACCAGCACCAGCGCCAGCAGCAGGCTCGGCAGCGCCAGCATGATGTCGACCACGCGCATAATGACGTTATCAACAATGCCGCCAAAGTAACCGGCAATCAGCCCAAGCACGATGCCCATCACCAGCGACAGCACCACCACCAGGCAGCCGACCAGCAACGACAGGCGCGCGCCATACATCAGTCGCGACAGCACGTCGCGACCCACATCGTCGGTACCCAGCAGGTGCGCCAGACTCCCGCCTTCCTGCCAGGCCGGCGGCGCGAGCAGCGCATCGCGAAACTGTTCCGCCGGGTTATAGGGCGCAAGAACGTTGGCGAATACCGCAATCAGGATCATGATGACGACATACGCCAGGCCAACAACCGCGCCTTTGTTGCGTTTGAAATAGTGCCAGAACTCCTGTAGCGGGGTCATCGGCACCGGTGCGGCAATAACTTTATTTTCAGTAACCTGTGACATGATGGCCCCTTACTTCTTATGACGAATACGCGGGTTCACCACGCCGTACAGCAGGTCAACCAGCAGGTTGACGAGGATAATCATCGTCGCCACCAGCAGCACCCCGCCCTGTACCACCGGGTAATCGCGTCGTTGCAGCGCATCAATCAACCAGCGTCCGAGGCCAGGCCACGAGAAGATGGTTTCGGTCAGAATGGCGCCCGCCAGCAGCGTGCCCACCTGCAGGCCAATCACGGTGACCACCGGCAGCATGGCGTTGCGCAGCGCGTGAATAATAATGACCCGCATGCGGGTCAGCCCTTTGGCGCGGGCGGTACGAATGTAGTCTTCACCCAGCACTTCCAGCATCGACGAGCGGGTCATACGCACGATAACCGCCAGCGGAATCGTGCCGAGGACCATTGCGGGCAGAATCATGTGCGCAACCGCATCAATAAAGTTGCCCTCTTCGCCCCAGATGGCGGTGTCGATCAGCATAAAACCGGTCAGCGGATTGGTATCATCAAGAAACACCATGTCGCTGACACGCCCGGAAACCGGCGTCAGGTTCCAGTGTACGGAGACCAGCATGATCAGCATCATCCCCCACCAGAAGATCGGCATGGAATAACCTGTCAGCGCCAGGCCAACAGCGGTGTGATCGAAAATGGACCCGCGCTTGACGGCGGCCAGCACGCCAACCGGAATGCCCACCGCGGTGGCGAAAATCATGGCGCAGACGCCAAGTTCCAGCGTCGCTTTAAAGCGCGGCACGAACTCGTCCCACACCGGCAAACGGCTTTTCAGCGAGATGCCTAAATCACCCTGCATGACTCCCCAGATATAATGGAGGTACTGCTGCCACATCGGTTTATCGAGACCGAGTTCAGCCAACAGTTGAGCATGACGCTCAGGGGAGATACCACGCTCACCCGCCATGATCATCACCGGATCGCCGGGGATCATATGGACAAACGCGAAGGTGAGAAGGGTGATACCGATAAACGTAGGGATGACGAGTCCCAAACGTCGGAGAATGAACTGCAACATAACCCGGATTCTCTCTCAGGACGCACGGCGTGGAACCGTGAGTCTGTATTGCTCACAAATCTTATCCCTTCCCGCTTACAGAGAAGGAATAAAGCACTGCTGCCGGGTGGCGCTACGCCTGCCCGATCTTCGGGGGCGTAGCGCTTACCTGACGATAGCGTTTAATTATTCGACAGAGACGTTATCGAAGTGGTGTTTGCCTAACGGATCCACCACATAGCCTTTGACTTCTTTACGCACCGGCTCATATACGGTGGAGTGAGCGATGATCAGGGCCGGTGCCTGCTCGTTCATTACCACCTGAGCTTGTTTGTATAGTTCAATACGCTTGTTGTGATCATCGGTGGCGCGCGCTGGCTGAATCAGATCTTCAAACGGCTTGTAGCACCAGCGAGAGTAGTTGGAACCGTCTTTCGCCGCCGCGCAGCTGAACAGCGTCGCGAAGAAGTTGTCCGGATCCCCGTTATCGCCGGTCCAGCCCATCATGACCGCCTGATGCTCACCCGCTTTGGCGCGTTTCAGGTACTCACCCCACTCGTAGGTGACAATTTTGGCCTGCACGCCGATCTTCGCCCAGTCCGCCTGAATCATCTCCGCCATACGGCGCGCGTTCGGGTTGTAAGGACGCTGTACCGGCATTGCCCACAGTTCGACGGTGAAACCTTTGTCCTGCCCTGCTTCTTTCAGCAACGCTTTCGCTTTCTCAGGATCGTAGGTGTAGTCTTTGATATCGTCGTTATAACCCCACATGGTTGGCGGGATCAGGTTCTTGGCCGCAACGCCCGCGCCCTGGTAAACGGCTTTGATGATCGCTTCTTTGTTCACCGCATAGGTCAGCGCCTGACGCACTTTGACGTCATCAAACGGTTTCTTCTCGGTGTTGAACGAGAGGTAACCCACGTTCAGACCCGCCTGCTCCATCAGGTTGATGTTTTTATCCTGCTTCATGCGCGCGATGTCTGCCGGGTTCGGATACGGCATCACCTGGCATTCGTTCTTCTGCAGTTTGGCATAGCGCACAGAGGCGTCAGGCGTGATGGAGAAGACCAGGCGGTCAATTTGCGGCTTGGTGCCCCAATAGCCGTCAAAGGCTTTATAGAGGATACGGGAGTCTTTCTGGTACTGCTGCAACTGGAACGGACCGGTGCCGATAGGGTTCAGATCCACTTTTTCCGGCGTACCGGCTTTCAGCATGTTGTCCGCATATTCTTTAGAAAGAATAGAAGCAAAATCCATCGCGAGGTCGGCGAGGAACGGCGCTTCCGGACGCGTCAGCACAAACTGGACGGTCATATCGTCCACTTTTTTCACTTCGCTGATCAGATCGGGCAGGCCCATCCCTTCGAAATATTCATAGCTGCCGCCGGACACTTTATGGTACGGGTTTTGCGCGTTTTTCTGACGATCGAAGGAGAAGACCACGTCGTCGGCGTTCATGTCGCGCGTCGGTTTGAATTCTTTGCCGGATTGCCACTTCACGCCAGAACGGAGGTGGAAGGTGTAGGTTTTCCCGTCTTCACTGATTTCCCATTTTTCCGCAAGGCCTGGGATCACTTCGGTGGTGCCGGTTTTAAATTCCACCAGACGGTTATAGATTGGTACTGAACTGGCATCATAGGTTGTGCCAGAGGTAAAGAGTTGCGGGTTGAACCCTTCAGGAGAACCTTCTGAACAATAGACCAGGGTTTTAGCCTGTACGCTTGCTGCGACGGTCATAGCCACCAGGCTCAGACCAAGCTTCAGCATCCCTGACTTCTTCAAGGAAATACTCATTCTTCTGCTCCAAATGTGATGTTGTTGTTTTACCCTTTGCAGTGGGTTAGCGCCGCCTGGCCTTTTTTATTTTTGACCGGCCGGGTCGGCGTGATGAGGTGGGGATTCCATTCACTTAAACGACTGAGTTGCAGCGCGGATTCTTCATGAAATGCCCCTCATGCCCTACAATCTGTCAACAGAATGTGAAAACGTCAATACAGCTAACCGCGTTTTACGACAACGGTGAGAATTGACAAACAAAGATTAAAAAAACTCCAGAGGGGTATTTTCAGCAGAGAAATTTATGCTACGCGCGTAATGCCAGAATATAAATCTTAATATTTCGCAACATTTGGTGATTAAGTTTTGTGCAGATTATGAAAAATTTCTGACGAAATGCTGTATATCTGAGCGATTAATGCCATGAACGTTAAAACGCACAGCGGAAAATGCTGGGGTCAGCCATAAGTAACGCAAAAAAAGATTGATGCAAAGATAAAAAAAGACAATGGAATATGTCACAAAATCGTTAACGAATAGTGAGAAGTAAGGCGCAATTTTTGTAGCAAAAATGAAGATAGCAGAGTCTCGAATTGGGTCGGTGATCGCTCGGGTCGAACCTCTTCTCCCCGGAGGTTCTCATCTTCACTGGCTTCAAATGCAAAAAGCCCTGCTCGTTGAGCAGGGCTTTAAATTTGGTCGGTGATAGAGGATTCGAACCTCCGACCCCTTCGTCCCGAACGAAGTGCGCTACCAGGCTGCGCCAATCACCGAATGCGGGGCGCATCTTACTGCTCAGGCGCGCCCCCGTCAATCCCTTAGTCGCAAAATGCCATTTAATCGGCGAGAAAGTCATCAGGCCGCTTATTGTGCGGCAAATTTCTTCCCGTCAGGGACATGGCACCAGTTGTTATACTCGTTAATCCCGCCGTTGGGCGAGGTGTAGCCGAGACAACCCATAATCGTGTCGTACAGCTCAACGTGACGACGCGGCACCTTCATTTCCGCCTCTTTCTTCAGATGCGCGAATGCCTGCGCGTTGGCCGGATTCTCGAGATATTTGTCCGACATCCAGACCATCATCGGTACGCGGAACTGCTCCGGCGGCGCCAGCTTACGCGGCGTGCCGTGCAAATGCTCGCGCTCGTTAATCGATTCGCCGTGATCCGCCGCGTAGAACACAATCGCTTTCTTATCGCGCACCTGATCAATCACCCTATCGATAAAGTGGTCCACATAGGTTATGGAGTTATCGTAAGAGTTAATCATCAGGTCCTTCGGACACTTACGGTCGATGGCATAACATTCCGGCTTCCACTGGGCGAACTCGCGCGGGTAGCGCTGAGTGTAGTTATAGTGGGAACCTTTGGTATGCAACACAATCAGATGTTTGCCCTGCGGGTTATTCTCCAGGGAACGCGAAACTTCGTTCACCAGCAGCATATCATCCACCGCTTTGCCCCGGTTGCGCGGCTCCGCAGCGATCTGCTCGCGATAGGCGATGTTGTCGGCCATCGTGTTACTGTAGAACCACATCTCGCTCTGCATCGCGTACAGATCGGCGCTAAAACCTAACTGTTTAAGCACTGCAAATACGTTTTGCTCTTTCAGCGTGCGCTGTGGATTATCCTCCGCCCCGCCCTGACGCACGAACATGCAGCGCAGCGACAGCTTGGTGGCGGTATCGCAGGAGTAGCCGCGGTACATTGCCAGATTCTTCTCTTTCGCAAGCTTCGGCGTGGTATCACGTTCATAGCCCAGCATGCCCATGTGATCCCAACGCGTGGTTTCGCCAATGATGAAAATCACGTAGGTGTCATCAAGATTCTGGGTTGGCGTATACGTGAATTTTTTCGCCGGATTGATAAGCGATTTGTTATCTGACGATTCATCAACCTGCGCCCAGGCGTACAGGCCCAGTGCGGACAGCCAGTTTGTTGGCAGATACGAGTTCGCCAGCACCCCGCCGTAGCTTGGCATGTCGACGCCAGCGATGCGATCGGCGCGCTTCTGGTGCAGCTCCAGCAGGCGAATCGGCGCCCACACCAGAAAAGCCGCCATCAGAACGGTGAGCGCGCTGCGCCAGCGTACTTTTGGCGTACAAAGCTGACGCAAAAAGGTGTCCGTCGAGCGGTTAAACCAGATCAACACCAGCGGGATGAGGCTTACGCCAGCCACCCAAAGAATAAACGTCCAGCCAACAACCTCTTTTGACAGGTCGATATCGGTGGTCATGACTGAAGCCACAATACCGTAACCAATCATGACATTCATAAAGGTCATGTAATAGCTTGCGCCAGCGGAGATCAGCACCAGTAGCGAAGCCAGAACGCGCCAGGCCGTACGGCCTAACAGGGAAAAGAGACGTAAAAAGAAGAAGGTAGCCAGCACAGTGCCAGCCAATTCAACAACCGCGGCGATTCCATTCCATACGGTAAAATCCTGCGCATAACCGTCAAACCGACGGAAATAAACCGCGCCATTCATAAACAGACCGATATAGACAGCAAGCAAAATGCTCAGCTTTTGCTGCGTCATCGACGTAATGTATTTCATGCAAGCAAGCCCTGGAAATCGAGGGGTAAACACAGCCTGCGCTTCGGCTAACCCAGCCGGGCAGGACAAATTGCGAAGGTAGTCAGACAGGAAAGATCTACACGCGCGGCTAAGTAGACCACAAGGAAGGGAAAAAGTGGCAGCAGATAATGTGATCGAAGCAGATTTTTACAAATATTCAAGTTTGAAAACGGATTTTTCACGCGACTGCTAATAACAAAAAGACCAGCCACGCGGCTGGTCCTGTCATTGTTTATTTTATTCAGGCATGCGCCATATTCATTACATCGCGTTTTGGCTGGCGAATGGTGGTAGACAGCGCCAGCGAGAGAATCAACAGGGCGAAAATCACGCAGAAGGTGACGTAGAAGCCACCGAACAGCGAGGCGATGATCGAACCGCAGATGCTGCCGATGCCAAAGCCGAGGTAAATCACGCCATAGTTTTTCGCCAGATTATTCAGGCCGAAAAATTCGCTCACCAGCGACGGGAAGACAGTGATGGTGCCGCCAAAGTTAAAGGCGACGCAGGCAATAGCGGCAAAGAAGGTCATCGCGTTCAGCGGCGCAAACAGCAGAGCGGCCATCCCCACCAGCGACACCACCTGGCCAATCGTAATAACGCGAATGCGGGCAATTTTGTCCGACAGGATCCCCAGCACCAGACGACCAGACAGGTTTGCGATAGAAATAACCGTCACCGCATTGGCCGCAGACGCGACGTCCATATGCGCCAGGCCCTGCGCAATATCTTTCGCCACGCCGATCACGTACAAACCGCTCATACACGCCGTCAGGAACATGACCGCCAGCATCCAGTACTGCGGTTTACGCATCGATTGCGCCAGCGTGTAATCATTTTCCACAACGCCATTCCTGGTTTTGACCTCCTGGTTCGGCGCATCTTTCATCAGCGTGGCGCCAAAGACAATCATTACCAGCACAATCGCGCCCCAAATTACGAAGGTTTTTTCCAGACCGACGGTCGCCAGCAGTTGACTGTCGATGAATTTAAAACCCAGGCTGCCCAGACCATAGGAGCCAATGGCGAAAGCGGAGATCAGCCCCTTGCGCTCCGGGAACCACTTCACACAGTTGGACAGGGTTAACAGGTAACCTGCGCCATCCGCCAGTCCTACCAGCACCCCAGCGCTCAGCCACAGCATCATCAGATTCGAAGAATGTGCGGTCAGGAAGAAGCCCAGCCCAAGCAAAATGCCTGACGCCATCGTCACCCGTTTAACGCCAAATCGCTCCTGTAACTTTCCGGCAACGGAAGATGAAATCGCCAGCCCCAGACTTAGCAGGCCAAAAGAGAAGGCGACCTGGCTGACGGGTTCATCCAGTTTTTCGGACAATACGCCGTTAAACAGGCTCCAGGTGTAAACAGAACCCAGGGCAAACTGCGTAATAATGGTGCCGATAAGGGTCAACCAACGGGTGCGCTGATACGTTGAAGTTTTCATGGCAGTATTCCTGCATAAACAAAAGGGGAAATTCACTGCCGACAACCATAACGAAATGCATTTTATGCGGGGAAAAAACGGCATGAAGTGCCGTCAGAACGGAATGAAATGCCTGGAATCTGGAATGAATGACGAGACATATATTCAGCAAGTTGATTTTTATATTGTAAGTTAGTGCTCACTATCATTGCATGCCATGTTATGGCTAAGGTTTAGTTGTAAATTCAAGGTTAAAATCTGGCGCTGACTCCCATCGTATAGAGGTAATCGGTGGTGTTGGGCGTATTTTCCGCCTGAGTGAGCGCTGCGTAAGCGGCCATGTGCGGATTAAGCAGCATATCCGCCCCCACGGTCACATCCAGCCAGCTGTTGTCTTGTGAGGTAGCCGCCATGCGGCTTAGCCCGGACTGCGCTTTCCAGATGCTATCGCCATATTGCTGGTTATAGCTGACCTGCGCCCACGGTCTGATCTCGCCAAATTGCGAATTCACCCGCCAGCCCAGCGTACTCACGCTGGCATGCCATAACGGATCGGCGGACAAATTCATCACGCTGTCGCCAAATTCGTTATATATCGATGTAGTAGTACCGTCGTAATGGAGCGCGGCGACCGGCCCGGTCATCACCGTCTCTGAAACCGGGAAATTCCAGCCCATGCTCATGCCACTGGTCGCCTCATGGGGCGACGCATCCGCAAAGTTAACGCTCAAGCCCGGCACGTTTTGCGAGGATTTGATCCGTTCCGCCAGGATGTCGTCATAACGCGGTTGGTGATCGCTGTCCCAGGTATAGCGTTCAGTCGTATGTCCGGATGGCGCTTCGGCGATATATTCTTGTTGCCACGCACTGGCGGTATTGATGTATAGCGAACAGGCCACCACGCTCGCCAGCAGAACGATTTCCCGGCGACCACCGTCTTTTTTTGTCATCATCAATGCGACTCCAGAGGAGAGCCGAAATCGGCGATATTATTGTCATTGTGAGAAGGATGACAGGCTAAAAGCCCTGTATTAAATATTGTCTTTTTCGCAGACGCGTCAAGGCGCGCAGAATGAAATTTTTAAGGCAATTCAGAGAGCGAGGGAAAGTATGGAACGATGCGGCTGGGTCAGCCAGGACCCGCTTTATATTGCCTACCATGACAAAGAATGGGGCGTCCCCGAAACCGACGGTAAAAAACTGTTTGAAATGATCTGCCTTGAAGGCCAGCAGGCCGGCCTGTCGTGGATTACGGTGCTGAAAAAGCGCGAGAACTATCGCGCCAATTTCCACCAGTTCGATCCCGTTCGCGTGGCGGCGATGCAGGAAGAGGATGTCGAACGGCTGCTGCTCGACCCGGGCATCATCCGTCATCGCGGAAAAATTCAGGCCATCATTGGCAATGCCCGCGCCTGGCTTGCGATGGAGCAAAACGGCGAACCATTTGCGCAGTTCGTCTGGTCATTTGTCGACCATCAACCACAAGTGACGCAGGCCGCCACGCTGAGCGAGATCCCAACCTCTACGCCCGCCTCCGACGCGCTGTCAAAAGCGTTGAAAAAACGGGGCTTCAAGTTCGTCGGTACGACCATTTGCTATTCCTTTATGCAGGCGTGCGGACTGGTCAATGACCATATCACCGGCTGTTTTTGCCACCCGGGAGAAAAATATGATTCGCGAATCCCGTAGCGCCGACAGGACGGCGATTCTGGCGCTGTGGCTGGAAAGCACGATCTTTGCCCATCCGTTTATTCCTGAACACTACTGGCGCGAGAGCGAAACGATCGTGCGCGACGTGTATCTGCCCGCCGCCAGAACCTGGGTGTGGGAGGATAACGACGTTCTGAAAGGGTTCGTTAGCGTTCTGGAAGATCGTTTTTTAGGCGCGCTGTTTGTCACGCCTGACGCGCTGCGCAGTGGGATCGGCAAAGCGCTGGTGCGGTATGTGCAACAGCGCTTTACGCAGTTGAGTCTTGAGGTGTATCAAAAAAACCAGAACGCGGTGAACTTCTACCATGCGATGGGCTTTCGTATTGAAGACAGCGCATGGCAGGAGGATACCCAGCATCCCACCTGGATTATGAGCTGGCAGGCGGATCAAACGCCGTAAGCGTCAGCGCGGGGCCGCAATATTTCTCCAGCCACGCCAGCGCGGTGTTCCCCGCGCAGCCGTTGCCCAGTCGGGAACTGGGCAAATCTTTGGTCAGCACGTTCACCGCGCCGTTTTTGCAGATGCCTCCGGCGGCAGGATCCAGATCCGGCCATGCTCCTTCGTGAATGCAGATCACGCCCGGCTTAATGCCAGCGCTCACCACGGCCCCTGCGAGAATCTGCCCGCGATGATTCCACACCCGCACCGTATCGCCGTCACGGATGCCGCGCGCCAGCGCGTCGTCGGGATGAATTGTAACCGGTTCACGATCCGCCACCGCATAGCGTTCACGCAGTTCGCTGTAATTAAGCTGGCTGTGCAGACGATGGGCCGGATGCGCCGACAGCACCTGAAGCTGGCCTTTCTGCGCATTGCCGTGCCACTCGTCCGGCGTCAGCCACATCGGGTGCCCGGGACAATCCGCATAGCCGTAACCGGCAATGCGCCGGGAATAGATTTCGATTTTGCCGCTGTCGGTTTTTAACGGATGCGCAGCCGGGTCACGACGGAAATCAACAAAACGCACAAACCGCGCGTTGTCCGGGTTTTCCGGCATTTCTATCAGCTGGTTGGCTTCCCAGAAAGTCGCAAACGGCGGCAATGTTACCTGCTGGCTGGCCCCACGCTGGGCAGCGATGTTGTAGAATGTCTCCAGCCATTCCCGTTCGCTTTTCCCTTCGGTAAAACGTTGTCCGCCGCCGCGCTCCCAGCGCTCGCTCAGTTCGGCAAACACGTCAAAATCATTGCGCGCTTCATACTGCGGCGGCACAACTTGTTTCATCGGCACCAGATGTTGGTTGCTGTAATCGCCAGTCATTGTGAGATCGTTGCGCTCAAAGGAGGTGGTGGCGGGCAGTACAATGTCGGCGTGTTTAGCGGCTGCGGTCCAGAAGCATTCGGAAATCACCACCAGCTCCGGCTTCTGCCAGGCACGAATCAGTCGGTTGGTGTCCTGATGATGGGTAAAGTTGGCGCCACCCGCCCACCAGACGAAACGGATATCCGGAAAGTGACGATCCATGCCGTTATGCTGATAAGACGCGCCGGGGTTTTCCAGCGCGTCGACAATGCGCGCAACCGGGATTTTATCCACCGCATCAGTGCCGCCAGGCAAGCTCCCCTGCATTGAGGCCAGCACGGCGGAGCGGCGCGTCGGATTTCCACCGTTGGCGAAGTGATAAGAGAGACCAAAACCGCCCCCCGGGGTACCGATTTGCCCAAGCATTGCCGCAAGAGTGACAATCATCCAGTGCTTTTGCTCGCCGAACTGCTGGCGCTGCATTCCCCAACCGGCCATCAGCATAGTGATGTTATTGTGAAAAATCGCCGCCAGTTCGCGGATTTTTTCTGCCGGAATGCCGCAAATGTCGGCCGCCCACTCAGCGGTTTTGGCTATGCCGTCGCGCTGTCCAGTGAGGTATTCAGCAAATAGTGAGTAGCCCGTGGTGTAGCGCGCCAGAAATGTCTGATCATGCCAGCCATTTTCCACCAGCGTGTGGGCAATACCGAGCATTAGCGCCACGTCAGTGCCCATGTGCGGCGCGATCCATTCCATGTTATCGCCAAAAAAATCGACGGTCTCCGATCGCATAGGATCAATGCAGATCACCCGTTTGCCGCTGCGCCGCAGCGCATCAAAGTAAGCGATTCCCTTTTCATCCGAAGCGTTCCAGGCAATTTTTAGCGTATTCAGGGGATTGGCGCTCCAGAGTACAACCACATCGCTGTGTTCCAGCACAACGGGCCAACTGGTCTGCTGCTGATAAACCTCGCTGCCGCCTACCACATACGGCATGATGGCCTGCGCCGCGCCGGTGGAATAATCCCCCAGATGCCCGGTGTAGCCCCCTGCCAACGCCATATAACGCTGCAACAGCGTGGCGGCTTTGTGTAGCACGCCGTTGGAGCGCCAGCCGTAGGAACCGGCAAAAATAGAGGACGGGCCATAGGTATCGCGAATACGTTTGTGCTGCTTATGGATAAGCGCCAGGGCGTCGTCCCAGCTCACCCGCACAAATTCATCCTGTCCCCGCACGCCCTGTGGCCTTTCCGGCGAGGCAAGAAAACCTTTACGTACCATGGGATAACGCACCCGGGTTTTGCTGTGCACCTGATCGCGAACTGCGCTTTGCAGCGAATTGGGATGCTCCGTGGGCAGCGCGCCGCGGGAAGAAATGACGGTCTCTCCGTCTGTTTCCACGAGGACAGGCCCCCAGTGGGCCGCGGTTAACACCGGTTTGTGCGTTGGCAAAATGGCGCTCCTGAAGAGGGGTAGATGTATTTCTCTGTTCAATGTTACTTACAAATTTCAGAGAGATCCCTGGAATTTTCTTCAACTTCACACGTCATAATCTACCGCCACGCTTGCCGTGGTAAAAATAAGAAAGACATTAAGGAATTAAGATGAAGAAACGTGTTTTAGTCATTGCCGCTATCGTGAGCGGCGCGCTGGCGGTATCTGGCTGCACAACCAACCCCTACACCGGTGAACGCGAAGCGGGTAAATCCGGCGTCGGCGCCGGGATTGGCTCGCTGGTTGGCGCGGGTATTGGGGCGCTGTCATCCTCGAAGAAAGATCGCGGCAAAGGCGCGCTGATAGGCGCAGCAGCCGGCGCGGCGCTGGGCGGCGGCGTGGGTTATTACATGGACGTGCAGGAAGCGAAGCTGCGTGAAAAAATGCAGGGAACCGGCGTGAGCGTCACGCGCAGCGGCGACAACATCATTCTGAATATGCCGAACAATGTCACCTTTGACAGCAGCAGCGCCACGCTGAAGCCAGCGGGAGCGAACACGCTAACGGGTGTCGCGATGGTACTGAAGGAATACCCGAAAACCGCCGTCAACGTCATTGGCTATACCGACAGCACAGGCGGCCACGATCTGAATATGCGTCTGTCGCAACAGCGTGCCGATAGCGTTGCCAGCTCGCTGATCGCTCAGGGCGTAGACGCTAACCGTATCCGCACCAGCGGTATGGGTCCGGCGAACCCGATCGCCAGCAACAGCACCGCGGAAGGCAAAGCCCAGAACCGCCGCGTCGAAATCACCTTAAGCCCTATTCAGTAATTCTTGTGCCGGATGGCGGCCTGAACGCCTTCCGGCCCGGAAAATCGATTCCCCTACCCGCCAGGCGTAGCGCCACCGGGTATTTTCGCGCTAAGGTATGCTCATCTAAAGTAAGGAAATCAGCGATGAGCAAATCAGGGCGCCCCACCATCAGCGACGTGGCGAAAGCGGCAAAAACCGGTAAAACCAGTATTTCACGCTATCTGAACGGCGAAAAGCATCTGCTTTCAGAGGCATTGCTGGCGCGTATTGAAAAAGCCATTGCTGATCTCGACTATCGCCCAAGCCTGATGGCGCGCAGCCTGAAGCGAGGCCGCACCCGACTCATCGGCCTGATTATCGCCGATATCACCAACCCTTACTCCGTTAACGTGCTCAGCGGTATAGAAGCCGCCTGCCGCGAGAAGGGTTTTACCCCACTGGTCTGTAACACCAACAACGAAGTGGATCAGGAGTTGCACTACCTTGATCTCCTGCGCAGCTATCAGGTCGAAGGGATTGTGGTGAACGCTGTCGGTATGCGCGAGGATGGCTTAAACCGTCTGCAACAATCCGCGCTGCCAATGGTGCTGATCGACCGGAAAATTCCTGACTTCGCCTGCGACGTGGTAGGACTGGATAACACGCAGGCCGCAACCACCGCCACTGAGCATTTGATCGAGCAAGGCTTTGAGGCGCTGCTGTTTCTTAGCGAGCCGTTGGGGACCGTCAATACCCGCCGCGAACGCCTCAACGCTTTTCGCGCCACGCTGGCGCGCTACCCTGGCGTGGTCGCAGAGAACGCCGAAGTCCCGCTGGCGGAAAACGCGCAGTTAGATAACACCTTGCGTCAATTTCACCAGCAGCACCGTGGTATGCGTAAGGCGGTTATTTCGGCTAACGGCGCGCTGACGTTGCAGGTCGCCCGTTCGCTGAAGCGCATTGGCCTCAACTGGGGCAGCGACATCGGCCTGCTGGGCTTTGACGAGCTGGAATGGGCAGAGCTGGCGGGCGTTGGCATCACCACGTTAAAACAACCCACATGGCAGATTGGCTACGCCGCGGTAGAGCAGGTAGTCCGCCGCATAGAAGGCGGCAGCGAGGCTATCCATGAGCAGGTTTTTTCCGGCGAGCTGATCGTCCGCGGTTCTACCGCCCGTTAATCTCCCTTCGTGATGGCGATCATAATTTCGACACACTACACTTTTCTTTGGAACCGGTTCCATCTAGCGTAATAAAAAGCACGCAAGATCGGGGGTCCTCATGCAGAGAAAAATTATGGTGGTCACCGCCGCGTATGGTTATGACACCGTACGCGATGCGGGCGGACAAATCGCGATGCTGCCGGTGATCGCCAACGCCGGCGCCGACGGCGTTGAGATACGCCGCGAGATGTTTACCGACGCGGAACTGAACGCCCTGCCGGCGCTGGCCTCAGCCATCGAAAGCGTCGGGCTGCAGGCCTGCTACTCCGTGCCGCAACCGCTGTTCGTCACCGACGCCAGCCTCAACCCGCAGTTACCCGCGCTGCTTCAGGAAGCGCAAACGCTGCGTGCGCTATGGCTGAAAGTTTCACTCGGCCATTTTCAGCATACTGATTCGTTTGACACGCTGCGCGACTGGCTCACAAGCAGCGGCATGGCGCTGGTGGTGGAAAACGACCAGACCGCCTGCGGTCGTCTTGAATCAATGCGGCGCTTTAACGCCGCCTGCCAGCAGCAGGCGCTTGCGGTACAGTTGACGTTTGATATGGGCAACTGGTTGTGGGTAGGCGACTCGCCGGAAGAGGCCGCCAATGCACTGGCGTCCTCTGTTGGATACGTCCACGTTAAGGCAGCGACACGGCACCACGACAGCTACCGCGCTATCCCGCCGGATCGGGCCGACCCGCGCTGGCTGGCGCTTCTCTCAGCGCTGCCTGCACACGTACCGCGCGGTATCGAGTTTCCGCTGGAAGGGGCCGATCTGACCGCCGTCACCCGCCGCTACGTCGACGTTTTACGCAAGGAGTAACCCATGAAAAATGCACTGGACGTCATCACCCTTGGCGAAGCGATGGCGATGTTTGTCGCGACAGAAACCGGGGATCTGGCGGACGTCGATCGCTTTATCAAGCGCGTGGCCGGCGCCGAACTGAACGTGGCGACCGGACTGGCCAGGCTCGGCCTGAAGGTCGGCTGGGTAAGCCGGGTAGGAAACGACAGTTTCGGGCGCTTTGTGCTCAACACCCTGCACAAAGAGGGGATTGACGCCTGTGGCGTGACCGTTGACAACGGTTACGCCACAGGCTTTCAGCTAAAATCGAAAGTTGAAAATGGAACCGATCCCATTGTGGAATATTTTCGTAAAGGCTCTGCGGCCAGCCGTCTTTCACTGGAAGACTTTGACGCAGAATACTTCTCCCGCGCCCGTCATTTGCACCTGAGCGGCGTGGCGGCGGCGCTGTCCAGCAGTTCATATGAATTACTGGCGCATACCGCACGCACCTTTAAGGCTCAGGGAAAGCGTATATCTTTCGATCCCAACCTGCGCCCAACGTTGTGGAAAAGCGAAGAAGAAATGGTCGAGAAGCTCAACCGTCTCGCCTTTCAGGCCGACTGGGTGCTGCCGGGCTTGAAGGAAGGAATGATATTAACCGGCCAGCAGACGCCGGAAGGGATTGCGGATTTCTACCTGCGTCACGGCGTGAAGGCCGTGGTGCTGAAAACGGGCGCAGACGGCGCCTGGTATAAAACCCACGACGGTGAAAAAGGCAGCGTTGCGCCGGTCAAGGTGGACAACGTTGTGGACACCGTCGGCGCCGGAGATGGTTTCGCCGTCGGTGTTATCAGCGCCCTGCTGGAAGGCCGCACGCTGGCTCAGGCAGTCGCCCGCGGCAATAAAATTGGCGCGCTCGCGATTCAGGTACAGGGCGACAGCGAAGGTTTACCCACACGTGAAACGTTAGGCGAATAACGTCACGTCATGATAACGGCCCCCTGTACCCTACAGACAGCGGCGGCATAAACAACAGAGGTTGACTATGGCAAGCTCAACAAATGCAGCAAAACGCTGGTGGTACATCATGCCAATCGTGTTTATCACGTACAGCCTGGCGTATCTTGACCGCGCAAACTTCAGCTTCGCTTCCGCAGCGGGCATTAACGAGGATCTCGGGATTACCAAAGGGATCTCATCGCTGCTCGGCGCGCTGTTCTTCCTGGGCTATTTTTTCTTCCAGATCCCCGGCGCGGTGTACGCCGAGCGCCGCAGCGTGCGCAAGCTGATCTTCGTCTGTCTGATCTTATGGGGCGGCTGCGCGTCGTTGACCGGCGTGGTCAGCAACATTCCCGCGCTGGCCGCGATCCGCTTTATCCTTGGCGTGGTCGAAGCCGCAGTTATGCCCGCCATGCTGATTTACATCAGCAACTGGTTTACTCGTTCGGAGCGTTCCCGCGCCAACACGTTCCTGATCCTCGGCAATCCGGTGACTGTGTTGTGGATGTCGGTGGTCTCTGGTTATCTGATCCAGGCGCTCGGCTGGCGCGAGATGTTTATCATCGAAGGCGTTCCCGCCATTCTGTGGGCATTCTGCTGGTGGGCGCTGGTTCGCGACAAACCGGCGCAGGTCGGCTGGCTGTCCG
The DNA here is from genome assembly GCF_030332325.1 of Citrobacter sp. Cs237. Classification (NCBI taxonomy): domain Bacteria; kingdom Pseudomonadati; phylum Pseudomonadota; class Gammaproteobacteria; order Enterobacterales; family Enterobacteriaceae; genus Citrobacter; species Citrobacter sp. Cs237. Next base: position 201,266 of record NZ_JAOWIB010000103.1, on the reverse strand, counting down.
ATGCGGAAAAAACAGCGCTGCAAACCCAACTCGAACAGGAGCAACAGGGCATCAAGGCCGTCCGTAACTACGGCGAGGCGTTTCGCTCCCGTAACGTTATCCTGCTGTGCCTGCAATATTTTACCTGGAGCATCGGCGTGTACGGCTTCGTGCTGTGGCTGCCATCCATTATTCGCGACGGTGGCGCGAACCTCGGCATGGTCGAAGTCGGTTGGCTTTCCTCCGTGCCGTACCTGGCAGCAACGGTCGCGATGATTCTGGCCTCCTGGGCATCGGATAAATTGCAGAACCGCAAACTGTTCGTCTGGCCGCTGCTATTGATTGCCGCTTTCGCCTTCATCGGCTCCTGGGCGGTCGGCGCGAATAATTTCTGGGCCTCGTACATCCTGCTGGTGATTGCCGGGGCGGCGATGTATGCCCCGTACGGGCCTTTCTTCGCCATCATTCCCGAAATGCTGCCGCGTAACGTCGCTGGCGGCGCGATGGCGCTCATCAACAGTATGGGCGCGCTGGGTTCGTTCTTAGGCTCATGGTTCGTCGGCTACCTGAACGGCGTCACCGGCAGCCCGTCCGCCTCGTACATTTTTATGGGGGTGGCGCTTTTCGCCTCCGTATGGCTAACTCTGATTGTCAGACCCGCGAATAATCAGCAGTTACCGACTGGCGCACGCCACGCGTAAAACCACATTCATGGAGAGTCGTATGAAGCCGTCCATTATTCTCTATAAAGCGTTACCCGACGATTTACTGCACCGCCTGGAAGAACATGTCACCGTTACCCAGGTGCCGAACCTGCGCCCGGAGACGGTTGAACAGTACGCCCAGGCGTTTGCCAACGCGGAAGGTCTGCTCGGCTCCAGTCAAACCGTCGACAGCGCGCTGCTGGAGAAGATGCCGAGGTTGCGTGCCGCCTCAACCATTTCCGTTGGTTACGACAATTTTGACGTGGAGGCGCTGAACGCGCGTAACGTGCTGCTGATGCACACGCCGACCGTACTGACGGAGACCGTGGCCGACACGATCATGGCGCTGGTACTGGCGACCGCCCGCCGGGTGGTGGACGTCGCCGAACGCGTTAAAGCGGGCCAATGGACCAAAAGTATTGGCCCTGACTGGTTTGGCACTGATGTACACCATAAAACGCTGGGTATCGTCGGTATGGGACGTATTGGTCTCGCGCTGGCGCAGCGTGCGCATTTTGGCTTCAGTATGCCGGTTCTTTACAACGCCCGCCGCCGCCATCCCGAAGCGGAAGAACGTTTCAACGCGCGTTACTGCGATCTTGATACGCTAGTGCAGGAAGCAGATTTTGTCTGTCTGATCCTGCCGCTGACCGACGAAACGCATCATCTGTTTGGCGCGGAACAGTTCGCCCATATGAAGCGTTCGGCTATTTTCATTAATGCCGGGCGCGGTCCGGTGGTCGACGAAAAGGCGCTGGTGACCGCCCTGCAAAACGGTGAGATTCAGGCCGCCGGTCTGGATGTGTTTGAACAGGAGCCGCTGCCGGTTGACTCTCCATTGCTGTCAATGCACAACGTCGTGGCGGTACCGCATATCGGCTCGGCAACGCATGAAACCCGCTACAACATGGCGGCCTGCGCGGTGGATAATTTGCTTGACGCACTGCAAGGAAAGGTCAGGAAGAACTGCGTGAATCCGCAGGTGGCGGGGTAATGGATACCCCTGCCGGAGGGCGGCGTCGCCTCGTCTGGCAGGGGCGTGAACTGGCCCGACTGGCCACTTCGCCCTCGGGCTTTTAACGGTTACTGAACGGCATTCACCGCCGCACTCCAGGCCTGGTTAAAAGCCTGGTGCTGCGAAGCCAGCGGTCCAATCAACGTATTGTACTGGCTTGCCTGCTGCGAAGTCGGGAACTGAATACCATTCGCCACGAAGCTCACCTGGGTGTCCTGCTGCGCGATAAAATCGCCCACCTGCACCAGTTGCTGGGTAAAGATTTGCGCGGCCGGAATCAGCGGCTGTAACGCCTCGGCTGGAGTAGTTACCACTTTTTTATACGCCTGATCGAACACCGGCTTCAGATCGTCGGCCTGTTTCAGCGCGCCATGCGCCGCATCGGCCTGCAGCTTCGCGTTCTGTAGCTGTTGGCCCAATACGCCCAACGAACCGTTTAAGTCGCGCAGAGGCCCGCGTTGCGTGACATAATCCTGCGGCACACGGATGGCGTTTACGCTATCAACGACCGGGCGCAGACCGGCGTCCATCGCCTGATTCACCTGCTGCGAATAGCCGTACAAAATCGCGTAATCAGATACAAACGGACCGAATGTTTTTTTCTGATCGGCAGTCAGTGTCGGTAAGCGTTCACCGCTACGCATCACCGTATTCTGCAGAAAATCGATAAACGCTTTACGCTGATCGCCTTCTTTATCAAAACACCCACTCAGGCTAACTACCATTAATAACGCCGCAAGAGGCGCAAACCAGCGAGAGCAGGACTTACCTGTCGCCATTTTTATACTCCTTTCACCCAAAAATGCGCACAACGCAATACGCGTGCCTGACGCTCACAAGGATAGTCCAGGTCAGCTTCGCAGGATACCCCTTCTGCATAATCTTGTGGCGGAATTTATATCACCAGACATCCTTCCCTGACTTGTTACTTTATTGTTAATTGCATCACAATTACCGCGGTCAGAAGAATGGCGCGGTACAGAAATAGCACTATGATTTATCAGCGCTTTTACTCCGTTTACCGACAATATCCGGCTAATTCGACCGATTATCGCACGTTAACCACGGCGGAACGATTGCCCAGGCGTCACTTCAATGTTTTGATTAAATGAACGATTAACGAATAAATGTTCGATAATCGCACATTCAATTTCAACGCCTGCGGTGGAGAATATAAAAAAGCCTCTGTCCCCCCGCCTTGCTTTTGCAGGAATAACCGCATGACAAACAGAACGACTGATATTCAAGCGTTTATTAACGAGCATCCTTTCTCGAAATACCAGTGGATGATTCTCGTGCTGTGCTTTGTGACCGTCGCGATGGACGGATTCGACACCGCCATTATTGGCTTCATTGCCTCCGATCTGGTTTCCGAATGGGGCGTGGAAAAATCCGCGCTCGGGCCAGTCATGAGCGCCGCGCTGGTCGGCCTCGCCGTCGGGGCGCTGACCGCAGGTCCGATGGCGGACCGGATTGGCCGCAAAAAGGTGTTGATCATGTCGATCATCGTCTTCGGCGGCTTCAGCCTGCTGACCGCCTTTGCCAGTTCGCTCAATCAGTTGACCGCGCTGCGTTTTTTAACCGGGCTGGGGCTGGGGGCGGCGATGCCGAATGCCGCCACCTTAATGAGCGAATATGCCCCGGAGCGCCGCCGCGCGCTGCTGGTGAACCTGATGTTTGTCGGCTTTCCGATCGGCTCATCAATGGGTGGCTTTATCTCTGCGTGGTTAATACCACACTACGGCTGGCAGAGCGTACTGATCCTCGGCGGCGTGATGCCGCTGGCGCTGGCGGTAATACTGGTGTTTCTGCTGCCGGAATCGGCCCGTTATCTGGTGGTTAAAAACAGATCCCAACAGCAAATTGGCGCGATTCTGCGCCGCATCGCCCCCGTCCCCGACGCCACCCATTTTGTGTTGCATGAAACCGGCCAGGTGAAAGAGAAATCGGCGCTGGGCGTGATCTTCTCACCGCGCTATGCGCTCGGAACAGTCATGCTCTGTCTGACCTACTTTATGGGTCTGCTGATTTTTTATCTGTTGACCAGTTGGCTGCCGCTGCTGATCCGCGAAACGGGCGCGACCCTGAGCCAGGCGTCGATTATTACCGCCCTCTTCCCTTTGGGCGGCGGTATTGGCGTTCTGGTGCTCGGCGCGTTAATGGATAAGTTCAACCCGAACAAAGTGGTGGCGGTGGGCTGGCTGCTGACCGGGGTGTTCGTCTGCCTGGTCGGGTTCTCTACCAGCAGTCTGGTATTAATGGGCGTGATGGTCTTTATCGCCGGGACGATAATGAATGGTGCGCAATCGTCCATGCCCGCGCTGGCTGCCGGGTTTTATCCGACTCAGGGGCGCGCCACCGGCGTGGCATGGATGCTGGGTCTGGGTCGCTTCGGCGGCATTCTTGGCGCGTTTAGCGGCGCGTTCCTGATGCAGGCGCAACTGGCTTTTGAAACCATTTTCACCTTCCTGGCGATCCCTGCGCTGGTTTCCGCCTTCGCCCTGATGGTGAAATATTGGGTGGGCAATCGCCAGCTTTCCACGTCGCCGGGGACGGCAAAAGAACCGGGCAACGCCACGCAAAAAGCCTGATGTTTTCCCGACAGGCGCGCGCCTGTCGGGAAGCGTCATATTTTTGCAATCTTTACAATACGTCCTTTACCGTAGCGTAATCCGCTCATTATCAGATTCTTAGCAGGCTACAAAATAATCCTACGCGGCGCTGAAACGTGTCTTTTCATCCACTAAAAACTGTGACGGCCCACAAACTTTCTCTTTTACGACTATTCTTAACTGGCTTCGATGAAATTCACGATCCCGCTGTGTGATTTACAGGAGTTCTAAATGGAATATAAAGATCCGATGTTTGAGCTGCTGAGCAGCCTGGAACAAATTGTTTTTAAAGATGAATTGCCAAGAACGACCCTGACGCAAAAATCCGCCTCCCTCACTGACATTGAACAGTGCAGACGGGGCAGCGGACTTAAAATTGACGATTTCGCCAGAGCGTTAGGCGTGTCTGTCGCCATGGTTCAGGAATGGGAATCGAAACGCGTGAAGCCTTCGAGTACCGAATTGAAGCTGATGCGCCTGATACAAGCTAACCCGGCGCTCAGTAAGCAGTTGATGGAATGACCTGTCTCTTAGGATGAACGGTCCTGTTTCAGGACCGTTTTTCGACCATAAAGCAGAAAGAAGTAAAATAAAAGTTGCATCACCCGGCGTTACATGAGTTAATGCGTTCAACGGTTTGACGTACAGACCATTAAAGCAGTTTAGTAAGGCAGTCCCCTTCAAGAGTTATCGTTGATACCCCTCGTAGTGCGCATTTCCTTTAACGCTTAAAAAATCTGTAAAGCACGCCATATCGCCGAAAGGCACACTTATTTTTTAAAAGGTAATACACTATGTCCGGTAAAATGACTGGTATCGTAAAATGGTTCAACGCTGACAAAGGCTTCGGCTTCATCACTCCTGACGATGGCTCTAAAGACGTGTTCGTACACTTCTCTGCTATCCAGAACGATGGCTACAAATCTCTGGATGAAGGTCAGAAAGTTTCCTTCACCATCGAAAGCGGCGCTAAAGGCCCGGCAGCTGGCAACGTAACCAGCCTGTAAGCTTTAAAAGCTCAGTATTCAGAATCCCTGCCAGACGGCGGGGATTTTTTTTATCTCCGTCCTGCCCTCCTGTCTTTGCATTACTTTACCTCGTCTGGCTTTGACCTTCCCCTTAGGGAAAGCTTTATAGTGACATCCTTTCTTTTCACATGGAATTGATACAATGTCTATACGTCCTCTGCTGTTGACGCTGGGCCTGTTCGCCAGCGGCACTGTTTTCGCTGCTTCTCCTCAAGCCGCTTTCCTGGCGGAACATGGGCTTGCCGGTAAAACCGTCGAACAGATGGTCGATGCGCTTGACCAGACGCCGCAGGCGCGCCCGCTCCCCCTGTCTGCCTCCATTACCAGTACGGCGCTGAAACTCTCTTCCGGCGAACAGGCGTATACACTGCCGTTGGGCGAAAAGTTTTATCTTTCCTTTGCGCCCTACCAGCGCCAGACCCATCCCTGCTTTAACCACAGCCTCTCCGGCTGCCAGGGGGAAATGCCTGACACCACATTTAACGTCAAAATCACGGACAGCAAAGGCGATGTGCTAATTGAGAAACCGATGAAAAGCCATCAGAACGGCTTTATCGGCGTGTGGCTGCCGCGCAATATGGAGGGGATAATCGAGGTGAGCTACAACGGGAAAATGGCGTCTCATGCTATTGCGACAAGAGAAGACAGCCAGACCTGTCTGACGGAATTGCGGTTACAATAAACGCATAATGATAATGCCCGATAGCGCTATGCCGATCGGGCGAAAAACACAGTAACGCAAAGAGTAAAAGGGTGCATTGAGAATGCTTCACACCAGAAGAATGGCGGGGACAACGCCCCGCCAGATGCTCTTACTGTTTCACTTCACAGGCTAAAAACGCCGCCAGTTCATTATTTCCCTGTCTGATATGTAATTCGCATAATGAATCACGAACCATCCAGGTAAATAATAAAATAGTGAGACATATCACTATTAAACTGCACAATATACATCTTTGCGGCATCATCAGCCTCCGGTGTTGATTTTCAACAGGTAAGAGGCTACTCTTATGGTGTTCAGGCATAGAGGCGGCCTCACTTTGATTTATTGTCAGGTGGGGCTTTTCTCTGTCTGCCATCTGGTGAATACCTGAGACAGCCAGTCTCAAGCACCCGTCTGCATTCTACTGCAAATATCGTGTTTGCCTTCGTTAATAAATTCCTAAAGTATTTTCTTCCGCTCAATGAATTATACATTGTCATTTAGCAGAATATTATTAGCGATTCTATTAATCATTTTTTGACAATAAAAAAGCCCGCGCAATGGCAGGCTTTTTATTATTAACGATTCGCTTATTGCAGCAGCGAAATATCCGCGACTTGCAGGAACAGCTCACGGAGTTTAGACAGCAGCGTCAGACGGTTGATACGCACCTCTTTGTCTTCCGCATTAACCATCACATTCTCAAAGAACTCATCCACTGGTTGACGCAGGGAAGCCAGTTCAATCAGCGCGTCCTGGTAGCGACCTTCGGCAAAGTACGGCTGCAGCTTGTCACGCAGTACCACCAGGTCTCTGGCCAGCGCCATTTCCGCCGCCTCTTTCAGTACGGATGCGTGAACGATGTCATTCAGCGTTTCATCAGACTTCGCCAGAATATTGGAGACACGCTTGTTTGCTGCCGCCAGCGCCGACGCGGCTTCCAGCGTACGGAAGTGTGAGACGGCCTTCATACGCGCGTCGAAGTCTGCCGGACGCGTCGGACGACGCGCCAGTACCGCCTGAATGGTGTCAACGCTATAACCTTCATCCTGGTACCAGGCGCGGAAACGACCGAGCATAAAGTCGATCACATCGTCCACGACGTTCGCGTTGGTCAGCTTGTCGCCATACAAACGCGCAGCTTCTTCGGTCAGTGTCTGTAGATCCAGATTCAGGTTTTTCTCGACGATGATGCGCAGTACGCCCAGCGCGGCTCGACGCAGCGCGAACGGATCTTTATCTCCTTTCGGATGCTGACCAATGCCGAAGATACCCGCCAGAGTGTCCATTTTGTCCGCAATCGCCAGCGCGCAGGCTACCAGATTAGACGGCAGCGCATCGCCCGCAAAGCGCGGCTGATACTGCTCGTTCAGCGCGACGGCCACATCTTCTGCTTCGCCGTCGTGGCGAGCATAGTGCATGCCCATGACGCCCTGAGTGTCAGTGAACTCAAAGACCATATTGGTCATCAGGTCGCATTTTGACAGCAGGCCCGCCCGGGTCGCGTGGTTCACGTCTGCGCCAATCTGACCGGCAATCCAGCCAGCCAGCGCCTGAATGCGATCGGTTTTGTCACGCAGCGTACCCAGTTGCTGCTGAAACAATACGGTTTGCAGACGCGGCAGATGATCTTCCAGACGTTTTTTACGGTCGGTATTGAAGAAGAACTCCGCATCCGCCAGACGCGGGCGAACCACCTTCTCATTACCGGAGATGATCTGCTGCGGATCTTTGGATTCAATGTTGGCGACGAAGATAAAGTTCGGCAGCAGTTTGCCGTCATTTGCGTAAACCGGGAAGTATTTCTGGTCGCCTTTCATGGTGTAAACCAGCGCTTCAGACGGCACCGCAAGGAATTTCTCTTCGAACTTCGCGGTCAGCACCACCGGCCATTCCACCAGCGAGGTGACTTCCTCCAGCAGGCTTTCGCTCAGGTCGGCGTTACCGCCAATGTTGCGCGCCGCCTCAATGGCGTCAGCTTTGATTTTCGCTTTACGCGCTTCATAGTCGGCCATGACTTTACCGCGCTCCAGCAAAATTTGCGGATACTGATCGGCATTGTCGATGGTGAATTCTGGCTCGCCCATAAAGCGATGACCGCGAATCACGCGATCGGACTGGATACCCAGAATCGTTGCCGGCAGCACCTTGTCGCCCAACAACAGCGTTACCGTATGAACCGGACGCACGAAATGGACGTCAGACGCGCCCCAACGCATCAGTTTCGGAATCGGCAACTTCGTCAAAGACGTGGCGATCATGTTCGGCAGCAATACTTCGGCGCGCTCGCCTTTCACATGAGCGCGATACAGCAGCCATTCGCCTTTGTCCGTGGTCAGACGCTCGGCCTGGTCGACGGTGATACCGCAGCCGCGCGCCCAGCCTTCAGCCGCTTTGCTCGGATTGCCTTCTGCGTCGAAGGCCTGCGCAATCGCCGGACCGCGTTTTTCCACTTCGCGATCGGGTTGGGACTCCGCAAGGTTCGCCACTTTCAGCGCCAGACGGCGCGGCGCGGCAAACCATTCAACGTTGCCGTGTGCGAGGCCAGCGTTATCCAGCTCCGCAGTGACGTTCGCAGCAAAGGACTCAGCCAGGCTGCGCAGGGCTTTTGGTGGCAGCTCTTCAGTGCCAATTTCCACCAGAAAAGTTTTCTCAGACATGGCCGCCTCTTAGTTGTCTTTATTGCACATCGGGAAGCCGAGGGCTTCACGGGAAGCGTAGTAAGCTTCTGCCACTGCTTTGGTCAGGGTGCGAATGCGCAGAATGTAGCGCTGACGCTCGGTGACGGAGATGGCTTTACGCGCATCCAGCAGGTTGAAGCTATGGGCGGCCTTCAGAATACGCTCGTAAGCGGGTAGCGGCAGCGGGTTTTCCAGCGCCAGCAGCTGCTGCGCTTCTTTCTCGTACTGCTCGAAGCAGGTAAAGAGAAAATCCACATCCGCGTATTCGAAGTTATAGGTGGATTGCTCCACTTCGTTTTGATGGAACACGTCGCCGTAGGTGGTTTTACCCAACGGGCCGTCGCTCCAGACCAGGTCATAAACGCTGTCTACGCCCTGAATGTACATCGCCAGACGTTCCAGGCCGTAGGTGATCTCACCGGTAACCGGCTTACACTCCAGGCCGCCAACCTGCTGGAAGTAAGTGAACTGCGTCACTTCCATACCGTTCAGCCACACTTCCCAGCCCAGTCCCCAGGCGCCCAGCGTCGGGTTTTCCCAGTTATCTTCAACGAAACGGATATCGTGGATGGTCGGGTCCATACCCAGTTCTTTCAGCGAGCCAAGATACAGTTCCTGAATGTTGTCCGGAGACGGCTTAATCACCACCTGGAACTGGTAATAGTGCTGTAAACGGTTCGGGTTTTCGCCATAACGACCATCGGTCGGACGACGAGAAGGCTGCACATAAGCAGTCGCCATCGGTTCTGGCCCCAGCGCGCGCAGGCAGGTCATGGGATGAGAAGTTCCCGCGCCGACTTCCATGTCCAATGGTTGAACAATGGTACAGCCCTGGCGAGCCCAGTAATCCTGTAAGGTCAGGATCAAGCCCTGGAAGGTCCTGGTATCAAACTTTTGCATATTATTTCGTGCTGGATACGTGTGGATTTAAAGGAAGGGTCCAGTATACCCGCTGACTGCAAGATATACAGTACGTAACGGGAAAAAGGCAGGGCTTAGCGCATGGAAAGATGTAAAAACTGCCCATCCGCGTCAAAAGAGCAGACAAAACTCTCTTTACGGAAGGTATAACCGCGCATCTCATAGCTTGCCTGAAACTGTTCGAAGCCGGTGACATCAATTTCTTTCGTGTCCGTGTTGTAACGTCGGGCCGCCTGATCTTTGCAGAGCGCTTCCATATCCAGCGAGCGCGTTGGGCTCATTTTTGCCTGCTGCGCCTTTTGCGGCGGTGGCGGCGTCACGGCGCAGCCCGTCAGCATGACGAAGACAACGGCTGAAAAGAGTGGCTTTATCATCATTTTATTACCGCCTGGTGGATGAGAACGTTTTATTATTATTACGGTGCAGGGCAAACATATTTTTGCGAACCCTATCGGGCCATCACAAGCTTTAGCGTAAAAACTCAGATTTTTCCAACAAGACAGGCTGATGAAATGTGAGTCAGACCTTTTTTAACATCGAAACAGAGGAACTGATGCAGCCCAAAATTTTCTGGATTGACAACCTGCGAGGGATCGCCTGTTTGATGGTGGTGATGATCCATACCACGACCTGGTACATCACCAACGCCCACAGCGTCAGCCCCGCGAACTGGGATCTCGCGAATATCCTGAATTCCGCTTCCCGCGTCAGCGTACCGCTGTTTTTTATGATTTCAGGTTATCTCTTTTTTGGCGAACGCAGCGCGCAAAAGCGCCATTTCGTGCGCATCGCCCTGTGCCTTTTGTTCTACAGCGCCGTCGCGTTGGCATACATCACGCTGTTTACCTCTATTAACGCCGAACTTTCTCTCAAAAATCTGCTGCAAAAACCGGTGTTCTATCATCTGTGGTTTTTCTTTGCGATCGCCGTGATCTACCTGGTTTCACCGCTGATCCAGGTAAAAAACGTCAGCGGCAAGATGCTGCTGGTGCTGATGGTCGTGACAGGGATTGTCGCCAACCCCAATACCGTACCGCAAAAAATCGGCGGGGTTGAATGGTTGCCCATCAATTTGTATATCAACGGCGACACCTTCTATTACATCCTCTATGGCATGTTGGGACGTGCGATCGGCATGATGGAGACACAAAAACGGGCGCTAAGTTGGCTAAGCGCCGTGGTATTTATTGTCGCCGTCGGGGTTATTTCTCGTGGCACGCTGCACGAGCTACAGTGGCGCGGTAATTTCGCTGATACCTGGTATCTTTATTGTGGGCCAATGGTGTTTATCTGCGCCATCGCGCTACTGACGCTGGTGAAAAACACGCTGAATGGCGGAACGCTTCCGGGGCTTGGGCTGATCTCCCGCCATTCGCTGGGCATTTACGGGTTCCATGCGTTGATCATTCACGCGTTGCGCACCAGCGGCCTGGAGATCAAGCGCTGGCCGCCGCTGGACATGCTGTGGATTTTTAGCGCAACGCTTTGCGTCAGTTTACTGCTGTCAATGCTGTTGCAGCGGGTCGATACCCGCCGACTGGTTAGCTGAAACAAAACGCCCGGTCTGTGATGACCGGGCGTAGAGAGTAAGAATTAACGACTTCAGGCAAGACGGCGTTTCAATCGCCGCAATAATAAACAGGTCAGGCACCACAATAATAAAATCATTATTTTACTAATCTGACGCACGTATGAGACGAACAAACCCCAGAAGACTGACAAAGAGAGCAATGGGGTGAATCACTTTCTCCACTGTCGTGAGCGGCGCATTCATAATTCCGACGCAAAATAAACCCATCGTAATTAATGCCACCAGTTTGCAGACGACAATAAAGCGTTCGTCAAGTTGACCACGCGTCATTTCTCGTAGATAAACCCATGTGACAAACCATGCGGTCATCAGCACCCCGAGAAAATAGCCTTTTCCACTGAGTAACGGGCATGCTCGCCATAGGCCAATAACGTAAGTCAACGTGCCTGAAATACATAACAGCCATGCAATCAACGTTGCGCCTTTCACTGGGATCTCCTTATCCAACGCGTGTTATGCAGATTAGGGATAACCCGACAGGAACAACAATTAAAAAAGACTTAAGTGAAAGAATTTAAGAATAAATTCATATAAATAATTTATTTATAAATCATTTCTATACGCAGAATAAATCCCTCCTGTATGCAGGAGGGAGTGCGATCAGGACATCAGGGGATGTAACTGTTGATAAAGACGGCGGAACGTTTCGCGTCGCTGCTGATAAAGCGTATGACGCTGTGCGTCAGGCAGATGCGTTTGTTCCAGCGGCAGCTCCGGCAGCAACTCAGATAACGGCTTCTCCGGATTGACGGCGATCTGCGCCAGACGGGCTGCGCCAAGCGCTGGCCCGACATCGCCCCCCGTGCGGTAATCCAACTGCAATCCGCTGATATCTGCCAGCATTTGTCGCCACCAGGCGCTACGCGCGCCGCCGCCGATAAGCGTAATGCCTTGCGGCTTCACGCCGCAGGCATGCACGACATCCATCCCGTCGGCCAGCGCATAACCTACCCCTTCCAGCACCGCGCGCGCCAGTTCAGCCGGACCGTGCTGGTGCGTCAGACCAAAGAAAACCCCCTTCGCCTGTGGATTGTTATGCGGCGTCCGCTCGCCGGAAAGATACGGTAAAAACCAGACGGGATCGGCGCTGTCATCCGCTTTCTGGGCCGCCGCCAACAGTGCGGGGACGGTTTCCAGCCCGGTGAGTTTTGCCGCCCAGTCAAGGCAGGACGCCGCGCTCAGCATCACCGACATCAAATGCCAGCGGCCCGGCAACGCGTGACAGAAGCTGTGCACGGCACTTTCCGGCTTGCTAAGAAATCCTTCACTGACGGCAAAATAAACCCCGGAGGTACCCAGCGACAGCATGGCCTGATTGGCATCAATCATCCCGACGCCCACAGCCCCCGCCGCATTGTCTCCCCCACCCGCGACAACCGATACCGACGGCATTCCCCACGCCATCGCGATCTCTGGTAGCAGCGTTCCGCTGATGTCGCTGCCTTCAAACAGCGTGGGCATATGGTCACGGCTCAGGCCGCAGGCATTCAGCATCACGTCGCTCCAGTCGCGCTTTTCAACATCCAGCCACATTGTTCCCGCCGCATCCGACATATCGCTGGCAAACTCGCCCGTCATACGTAAACGCAGATAATCCTTCGGCAGCAGCACTTTCGCCACCTGGCGGAAAATATCCGGCTCATGGCGCTTCACCCAGAGCAGCTTCGGCGCGGTAAAGCCGGGCATCATCAGGTTGCCGGTGATTTCACGCGACTGCGGAACCTGCGTCTCCAGTAGCGCGCATTCTTCGCCGCAGCGCCCGTCGTTCCATAAAATGGCGGGACGCAAAACGCGCTGTCGGGCGTCAAGTAACGTCGCGCCGTGCATTTGTCCGGCAATCCCCAACGCTTTAACATTGCTCAACGAATGTTGTTTGCCGAGCGCCTTTATGGCGCGGTCGGTCGCCAGCCACCACTGCTCGGGGTCCTGCTCAGACCAAAGCGGGTGGGGACGAGAGACGGTGAGCTTTTCCGTTTGCGATGCCACAACCTCGCCCTGCTCGTTGAGCAAAATAGCCTTCACGCCCGAGGTGCCAAGATCGATCCCGATATACATGTTGTGGGTTCCTTCAATGAAAAGGCCCGGCAGCGCGAAGCTCACCGGGCCTACAACAACCGTAGGCCGGGCAAACAGAGCGCCGCCCGGCAAAAACGCTTATTTGTCGAACAGATAATAGTTCACCAGGTTTTCCAACTGCTCCTGATGTCCACTCTGATGAACCGGCGCCAGGTTATGCTGTTCAGCATACTGTGCCAGTTCGCTTAACGACATCTGGCCTTTGAGGATCTGCTGACCCAGTTCGCTGTTCCAGCCTGCATAACGCTTCGCCACGCGTTTATCCAGCTCGCCATCCTCGATCATGCGCGCAGCGATTTTCAGCGACAGCGCCATGGTGTCCATCGCGCCGATATGACCGTAGAACAGATCGTATTTGTCGGTGCTCTGACGACGGACCTTGGCGTCAAAGTTCAGGCCCCCAGTGGTGAAGCCGCCCGCTTTCAGGATTTCATACATGACCAGCGCATTTTCCTCAACGCTGTTCGGGAACTGGTCGGTATCCCAGCCCAACTGCGCGTCGCCGCGGTTAGCATCAACAGATCCAAACAGGCCCAGCGCGATCGCGGTCGCAATTTCATGATGGAAAGAGTGGCCTGCCAGCGTGGCGTGGTTCGCTTCAATATTCAGTTTGATCTCTTTTTCCAGACCAAACTGCTTCAGGAAGCCATAGACGGTCGCCGCGTCGTAATCATACTGATGCTTGGTGGGCTCCTGCGGTTTCGGCTCGATCAGCAGCGTTCCCTGGAAGCCAATTTTGTGTTTGTGCTCAACGACCATCTGCATGAAGCGGCCAATTTGTTCGCGTTCCTGACGCAGGTCGGTGTTCAGCAAGGTTTCATAGCCTTCACGACCGCCCCACAGCACGTAGTTTTCGCCGCCCAGCTTATGAGTGGCTTCCATCGCCGTCACCACCTGCGTGGCCGCCCAGCTGAAGACCTCCGGGTCCGGGTTGGTCGCTGCGCCTGCGCCGTAACGTGGGTTGGTGAAGCAGTTTGCGGTGCCCCACAGCAGCTTCACGCCGCTTTCTTCTTGTTTCGCGGCCAGCACATCGACCATGTGGGCGAAGTTGTTTTTATACTCTTTCAGCGACGCGCCTTCCGGAGAAACATCGACATCGTGGAAGCAGTAGAACGGAACATTCAGCTTGTGAAAAAACTCAAACGCGACATCTGCTTTACGTTCTGCCAGCGCCAGCGCTTCACCCGGTTGCTGCCACGGACGGTTGAACGCGCCGACGCCGAACATATCCGCCCCGTTCCAGCAGAAGGTATGCCAGTAGCAGGCAGCAAAGCGCAGATGATCTTCCATCCGTTTGCCCAGCACGACTTCATCAGGATTGTAATGACGAAACGCTAAAGGATTCGTGGATTTGGCGCCTTCGAAACGCACGCGATCGAGTTGGTCAAAATAAGCCTGCATAATAAGCTCCGTAATCAGGTAATACAGCGAGTAATTGCGATGACTTAATACTGGAATTTCCCGATTTAGAGCTCAATTACGTTATTTCACACCGCCATTAAGAGAATACCCAAATGTGCGCTGGCTCCCAAAAAAAGGCGCAAAACCGCAGAAATGAGGGGGGATAAAAAGCGATCCAGCTCGAAGGTTGAGAAATAAACAAAAAACCGTAACCGCCAGATAAGAAATGAGAATTGCCTTCCTCGCTTCGCTATGGTCAATTTCGCATGGCGCCACGCCAGTGATAGTATCGACCAGCCCATGTTCACATTGTTCAGGATATGTTCTTATGTTTGATAAACGTCACCGTATTACCCTGTTATTTAATGCGAATAAAGCCTATGACCGCCAGGTTGTAGAGGGTGTCGGTGAATATTTACAAGCGTCGCAGTCTGAATGGGATATATTCATAGAAGAAGATTTTCGCGCCCGCATTGATAACATCAAAGAATGGCTAGGCGATGGCGTGATTGCCGACTACGACGATGCGGAAATCGCGCGTTTGCTGGTCGACGTTGACGTTCCCATCGTCGGCGTAGGCGGCTCCTATCACCTCGCGGAAAATTACCCGCCGGTACATTACATCGCCACCGATAACCATGCTCTGGTCGAGAGCGCCTTCCTGCATCTGAAAGAGAAAGGCATCAACCGTTTCGCCTTTTACGGACTGCCGCCGTCCAGTGGGAAACGCTGGGCCGCGGAGCGCGAGCACGCTTTCCGCCAACTGGTGGCGGAAGAAAAATACCGGGGCGTAGTATACCAGGGGCTGGAAACCGCGCCGGAGCTGTGGCAACACGCGCAGAATCGACTGGCGGACTGGCTGCAAACCCTGCCGCCGCAAACCGGTATTATCGCGGTGACCGACGCCCGCGCCCGCCATGTCCTGCAGGTGTGTGAGCATCTTCATATTCCGGTGCCAGAAAAGCTGTGCGTAATTGGGATTGATAACGAGGAGCTGACCCGCTATCTGTCCCGCGTGGCGCTGTCATCGGTGGCGCAAGGGGCGCGGCAGATGGGCTATCAGGCCGCAAAGCTGCTGCACCGTCTGCTCGCGAATGAGGAAATGCCGCTCCAGCGGATTCTGGTACCGCCGGTTCGTGTGGTCGAACGACGCTCTACGGACTACCGTTCCCTTACTGACCCTGCGGTGATTCAGGCTATGCATTTTATCCGTAATCACGCCTGCAAAGGCATTAAGGTAGAGCAGGTCCTGGATGCCGTCGGCATTTCCCGTTCAAATCTCGAAAAACGTTTTAAAGAGGAGGTCGGCGAAACGATTCACGCCGTGATCCATGCAGAAAAGCTGGAGAAAGCCCGGAGCCTGCTGATCTCCACCACCTTGTCGATTAACGAAATCTCCCAAATGTGTGGATACCCTTCGCTACAATATTTCTATTCCGTGTTCAAAAAAGAATATGGTACGACGCCAAAAGAGTACCGCGATGTGAACAGTGAAGTATTGATGTGAGGAGAGGCGCGTGTGAGATCAGGCATCGCCAGGAGGGCGAAAAAAAACCGGTGGCGCTGTGCTTACCGGGCCTGCAGGACGCTGCAGGCCGGATAAGGCGAAGCCGCCATCCGGCGTTTTGCTTACATATGCGCAGCGATTAAGCGCTGGTTATCCTGATACATCGCGAACAGATAATTGTTATAACTCTGTCCCTTCGTCGAATAGCCCTTCAGCTTATGAATCATCGCAGTCGCCGTGACTTCCTGATCCGCTTTACGCAGCTGCGCGCGCGACTTGCGGAATGAGGCGTAAGCCGGGTGCGTGTTCAGGTTGGTGACGTACGCGCTCACGGACTCTTTTACCGAGTCGAACTGCGAGTAGCCTTTCACCTTGCCTGGCGCATTGGTGCAACGCCCTTTCGCGCATTTCATACCGAACAGGTTATTGTTGGTTCGCGCAAGTTTAGAGGTTCCCCAGCCGCTTTCTGCCGCCGCCATCGTCGCCACCATACTGGTCGGGATGATGTCCACGCGTTCCAGCAGCGTATTCCACGGAATGTGGCGCGTGTTGCCGGACCACTTCACCTTGTAGCGCTTCGCGATATCTTTCAAACGCGTACGCTCAGACGGCGACCAGCGGTTCTGGTACTGTTTTGAAATCAGCCAGTTACGTTCTGCGGTGATCGCCGCATTTTGGCTGGTAATATAAGGCATAACCGTCCGGAGAAACGCTTTTTTTCGCGGTGTTCCGGAAGGGTATTTTCGCAAATCAGGAAGTGAACGACTCTTTGCACTATTGCGAGAATACTCTTGTTTACTGCTTACCTTTTTATCACTGACTGTTGTTATGTGGGACTTTTGACTCGATGTTGTCGTGTGCGTCTTTGCCAGCACCCCACCCGAAAATACGAAGGTGAGTAACATAAGAATCATTGCCCCATATCGTCGCATGGGCGTCAATATCATTAGGTCTCCTGGTCGGATTGAATCATTCCAACACCTTATCTTATTCATAATTTTGAGAGCTGAATCTCAAATCATATCAAAAATAACGATCAAGAGCATCTCAAGAAATAGTCTAAATCCGAAATCATGTCACGCATAAACCATCCCGCACCGAAGTCATTCGAGAAAAATGTGGGGGTTATCGCAAATTAAGGCCATTTTTTGCCGGCGATCGCTCATCCGCGCGCCTCATCCTGATCGAATACCACGAGGGGATGAGTTTTCCCCACGGGTTCTCAGGCAAACTGGTCAAAATCGCCGCAATAAGGACCGCACTATGAAACTTGCCGCCGTTGCTCTGGCGCTGCTGCCGGGGATCGCCGTTGCCTCATCGTGGACGGCTCAGGGCTTTCCGGCATTTACTGCCGGGGGATCGGGGACATTTTCCAGCCACGCAACGCTCACGAAGGGTACCCGCCCTTTGACGCTCAATTTTGACCAACAGTGCTGGCAGCCAGCGAATGCCATAAAACTCAATCAGATGCTGTCGCTGAAGCCCTGCGAAGGCGCGCCGCCGCAGTGGCGGCTGTTCAGAGACGGCGATTACACACTGGAAATCGACACGCGCTCAGGGACGCCGACGTTAATGATTACGCTCCAGCGCGATGCGGAACCGGTCGCTAGCGTGATTCGCCAGTGTCCGAAATGGGACGGATCCCCGCTGACGTTTGATGTGGCGCCGACTTTTCCTGAAGGGTCGGTAGTCCGCGATTTCTACAGTCAGCAGACTGCAATGGTCAAAAACGGCAAAATCACCCTGCAACCCGCGCCGGACAGCAATGGTCTGTTGTTGCTTGAGCGGGCAGAAACCGACGCGCCAGCCCCGTTCGACTGGCACAACGCTACCGTTTATTTTGTGCTGACCGATCGCTTTGAAAACGGCGATCCCGGTAACGACCAAAGTTATGGTCGTCACAAAGACGGCATGGAAGAGATCGGCACCTTTCACGGCGGTGACTTACGCGGCCTGACCCGCAAGCTGGACTACCTGCAACAGTTGGGCGTCAATGCGCTGTGGATCAGCGCGCCGTTTGAGCAAATCCACGGCTGGGTTGGCGGCGGGACGAAAGGCGATTTCCCGCATTATGCCTACCACGGCTATTACACCCAGGACTGGACCCGTCTCGACGCTAATATGGGCAACGAAGACGACCTGCGCGCACTGGTTGACGGTGCCCACCAGCGGGGGATCCGCATTCTTTTTGACGTGGTGATGAACCATACGGGCTATGCAACCTTGGCCGACATGCAAGAATTCGGCTTCGGCGCGCTTTATCTTTCCGACGAAGAACGGCAAAAGATCCTCGGCGAACGCTGGACCGACTGGAAACCTGCCGCCGGGCAGAACTGGCACAGTTTTAACGATTACATTAACTTCAGCGACAAAGCAGCATGGGAAAAATGGTGGGGCAAAGGGTGGATACGCACCGATATCGGCGAGTACGACAGCCCAGGCTTTGACGATCTCACAATGTCGCTGGCCTTCTTGCCGGATCTGAAAACCGAATCCACACACCCTTCCGGTCTGCCGGCGTTTTATCGACATAAAACGGATACCCATGCTAAAGCCATTGACGGGTTTACGCCGCGGGACTATCTGACCCACTGGCTGAGCCGCTGGGTCCGCGACTTCGGGATTGATGGATTCCGCGTGGATACGGCCAAACATGTCGAGCTTCCGGCGTGGCAACAGTTAAAAACGCAGGCCAGCGCCGCGCTGGTCGAATGGAAAAAAGCCAACCCGGACAAGGCGCTTGATGACAAGCCTTTCTGGATGACCGGTGAGGCCTGGGGACACGGGGTGATGCAAAGTGACTACTATCGCCACGGCTTTGACGCAATGATTAACTTTGATTACCAGGAGCAAGCGGCGAAAGCGATTGATTGCCTGGCGGCTATCGATCCCACCTGGCAGCAAATGGCGGAAAAGTTGCAGAGTTTCAACGTGCTGACTTATCTGTCGTCCCACGATACTCGCCTGTTCCGCGAAGGTGGCAGCAACGCGGCGGAGTTGCTACTCCTGACGCCGGGCGCGGTACAAATTTTTTATGGCGATGAGTCGGCGCGGCCCTTTGGTCCGACCGGTTCAGATCCGCTACAGGGCACTCGGTCACAGATGAACTGGCAGGATGTCAGCGGGAAATCTGCTGCTAACATCGCGCACTGGCAGCGGCTCGGTCAGTTCAGGGCCAGGCATCCGGCAGTCGGCACGGGTAAGCAAACCACGCTCACCCTGACGCAGGGATACGGCTTCGTGCGCCAGGCCGGAGACGACAAAGTGATGGTTGTCTGGGCCGGACAGCGCTAAGCGGAAGCGGCGTCTGGTTCCATAGCGCGCCCGACGCCGCAACAGGAAATACCATGGTGGTCAGGATATCCAGCATAAAACGTCAAGACCCCATGACAGACCCGATTTGCACCCTGCCAGTGCTGGCGTTAAGGTAAGCCACTTTGATTCAGCGTTTGACAGACCATCCGTTATGACATTTTCACTTTTTGGCGACAAATTCACCCGTCATTCAGGCATTACCCGCCTGATGGAAGACCTCAACAACGGTTTACGCACCCCCGGCGCTATCATGCTGGGTGGCGGTAATCCGGCACAAATCCCGGCGATGCAGGATTATTTCCATTCGTTGCTTGCCGGAATGCTGGAAAACGGCAAAGCCACTGATGCGCTTTGCAATTATGACGGTCCACAGGGAAAAACCGAGCTGCTCAGCGCGCTCGCTTCGCTACTCCGTGAGAATCTGGGTTGGGATATCGAACCACAGAATATTGCGCTAACAAACGGCAGTCAAAGCGCGTTTTTCTACTTGTTTAACCTGTTTGCCGGTCGCCGCGCTGATGGCAGCACAAAAAAGGTGCTGTTCCCCCTCGCGCCGGAATACATCGGCTACGCGGATTCAGGGCTGGAAGAAGATCTGTTTGTCTCTGCACGGCCCAATATTGAGCTGCTACCGGAAGGGCAGTTCAAGTATCACGTTGACTTTGAGCATCTGCACATTGGTGAAGATACGGGGATGATTTGCGTCTCACGCCCGACAAACCCTACGGGGAACGTGATTACCGATGAAGAACTGATGAAGCTCGACTCGCTTGCTAACCAGCACGGCATTCCGCTGGTGATCGATAATGCCTACGGCGTCCCGTTCCCGGGCATTATCTTCAGCGAAGCGCGTCCGCTGTGGAACCCAAACATTGTGCTGTGTATGAGCCTCTCCAAGCTGGGTCTGCCTGGCTCGCGCTGCGGCATCATCATCGCCAATGAAAAAATCATCACGGCGATCGCCAATATGAACGGCATTATCAGTCTTGCCCCGGGCGGCATCGGGCCGGCGATAATGAACGAAATGATCAAACGTAACGATCTGTTGCGTTTGTCGGAAACGGTAATTAAACCGTTCTATTATCAGCGCGTTCAGCAAACTCTCGCGATCATTCGCCGCTATTTGCCGGAAAATCGTTGCCTGATCCACAAACCGGAAGGGGCGATTTTCCTCTGGCTGTGGTTTCAGGATTTGCCCATCACCACCGAGCTGCTGTACCAGCGTCTTAAAGCGCGCGGCGTGCTCATGGTGCCGGGGCACTATTTCTTCCCCGGTCTGGATAAACCCTGGCCGCACACGCATCAATGCATGCGTATGAACTACGTGCCGGACCCAGAAAAGATTGAAGCTGGCGTGAAGATACTGGCGGAAGAAGTTGAACGCGCCTGGGCGGAAAATCAATAGCCTGGCGAAACGGCCCGGCTAACGCAAGCCGGGCCATCCTTTTTACAGCGGTTGCGCATGCAAACGCTGGCGCTGAATATCTGCCGCATTCACACACTGTAATGCTCCCGTTGGGCAAGCCGCGACGCAGGCCGGTCCCGTCTCGCGGTGCCAGCAGAGATCGCATTTGATCGCCTGAACCCGTGAAGTCTGAACGGTGACATTCATGGCGCCAAACGGACAGGCCAGCATACAGCTTTTACAGCCGATACACCGTTTCTGCTCCACAAAAACGTGCCCACGATCGCGGCGAATCGCGTTCGTTGGACAAACGTTGGCGCATGGCGCATCTTCACACTGATGGCAGGCGACCGCGGTGGTAAACGTGTTCTCTTTAATGACCTGAATACGTGAAACAAACTGTCCTGCCGATACCGCCGCACAGTCCTGATTTTCCTGATGCGAGACCACGCATGCGACTTCGCAGGTACGACAGCCAATACATTTCATCGCATCCGCCATAATAAACCGGTTCATAGCTCACTCCGATCGCCCAAAAATGACAGAGTGCCAGAGAGCATAGCGTTGTCGCTTTGATCGCACAGGGGATACGGTGAAATTTTGTCAGATGCCCGAGGCGTTCTGGGATTTTGCCAAAGATTGCTCACCGTTCCGGCATAAAAAAAACCCTGGACGACAACGCCCAGGGGGAATAATCCGCAGGCGACATCACGCTACGGAATAAACTGACACCAGATTGAGAGGCATCTAAATTTGATAATCGGCCTCATCGACGACGCTATAGAGCGCCTGGATATTATCCAGTGCCAGTATGTATCCGCTTCCTTTTACGCTAACGATAGAATGCTGCGGCAGGCCAAGCATATTTAATTTGTTATTTAAATTTTTCACCATCGTTGACAGACGTTGTGTGGAAGCGCTTAATTCATTTTTTTCCCAGATGTTGACGAGTAATTCATCTTTTGACACATAATGGGTGCGGGCGTTAAGTAAAAGGTAAACAAACAGACGCAGCATGGTATGATTAAAAAAAACGCCGCCGAAAGTAATCACGCTGTCCATTTTATTTACTGGCAGCCTGAAGATTCTTGACTCGCTTATATCAAAAAAAATTTCACGACCAATCATAAATCCATGTAACTGGTATTCCATTTTGCAGCACTCACGTTTAATTCACTATCGAAAGATAAACATGATTAAGTCCTTGTAGTTAATGTCTATCGCAAGTTTAAAAAAAATAGCATTAATTTCAATAGATCCCCGCGGAGGTATTTTCCGTATTCCCACGGGAAAGATGCAGATTTTCCCTCTGCAACAAACGATTATTCAACATATTGTTACACCATAGGGCAAAATTTCAGATAATCCCCCTAAAGAGGGGGGTCTGCTCAACCCTGCAAGTTAATCATACATATTTAACGCAAATTGCAAATTTTTCTTCTATGGAAGCGGTAAAGCAGGCTCATGAATTAACATGTTCTTTGCAGTAACGTCGTTTCCAGACGGCAGGAGTCAGACCAGTATGCTTACGGAAAATTTGTCGAAAATAGCCCACGTCACTAAAGCCGCATTGTTCAGCAACCTCTTTTAAGGATCGCGCATCGCTGATCAATAATTTCTCCGCCGCCCGCACGCGCTGACGATGAATCGCCTCGGTCAGCGTTAAATGAAAAACGCGCCGGTAAACTCGCCCCAGATAATCCGCATTACAGTGTAGTTCTCGCGCCATAATAGCGGTGGAAAGAGGACGATGATATTGCGTGCGGATCAACTGTTGCGCTTTCCATGCCAGCGAAACGCCCGCCTCCTGCGTATTATCAGTAGGTCGGGAAGGCTGAGCCATTTGCTGTAATATCAGCAACACAATAAATTCCAGCGCCGGACTGCGTTGCATTTTTTCCTGCTCTATCATGAACTGGCGAAAAAGCGCGATCAGCGCCTGCGGATCCGCCACACGCGTGTGCTGCGGCACTGAAAGGTGCGTCAGCCATCTCGGATCGTTGTCCGGCGCTTTTACCTCGAAATGCAGCCAATAAAAACGCAGATCAGCGGGAAAATCTTCTACCCCAACATGGCGACGCTGGGGCCAGAGCAGCAAACTTTCTCCCGCTTCCACGCAAAATCGGTTTTCTTCTTCCTGAATGGTCAGCAGACCTTTTTCAACGAAAATAATTTCCCACGACGACAATGTCCTCGCCGGGTGACGTCCGATCCCCCGGGAAAGAAATAATCCGCCGTTTTGAACTTTGATCGGAAGCGTCATGGATAATTCGAGCATAGATATGGAAATTCCCGCTTTAAAAGAAGCTAATAATATCTTTACCTATTGATTATTATCTAAAAATAAGCCAATCACCGGATCTGCCTCACACTTTTGCACAGAGGTCGGAATCGTCATCTTTTTTTACTCTTTCGTTGCCTTGTTGCATCGCCGCTTCCAGGCAGAATTAATCAGGTCATCAGTCATAAAAAAATAATCACTGACCGAAACCTCATTTAGCGAGGAATAACTATGACCTCTACACCGATTACCCGCGATCAACTCGCACAAGGCCGCGTCGACGATGCGCTCTCGGTGCGTGAAAAAATAGGCTACGGCCTGGGAGATGCAGGCGGCACCGTTATTACCTGCCTGATCATGAACTTTCTCACCTTTTTCTATACCGATGTGTTTGGATTAACGCCCGCGTTAGTCGGCACGCTGTTTATTGCCCTGCGCGTATTTGATGCCGTTTCCGACCCCATCATGGGGGTGATTGCCGACCGCACGCAAAGCCGGTGGGGGCGCTTTCGCCCCTGGCAGCTGTGGGTGGCCATTCCCATTGGCGTCATCGGCGTGCTGACCTTTACCGTGCCGGACGCCAGTATGGGGGTCAAAATCGCCTGGGCGTTTGGCACCTATCTGCTGCTTTCCGTTGGTTATACCGCGATCAACGTGCCCTATTGCGCACTGATCAACACCATGACCACCCGGCACAATGAGGTGATTTCCTGTCAGTCCTGGCGCTTTGTGCTTTGCGGCGTGGCGGGCTTTCTGGTCTCTGTTGGTTTGCCGTGGATGGTCGATATCTTTGGCAAAGGTAACGCCGCCCAGGGCTACCAGTTGGGCGTCGGCGTGCTCTGTGCGGTCGCGGTCATCATGTTTCTGTGCTGTTTCTTCTGGGTACGCGAGCGCGTGCCGATTGAGATGATGGGAAAATTTACGCTGCGCGAGCACCTTGCCGGGCTGCGTAAAAACGATCAGTTGCTGCTGATGCTGGTGATGTCGTTCCTGCTGATTAACGTCTTCAACATTCGCGGCGGCGGGTACATGTATTTCATCACCTATGTGCTGGAAGGCAGCACCGCTTATACCTCACTGTTTTTTACAATGGTGACCTTCGCTTCGATTATCGGCTCGGTGCTCGTCAGCCCGCTGACACGACACGTGGACACCGTCAAACTTTACTCCGCCACCAACCTGGTACTGGCGGCGCTGGCGGTGCTGATGTGGTTATTACCCACCGGTCCGGCCTGGCAGACGTTGTGGCTGGGGGTGATCCTCGGTAACGGTATTATTCTTGGCTTCACGTTGCCGCTGCACTTTTCGCTGATGGCGTTCGCCGATGACTACGGCGAGTGGAAAACCGGCGTGCGTTCGTCCGGCATGAACTTCGCCTTTAACCTGTTTTTCATCAAGCTGGCCTGGGCTTCCAGCGCCGGGATCATCAGCCTGCTGTTCATTCTTGTCGCCTACCAGCCGGGGGCGGAAAACCAGACGGCGCAGTCGCTTGGCGGCATTACCGCAATGGAAACCCTGCTTCCCGCCCTGTTCCATCTGCTGCTGGCGCTGTCGATCCGCTATTGCAAACTTAATAACCCCATGATGACGCGAATCGCCAGCGACCTGCGTCAGCGTCATGTTCATTTATAAGGAGCCCACCATGAACGTACCGGAAGTCGACCTGCACATGCTGAAGGTCAGCGATCCGTTCCTCGGACAATATCAACGCCTGGTTCGCGACGTCGTGATCCCTTATCAATGGGACGCGCTGAACGACCGTATTCCGGAGGCCGATCCCAGCCATGCGATCGAAAACTTCCGCATCGCGGCAGGACAGCAGTCCGGGGAATTTTATGGCATGGTTTTTCAGGACAGCGATGTTGCCAAGTGGCTGGAGGCCGTGGCCTGGTCCCTGTGCCAGAAGCCAGACCCGTCACTGGAAAAGACCGCCGATGAGGTGATTGAGCTGGTCGCCGCCGCCCAGTGTGACGACGGCTATCTCAATACGTATTTTACCGTCAAAGCCCCGCAAGAGCGCTGGACCAACCTGGCGGAGTGCCATGAGCTTTACTGCGCCGGACACATGATTGAGGCGGGCGTGGCCTTCTACCAGGCCACCGGCAAACGCCGCCTGCTGGAGGTCGTTTGCCGTCTGGCGGACCATATCGACAGCGTATTCGGCCCCGGCGAACATCAGTTGCACGGCTATCCGGGCCATCCGGAGATCGAGCTGGCGCTGATGCGGCTGTATGAAGCGACGGGGTGTTCGCGCTATCTGGCGCTGGTGAATTACTTTGTTGAACAACGTGGAACGCAGCCGCACTTTTACGATCTGGAGTACGAAAAGCGTGGGCAAACATCTTACTGGCATACCTACGGCCCGGCGTGGATGGTGAAAGATAAAGCCTACAGCCAGGCGCACCAGCCGCTTTCAGAGCAGCAAACGGCGACGGGCCATGCGGTGCGTTTTGTGTATCTGATGACCGGAGTGGCGCATCTGGCGCGGCTTAGCCAGGATGAACGCAAGCGTCAGGACTGTCTGCGCTTATGGCGGAACATGGCGCAACGCCAATTGTATATCACCGGCGGGATCGGTTCGCAGGGTAGCGGCGAAGCCTTCAGCAGCGACTACGATCTGCCGAACGATACCGTGTATGCGGAAAGCTGCGCCTCAATCGGCCTGATGATGTTCGCCCGGCGGATGATTGAACTGGAAGCAGACAGCCAGTACGCCGACGTCATGGAACGCGCGTTATATAACACCGTCCTTGGCGGAATGGCGCTCGACGGAAAGCACTTTTTCTACGTTAACCCACTGGAAGTGCATCCGCAGTCATTAAAATTTAATCATATCTATGACCACGTGAAGCCCGTGCGCCAGCGCTGGTTTGGCTGCGCCTGCTGCCCGCCGAACATCGCCAGGGCTCTGACTTCGCTGGGTCATTACATCTATACGCCGCGTCCGGAAGCGCTGTATATCAACCTCTACGTGGGTAACAGTATTGAACTGCAGACGGAAAACGGCTCTCTCAGGCTGCGTATTGACGGCAACTATCCGTGGCAGGAGCACGTCAGTATTACCATCGACTCGCCACAAGCTGTGCGGCATACGCTGGCGCTACGCCTGCCGGACTGGTGTTCAGATGCCCGCGTAACGCTTAACGGCGACGAGGTCAGCCAGGATATCCGCAAAGGCTATCTGCACATCACCCGTGACTGGCAGGAAGGCGACACCATCGGGCTGACGCTACCGATGCCGGTGCGCCGGGTGTATGGCAACCCGCGGGTACGCCACGTCGCGGGTAAAGTCGCCCTTCAGCGCGGACCGCTGGTGTATTGCCTTGAACAAGCCGACAACGGCGAGGAGCTGCATAATCTGTGGTTACCAAAAGAGAGCGATCTGCGGATCTTTGAGGGTAAAGGCCTTTTTGCCCATAAGATGCTGATCCAGGCGGAAGGGTTAAAACAGAGCGCCCCCGACGCCGCGCAAAGCGCACTCTGGCACTATGATCGCGCTCCCGGCGCCTGGCAGCCGCACACGCTGACCTTTATTCCGTGGTTCAGTTGGGCCAATCGGGGCGAAGGCGAAATGCGGATCTGGGTTAACGAACGATGAGGGAGCCGCGCTAAATTACTGGATGGCGGCTTGCGCCTTATTTATTCTACGGTACCACTGTGCCAGGCCACCATCCACGGAAGCGACGTTTGCCAGACAAGTACATTTAAAGGAATAATGCGGCGACCACCTTCTGGCAAACACACTAAGGAGCATCATGAGCAGCACGGACGATACATCTTCAACCCGCTTCAAACGCATCAAAGCCTCGGCTATCTACCGGTTATTGTTGATAGGCCTCGGTATTCCCATGATGCTTTTCAGCTTCATTTGCGGCGTGCTGAGCCTTTTCGGCTTTAACATGGTGAAATGGAACGACCAACCGGTACAGGGTTTACTGGCGATCCCCACCGCATTGTTTAGCGGTTTGTTTATCACCGTCCTGTTCACCGTTTTCGTTGGATCGATTGCTTGCCTGGGATTATGGATTTACAGTCGTTTCCGCCCTCTGCAGGTTAAGGTGCTGGACTGAAATATGGTACAGCGGACATACTTCCGCTGCCCAAAAAGGATAACAAAGCACCCTTCACACCAAATATCTCATGCCACATTAGTCTTTTAACTTTACTCAATACGTGACGGAAATCATTTTCGTGGCGTTTTTTTTTGCGCAAAATGCTTCTTGTTCATCAAACCTGTCTGCTTAATGACTGCTAGCTTTTCAGTTTACTGATGTTTAATAGCCAGCTGATGCCAACTTAATGTTTTCGAGTTATGTTACTGTATTATAAGGAAAGTTATGTCTGTTGAATTTATAGAAAAGTTAAACCTGCTGGCCTCTAAAATAAAACAGCAATCTGGAGCTATTGAGACGGAAGAAGCCACAAAAAATGCGTTTGTCATGCCTTTCATTAACAACGTGTTAGGTTATGATGTCTTTGACCCCACTGAAGTTATCCCAGAATTTGTTTGCGATATCGGCACCAAAAAAGGTGAAAAAATTGACTATGCCATACTAAAGAATGGCGAAATACAAATGCTGATAGAATGTAAAAAAATTGGCGAACCACTGAATATTAATCATGCCTCTCAGCTTTTCCGATATTTTCATGTCACTAATGCAAGAATATCTATTTTGACCAATGGTCAAGAATATAAATTTTTTACAGATTTAGACGCCACAAATAAAATGGATGAAAAACCATTTCTTGAGATCAATCTTCTTGATTTGGATGAAATGCTTGTTCCGGAGATAAAAAAACTAACGAAGTCTGCATTTGACTTAGAATCCATTATCAATGCCGCCGGGGAATTAAAGTACGTCAGCTTAATAAAAAAATTGCTTCATTCACAATTGACAAATCCAGAAGACGATTTTGTTAAGTTCTTTGCATCGAGGATTCATGATGGAATGATTACTCAGAAGGTTAAAGATACATTTACTGTTCTAACCAGAAAAGCAGCCAGTCAATATATCAATGCGCAAATAAATGAACGACTTAAATCAGCAATGGATGGTAATATCAACCCGCAGTTGGAAATACCTGAAGAAACGGACCAACATACTGTCATAAAAGACGTTAATGATATTTCAACAACGATAGACGAACTTGAAGGTTTTCATATCGTTAAGGCAATCGCTCGCACAGTTATTGATGCTCCACGAATTGTACACCGCGATACCAAAAGCTATTTTGGTATTCTAATCGACGATAATAATCGAAAGCCGTTGTGTCGACTGCATTTTAACCGAACCCAAAAATATATTGGTTTATTCGATCTGGAAAAAAATGAAACACGCTATCCTATTGAAAGTCTAGATGATATTTATACCTTCAGTGAAGCGTTAAAAGCAACAGCCGCTTTATACCATTAACTCATCATATGGATAGCGGAAAACTCTTAGCGGACCTACAGGACGCGTAGGCCCGCCAAGAGTAGCCGATACTGGTAACGCAGCCAGTTAAAACAGTCCCAGCGGTTTGTCGGAATAGCTCACCAGCAGACACTTGGTCTGCTGGTAATGTTCCAGCATCATTTTATGGGTTTCACGGCCGATGCCCGACTGCTTATAGCCGCCAAATGCCGCATGCGCAGGATAAGCGTGATAGCAGTTAGTCCAGACACGTCCGGCCTGAATTCCGCGCCCCATTTTATAAGCCAGATTGCCGTTACGACTCCAGACCCCCGCGCCCAGGCCATATTGCGTATCGTTGGCGAGTTCCAGCGCGTCCTCCATCGTTTTAAAGGTGGTGACCGCCAGTACCGGACCGAAGATTTCTTCCTGGAAGACGCGCATATTATTTTTGCCGAACAGGATGGTCGGTTCGAGGTAATAACCATCTTTTAGTTCGCCTTCCAGTTGCTTACGCCGCCCACCGGTAAGGATATCCGCGCCTTCTTTTTTACCGATATCAATATAATTAAGGATGGTTTCCAACTGACCGTGGGAAACCTGCGCCCCCATTTGCGTCACGTTGTCGAGGGGATTACCGCTGCGGATGCTTTCCACTCGACGAATGGCGCGCTCCATAAAGCGTTCGTAAATCGACTCCTGCACCAGCGCGCGGCTCGGGCAGGTACAGACCTCGCCCTGGTTAAAGGCAAACAGCGCGAACCCTTCCAGCGCCTTGTCAAAGAACGCATCTTCTTCGTCCATCACATCGGCAAAAAAGATGTTTGGCGATTTGCCGCCCAGTTCCAGCGTTACCGGAATGATGTTCTGCGTGGCGTACTGCATGATCTGCTGTCCGACTTCCGTCGAACCGGTGAACGCAACTTTGGCGATGCGTTTAGAGGTCGCCAGATATTCGCCAATCTCGCCCCCCGCGCCGTTCACGACGTTAACCACGCCCGGCGGCAGCAGGTCGCCAATCACCTCCATTAATAGCAGAACGGACAGCGGCGTCAGGCGCGCGGGTTTGAGCACTACGCAGTTCCCCGCCGCCAGCGCTGGCGCCATCTTCCAGCTCGCCATCAGCAGTGGGAAGTTCCACGGGATAATCTGCCCCACCACGCCGAGCGGCTCGTGGAAATGATAGGCTACGGTATCGCTGTCCACTTCACTGATCCCGCCCTCCTGGGCGCGTATGCAGGAAGCAAAATAACGAAAATGGTCGATGGCCAGCGGCACGTCAGCTGCGCTGGTTTCACGGATGGGCTTGCCGTTATCCCAGGTTTCCGCCGTGGCGAGCCGTTCCAGATTTTGCTCCATTCGGTCGGCTATTTTAAACAGAATGGCGGCTCGGTCCTGAACGGAGGTTTGCGCCCATTTATCTTTCACCTTGTGGGCCGCATCAAGCGCCAGATCAATATCGCGTTTGCCGGATGAGGCGACTTCACACAATAGCTGCCCGGTAACCGGCGTCAGGTTCTGGTAATATTCGCCGTCAGCCGGAGGAACCCAGTCACCGCCAATAAAATTGTCATAACGGGCTTTTAGCTTCAGCGGAAAACCGTACTCGCCGGGCTGAATACGTGTTGAAGGGGGGTTATTCGTCATGATCGTCTCCTTGCCGCAGGTGTATAACAAGGGTAGACGCCGCTGGCGATTTTCTCGCCAGTCGTTGGCGGCTTTACGAGCTATATCACGGATTACCTTACTTTACGTTTCGTTTTTGCCGCTGAGCCATACTTATAAGCTCTGGGTCTTATAAGGATACGTGCAATGCAGCTATTTATCGGCTTCGACGTGGGCGGTACCCATATTAAACATGGCGTCATTGATGAAAACGGCAACGAACTGACGTCGGATGAATTCGACACGCCGGACGATAAGAATGCCTTTAAACAGCAGTGGAAAGCGGTCGTGGAGGCGTATCAGAAAGCGCACGATATCGCCGCGATCGGCGTGAGCTTTCCTGGTCATATCAACACCCACACGGGCCAGGCGGCAAAGGCCGGCGCACTCGATTATCTCGATAACGAGAATCTCTGCGAATTGTTCGCCCAACTGACGGACCTGCCCGTCACGGCGGAAAACGACGCCAACTGCGCGGCGCTGGGCGAACGCTGGCGCGGCGCGGGTCGGGACTATGAGAGCTTTGTCTGCATCACTATTGGTACCGGCATCGGCGGCGGGATCGTGGTGGAAGGCGACATTTATCGCGGTTCGCACTACCGGGCGGGCGAATTTGGCGTGATCCCCGTAGGCGATAACGGTGAATGCATGCATGAAGTCGCCTCCGCGAGCGGTCTGATGAAGGCGTGCCGCCGGGCGCTGGCGGTCCCCGAAGATGAAATGCCCGACGGCGAAGCGCTGTTCGAGCGCATGGAGAGCGACGTTCACCTGCGCGAAGCGATTGAACAATGGGCGCATTTCCTTGCGCGCGGAGTGTATAGCGTGATTTCAATGTTCGATCCGCAGGCGATACTGATTGGCGGCGGCATCAGCGAGCAGGAAAAGATCTATAAATTACTGGATAAATATTTGCAGCGCTTCGAGGAGTGGGAAGCGCTGAAAGTACCGATTTTACCCTGCGAGTTGGGTAATCAGGCGGGACGACTCGGCGCGGTATGGCTGGCAAAGCAGAAACTGAGCCGCGGTTAACTTGCCGGATGGCGGCTGCGCTTTATCGGATCAGGCTGAACCGTACAGATCTGTAAAGCGTAGCGCCATCCGGTCGGCGTTTTACATCGCAGCGTGGAAGATCGCCACGATCTGCTCGTGTGTCGCCTGGATCGGGTTAGTCAGCCCGCAGGCATCTTTCAGCGCATTGGTCGCCAGCAGCGGAATATCCTCCTCCTTCACGCCGAGATCGCGCAGCCCTGCCGGAATATTCACCTGCTGCGCCAGCGTGCGTATGGCGTCGATACAGGCCGCGGCGCCTTCGGCGTCGTTCAACCCTTCCACGTTGACGCCCATCGCCGCTGCGCAGTCACGCAGACGCGCCGCCGCGACCTGGCTGTTAAACACCTGAACGTGCGGCAACAGCACCGCATTGCACACGCCGTGCGGCAGATTGTAGAAACCGCCGAGCTGGTGCGCCATCGCGTGAACATAACCCAGCGAGGCGTTATTAAAGGCCATTCCCGCCAGGAACTGCGCGTAGGCCATCGCTTCCCGCGCCTGCGCATTACCGCCGTCTTCCACCGCGACGGTCAGTTTTTCGCTAATCATGGCCACGGCTTTCAGCGCGCAGGCATCGGTGATTGGCGTCGCCGCGATGGAAACGTACGCTTCAATGGCGTGGGTTAACGCGTCCATACCCGTTGCGGCGGTCAGCGACTTCGGCATTCCCATCATCAAAGTTGAGTCGTTGACGGAAAGCAGCGGCGTAACGTGTTTATCGACAATCGCCATTTTAATGTGGCGTTCAGCATCGGTAATAATGCAAAAACGGGTCATTTCCGACGCCGTGCCTGCGGTGGTATTAATGGCAATCATCGGCAACTGCGGTTTAGCAGAACGATCAACCCCTTCATAATCGCGAATATCGCCGCCGTTTGCCGCCACCAGCGCAATGCCTTTCGCACAGTCATGGGGTGAGCCGCCGCCCAGCGAAATCACGCTGTCGCAGTTATTCTCCTGCAGCAGTTTCAGCCCTTCAGCCACGTTTTCGGTGGTCGGGTTTGGCTGGGTACCGTCATAGATCACGCTGAAAATAGCGCGTTCCTGCAACGCGTTTTGAATATTATCCGCCATACCCAACCGGGTGAGCATCGTGTCTGTCACAATTAACGTGCGGCGAAAGCCATATTCCACCATCGTATTCATTGCGTCATTTAATACATCAGCACCAATAATATTCACGGATGGAATGTAAAATGTAGAAGCAGCCATTTGCTCAATCCTTAATGTTGAAAAAGAGCAAAAGCATACGAGGGTGAGAAATAATAAAATATGATCGTTGCTGTTATTTTCCCAAAGAAACATTAAAAAAGCACATTAGGATAATAAACTAATGTGCTTTCATAGGAATCACTATTTATATTATCTCAATTCATTTGAAATATAAATAAGTAATGTTATTGTCTGGCCGGGAATAATAACGCATCGCGTAATAAATGATCGTTGCCACGGCGGCGGGTAAAGCCGATGCGGTCAAAATATTCCAGAATCTGAATGGCCAGTTTACGCCCAACGCCCAGACGGTCACGGAAATCCGCCGCGCACGTTGACCCTCTCTCTTGATCCAGCTCACGGATCAGCGTGGCGAAGGCAACAATGCGATCGTTACGGTAATAACGATCTTTTACGATCGCAGTAATCATTCCCTGCTGTGCCGCCTGCCGTAGCACAAGGCGCATGGTCTGCTCCTCCGTGGCCGTTTCCCGCGCAAGATCGCGTACCCACCAGGGGTCGTCTGCAAACAGCGGCTCCACGTTTTGCCAGATCGCCGCCTGCTCATCGCTGAATCCCGCTTTGTGATCGGGCAAATGCAACCAGCCATGATGGCTATGAATTTCGCCGCTTTCACGCATTTGCTCAATCAGCAACAGCACCAGCGCTTCATCTTCCATCGGCAGCGCCATCCGCCGCAGGCGTTCACGCCCAGGCCCCGGCTCATCGCGGTGTTGCTCATGATAGGTCGCCAGCGTGTCGAGAATTTTACGCTGCCAGCGGGCGGCAACCGGGGCGTTTAGCAGACTGTCGCCTGCCTGGATAAACCCATGCTGCTGGACACACTGTCGCATACCGTCGCCATTAAGCTGGCGCGCCCAGGCAAATGCAGGCAGATTCACCGCTCCGCGCTGAAGATGCACAGCAAGCGCGGCGCCATCGTCGGTGGTTTCTGCCAACGACGCCAGCCACTGTAAATAGTCCGGCTTACGCTTTCCACGACGCGGGGGGTTAAGCGCAACCACGCGCGCGCCCGCCAGCGTGGCCCGCGCAGAAATATCGCGCAGTACCAGCCGATCGTTATCCGCCAGCAGCAGCGGGGTGTCGAAAACCAGCTCCGCGAGGTTATTGTCCAGCAGCGAGACTCGTCCGGTGACATGACTGGCGGCATGGTGGATATGCAGCGGCTGCCATTGGGTTAACGGCGCGTGGTTTTCCAGCGCCACAATAATACGGCTAAACGGCTCGGGGGGTTTTGCCGAGAGCAGCCAGTCACCCCGGCGCAGCTGTTCTTTTTCGGCGTCACCGGCGATATTCAGCGCGATACGTTGCCCGGCATGCGCGCGTTCTGTCGCCTGATTTTGCGCGTGCAATCCGCGCACGCGCATGGGTTTGTTGACGCCCGTCAGCCACAGCGTGTCGCCTTGCTGCACTTCTCCGCTCAGCGCCGTCCCCGTCACCACCAGCCCGGCGCCCTTTACGCTAAAGGCGCGGTCGATAGCCAGACGGAAGGTCTGGTGACTGGCATGCTGGCGTGCCGGTAACTGCTGCAGGTGTTCGCGTAGCGCCTCAATGCCTCGCCCTTCATTGGCGGCGGTCACGAATAACGTCGCCCCGGCAAAGCCATACTCACGCAGCACCTCTTGTACCTGCTGCTCAACGTCTGACACACGTGCGTCATCAACCCGGTCGGCCTTGGTTAACGCCACCGTCAGCGTCGGGCTGCCGGTTAATTGTAATATCGCCAGGTGCTCGCGGGTTTGCGCCATCACGCCATCATCGCAGGCCACCACCAGCAGCGCATGATCGATACCGCCCACGCCCGCCAGCATATTAGAGAGAAACTTTTCATGTCCGGGCACGTCGATAAAACCCAGCACGCGCCCGTCCGGCTGCGGCCAGTAGGCGTAGCCCAGATCGATCGTCATCCCGCGCTTTTTTTCTTCCGGCAGACGATCGGCATTCACGCCCGTGATCGCCTGTAGCAGCGTCGTTTTCCCGTGGTCAACGTGTCCGGCGGTCGCAATAATCATTTCAACAACATCTCCATAAACCGGGTCTCATCTTCAAGGCAGCGCAAATCCAGCCACAGGCGACCATCGTTAATCCGCCCAATAACCGGAACGGGTAGCGCTCGCCAGCGGCTCGCCAGCGCCGCCAGACGGCTGCCGCGCCCGTCGTGCGGGGTAAAGGTTAATGCCGCGCTCGGCAAGCGATCAACCGGTAATGAACCGCTGCCGATCTGCGACAGACACGGCGTCACGCTGACCGCAAAGTCATTTGCATAATGTTTGGCAAGCGAGACCTGTAACCGCTGCGCCTGGGCGGTAATCGCCTCCTGAGGGCGGGTTAACGCCCGCAATGTCGGCAGTTTTTGCGCCAACGCTTCCGGATGCAGATACAGCCGTAGCGTCGCCTCCAGCGCCGCAAGGGTCATTTTATCCGCCCGCAACGCGCGTTTCAGTGGGTGACTTTGCAGTTGCGCAATCATCTCTTTTTTGCCGACGATAATACCCGCTTGCGGACCGCCGAGCAGTTTATCGCCGGAAAAGCTCACCAGACTGACGCCCGCGGCAATCAGTTGCTGCGGCATCGGCTCTTTTGGCAGACCGTACTGGCTGAGGTCAATCAGCGAACCGCTGCCAAGATCGGCCACCACCGGAATATCCAGTTGCTGGCCGATCTGCGCCAGTTCGCTCTCGTCTATCGCTTTGGTAAAGCCTTCAATGCTGTAGTTACTGGTGTGGACCTTCATCAACAGCCCGGTGTTTTCATTTACCGCCTGGCGATAATCTTTCGCGTGCGTGCGGTTGGTGGTGCCTACTTCATGAAGCGTACAGCCCGCCTGGCGCATCACGTCAGGAATGCGAAACGCGCCGCCAATCTCTACCAGTTCGCCGCGCGAGACCACCACCTCTTTCCCCGCCGCCGTTGCCGCCAGCATTAACAATACCGCCGCCGCGTTGTTATTGACGATACAGGCGTCTTCCGCGCCGGTAATGCGGCACAGTAACTCCGCCAGCGCGCGGTCACGGTGGCCGCGCCCGGCGCCGTCGAGATCGTACTCCAGCGTCACCGGTGAACGCATGGCCTGCGCCACCGCCGCTATCGCCTCTTCCGCCTGCAATGCGCGGCCAAGATTCGTGTGCAGCACCGTACCGGTCAGATTGATTACCGGACGCAGCGCGCTCTGAGCCGCTTTCTGCAGACGGACGCTAACTTCCTGCGCCCAGTTGTCGCTCCACACGGGCAGCGCCTGGGTATCACGTATCGTCTCTCTGGCCTCGTCCAGCATCTGGCGAAGGAGTTCAACGACACGGGTATGCCCGTGGCTGTCACACAGGGTAAGAAATGCACTTTCACGCAATAAGCGATCAATGGCAGGAAGCTGACTGTACAGCGAACGCGTTTCGGTTGTCATGGGATAGCCTGGCGGTTGGTAATCCTCTCCATGTGCGGAGAGGCGTTTCGACATAAGGGGGATTGTAACGTGAGATGGCTCAGGCGGACATAATACGTATCAAGCCTTTGGCGGTTCCGTGCGGGCAAAACTTTCGCGGCTAAACAGGGTTTCCACCAGTTTTACCAGGTTAGGACGGTCCACGCACCAGCCCGGCGACACGCGACGGAAGTTGAGATAGCCCACGGCGCAAGCAATCGCGATAGTCGCCAGATTCACCGTATCGGGTTTAATGGTTCCGTCCACCAGATAGCCTTCCAGCGCATCCAGACTGCGGGTGATTTTTTCACGCTGACGCAGAAGCTCATTTTCCGACTGCTGCGCCGCCGGTCGCGCCTGTTCACGCACCGACACCAGGCCAGCATCCATAATACCGTCAGCCAGGGCTTCAAGCTGGCGCACCTTCAGCGACGCCAGCGGCTCGCGCGGTAGCATCGCCGGGGCGATGTCCAGCAGTTCGATATATTCGGCAATGATTGGCGAATCAAACCAGTATTCTCCATCATCGGTCACCAGCGCCGGGACTTTCCCCAATGGATTGTACTGCGCCACGCCGTTTTCCGCGTTGTACGGCAGTTCATTAACAAATTCGAAGGTGATGCCCTTTTCCAGCAGCAGAATCGAGATTTTGCGTACAAACGGGCTGGTGTAGCTACCTATGAGTTTCATACCGGGTCCTTTATGCCAACGTAGGGGAAGACAATGCGCCAAAGAATAATCAACAGTATTCAGTATGGCTCAGATGCGTGCAAAGAGAATGAAAGTTAGCAGACTGCCAACGAAACACCGCACTGTTGTGCTGAAAATGAGAGATATGTTTTATGCGATATACGCCTGTTACGACAAGTAAAATAAAAAAGACGTTTTCATTGCTATCAGCCTCATGAGGAACAATGCATGTTCTATAGGGTATAAAGGGCAAATGCAGTTAATAACTCAATGGCGCGGCAAACGCAGAACCTGCGCTACATCACATCAGGGCAAATTCGACTGAAAATTTATTGTGATTTAAATCACAAATATTCAACAAACCGTTAAAACAAAAACGTGAAACAAATCACATTTTTGTGCCGTTAATGGTTCAAAAATCCACTTTGATGTTTTTCCATACAACTATTTCGTGATGCAAATCACATTAAATACCTCCCTACCCCCTATATTTATGTGATTCACATCACACAAAAGGGCGCAGACTGGACAGCTGATCGATTCAGTGCCAGATTTCGCAATATCTACAGGGTCCGGCTACCTCTGCCGCCACATTAACAAAACCTCGGGCTTCCGGCCTGCGCGACAGCAAACATAAGAAGGGGTGTTTTTATGTCATCCGATATTAAGATCAAAGTGCAAAGCTTTGGTCGATTCCTCAGCAATATGGTGATGCCAAATATCGGCGCGTTTATCGCGTGGGGTATTATCACCGCATTATTTATTCCGACAGGGTGGTTGCCAAACGAAACGCTGGCGAAGCTGGTCGGCCCGATGATTACCTATCTCCTGCCACTGCTGATCGGTTATACCGGCGGTAAACTGGTGGGCGGCGAGCGCGGCGGCGTGGTCGGGGCGATCACCACCATGGGCGTGATCGTCGGCGCAGACATGCCGATGTTCCTCGGCTCCATGATTGCAGGTCCGCTGGGCGGCTACTGCATCAAGAAATTCGACAACTGGGTAGACGGTAAGATCAAGTCCGGTTTTGAAATGCTGGTGAATAACTTCTCCGCTGGCATCATCGGGATGATCCTCGCGATTCTGGCGTTCCTCGGTATTGGTCCGCTGGTGGAAGGTTTGTCAAAAATTCTGGCGGCGGGCGTCAACTTCATGGTTGTCCATGACATGCTGCCGCTGGCGTCCATCTTTGTTGAACCAGCGAAAATCCTGTTCCTCAACAACGCCATCAACCACGGTATCTTCTCGCCGCTGGGTATTCAGCAGTCGCACGAGATGGGCAAATCCATCTTCTTCCTGATTGAAGCCAACCCGGGCCCGGGGATGGGCGTGCTGCTGGCGTACATGTTCTTTGGTCGTGGCAGTGCAAAACAGTCTGCGGGCGGTGCGGCTATCATCCACTTCCTGGGCGGGATCCATGAAATTTACTTCCCTTACGTGCTGATGAACCCACGTCTGATTCTGGCCGTTATCCTCGGCGGCATGACCGGCGTGTTCACCCTGACGCTGCTGAACGGCGGTCTGGTGTCTCCGGCGTCTCCGGGGTCTATTCTGGCGGTGCTGGCGATGACGCCAAAAGGCGCCTACTTCGCTAACATCGCGGCAATCTGTGCGGCCATGGCGGTCTCCTTCGTGGTCTCGGCGATTCTGCTGAAAACCAGCAAGGTGAAAGAAGAAGACGACATTGAAGCGGCCACCCGTCGTATGCAGGACATGAAAGCAGAATCCAAAGGCGGCACGCCGCTGTCTGCAGGCGATGTCACCAACGACCTGAGCCATGTGCGTAAAATCATCGTAGCCTGCGACGCCGGTATGGGCTCCAGCGCGATGGGCGCAGGCGTGTTGCGTAAGAAAGTACAGGATGCCGGTCTGTCTCAGATTTCAGTGACCAACAGCGCCATCAATAACTTGCCGCCGGATGTTGACCTGGTCATCACCCACCGCGATCTCACCGAGCGCGCAATGCGTCAGGTTCCACAGGCACAGCATATTTCGCTGACCAATTTCCTCGACAGCGGTCTGTACGCCAGCCTGACCGAACGTCTGGTTGCGGCGCAGCGTCACACAGACAATGAAGAGAAAGTGCGTACCAGCCTGCAGGACAGCTTTGACGAAAGTAACGCTCATCTGTTCAAACTGAGCGCGGAGAACATCTTCCTCGGCCGTACCGCGGCCACCAAAGAAGAAGCCATTCGCTTTGCCGGTGAACAACTGGTTAAAGGCGGCTACGTTGAGCCGGAATACGTTGACGCGATGTTGGCGCGTGAAAAATTGACCCCGACCTATCTGGGCGAATCCATTGCGGTTCCGCACGGTACGGTGGAAGCCAAAGATCGCGTACTGAAAACCGGTGTCGTGTTCTGCCAGTATCCGCAAGGCGTTCGCTTCGGTGAAGAAGAGGATGATATCGCCCGTCTGGTTATTGGTATCGCCGCACGCAATAACGAGCACATCCAGGTGATCACCAGCCTGACCAACGCGCTGGATGATGAAACCGTTATCGAACGTCTGGCTAACACCACCAGCGTCGAAGAAGTGCTTGAGCTGCTGGCAGGTCGTAAGTAAGTGCATTTGCCCGGTAGCGCTTGCGTTTGCCGGGCCCCTATTTTCCTCTCCTGTAAGGGAGAGGGTTTGGGTGAGGAACCGCTTTTCACCCCAGCCCTCTTGGGTAAAAACATTAACGAAGGTTACTACTATGAAAGCATTACATTTTGGCGCAGGTAATATCGGACGTGGCTTTATCGGCAAATTGCTGGCAGACGCGGGGATACAACTGACATTCGCTGATGTAAATCAGGTCGTGCTCGACGCCCTGAACGCCCGTCATAGCTATCAGGTGCACGTGGTGGGTGAAAATGAGCAGGTGGATACCGTTACCGGCGTTGATGCGGTAAGCAGCATCGGCGACGACGTGGTTAAGCTAATCGCCCAAGTGGATCTGGTGACCACTGCCGTTGGTCCGGTCGTGCTTGAGCGCATCGCGCCTGCCATCGCAAAAGGGCTGGCGCAGCGCAAAGCGCAGGGTATCGACACCCCCCTGAACATCATCGCCTGTGAAAACATGGTCCGTGGCACCACGCAGCTGAAAGGCCATGTCATGAACGCGCTGGCGGAAGATGACAAGGCATGGGTGGAGGCGCACGTCGGCTTCGTCGACTCCGCGGTGGATCGTATTGTTCCCCCTTCCGCCTCCGCTACGCACGATCCGCTGGAAGTGACCGTTGAAACGTTCAGCGAGTGGATTGTCGACAAAACGCAGTTTAAAGGCGCGCTGCCGGACATCCCGGGAATGGAATTAACTGATAACCTGATGGCATTTGTCGAACGTAAACTCTTCACGCTGAACACCGGGCATGCTATAACCGCCTACCTCGGAAAATTGACCGGTCATCAGACTATCCGCGACGCGATCCTCGACGAGAAAATCCGCGCGGTGGTAAAAGGGGCGATGGAGGAGAGCGGCGCGGTGCTGATCAAACGCTACGGTTTTGATGCAGACAAGCACGCGGCGTATATCCAGAAAATTCTTGGCCGTTTCGAAAACCCGTACCTGAAAGACGACGTTGAGCGCGTTGGCCGTCAGCCGCTGCGGAAACTGAGCGCCGGTGATCGGTTGATCAAACCACTGCTGGGCACGCTGGAATATGGCCTGCCGCATCTGAACCTGGTGAAAGGCATTGCCGCGGCGATGCATTTCCGTAGCGAAGACGATCCGCAGGCGCAGGAACTGGCGGCGCTGATTGCCGACAAAGGCCCGCAGGCCGCTCTGGCGCAGGTTTCCGGACTGGATGCCAGCAGCGAAGTCGTGGCCGAGGCCGTAAACGCGTATAACGCGATCAAATGATGCAAAATACGGCGCAGGCGAACCTGCGCCCGAATGAAAGATTGTCAGATATGCAGGCAATAATGGAAGAAACCCAGGCCTTTGAAAACCGTGTGCTTGAGCGTCTGAATGCTGGCAAAACCGTACGAAGTTTCCTGATCACCGCCGTCGAGTTACTCACCGAGGCGGTGAACATTCTGGTGCTTCAGGTGTTTCGCAAAGACGACTACGCGGTGAAATACGCAGTAGAACCGTTACTCGACGGCGACGGACCGCTGGGCGATCTGTCGGTGCGCCTGAAACTTATCTATGGCCTCGGCGTGCTGAGTCGTCCAGAGTATGAGGATGCGGAGCTATTGATGGCGCTGCGTGAAGAGATGAACCATGATGGCAATGAGTACGCGTTTACCGACGATGAAATTCTCGGACCGTTCGGCGAACTTCACTGCGTGACGGCGCTACCGCCGCCGCCGCAGTTTGATGCCTCCGACCCGGCGCTGTACGCCATGCAAATCCAGCGCTACCAGCAAGCGGTACGCTCGACAATGGTGCTTTCCCTGACTGAGCTGATTTCTAAAATCAGCTTAAAAAAAGCCTTCCAGAAATAGGCCCGGTTGTCTCACACCTTATCTTCCAGCTTTGGCTGATACAGCTGCCGATAATATTCCAGCCGGTCGAGATACATCTTCGCATGCTCCAGCGGGATATCATTCGGGACCGTATCGCGCGCAGGCGTTTTATTCAGGTATTCCCGGAACGCCTGACTTGAGGCCATAAAATCAATCGCTTTATCAATCAGATGTGGAACATTTTCACCCATTTTCGCCATGAGAAGTCCTCCCTCTGTCAACGCTGTAAACAAACGCAGCCGCCAATTTTAGTTTAGGATCAGAAACGCGAACGGGTTGAGGAAAACGTGCTTAAACATGATCCTGCGCAGAAAATGGCGAGCCTGACCCTTTTCCTGGCAAAAAGCCTTTTTTATCAGCCAGGTAACTATGATGTCTGCGTGGCCATTCGTATCCGTTTTGATTATTTTTTAGCGATTGATTGTGAAGAAACCCGCTCAGCGCGCATACTATAGGGCATTCCCTTTATTTCTATCAGAAGCCATACCATGAAAGAAGTCGAAAAAAACGAAATTAAACGCCTGAGCGATCGCCTTGATGCTGTTCGCCACCAGCAGGCTGAACTGTCGCTGGTCGAGGCCGCCGATAAGTACGCGGAGCTGGAAAAAGAGAAAACCACGCTCGAAACGGAGATCGCCCGCCTGCGCGAAGTGCACAGCCAGAAACTGAGCAAAGAAGCGCAAAAGCTGATGAATATGCCGTTCCGCCGCGCAATCAGTAAAAAAGAGCAGGCCGATATGGGCAAGCTGAAAAAAAGCGTGCGTGGTCTGGTGGTCGTACATCCAATGACCGCCCTGGGCCGTGAAATGGATTTGGAAGAAATGACCGGCTTTTCAAAGACTGAATTCTAAATGCGTTACGGGTGGCGCTTCGCCGCCCTGATCCACGCGTAAATTGGCCCTACCAATCCCCCTCCTTTGCGTCCGCTGGTTCACACTTCGCTGATTTAGCCTTACACTATCGTTGCCAATACATAACATTTGGTTAACCATTTGTTGTCATTATCCCTACACAACAATATTGGCAGGGCCACTTTTACACATAATGTGATGTCGAGATGAGCACAGACTCATAGCATTATGCGCGTGGCCCTCAGGAGACCTGCAATGAATCTCTGGCAACAAAACTACGATCCGGCCGGGAATATCTGGCTGTCCAGCCTGATCGCATCGCTCCCGATTCTGTTTTTCTTCTTCGCGCTGATCAAGCTCAAGCTGAAAGGCTATGTTGCCGCCTCGTGGACGGTGGTTATCGCGCTGGCTGTGGCGCTGCTGTTTTACAAAATGCCGGTCGATCGCGCGCTGGCCTCGGTGGTGTATGGTTTCTTCTATGGTTTGTGGCCGATTGCCTGGATCATTATCGCCGCTGTGTTTGTCTACAAAATCTCGGTGAAAACCGGGCAGTTCGACATTATCCGCTCGTCGATTCTGTCGATTACCCCTGACCAGCGCCTGCAGATGCTGATCGTCGGCTTCTCCTTTGGCGCGTTTCTGGAGGGGGCTGCGGGGTTCGGCGCCCCGGTGGCGATTACCGCCGCGTTGCTGG
Organism: Citrobacter sp. Cs237; assembly: GCF_030332325.1. Classification (NCBI taxonomy): domain Bacteria; kingdom Pseudomonadati; phylum Pseudomonadota; class Gammaproteobacteria; order Enterobacterales; family Enterobacteriaceae; genus Citrobacter; species Citrobacter sp. Cs237. The sequence continues at coordinate 158,601 of NZ_JAOWIB010000103.1, read as the reverse complement.
TTGGACTGGGCTTTAATCCGCTTTACGCCGCCGGGCTTTGCCTGATCGTCAACACTGCGCCAGTGGCGTTTGGCGCAATGGGGATCCCGATTCTGGTTGCCGGGCAGGTAACCGGACTGGACAGTTTTGAGATCGGCCAGATGGTGGGCCGCCAGCTGCCGTTCCTGACCATCATCGTACTGTTCTGGATCATGGCGATTATGGACGGCTGGCGCGGCATTAAAGAGACCTGGCCCGCGGTGATGGTAGCGGGCGGCTCGTTCGCGATTGCTCAATACCTCAGCTCCAACTTTATCGGTCCGGAGTTGCCGGACATCATTTCCTCACTGGTGTCGCTGGTCTGTCTGACCCTGTTCCTGAAACGCTGGCAGCCGGTGCGTATTTTCCGCTTTGCGGATATGGGGGCTTCCCATGTGGATCAGACGCTGGCGCGCACTGGCTACACCGCAGGACAGATTGTTCGCGCGTGGTCGCCGTTCCTGTTCCTGACCGCCACCGTGACGCTGTGGAGCGTACCGCCGTTTAAAGCACTGTTCGCCCCAGGCGGCGCGCTGTACGACTGGGTGATTAACATCCCGGTTCCGTTCCTCGACAAGCTGATTGCCCGCATGCCGCCGGTAGTCAACGAAGCAACCGCCTATGCCGCCGTGTATAAATTCGACTGGTTCTCAGCGACCGGTACCGCCATTCTGTTCGCCGCGCTGCTGTCCATCGTCTGGCTAAAGATGAAGCTTTCCGCCGCCATCCAGACCTTTGGCAGCACCCTGAAGGAGCTGGCGCTGCCTATCTACTCCATCGGGATGGTGCTGGCGTTCGCGTTTATCTCTAACTATTCTGGTCTTTCGTCAACGCTGGCATTAGCGCTGGCGCATACCGGCAGCGCCTTCACCTTCTTCTCGCCGTTCCTCGGCTGGCTGGGCGTGTTCCTCACCGGCTCAGACACCTCATCGAATGCGCTGTTTGCCGCGCTGCAGGCTACCGCCGCCCAGCAAATTGGCGTGTCGGATGTGCTGATGGTCGCTGCAAACACCACCGGCGGGGTCACCGGCAAGATGATTTCGCCGCAGTCCATTGCTATCGCCTGCGCGGCGGTAGGACTGGTCGGTAAAGAGTCGGACTTGTTCCGTTTCACCGTCAAACACAGCCTGATCTTCACCTGCATGGTGGGCGTGATCACCACGCTTCAGGCGTATGTCTTAACCTGGATGATCCCGTGATTGTGATGCCAAAACGCCTGTCCGACGAGATAGCCTCTCGTGTGCGGGCGCTGATTGAAGAACAGCAACTGGAGGCGGGTATGAAGCTGCCCGCCGAACGCCAGCTTGCCCAGCAGCTTGGTGTGTCGCGCAACTCTTTGCGCGAAGCGCTGGCGAAATTAGTGAGCGAAGGCGTCCTGCTCAGCCGTCGCGGCGGAGGGACGTTTGTCCGCTGGCAGCATGAAGAGTGGTCCGAGCAAAACATCGTACAGCCGCTCAAAACGCTGATGGCCGACGACCCGGACTACAGCTTCGACATTCTGGAAGCCCGCCACGCCATCGAAGCCAGCACCGCCTGGCATGCCGCCCTGCGCGCTACCCAGGCAGATAAAGAAAAAATCAGGCTCTGCTTTGACGCGACCCTCAGCGAAGATCCGGACATCGCCTCTCAGGCCGACGTTCGGTTTCATCTCGCCATCGCCGAGGCGTCACACAATGTGGTGCTGTTGCAGACCATGCGCGGATTCTTCGACGTACTGCACTCGTCGGTAAAACAGAGTCGCCAGCGTATGTACCTTGTCCCGCCGGTCTTTGCAAAGCTGACGGAGCAACATCAGGCGGTCATGGACGCCATTCTTGCCGGTGACGCCGACGGCGCGCGTAAAGCGATGATGGCGCATCTCAGCTTCGTCCACGCCACCATTAAACAATTTGATGAAGATCAGGCCCGCCAGGCGCGAATCACCCGCCTGCCCGGCGACCACTATGAGCATTCCAGGGAGAACAAAGCATGATTATCTCAGCAGCCAGCGATTATCGCGCCGCAGCCCAGCGCATTCTGCCTCCGTTTCTGTTCCACTACATTGACGGCGGCGCCTATGCGGAATACACCCTGCGCCGCAACGTAGAGGATTTATCGGAAGTGGCGCTGCGTCAGCGCGTTTTGAAAAACATGTCTGACTTAAGCCTGGAAACCACCCTCTTTAAAGAAAAGCTGTCGATGCCGGTGGCGCTGGCGCCGGTTGGCCTCTGCGGCATGTACGCCCGTCGAGGCGAAGTGCAGGCCGCTGCCGCCGCGGATGCGAAGGGGATTCCGTTTACCCTTTCCACCGTGTCCGTTTGCCCAATCGAAGAGGTGGCGCCGACCCTTAACCGTCCGATGTGGTTCCAGCTGTACGTGCTGCGCGACCGCGGTTTTATGCGTAACGCGCTGGAGCGGGCGAAAGCGGCAGGCTGTTCAACGCTGGTCTTTACGGTCGATATGCCAACACCCGGCGCGCGCTACCGCGACGCACATTCGGGCATGAGCGGTCCAAACGCCGCGCTGCGCCGTTACTGGCAGGCGGTGACCCATCCACAATGGGCGTGGGACGTAGGCCTGAACGGTCGTCCGCATGATTTAGGCAACATTTCGACCTATCTTGGCAAACCAACCGGGTTGGAAGATTACATCGGCTGGCTGGCAAATAACTTCGATCCGTCAATTTCGTGGAAAGACCTTGAATGGATCCGTGACTTCTGGGACGGCCCGATGGTGATCAAAGGGATCCTCGATCCGGAAGACGCTCGCGACGCGGTGCGCTTTGGTGCGGACGGCATTGTGGTGTCTAACCACGGCGGACGCCAGCTCGACGGCGTGCTCTCCTCCGCGCGCGCCCTGCCCGCGATTGCCGACGCGGTAAAAGGCGACATCGCTATTCTGGCCGACAGTGGTATCCGTAACGGGCTTGACGTGGTACGCATGATTGCGCTGGGCGCAGACAGTGTGCTGCTGGGCCGCGCGTATCTTTACGCGCTGGCCACCGCCGGCCAGGCGGGCGTCGCCAACCTGCTGAACCTGATCGAGAAAGAGATGAAAGTCGCGATGACGCTGACCGGCGCGAAATCCATTAGCGAAATCAGCAAAGACTCGCTGGTTCAGGAGATCGGCAACCTTCCCGCGGCGCTGGCCCCCCTCGCGCAGGGTGATGCCGCGTAGTGAACGTGCTATGCTGCCCCGCGCAATTGAAGGGGCAGCAAACATGCTTAATATCGTTTTATTCGAACCAGAAATCCCACCCAATACCGGCAACATCATTCGCCTGTGCGCTAACACGGGCTTTCGTCTGCATATCATTGAGCCGATGGGCTTTACCTGGGACGACAAACGCCTGCGTCGTGCGGGACTGGACTACCATGAATTTGCCGCCGTGGCGCGCCATCGTGATTACGCGGCGTTTCAGAAAGCCGAAAAGCCACAGCGTCTGTTTGCCCTCACCACCAAAGGGACGCCCGCCCACAGCGCGGTGAGCTATCAGGACGGGGATTATTTGATGTTTGGCCCGGAGACGCGCGGCTTACCTGCCAGCATTCTTGATGCCTTGCCTGCGGAGCAAAAAATTCGGATTCCGATGATGCCGGACAGTCGCAGTATGAACCTGTCAAACGCGGTGTCGGTGGTGGTGTACGAGGCGTGGCGACAGTTAGGGTATCCCGGCGCGGTATTGCGTAGCTGAGGGTTGTCGGGTGACGACGCTACGCTTACCCCGCCAACGAATCACGCAGACGGGGCATTTTTTTCGGGCGTTATCGACGCCGCCACATTGAACACAGTCTGCACGCAGTCACCGGAGCATACGCATAGCCCGTGAGGTGGCAAGCACAGCCTGGATTCAGGCTGGCATGTAAGATAGCCCGAAATCAGATTCCGTCGCCGTATTCGAACGTATGATGTATCCCGTTAAAATGCTGATCCATATCCATCGACGGTTTATCACTGTCCGGCTTGCCGACGATGCGCGCTGGCACCCCTGCGGCGGTGGTGTGCGGCGGTACAGGCTGTAACACCACAGAACCCGCGCCGATTTTTGCTCCGCGTCCAACTTCAATATTACCAAGGATCTTCGCCCCGGCGCCAATCATCACCCCTTCACGGATCTTCGGATGGCGATCGCCGCTGGTTTTGCCGGTGCCGCCAAGGGTGACCGACTGCAGAATCGACACGTCATCTTCAATTACCGCGGTTTCGCCCACCACGATGCCAGTGGCGTGGTCGAGCATGATCCCGCGTCCGATCCGCGCAGCCGGGTGGATATCGACCTGGAACGTCACAGATACCTGATTTTGTAAGAAGATAGCCAGCGCGCGGCGACCTTCGTTCCACAACCAGTGGCCGATGCGATAAGCCTGTAGGGCGTGAAAACCCTTCAGGTATAACAGCGGGGTGGAATATTTATCAACCGCCGGGTCGCGAGTGCGCACCGCCTGAATATCGCAGGCTGCCGAGGCAATCATCTCCGGGTCGGCGGCGTAGGCTTCCTCCACCACTTCCCGAATGGCAATCGCAGGCATAATCGGCGAGGCCAGTTTGTTCGCCAGCATGTAGCTTAGCGCACTGCCCAGGTTTTCATGCTTGAGTAGCGTTGCGTGGTAAAAACTGGCCAGCATTGGCTCACAATCGGCCAGGGCACGGGCTTCGGCTTTAATATTGTTCCAGACGATATCCAGTTCTTCACACGGCATTGCGAACTCCAGGTAATGAGGCTAACGACCGGCCCGTTCTTCGCGGGCCGGGTCATTGACGAAAACAGATCCTTGCGACTAGTGGCGGCTACGCTCGTCCTTGCGTGTACGGCCTAATAAGGTCAATGCTGCCTCGCGCGCGTTTTTTCCGCAATATAATACTTGATAAATTTCCTCGGTTATTGGCATTTCGACACCAAAACGGTGCGCCAACTCGCGGACTTCTTTCGTATTGCGGTAGCCTTCCACCACCTGTCCAATCTTGTCCTGCGCGCCTTGCACATCCATGCCCTGACCGAGCATCATGCCAAAGCGGCGGTTACGCGACTGATTGTCAGTACAGGTCAGCACCAGATCGCCCAGTCCCGCCATCCCCATAAAGGTGGCCGGATCGGCGCCCAGCGCCGCGCCCAGACGCGACATTTCCGCCAGTCCACGCGTGATAAGCGCGGTGCGAGCGTTAGCGCCAAAGCCGATGCCGTCTGACATCCCGGCGCCAATCGCAATCACATTTTTCACCGCGCCGCCAAGTTGAACGCCAATGAAGTCCGGATTGCTGTAGACGCGGAAACTTTTGCCGCAGTGAAGCAGCTGCTGAAGGTCGTCGGCGAAGGTGTCGTCAGTTGACGCCAGCGAGATGGCCGTCGGTAATCCCGCCGCCAACTCTTTCGCAAAGGTCGGACCGGAGATGACCGCCAGCGGAATTTGATCGCCCAGCGCCTCGCGCGCAACGTCCTGCAACAGGCGTCCCGTCTCGGCTTCAAGCCCTTTTGTCGCCCAGACCAGCCGCGCGTCAGCACGCAGCAACGGTTTGATTTGTCGCAGCACTTCCCCAAACACATGGCTTGGCACTACCACCAGAATATCGCGGCTCGCCGCCAGCGCGGTGGCTAAGTCGCTTTCGAGATGGAGCGTATCGGGAAAAGGCACGTCAGGAAGAAACGCGACGTTACAGCGATCGCGCTCAAGCGTCGCAATATGTTGCGGATCGTGGCCCCACAGGACAACCGGGTGGCCGTTTCTCGCCAGGGTGATGGCGAGAGCGGTGCCGTACGAGCCGGCACCAATCACTGTCATTGAAGCATTACGTGGGTTCATCAGGCATCCTGATGTTCTTCAGTACCTTCGCCAGCCTGCTGCTGTAAATAGTTCATGAACAGCGCATCGAAGTTAACCGGCGCAAGGTTCAGCTGCGGGAACGTACCGCGTGAAACCAGGCTGGTGATGCATTCGCGGGCATACGGGAACAGAATGTTCGGGCAGTATGCGCCCAGGCAATGCGCCATCTGGGTGCCTTCAATACCGCTAATGGAGAAAATACCGCCCTGCTGAACTTCGCACAGGAACGCCGTTTCTTCACCCAGGGAAGCGGTTACGGTGACACGCAGTACAACTTCGTACACATCATCTGCCAGTTGGGTAGATGCGGTATCAAGATCAAGTTTAACCTCTGGCTGCCAGTCTTTCTGGAAAACATGCGGCGCATTTGGCGCTTCGAAAGAGACATCTTTGGTGTAAATACGTTGGATCTGGAAAGCCATTTCGGTGTTATTTTGTTCTGACATGTGTAGAAAACCCTTTTAGTGTTGTCCTTAAAATACAGCCTAAGTCTGTGATGACGTTAGCTCAGCAGGGGATCAAGTCCACCACGCGCATCCAACGCATACAAGTCGTCACAGCCGCCAATGTGCTGTGCATCAATAAAAATCTGCGGAACCGTTGTACGGCCACTGCGCTTGATCATTTCTTCCCGTTTTACGGCGTCGCCGTCAATCGGAAGCTCCTGGAAACTCACGCCCTTGCTGTTTAACAACGCTTTCGCGCGATGGCAAAACGGGCAGGTTGCTTTGGTGTAGATCTCGATATTGGCCATACATCTCTCCGATATTCGCTTTATCTGTGGATTTCGTGCCAGCGGCGAGTTTATTTGCCGCGAACCAGCGGAAGATTCTCGCCGCTCCAGCCAGCAACGCCTTCTTTCAGCACGGACACTTTTTCAAAGCCTGCCTTGATGAGCGCGTTTGCCGCTTCCTGACACTGCATGCCGGAACCGTCGACCACGATCACCGGTTTGTCTTTGTGCTTATCGAGTTCGCCCACGTTGTTCGCTTTGATTTCACTTGGCAGCAGGTTGATAGCGCCTGCGATATGGCCTTTACGGAAATCGTCACGCTGACGTAAATCGACAACAACGGCGTCTTCTTTGTTGATAAGACGCGTGGCTTCACCACGGGTGATGACCTTCACTTTTGAGGTCAGGCCTTTAAACGTGGTGAATAAAACCGCCACCAGTAACGCAATCCAAGCGATACTCAGTATGGGATGGCGACCAACAAATTGCATAATTTCTTGCATGGGGGGTAACAACTCCCGACTCAGTGATTAAAAACCAGGGAAGGAGTATACCTGCGCGATGGCGCAAATACAGCCAGCGCGTGCACTGGATTGCATTTTTGCGGGGCGCAATGGAAAAAATAGCGTAAAACCGCGCCGTCCATGCGCCGCGCGGCCCTATTATTTGATCTTCTGAGGCTATTTTATCGATTCAGCTGTAGTAAAATTACGCAAAATTTTTGTTTCTTTAGTGTGAGGTTTCACAATGTCGGTTTCGAAAAAACCTATGGTGCTGGTCATTCTCGATGGCTATGGTTACCGTGAAGAGAGCCAGGATAACGCCATTTTCTCTGCGAAAACGCCCGTAATGGACGCGCTGTGGGCGCAACGTCCGCATACGCTGATTGACGCGTCCGGTCTGGAAGTGGGTCTTCCTGACCGTCAGATGGGTAACTCAGAAGTAGGTCACGTTAACCTGGGCGCGGGCCGCATCGTGTATCAGGACCTGACGCGTCTGGATGTCGAAATTAAAGAACGTACCTTCTTTGCCAATCCGGTGCTGACCGCGGCGGTAGACCAGGCGAAAAACGCGGGTAAAGCGGTTCACATCATGGGCCTGCTCTCGGCGGGCGGCGTACACAGCCACGAAGACCACATCATGGCGATGGTGGAACTGGCCGCTGAACGCGGCGCGGAGAAAATCTACCTGCATGCGTTTCTCGACGGTCGCGACACCCCGCCGCGCAGCGCTGAATCCTCACTGAAAGCCTTCGAAGACAAGTTTGCCGCGCTGGGCAAAGGCCGCGTCGCTTCTATTATCGGACGTTATTACGCCATGGACCGCGACAACCGCTGGGATCGCGTTGAACAGGCTTATGATCTGATGACCCTGGCAAAAGGCGAATTCCAGTACGCAACCGCGGTTGAAGGCCTGCAGGCCGCTTACGCTCGCGACGAAAACGATGAATTCGTTAAAGCGACCGTGATTCGTGCGGAAGGCCAGGCCGATGCGGCAATGGAAGACGGCGATGCGCTGATTTTCATGAACTTCCGTGCCGACCGCGCGCGTGAAATCACACGGGCATTTGTTAACACTGACTTCGACGGCTTTGCGCGTAAGAAAGTGGTTAACCTGAATTTTGTCATGCTGACCGAATACGCGGCGGACATCAAAACGGCCGTCGCCTACCCACCAGCCTCTCTGGCAAACACTTTCGGCGAGTGGATGGCGAAGAATGACAAAACCCAGTTGCGTATCTCCGAAACGGAAAAATACGCGCATGTGACTTTCTTCTTCAACGGCGGCGTGGAAGAGCCATTTGCCGGTGAAGAACGCATTTTGATTAATTCACCGAAAGTGGCGACCTACGATCTTCAGCCGGAAATGAGCTCTGCGGAGTTGACTGAAAAACTGGTCGCCGCTATCGAAAGCGGGAAGTACGATACCATCATCTGTAACTACCCGAACGGCGATATGGTCGGTCATACCGGGGTGATGGAAGCAGCCGTGAAAGCAGTGGAAGCACTGGATCACTGCGTTGAGCAGGTCGCGAAAGCCGTTGAATCCGTTGGCGGACAGTTGCTGATCACTGCGGACCACGGTAACGCCGAGCAGATGCGCGATCCGGCGACAGGTCAGGCGCACACGGCGCACACGAACCTGCCGGTTCCGCTGATTTACGTGGGTGACAAAAACGTAAAAGCGGTGGAAGGCGGTAAACTTTCCGATATCGCGCCGACCATGCTGACGCTGATGGGTATGGAAATCCCGCAAGAGATGACTGGTAAGCCGCTGTTCATCGTGGAATAATCCCTCCCCATGAGGGGAAAGGCGATGAATACCAAACAAGGGGTCATGAAAACGCAACGGTTTTCAGTCAGGCCCCTGATTTACGCCAGCGTGTTGAGCGCTGGCGTATTGTTGTGCGCCTTTTCCGCCCACGCGGATGACCGCGATCAGCTCAAATCCATCCAGGCGGATATCGCCGCCAAAGAGCGCGCCGTGCGCCAGCAGCAGCAGCAGCGCGCAACCCTGCAAGCGCAGTTGAAAGCACAGGAAGAAGCGATTTCCGTCGCCGCGCGTAAACTGCGCGAAACCCAAAACACTCTCGCTCAGCTCAACAAGCAAATTGATGAGATGAACGCCTCCATCGCAAAGCTGGAGCAGCAAAAAGCCAGCCAGGAACGCAGCCTCGCCGCACAGTTGGATGCGGCGTTTCGTCAGGGCGAGCATACCGGCATTCAGCTTATCCTCAGTGGTGAAGAGAGCCAGCGCGGCCAGCGTTTACAGGCCTATTTCGGCTATCTGAATCAGGCGCGGCAAGAAACCATTACCGAGCTGAAGCAAACCCGCGAGCAGGTCGCCGCACAACGCGCCGAGCTGGAAGAGAAGCAAAGCCAGCAACAGACGCTGTTATACGAACAGCGCGCCCAGCAGGCGAAGCTGGAGCAGGCGCGTAACGAACGGAAAAAAACGCTCGCCGGACTGGAGTCCTCAATCCAGCAAGGCCAGCAGCAGCTGAGCGAACTGCGCGCTAACGAATCCCGTCTGCGTAACAGCATTGCGCGAGCGGAAGCCGCCGCCAAAGCGCGGGCGGAACGCGAAGCGCGCGAGGCGGAAGCAGTACGTAATCGACAGAAAGAGGCGACCCGTAAAGGCACCACCTATAAACCGACCGAAAGCGAGAAATCGCTGATGTCGCGCACCGGCGGTTTAGGCTCGCCGCGCGGTCAGGCTTATTGGCCGGTTCGCGGGCCAACGCTGCATCGATATGGCGAACGGCTGCAAGGTGAGCTACGTTGGAAAGGGATGGTTATCGGTGCGTCTGAAGGCACTGAAGTCAAAGCCATTGCCGATGGTCGGGTGATTCTGGCGGACTGGCTGCAGGGCTACGGGCTGGTCGTCGTCGTCGAACACGGCAAGGGCGACATGAGCCTTTACGGCTATAACCAGAGCGCGCTGGTCAGCGTGGGGACACAGGTTCGCGCCGGTCAGCCCATTGCGCTGGTCGGCAGCAGCGGGGGTCAGGGCAGACCGTCGCTCTATTTTGAAATCCGTCGCCAGGGTCAGGCCGTCAATCCACAGCCGTGGTTGGGAAGATAAGTTTTGCCTCACTTTCGTCGTACTGTTCTTTCATTCGCCAGCCTGCTGGCCTTCGCCTCCCCCGCTTTTGCTGGCAAACTCGCCATCGTAATCGACGATTTCGGCTACCGTCCGCATTATGAAAATCAGGTACTGGCGATGCCAGACGCAATCTCCGTTGCGGTACTGCCTAATGCGCCTCACGCCCGCGAAATGGCGACCAAAGCGCACAACAGCGGTCATGAGGTGTTGATTCACCTGCCGATGGCCCCACTCAGTAAGCAGCCGCTGGAAAAAGACACGCTGCGCCCGGAGATGAGCAGCAATGAGATCGAACGTATTGTGCGCGAGGCGGTCAGCAAAGTTCCCTACGCTGTCGGGCTAAATAACCATATGGGCAGCGCGATGACCTCCAGCCTGTTTGGCATGCAGAAAGTGATGCAGGCGCTGGAACGCTACGATCTCTATTTTCTCGACAGCATGACCATCGGCAATAGCCAGGCCATGCGCGCAGCGTCCGGTACGGGTGTGAAGGTTATCAAGCGTAAAGTGTTTCTCGACGACACGCAAAACGAAGCGGACATTCGCCGCCAGTTTAACCGCGCCATCGATCTGGCTCGTCGAAACGGGTCTGCGATCGCGATCGGACATCCGCATCCGTCAACGGTGCGTGTGCTCCAACAGATGGTGTATAACCTGCCAGCCGATATCACGCTGGTGCGTCCAAGCACCCTGCTTAACGAACCGCAGGTGGATACTTCGACGCCGAACCTGACCCCGCCGAAAAACAACGACGCGCCGCGTAATCCGTTCCGCGGAGTGAAGGTGTGTAACGCGAAGAAGGCACCCGAACCAGTTTATACCGACCGATTCTTCAGCGTCATAAGCGAGAGCATTCGTCAGAGCACGCTGGTCAGTTGGTACCAGCATCAGTGGCAGGGCTGGGGGAAGGCCCCCAGCAAGGGTGGCGTTAACCCAGGTTAAGGGCTTGACGGGCGGTGCGATGGTGCGAGCGTGTTTTGTCGCGCCAGCGATAAAGTCGTAGAGACCACAGCAGCGCCTGATACGCGACCTTCGCGCTACGCACGTTCATTATCATCCGTTTATACATGCCCGAGGTGAAAATCTCGGCAATCATGCGTTGACGCGTCAATATATCCGGCTCTTTGCGTACAGCATGACACACGCGTAATGCTTCATACGTTATTTGCTGACGAAACTCCGGATAAAGGGTAATTCGGTCGGCATAATCGCGATTCAGCTTTTCCAGTAAGCGGGTGATTTTAATATAATGGCGCTGATAATTAAGGTTTTTATTGCCCTGTCGTTTTAAACGACTAACGGAATTATCATGCAGGAAATACTTATATAACGACTCTTCGGTATAGCGTGCGCGACGGGCATTAAACATAAACTCTGTGGTCCACACGATATCCTGATGATGTAATCCCGGAATAAATCTGATGTTATTTTTTTCAATCACGTCGCGGCGATAAACCCCCATCCATACCACGTGCGTCCAGCGCCGAGAAGACAGCGCCATACGGAGCCAGTCCGGACCCGTTAATACACCTGTTGAGCGAATACGATCGGTGGGAATAGATTGCCAGGTGTCGCCGGAGGAACGTTCGCTCCAGTCCGCATTACATTGCGCGACGTCGAGATTATCTTCCAGCGCCATCGTCATCAGCGTTTCGTACATGTGAGGATAAACCAGATCATCCGCATCGACGAAAGCGATATATTGCCCGGTGGCGGCAGCCATTCCCCGGTTACGCGCGACCGACGCCCCGGCATTGGCCTGATGCAGCAGGCGAACGTGTGGGTAGTTTTCGGCGTAATGCGTTGCTATTTCAACAGAGTTATCCGTTGAACCGTCATTAACAATAATTATTTCCAGGGCAGTCCATGTTTGCGCGATGAGTGATTCCATGCAGGCTTTGAAATCATTACCCGCATTATAAAGCGGGATAATGACGCTGAGTCTGTTTGTACTATTCATCATAAATTACCGATTACCTCTGAAGTTACCCGCCTTTGTACAGCCTTAGTGTTAAGAAACAATTAAGGCTGGTGCATACTATTTTTAAACGTTGACGGTAACGGCAGAATAAAGCGTTGGAATGAACAGCAAAATCAGACTAGTGAGTAATTACGTAATATTTATGACAATGACAAAACTTTACAGGATTTCAGATATTGCCGAATAAAAAGGCCGGAAAACACCGGCCTTTTTACGATTAATCCCAGCTCAGGATGACTTTCCCCGACTGACCTGAACGCATCGCGTCAAAGCCCTTCTGGAAGTCATCAATCGAGAAACGATGGGTGATGACAGGAGAAAGATCCAGACCCGACTGGATCAGCGCCGCCATCTTGTACCAGGTTTCAAACATCTCGCGGCCATAAATGCCTTTGATGAAGAGCCCTTTAAAGATCACTTTCGTCCAGTCGATTGACATGTCAGAGGGCGGGATCCCCAGCATCGCGATGCGACCACCGTGGTTCATGGTATCAAGCATGGTGCGGAACGCCGGCGGCGCGCCAGACATTTCCAGCCCTACATCGAAGCCTTCGGTCATCCCCAACGCTTCCATCACGTCGGTCAGACTCTCCTGCGCCACGTTAACCGCACGGGTAATACCCATCTTACGCGCCAGGTCCAGACGGTATTCGTTAACGTCGGTGATGACGACGTTGCGTGCCCCGACGTGTTTCGCCACCGCTGCCGCCATAATCCCGATAGGACCCGCGCCGGAAACCAGCACATCCTCGCCCACCAGATCGAACGACAGCGCCGTGTGCACCGCATTACCGAACGGGTCAAAGATAGACGCCAGATCGTCAGAAATATTGTCCGGGATTTTGAAGGCGTTGAATGCCGGGATCACCAGATATTCGGCGAAGCAGCCTGGGCGGTTCACACCCACGCCGATCGTGTTGCGGCACAGGTGCGTACGGCCACCGCGGCAGTTACGGCAGTGCCCACAGGTAATGTGTCCTTCGCCAGAGACGCGGTCGCCAATTTTAAAGCCTTTGACTTCCTGACCGATGCCGACCACTTCGCCGACGTATTCGTGCCCGACAACCATAGGTACCGGGATGGTTTTTTGCGACCACTCATCCCAGTTGTAGATGTGAACGTCAGTGCCGCAGATGGCTGTTTTACGGATTTTAATCAGCAGATCGTTGTGTCCGACTTCCGGTTCAGGAACGTCGGTCATCCAGATGCCCTCTTCCGCTTTCAGTTTGGATAACGCTTTCATCTTTGATCCTCAGGCAATAACGCCCAGTTGTTTACCTATGCGCGTGAACGCCTCAACCGCGCGCGTGATTTGCTCCGGCGTATGGGCGGCGGACATCTGGGTACGAATGCGCGCCTGGCCTTTCGGCACCACCGGATAGAAGAATCCTGTTACGTAAATACCCTCTTTTTGCAGCTCACGGGCAAATTGTTGCGCCACCACCGCATCGCCCAGCATCACCGGAATGATGGCGTGGTCGGCGCCCGCAAGGGTGAAACCTGCCGCAGACATCTGCTCGCGGAACTGGCGCGCGTTCGCCCACAGGCGGTCGCGCAGCTCGCCGCCGGATTCCACCATCTCCAGTACTTTTATGGAGGCGGCGACAATCGCCGGCGCCAGAGAGTTGGAGAAAAGATACGGACGGGAGCGCTGACGTAACCATTCCACCACCTCTTTACGCGCCGCAGTGTAGCCGCCAGACGCGCCGCCGAGCGCTTTGCCCAACGTCCCGGTGATGATGTCCACGCGTCCCATCACGTCGCAATACTCATGGGAGCCACGCCCGTTTTCACCCACGAAGCCCACCGCGTGAGAGTCATCAACCATCACCAGCGCGTCGTATTTATCCGCCAGGTCGCAGACGCCTTTCAGGTTGGCGATCACACCATCCATCGAGAACACGCCGTCGGTAGCGATCAGTACATGACGGGCCCCGGCTTCACGCGCTTCTTTCAGGCGAGCTTCCAGTTCGGCCATATCATTGTTGGCATAGCGGAAGCGTTTCGCTTTACATAAACGCACGCCGTCGATAATAGAGGCGTGGTTCAGGGCGTCGGAGATAATCGCGTCTTCTGCGCCCAGCAGCGTTTCGAACAGGCCGCCGTTGGCGTCGAAGCAGGAGGAGTAGAGGATGGCATCTTCCATTCCCAGGAAGTTTGCCAGCTTTTGCTCAAGGTGCTTGTGGCTGTCCTGGGTACCGCAAATAAAGCGCACCGAGGCCATACCAAACCCGTGAGAATCCATTCCTGCTTTTGCCGCCGCAATCAGTTCAGGGTGGTTAGCCAACCCGAGATAGTTGTTGGCGCAGAAGTTAATGACGTGGCTTCCATCCGCCACAGTGATATCTGCCTGCTGAGCAGATGTGATAATGCGCTCTTCTTTAAACAATCCTTCCGCCCGGGCGGTTTCCAGATCGTTGGTTAACTGTTTGTAAAAATCCCCACGCATTGCGATTCTCCAGACTGGGCAAATTTCAGCACATCTTACCTAACCCTGGACGCTGATACGAGATGACGCATTAGCACTTCTTTAAAATGCAGGATAAATCACGCGTACCCACACGCGTAATCGGTGAATGGCTGAAGCCAGGGCCAGGTAGTGATATGATAGAAGTATTCGTGTCTGAGATAGTCTCTGACTCCATAATTCATAGGTTACAGTTATGATCATCGTTACCGGCGGCGCGGGTTTTATCGGCAGCAACATCGTTAAAGCCCTGAATGATAAAGGCATCACCGATATCCTGGTGGTGGACAACCTGAAAGACGGCACCAAGTTTGTGAACCTGGTGGACCTGAACATTGCCGACTATATGGATAAAGAAGATTTCTTAATCCAGATTATGGCGGGCGAAGAGTTTGGCGAGGTAGAGGCCATTTTCCACGAAGGCGCGTGCTCCTCCACGACCGAGTGGGACGGCAAGTACATGATGGACAATAACTATCAGTACTCCAAAGAGCTGCTGCACTACTGCCTGGAGCGTGAAATTCCGTTCCTGTACGCCTCTTCCGCCGCCACCTACGGCGGTCGCACCTCTGATTTCATCGAATCCCGCGAATATGAGCAGCCGCTAAACGTTTACGGCTATTCTAAGTTCCTGTTTGATGAGTACGTGCGTCAGATCCTGCCAGAAGCGAACTCCCAGATTGTTGGCTTCCGCTACTTCAACGTTTACGGTCCGCGCGAAGGCCACAAAGGCAGCATGGCGAGCGTGGCGTTCCACCTGAACACCCAGTTGAATAATGGCGAAAGCCCGAAACTGTTTGAAGGCAGCGACGGCTTCAAGCGTGACTTTGTTTACGTGGGCGATGTGGCGGATGTGAACCTGTGGTTCTGGGAAAACGGCGTGTCCGGTATCTATAACCTCGGCACCGGTCGTGCAGAATCCTTCCAGGCCGTGGCTGACGCGACGCTGGCTTTCCATAAAAAAGGCGAGATTGAGTACATCCCGTTCCCGGAAAAACTGAAAGGCCGCTACCAGGCGTTCACGCAGGCGGACCTGACCAACCTGCGCGCGGCGGGCTATGACAAGCCGTTTAAGACCGTAGCCGAAGGCGTAACGGAATATATGGCCTGGCTGAACCGCGACAGCGATACAAATTCACAAAATCATTCGAGCGGTATCAAGGCGGCAACTAAGTGAGTCTCCGGTCACTTACTAAAGTAAGTGACCGGAGTGAACGCAGGCAGCCAACGCAGAGACAGCTTGAAGGATGAAGTGAATGAAAATTTTGGTGATCGGCCCGTCCTGGGTGGGCGACATGATGATGTCGCAAAGTCTCTATCGCACGCTCAAGGCGCGCTATCCCCAGGCGATAATCGACGTGATGGCGCCCGCATGGTGCCGTCCGCTGTTGTCGCGAATGCCGGAAGTGAACGAAGCGATCCCAATGCCACTCGGCCATGGGACGCTGGCGCTCGGCGAACGCCGCAGGCTCGGCCATAGCCTGCGCGAGAAACGCTATGACCGCGCATATGTGCTGCCCAACTCCTTCAAATCAGCCCTTGTGCCCTTCTTTGCGGGCGTACCGCAGCGCACAGGCTGGCGCGGCGAGATGCGTTACGGTCTGCTAAACGACGCGCGTGTGCTGGACAAAGCGGCCTGGCCCTTGATGGTGGAACGCTATGTCGCGCTGGCTTACGACAAGGGCGTAATGCACAGCGCGAAAGATCTGCCGCAGCCGCTGCTGTGGCCGCAGTTGCAGGTGAGCGAAGGTGAAAAATCCCTGACCTGTTGTGAATTTTCGCTTTCAGATGAGCGGCCCATGATCGGCTTTTGCCCTGGCGCGGAATTTGGACCTGCCAAACGCTGGCCACACTATCATTACGCGGAACTGGCGAAACAGCTGATAGACGAAGGCTATCAGGTTGTGCTGTTCGGTTCGGCGAAAGATCACGAAGCCGGGAACGAGATTTTAGCGTCCTTAAACGATGAGCAGCAGGCGTGGTGCCGCAATCTGGCAGGCGACACCCAGCTGGAGCAGGCCGTCATTTTGATCGGCGCCTGTAAAGCCGTCGTCAGCAATGACTCCGGGCTGATGCACGTCGCCGCGGCCCTTAACCGTCCGCTGGTTGCCCTCTACGGCCCCAGCAGCCCTGACTTCACGCCGCCGCTTTCACATAAAGCGCGGGTGATTCGCCTGATTACCGGCTATCACAAAGTGCGCAAAGGCGATGCGGCAGAAGGGTACCATCAGAGTCTGATCGACATTACTCCAGCGCAGGTGCTGGAAGCCCTGAACGCGCTGTTATTACAAGAGGAAGCCTGACGAATGCGGGTTCTGATCGTCAAAACATCCTCAATGGGTGATGTGTTGCATACCCTTCCGGCGCTCACCGATGCACAACAGGCGATACCGGGTATTCAGTTTGACTGGGTGGTCGAAGAAGGATTCGCGCAGATCCCCTCGTGGCATTCGGCGGTAAACCGCGTCATTCCCGTTGCGATTCGTCGCTGGCGTAAAGCCTGGTTTTCCGCGTCGGTTAAAGCGGAGCGTAACGCTTTCCGCGAGGCGGTACAGGCAGAACGCTATGATGCCGTTATCGACGCCCAGGGATTGGTTAAAAGCGCTGCGCTGGTGACTCGCCTCGCACATGGCGTAAAGCATGGTATGGACTGGCAGAGCGCACGCGAGCCGCTGGCCGCTCTGTTTTATCATCGCCGCCATTACATTGCCAGGCAGCAGCATGCCGTAGAGCGTACCCGCGAACTGTTCGCAAAAAGCCTGAATTACTCCAAACCATCCTCGCAAGGCGATTATGCTATCGCGCGGCATTTCCTGACATCTGAACAGGATACTGCGCAACCCTACGCGGTATTTTTGCACGCAACCACGCGCGATGATAAACACTGGCCGGAAGCAAACTGGCGAGCGCTAATTGGTTTGTTGGCTGACAACGATATCAGCATCAAATTGCCGTGGGGCGCGCCTCATGAAGAAGCACGGGCGAGAAGACTTGCCGAAGGGTTCGCTCACGTTGAGGTCTTACCGAGGATGAGTCTGGAAGAAGTTGCGCGCGTACTGGCAGGCGCAAAATATGTGGTTTCCGTCGATACGGGGCTTAGCCACCTGACGGCGGCGCTCGATCGACCGAATATTACGCTGTATGGCCCAACGGATCCGGGGTTAATTGGGGGGTACGGGAAAAACCAGATAGCGTGTCGTTCACCCGAAAATAATTTAGCCAAGCTTGATGCCCACACCGTTCTGAACGGAATATCATCATTATTCTAAAGGTACATGAATGTTAGCCTTGAACTCTTTACATTCCTGGCAAACCGGTGCCAGGAAGATGTCCACAGTGCTGGAGTTGACTACCTGGTTACTTTGCTTCGTCACTCTTGTCGTCGCGCTGTTCAATAATAATTTGAGTATGAAGCTGTATAATATTACGGCGATTTTCGGTCTGCTGGCGCTTATGTTACGCGGCAAGCCGGAAAGTTATTCGCCGCGATACTGGCTGTTACCCCTTTCTGTTCTGCTTATCGGCGTCATCAACGTCAGCTGGTATTCCGCCTTTAAAGTAGATGATTCACCCTTTCGGGCGACGTACCATAGTTATTTGAATACGGCGAAAATCTTTATCTTTGGGGCCTTTCTCATACTGTTGGCGCTGACCTCGAAAATAAAGATGAATAAAGAGTGGCCGCTGTATATTCTGTATTCGCTGTCGTTTTTCATTGCCGGTTATGGCTACTATGTAAAAACCACAACCGGTATCTCCCGTCTGGATTTTGGTATTGGTACGGCAACAGGCGCAGCATATTCGATCATGTTTGTCGGCATCGTCAGCGCGATATCAATACTGTATACCCAGCGCAAGCACCCGGTGCTGTTTCTGCTTAACGCTGCTGCCGTGTTCTTTGCGCTTGCCCTCACCCAGACGCGTTCAGCGCTGCTTATTTTTCCGGTGATATGCGCGCTGGCACTGGTGGCGGGCTATCTTAAGACCCCCAAAAAATTGTTCTTTTCGGTGATTGGTTTTTTGGTTGCCTTCGTTGTCCTTGTTGCGGTCTTCAGCAAGCCGATTTATAGCCGCTACCATGAAGCGGTTGCGGACCTGGCGCAATATAACAATGGCAACAGTGTCAGTTCGCTTGGCGCACGCCTGGCGATGTATGAGATTGGTTTTGATATTTTCAAAGAATCACCGCTTGCCGCACGCTCGGCAGATGTTCGGGCGCAGCGTATGGAAGAGCTGGCGAATGCGCATCCTTATCTTCGCGGGGCTTTAGAATTTTCCAACGTTCACTTGCACAATGAGCTGGTTGAAGCGGCCTCGCTGAAAGGTATTGCCGGGATTCTATCGACTTTGCTGTTTTACGCCGCGCTGTTTTATACGGTGTACTATCACCGCTCTTTAGGGCTGTTTGCCCTGACGTTAGCGATTATTGGCACGGGAATGAGCGATGTGATTCTCTGGTCACGCAGTATCCCGATCATTTTGATCACGGCTGTCGCACTGATGCTGCTTATCAAGAAAAATCGCCCGCCAGAAAGACGTGTTCAGCAGTGATTCCTTTCACGCCATCCAAAGCGGGCATCCGCTCACTTTGGATGGCGGTCAAATAACGCGTCCACTGAATCAATCAATACATCGGAACGAATATCTTTCACCGTACAGGTGGGAGAGACTACCTGCAATGCGTTGCAATTATTCGGCGCCCAGATTAGGTGCGAGGGATAAGCGTCGTGTCGCGCGTTGGGGTAGAGCGCGAGCGTAGGGATCTGATAAGCCGAAGCAATATGAACCAGCGCGGTGTCCACAGAAATAACGTACTGGCTGAATTTTGTCAGGGCAACGGTATAAATAAACGCGTTAAACGGCAGCGTTTCAATGTCCGGTATCGCAATAGAGCGCACATCTTGCGGCAGGCCGGTAAAAATCACCCGAAACTCAGGTTGCCGTTCACGAATACGGGAATAGATCGTTGCAATCTGCTCCGCTGTTAAACGGCAGATTTTCTTCGCGCCCAGAGCATTAATTATAATAATCTTCGTATCGCCGATGAAATTCACGACCGCGTTTTCGACCTCTGCGGTGAGCGGCAGATCATAACTGACATCGAACGAATTATCGGTATCGGGATAAAAATAATGCAGTATTTCACTCGCCCGCGTACACATATGCGCAGCGAGTTTTTCGTCATGCGGATGATACACGGTGTAGTAACGCTTATACCATTTATCAAAGCCAAGAACATGCGAGCGCCTGACGCCAGATAAGAGTAACGCATGAGTAAAAGAAGGCATTGTTTCGAAAGGATCGAGAACGATATCGAAAGACGCCTGCTTCAGCTGCTTACGTAGGGCCAGTACATCGCTGATTTTAGATGAGGTTTTAATAAAAAAACGCTGTATCTTGTTATTACCCGCGAGAAAGTCTTTTCCTGCGGCGGTCGTTAAGATAGAGAGCTTAACGCCACGAGTGGTCAGTTCCCGGTAAAGCGAGCTCAGGACAATTAAATCGCCTAACTTGTTGTTGTCATGAATAAGCAAACATGACCGGATTGCTGGCGCGTTGATTTTTGGCGTTGTATTTTTGGGAAAGAAGAAAGATAAAGCGTTAATTTTGATTTTATTAAAAAAATATCTTTTTTTCTTATGGAAAGCACCTAAGCCCATGCTAATTACCACATTACAATAAAAAACAGGATTGAAATTAGCCTACATAAGAATCCGCATGATCGTGCAGTCCAAGCGTTTTTTTCAATACGCTTTTCTTAGGCGCAAGGGTAGCGACATCAGCAGGTCTGATAAAAGGAATGATGTCGTAGCCAATCGCCGTGTCGTCAGAGAGGTTGTAAATCTGAAAGTCTGGCACTTGTGCACGCATGAATTTAAAGAAGGGCAAGATTTTGACCAGATCCTTGCTAAGCTCTGACGGCATCGGGTTAATGCTTTCGTCATAAAAACGCGCGCAGCTGCCGGTAATGTCCAGCCCGGAACAGATAGTGTTATCGTACCCCAGCGAATATGCTATTTGCATTGCGGTATACGCCACGGTATGGCATGAACAATAGCCGAAGCTGATATCCTTACTAAAGCCAACCAGCCTTCCGCGCTTAGAGACAGGGACGTTGATCAACAGTTTCTTGTTCCATCGAGACAGCGTTTCCAGCTTCAACTTCTTGAAAATCCCGCCTTTTTCACGCTTATAAAACGCGCGCAAAATGAAGCAATGAGCGCGCATGTAGCACTTGTCTTCTTCCGATGCGGCCTCATAAACGTCCATATTGACGAAGGTAAATTTACTGCCGCGGCTGAACTTATAAAAGTCCTCACGCCGTTGCAGCAGAAAGCGTGCGTCTGTTAAGACATAAATGAAAGGGGTAATACCATTACTGAGCAAGTATTCCGCCGCGCCGTTAACGGTGATGACATCATTGTTGCGTAAAAGAGACAGTGGCGTCCCTCGGGACGTAGGCCCCGACAAGAAAATGATAACGTTTTCAGATGTTCTGCTTTCAGTAAGCTGCTGAACACCGGCGCGAGTTAAAAACTTAACATTACTCATATAAAACCTGTATGTTAATCATGCAACTTAAATCACGATGAATCTTTGAGGTAAGTGTTCATAGCTTATCTTTAGCGAGGGTAATCGAAATAGAGCACTGAACCTGCTCATAAAATATACAACGCCATTTTTGCATTTAGACTTGCCAATTGCAATATCCGGGATATCACAGTCAAACTTAGCGCACACTTTTGCCTTTCAGACGACGCAAAAAATTACGCCATTTTTTCTTGTAGACCAAAAGATAGTAACCCAGATCTTTGCTCGTGTTTTCAATGCCATAATGACGTTCTAAATCGATTCTGTCTTTAGCCATCCGTTGACGAGAGGGTCTTTTTCCGGACAGGTCAATGATCCTTATCTCACCATCCTGTAATATAAAGTTACCCTTATGCGGGTCGCCTGAGACCATACCATGTTGGTGAAGTCCCTCGATCGAATGCTTAATCTTGCTCTTTATGTCAGACGAGATGTCAGACATGTCGGCCAGTTCCACACCTTCGATGTACTCAATAATCATGATATAGGTGTGGACATAACGCAGCGTTTTCACTTCTGCCAACAGATAAAAATCATTTAACGCATCATACCCTTCCTGGCGAACACGATCCGTCTGGTAGAAAAGTTTTTCGTAGTAGTCCCCTTTAACCAGCGATTTGAAAAATCGCTCAGTGTTTTTTACTTTAGGGTGAAAAATCTTCAGAATATATTTACCATGCTCGGTATCGATCAATACGACCTTGGTATCTTCAATACTACGAAAGACTTTTAATACGCTAAGATTGTGGTTAAGAAAATCAGTGAAAATATCGATGTATTTTTGCCCGTCTTGTTTAACGAAGACAGTATAATTTTTTATTTTTGTTTCAGTAATCATAATTGTGGGAAATTTATTTCGCTAAAATTTTTCGATAGAGATAGGCGGCGCCTGCGATTATTCCTTGTAAATAATGCTTCTGAACCAGAAGATGTTTATACCTTTTTTTGTACTCCACCATGGTTCTTGCATTTTTAGCCGGGACAGTCTGCCATGGTGATTTAACCTGCGCAGTGGTGAAATAAATAACAGAAGGATACTTTGCCCAAGCATGCCAGGGTTTAGTTGCCCCGGTATAATGAATCAATTTTGTATTATTTGTAATGACGTTTAAATAATTCAGATGTGTTTTATCTTTCAATTCACTTTTAATGGTATAAATAGTATTGTATTCGCGTGGTAAAAAGACCACTTTATCAATTAGCAGGATATTTAACACATCCTGATCGGGATATTTGAAAAATGGGGATTGACCTTCTTCTCCGGTTAACAGTGAAAGCGCATGTTCTGTTAAACACTGCGCCGTCCACTGCTGGAGATTGACTAACACAACACCAGAGTTAAAGTAGCGCCCCTGTAGATGATAAGCGGGTAAGCGCTCATCAACTTTTGCCTGGATAGAATCAACATCTTTAACAACCGCAGCAATTTTATCTGTCAGATCTATCGCTAAAAGTGCCTCAAGCGATCCTTTGCAGACAACATCGGCATCAAGATAGAGTAATCTATCCATTTTTTGACGAAGATAATTAAATGCAAACAGGCGAAAATACATTGCCCTGGACCAGACCTTTGTTCTTGGCAAAACTTCAAGGCAGCTCACGTTAATGGTGTAAAGCGAAATTTTAACGTGATACTGATTCGCAAGTAAGGCTATTTTTTCAATGAAGCCCTGGACATAGCGATCGCAAAGGATATGAAATTCGACATTTATTTTATTATGCAGGAGAACAGAAGAAATGGAGACACCCACGCCATCAAGATAATTCTCATCAATGCCATAAGAGATATGTAACGTTTCATCGCAGTCATTTAAGCGTTCATCAAAAACTTTAAACTCTGTTATCTCTATTTCAGGAAATGAGTTCACTGCATCACCTATAGTTATATTTATTTAACAAGCTTACTTTTAAAGTAATATAAATAATCCATCACACCAGCAACGTACTTTTTCTGATTAAACATGTGCTTTGCTGCATAGCGCAACTGATGGCTATTTTTAGGTTTTAGCAAGTCAACACTAGACCAGGGTGACAACTTTTTCGCATTCAAAAAGCTTTGAGCAACTGGATAATTTCCCCACTGATGCCATGGTTTTGTCGGGCCGATATAATGTATAAAAACGGTGCTTTCATTGACAGGGTTTAACACCCTTTCCTTTAATTCATAGTTAATGCTGAACTGGGTATTGAACTTTTTATCCACAAAACGCGCCTTGCCCACCAACAGCATATTGAGTACATCCTGATCCAGGTGCGTTATGCGCTGAACAACATCCGGATCGCGCAACATCTCAATGGCTTTACGCGAGATATCTTCCTGCGCCCAGCGAGGAATATTGATAAGTAAGAAGCCTGCATTGAAATAACCGGACACCAGACCCGGCGTTGCCAGACTGACCGAACGTTTCGTCCACCATTCGGTTTCTCCTTCGGCAACAACTGCTGCAATTTCGTGCTCGGTAAAATGCAGATCAACCAGTTCCTGAATGCTTCCTTTACAGGCAATATCCGCATCCAGGTACAGCACCTTATCGGTTTTACCCGCAAAGCGATCGGCGATGATAAATCGAAAGTATGTCGCGTAGGACCAGTTTTTTGTGCTGGGTAATGATTTGAGTTGCTCGCAATCCACTAAATGGACAGCGATACGAGTAGAATATTGTTTAGCCAGCGCATGAAAACGCGCACGATCGTCATCGCTGAAAAAATCTGTGAAGACATGAAATGCCAGCGGTATTTCTGGGTTAGCGATCAGAATAGAAGCAATGGATACGCCACAGCCAAACAGAAAGTTCTTGTCGATGCCATAGGCAATGTTAAAGCATTCAACATCACTATGCTCTGTATAATTATAATCTAAAGTCTGCTGAATGACTTTTTCGTCAAAGTACTTTGTCGTCATAGTGATCACTTATTATTTTTGGAAGATATTATGCTTTCTAAATTTTCAAAATAGACATCATTATAGAATTTTTCAATAGTCGCTGGAATCAGATTATTATTATATTTTATTTTGCCAGAAATAATATTGTTCAAATGATTAATATATTGTGTGATAACCCCGGGTGAGTACAGCTCGCCATTAATTCCCGGCTGTATCATATCCCGCGGACCTGACATACAGTCAGAACTGATACAAGGGATACCATACGACATGGCCTCAAGGATTGCCATACCGAATCCTTCAAAGGATGAAGTTAAAAGAAGCGCTGAAACATTTTGAATTTTATTATTTACCACATCCCACGGAGAACCCTGCCATCCATGCCAGGTAATACGTTCGCCAATCCCCAGGTCCTGCCCGTACTTTTGACATTTCTCAAAATCAGAACCATCGCCAATCACATGTAGTCGCCAATCACCTTCCGCTCGAGACAGCCCATCGAGCAAGTCCTTGATTCTTTTTTGCCCTTCGAACTTCATGCGCCCAACGTAAAGGAATACCGCAGGCTGACCCAGCTCAGGGGGATAAACGATAGTCGATTTTCTTGATACCGGATTAAAAATAACGCTGATTCGACTTTGCTCTATACCACGCGCTATCATCTGCTCTTTAATCCCGGAGCTTATTGCCAGATGGTAATCTGCATGGATGATACACTCAGCATGTTTTTTATGATCAAGCGAAAAATGCGGCCAGGAAAAAAGGGTGAAATCCACACCCGATTTTTTTCGCGCTTTACTGGCAAAAAGACAAGATAACACGTCAATGCAAATCACAACATCAGGCCGTGTTTCTTTTAGCCACTGGCTAAATGCATTAATATGCTTTGCGCGACGCAAAAAACCGAGTCGGGTGTTTGAGAAAGAGCATGAATAGTTGATATTATTCAACCATGCTTTATCCATTTTGTCATTTCGACAAAAGAAAAACATATCGCACGTATGCCCGAAGGGTTTTTCTTGTAAGTGGTTAATGACATCCCGGATAACCGTTTCCATGCCACCAAAACCTGAAACAGCCTCACCTATAAATGCTATTCTCATAATAAAACTCTAATATTTTTCATTATCTAACCTAGCATTAACATTTCTTAACCTATGATAATTTATTTTTTATTTCTTTTTTCAAGTTTTTGACAGTAGCTTTTAAATAAGTTTCAAAGTTAAACCGTGGAACCCAAGAAAAGACAGTATTCCAGGGTCTTGGAGAACCATGGAAGCATACAATCCTTGCATCAGAAGGCAGCTCTCCATTTGCGATGCCATCGTATAAATTTTGATTGAATCCAATCATTCCTGGCTTCGCTATATTTGCTTTATAACTTACTACTTTCCCTGGCAATATATCTTGCCAGCGTTGAGGAGTTGTAATTGAACCAATAAACCCCTGATCACCCCATAATTCTGGCGTCTGACATTTTTCCATTATCTCCATAGGATTATTTATAAATGCCTTCCAAACCTTTTCTTTATCTGCACATGAAATCTTCATTAATGAAGAGTTTACGTTATTAGGATCTCCAAAATCGCTAAGCATAGTTAAACCTTCAACTTTGAGAAAGTCAGATATATCCCCTGTTATTACCGTATCTAGATCCATATATAATATATCTTCTTTCCCCAAAACAGGGTGTTCTGGATTAAAAAGTTCGATTTTAGACCACCAGCCAGGCCAATTATATAAAAGAGGCGCGGTGTTTACACCTTTAATATACTTAGCATCGGTTAAACAAACTGAATTATAACCTACTAATTGTTTATGCAACCATTGGGCATGCTGTGTTGTAAAATCTTTACTTAATCGTAATACAGAAACAATAATCATAATATTTTCTTTAGCTGCTGAGTCGATGTGATAATAGTAAATTTTTTAAAGATTCTTTCTTATTGTACGTTCTTTTATCCGTGCAGCTTTTGCTTCAGCCTGGACAAGCAATTGCGACTCATCCTGTAAAATCGCGCTTAATGGCGCCTCAAAGTACACCTGCAAAAACCGCCAGATATCCCGCTGCGTCAAGCCAATATTCAGGGACGAGAAATACAAGCCGATCAGATCTTTATCGCGCCAGCGGCGAGGCACTTTGCTTCGAATTTGCGCACGATGGAGATCGATGACGGACACCTTAAGCTCGCTCTCATGCCCCGAAAAGGGCAGGTGCAGGAGAAAGTGGCAAATATAGCAGTCGCGGTGATTGATACCGGCCGCGTGCATTTTACGAACCATCGTTGCGACGCGGTGAATAAGCATTCGCTTAATCTTTACGTCAGGCGGGTTTGACGCCCATTCCGCGCAATAATCTTCCAGGCTGATAGTGGGCGTTAGATCTTCGGTAATAATAAACGAAGTTTTGGTCAGCGGATTTAAACCTTTCTCACCAAAACCCACTCCGTGCATAGTATCCACTCCCACATCCCGGAGACGATGGATGGCGTTCCACTCTCTGTCAGCTCCTAAAACCGGCATGCGTAGCGAAAGTAAATTTTTGACGATCTCTTTGAGAGAAGTGCCCCGATGCCATTTAAGGAAATAGCTTTTCTCCGCCAGTTCAAATCGCAGCGTACGGCGGGTTTCCAGTTCCCTGAAAACGTCTCCCTGCAGCGTTTTAACTTCCTCAAAAGCATCTTTACCGCGCCATAACGTGGCTAACGGTTCCTTCAGTTCAACCATCCAGACCACCTGTAATGATGTCGGCCGCTCTTTCCGGCAGACTGTACAAATCTTGCGTATCCGCATAATGGCGTGCGTTTTCAGCCCATGCGTTGCGCAATGATGGCTGCGTCAGCGCTTTACGTAAAATGTCGTTTAGTGCTTCTTGTTTCCAGGGCTCAGTGATGGCAACACCACAGTTAGCGTCTTCAATATAGTGGGCAAAACCACATACCGCCGACGTGAGGACCGGCAACCCGGCGGCAATCGCCTCAAGCAAAACGATACCCGCCGCTTCCTGGTAAGCAGGGTGCAGCAGTATATCAGCGGCGGCCATCAGCTCTGCCACATCATTACGCCCGGAGAAAAAATGCACATTACCCCGTACGCCGCGTTTTTCCGCCAGCGCTTCAAATTTTCTGGGCTTGTCCTGGCCAACAACATACAGCAGCGTATTGTGGCGCAGCGCCTCCGGCAGGGAAGCCAGCGCTTCAATCGATCGATCCACGCCTTTACGCGTAAAGTCGGACCCCACCTGCAACAACAAATTTTGCTGTCCGGCGATCCCGTTCTTCTGACGATAAACCTCGCGAGCGTCCGGGATTTGCGCACTGTATTTTCTGTCCGGATAGATCCCTGGCGGGAGGATATGGAAACGTTCCGCTTCGGTTTGATAATGCTTCTGGAAATCAGCAATCTGTTTATCGGTCAGCATCATCAGTTGCGTGGGCTTACCCTGTTCGAACGTCGCCCGTTCAAACGCCGCATAATGGCGGTAACGGGATGTCAGGCGATAGAAAAAACCTTTCTCCTGCGCAACCTTCTCGGCATAACAGACATCAGCGGCAAAATAGACATCCAGACCCGGCATTTTGTTAAAGCCGACGACCCGATCCACCGGATGCGCTCGCAGATGCGCCTGCACCCACGCGTAATACTCTGCATTACGTCCGTGGTTGGTCCGTGATTTTACCGGCACGTGAATCAGTTCGAATCCTTCGGGATATTCCCCTTCCCAGGACTGAGTGTAAACGCGAACCTGATGTCCACGCGCAGCGACGGTTTGCGCAATACGCAGGAAGTCACGTTGTAATCCGCCAAACGGAAAATACTTATACAGACAAAAAGCAACGATCATACCGACGCATCCATCCCAATAATTTGCGCATTTTGTGGCAACATTTTTTCAGTCGCCGCAATCACGTCCTCTGCAGGTATAACGGACATATATTTTTTATTTCGATCCAGTTCACGTCGCTGAGGCATTGTCTGATAATCTCCCGCCCAAAACTGAATAATATTGTCAGTCCAGGGACGCCAGAAAACGTGGTCTGTCGCGCCAAAAAGGCATATCACCGGTGTTTTAACCGCGGCGGCAATGTGTCCGGGTGCAGAATCGACGCCAATAAAGAGCACGGCATGGTCGATCAACGCGCCTAATTCAGGGAAGCGGGTTTTTCCCGCAAGGCCAGTAACCGGTTTGGTTTCACACCCCTGCGCGATTTCTTCTACGCAGGCTAAATCGTCTGCGGACGGGCCAGACGTCAGCACAACCTGATAACCACGACGTTCAAGGGCATCAATGACGCGGGAAAATTTTTCGTTATCCCAGCACTTAAATAATTGCCTTGCAGTTGGCTGAATCACCACATACTGGCGCGTCACGCCGAGTTTCGCCAGCTGCTGACGCATGTTTTCCCAGTGCTCTGGCAGATAACTCATCGTCGTTTCCGTTACCATATGCTCCAGCCCAAGCGGGCAGAGCGCAGACAATGTCCGCTCGACGACATGTTCGCCGCGGTAGGGAACGAGGTGCGTAAAACTGTTTTTCCAGAAGGCGGACTGACGGTTGGCAAAGTCCTGGGATATTTTTACCCTGGCATTCAGGCACCGGACTATCAGCGCCACTATCCACTGGTCGGTAAGATTAATGACCAGGTCATACTGATTGCTGCGTAAAGTCTTAATCAGCGAAAGCGCATTTTTGATTTTATCTGCCGTTCCCGCCCCCTTATTACTGATGCCATAAAGCGCATTTATCTCAGGGTTTTCAGACAAAATAGGTATCGTGTCCTGGTAAAGAAGCACATCGACTTTGGCGTCAGGATAATTTTTTTTCAGCGTACTAATAACGGGAGTGGTTAAAAGCATATCCCCGTGGAAACGCATCTTGATAACCAGAATTTTTCGAAAAGGCTTTTCCACACGCGACTCTTTTGTTGTGACTATCCGGTAATTTAAGCAGAAAAAAGCACGCTACCGCCCCAGGCTCAACAGCTACCTGATTACTGATACCGCACTGACTTTTATCCGCTAGTGTATCACTTCTTTCGCTGCGATCCGACACGAATAAACTTTAAGCAATTAGCGATTTTTTGTTTTTTAAATCAAATTGATAATTAATTTATCTGGGCTTTCTTAACGGCTTATCAAACGCACGATGCCCGCTTCAGGGCGCAAAAATCAATAAATCGCATAAAAATGCAAAAATTCTGTGTCTGACAGACTTTATTAGCCAGACTTAAGGCTATTTAAGTCAAAAACAGGAAAAGTAATGGTAAAGCCCTGGCTAAATACATAGAATCCCCAGCACATCCATAAGTCAGCTATTTACTATGCTCGAATTGCTTTACACCGCCCTTCTTTACCTGATTCAGCCGCTGATCTGGATACGGCTGTGGGTGCGCGGACGTAAGGCCCCGGCCTACCGTAAACGCTGGGGTGAACGCTACGGCTTTTACCGCCACCCTCTTAAGCCGGGCGGGATCATGCTTCATTCTGTCTCCGTCGGCGAAACGCTGGCGGCTATTCCTTTAGTTCGCGCGTTACGGCATCGCTATCCTGATCTGCCGATTACCGTCACCACCATGACGCCAACCGGCTCTGAGCGGGTTCAGTCCGCTTTCGGCAGCGATGTCCAGCACGTCTATCTTCCCTATGATTTACCCGATGCGCTTGGCCGCTTCCTCAATAAGGTCGACCCCAAACTGGTATTGATTATGGAAACCGAACTGTGGCCGAACCTGATCGCCGCGCTGCATAAGCGCAACATCCCGCTGGTCATCGCCAATGCGCGTCTTTCCGCCCGTTCTGCCAACGGTTACGCGAAGCTGGGGAAATTTATCCGCCGAATCCTTCGCCGTATTACGCTAATTGCGGCGCAAAATGAAGAAGATGGTCAGCGCTTTGTGACGCTGGGCGCGAAGAATAATCAGGTCACCGTAACCGGCAGCCTGAAGTTTGATATCTCCGTTACGCCGCAGCTTGCGGCAAAAGCGGTTACGCTGCGCCGTCAGTGGGCTCCCCACCGCCCGGTGTGGATCGCCACCAGCACTCATGATGGCGAAGAGAGTATTGTCATCGCCGCGCATCAGGCATTGCTCCACCAGTTCCCCAACCTGCTGCTGATCCTGGTGCCCCGTCATCCGGAGCGCTTCCCGGATGCGATTAATCTCGTTCGTGAGGCAGGTCTCAGTTACACCACTCGCTCTTCTGGCGAGGTGCCCTCGGCCAGTACCCAGGTGGTGGTTGGCGATACAATGGGTGAACTCATGCTGCTTTACGGCATTGCGGATCTCGCCTTTGTCGGAGGATCGCTGGTTGAGCGAGGTGGGCATAACCCGCTGGAAGCTGCCGCGCACGCGATCCCGGTGTTGATGGGCCCTCACACCTTTAACTTTAAAGATATCTGCGCTCGTCTGGAGCAAGCCAGCGGTCTGATTACCGTCACCGACGCCACCAGCCTCGCCAAAGAAGTTTCCTCTTTACTGACCGACGCCGATTATCGTAATTTTTATGGTCGTCACGCAGTTGAAGTGCTGTACCAGAACCAGGGCGCGCTCCAGCGCTTACTGCAACTGCTGGAACCTTATCTGCCACCGAAAACGCATTGAGGGCTGTTATGCAAAAACGGGCAATCTATCCGGGCACGTTTGATCCGCTGACCAACGGCCATATCGATATCATCACGCGCGCCACGCAGATGTTTGACCACATCATTCTGGCGATTGCTGCCAGCCCCAGTAAAAAACCCCTGTTTTCGCTGGACGAGCGCGTCGCCCTCGCGCGCCAGGCTACTGCGCACTTGCCCAACGTCGAGGTGCGGGGGTTCAGTGATTTGATGGCGAATTTTGCCCGCGAACAGCAGGCGACTATCCTGATTCGCGGACTCCGCGCCGTGGCGGATTTTGAATATGAGATGCAGCTGGCGCACATGAACCGTCATCTGATGCCAGAGCTGGAAAGCGTGTTTTTAATGCCGTCGAAGGAGTGGTCTTTTATTTCTTCGTCGCTGGTTAAAGAGGTCGCGCGCCATGCGGGCGATGTCACCCACTTCCTGCCAGACAATATCCATCAAGCGTTAATGGAT
This sequence comes from Citrobacter sp. Cs237, assembly GCF_030332325.1. Taxonomy (NCBI): domain Bacteria; kingdom Pseudomonadati; phylum Pseudomonadota; class Gammaproteobacteria; order Enterobacterales; family Enterobacteriaceae; genus Citrobacter; species Citrobacter sp. Cs237. The sequence continues at coordinate 127,448 of NZ_JAOWIB010000103.1, read as the reverse complement.
AAGCTTAACTAAACGGCTAATGCCGGATGTCATCCGGCCATCTCTTTACGTTTTACTTCTGACAGCGGCGACAGTAAAACGTCGCCCGCTGGGCGTGTTTCGTCGCGATAATCGGCGTACCGCACACTCTACACGGCTCGCCCTTACGGCCATACACCTGCAGTTCCTGAGCAAAATAGCCCGGCTTGCCATCACTTTGCAGAAAATCTTTTAGCGTCGTCCCACCCTGCTCGATGGATCGCAGTAAAACGGCCTTAATCACCCGCACCAACAGTTCACAGTCCGCTTCAGACAACGACGATGCCAGGCGGTCAGGATGAATGCCTGCGGCAAACAGAGACTCACTGGCGTAAATATTCCCGACGCCCACCACCAGCTTGTTGTCCATCAGCCAGGGTTTAATCGCCGTTTTCTTTTTCACGCACTTCTGATGCAAATACTCGCCGTTGAAATCGTCGCTGAGCGGTTCAGGCCCCAGATGCGCCAGCACGTTATGCCCTTCCAGCACCTTCGTCCACAGCCAGGCGCCAAAACGACGAGGATCGGTGTAGCGCAGAACTTTACCATTGCTCATCACTAAGTCGACGTGATCATGCTTTTCAGCAGGAAGCTCTTCAGGAAGGATACGCAAGCTGCCCGACATTCCCAGATGGATAATGATCCATCCGTCAGGAAGCTCCAGCAGAAGATATTTGGCACGGCGCTGAACGCTGAGCACCGGCTGGTCGCTCAGACGATAGATCTCTTCAGAGACTGGCCAACGCAGACGGCCATTACGCACATGAGCATGCAGAATTTTGGCCCCGACCAGATGCGGCTCAATACCGCGGCGGCTGGTTTCGACTTCAGGTAATTCAGGCATAGCGTCTCCGGTTGTGTTTCCGTTCTCACTTATATGGGGACAGCCAGAAAACAAAAAACCCCGCCTGAGCGAGGTTTTTCGTTACAGCAAAGCGAGAATTATTTAATTTTCGCTTCTTTGTAGATCACGTGCTGACGAACAACTGGATCGAATTTTTTCAGCTCCAGTTTTTCCGGCTTAGTACGTTTGTTCTTCGTAGTGGTATAGAAGTGACCAGTACCAGCAGAAGAAACCAGCTTGATCTTCTCACGAATACCTTTAGCCATGATTTATTTCCTCTTTAAGTACTTAGTACTTTTCGCCACGGGCACGCAGTTCGGACAGAACTGTTTCGATGCCTTTCTTATCAATTACACGCATACCTTTAGCAGATACACGCAGGGTGACAAAACGCTTTTCGCTCTCAACCCAGAAACGGTGAGAGTGCAGGTTAGGCAGGAAGCGGCGTTTAGTCGCGTTCAGTGCGTGGGAACGGTTGTTACCGGTCACCGGACGCTTGCCAGTAACTTGGCAGACTCGGGACATGTCTATTCTCCAAAAATCAAATTAGCTCGAGCTTCGTATGGGGTATCGGCGCCTCGTCAGGCTTTACAGCCCGGTCATCGCATAGTTCTATTGAACTCTCGATTGCCAGGCCCAAATGCCAAACCCGAGATTCTCAAAGGTGGCGTAGTATACGCTGAGTCAGCGATGTGCTCAAGTCCCGAACAGACAAAGATCCCGATGGATCGCGCAAAGTCGGTCAAATCCAACCGCGTTCCGCAAAAGAAACGTACTCGCCGCGCCCCATAACAAGATGATCAAGCACACGGATGTCCATGAACTGGCAGCATTTTACCACACGCTCGGTGATGAGTTTATCCGCTTTGCTCGGCTCTGCACACCCCGACGGGTGATTATGGGCAAGGATCACCGCTGAAGCGTTAATTTTGATCGCCTGCCGAACAATTTCACGTGGATGCACCTCAACATGGCTCAGCGTCCCCGAGAAAAGGCGGCTATGTTTAATAACCTTGTGCTGAGCGTCAAGGAAAATCGCCATAAACACCTCACGTTCTTCGCCGGCGAACTGGCTGCGCAGAAACGCTCGCGTCATTTCCGGACTCAGTAACGGATTTTCTTCTTTAAGCCGAACGTCATAAAAGCGCCGCGCCAGCTCCGCAATTCCCTTCAACTGCGCATACTTTGCCACGCCAATCCCTGTGACCTTAACGAACTGGGCGTAGTCGGCAGTCAGCAAACCATACAAAGACCCAAAATGGTTGAGGATCTCTTTCGCCAACGTAAAAACATCTTTCCCCTGCGTTCCCGTACGTAAAAAGAGCGCCAGCAGCTCGGCATCCGTGAGCGTCTCAACCCCCTGCGCCAACAATTTTTCCCTCGGCCATCTGCACTCAACGGTTTCCATTTTTCTCTCCCCTCTGCCAGCGGGCATGTTGGCATAGCGCTTTTGGGGATTCGACGGTGAGTTTTCACGCCTGCGTAGCGCCTCGCAAAGTGATTCATGAGCGAGCACACGGCAGTTTAAGGATTGTGATAAAATGTCCGCCTTCTGGTGTCACCCAACAGGAAATATCATGATGAGCCTGGCCGGTAAAAAGATCGTTCTCGGCGTCAGCGGCGGCATAGCCGCCTACAAAACCCCTGAACTGGTGCGTCGCCTGCGCGAACGCGGCGCTGATGTCCGTGTGGCAATGACCGAAGCGGCAAAAGCCTTTATCACCCCACTGAGCCTACAGGCGGTTTCCGGGTATCCTGTTTCGGACAGCCTGCTTGATCCCGCAGCGGAAGCCGCAATGGGTCATATTGAGCTGGGAAAATGGGCTGATTTAGTGATTCTTGCCCCCGCCACGGCGGATCTCATCGCACGGGTTGCCGCGGGGATGGCCAACGATCTGGTTTCCACGATTTGTCTGGCGACACCGGCGCCCGTTGCCGTGTTACCGGCGATGAACCAGCAAATGTACCGCGCTGCCGCCACACAGCATAATCTGGCGGTGCTCGCCTCTCGCGGCCTGATAATCTGGGGACCGGATAGCGGTAGCCAGGCGTGCGGCGATGTCGGTCCGGGGCGGATGTTGGATCCCCTGACTATCGTTGATATGGCCGCGGCGCATTTTTCGCCTGTCAACGACCTGCAACATCTTAACATCATGATTACCGCGGGCCCGACGCGCGAGCCGCTCGATCCGGTGCGTTATATTTCCAATCACAGCTCCGGTAAGATGGGCTTTGCTATCGCCGCCGCTGCCGCTCGCCGTGGCGCAAACGTCACGCTGGTTTCCGGTCCGGTGTCATTACCCACGCCGCCTTTTGTACAGCGTGTAGACGTCATGACCGCACTGGAGATGGAAGCTGCGGTCCAGTCCGCCGTTAAGCAACAGCATATTTTTATCGGCTGTGCGGCGGTGGCAGACTATCGGGCCGCCGCCGTCGCCAGTGAAAAAATAAAAAAACAGGCCACGCAGGGTGATGAATTAACAGTAAAAATGGTCAAAAACCCTGACATTATCGCCGGGGTCGCCGCGCTGAAAGATTCTCGCCCCTTTGTCGTTGGGTTTGCCGCGGAAACAAATAATGTGGAAGAATACGCCCGGCAAAAGCGTATCCGTAAAAACCTTGATCTGATCTGCGCTAACGACGTTTCGCTTTCTAATCAAGGATTTAATAGCGACAGCAATGCGTTACACCTTTTCTGGCAGGATGGAGATAAAGTCTTACCGCTTGAGCGCAAAGCACTCCTGGGCCAATTATTACTCGACGAGATCGTGACCCGTTATGATGAAAAAAATCGACGTTAAGATTCTGGACCCGCGTGTTGGCAAGCAATTCCCGCTGCCGACCTATGCCACCTCCGGTTCTGCCGGACTTGACCTGCGAGCCTGTCTCGATGACGCCGTAGAACTGGCGCCGGGCGCAACCACCCTGCTGCCAACCGGCCTGGCTATTCATATCGCCGATCCGTCTCTGGCTGCCGTTATTCTGCCGCGTTCTGGCCTGGGCCATAAGCATGGTATCGTATTGGGCAACCTGGTGGGCCTGATCGATTCCGACTATCAGGGGCAGTTGATGGTTTCTGTCTGGAACCGTGGGCAGGACAGCTTCACCATTGAGCCAGGCGAACGTATTGCGCAGATGGTTTTCGTGCCGGTTGTGCAGGCTGAATTTAATCTGGTAGAAGATTTTGACGCCACCGATCGTGGTGAGGGCGGTTTCGGCCATTCCGGTCGTAAGTAAGGCATTACGCATCCCAATAACGTCATAACATCACCGCAAACGCCGGGTTTGCGGTCATAGTGTGGATGCTCGCCTGGCAAGTGCTTATTTTCAGGGGTATTTTGTAACATGGCAGAAAAACAAACTGCGAAAAGGAACCGTCGCGAAGAAATACTTCAGTCTCTGGCGCTGATGCTGGAATCCAGCGATGGAAGCCAACGCATCACCACGGCAAAACTGGCGGCTTCTGTCGGCGTGTCCGAAGCGGCGTTGTATCGTCACTTTCCCAGCAAGACTCGCATGTTCGATAGCCTGATAGAGTTTATCGAAGACAGCCTGATCACGCGTATCAACCTGATACTGAAAGATGAAAAAGACACCAGCACCCGTTTGCGTCTGATTGTGTTGCTGATTCTGGGATTCGGTGAACGTAACCCTGGGCTGACGCGTATCCTGACCGGCCATGCGCTGATGTTTGAACAGGACCGTTTGCAGGGTCGCATTAATCAACTGTTTGAGCGTATAGAGGCGCAGCTACGTCAAGTGCTGCGCGAAAAGCGTATGCGCGAAGGCGAAGGATACGTTACGGACGAAACGCTGCTGGCAAGCCAGATATTGGCCTTCTGTGAAGGCATGCTTTCACGTTTTGTGCGTAGCGAATTCAAATACCGTCCTACGGATGATTTCGACGCCCGCTGGCCGTTGCTCGCTGCGCAGTTGCAATAACAAAAAGCCGGATGGCGGTTTCGCCTTATCCGGCTTACAAAGAAATAACACAGCTCCGGTAAGCGCAACGCTACCGGGTCCGTAAATTACACACCATACGCTTCGCGATACGCCCGCACCGCCGCCAGATGACCAGCCATTTCCGGCTTCTCTTCAAGATAGGCAATCAGGTCTTGCAGGGTGATGATAGAAATCACCTGACAGCCGTAGTCGCGTTCAACCTCCTGAATGGCGGAGATTTCACCGCGACCCCGTTCCTGACGATCCAGAGAGATCAGCACGCCTGCCAGCGTCGCGCCGTTGGCCTGGATAATCTCCATCGACTCGCGTATCGCGGTACCGGCAGTGATCACATCATCGACCAGCATAACGCGCCCCTGCAGCGGGCTACCGACCAGGCTACCGCCCTCGCCGTGATCTTTCGCTTCTTTGCGGTTAAAACAGTACGGCAGATCTTTGTCATGGTGCTCAGCCAGCGCGACCGCGGTGGTTGTCGCAATCGGGATGCCTTTGTAAGCAGGACCAAAGAGCAGATCGAATTCAATTCCGGAATCCACTAACGCTTCGGCATAAAAACGGCCTAACAGTGCCAGATCGCGCCCGGTATTAAACAGCCCGGCGTTGAAGAAATAGGGGCTTTTGCGCCCGGATTTCAGCGTAAATTCGCCAAACTTGAGTACCTGTTTGTTAAGCGCAAATTCAATAAACTGGCGCTGATATGGTTTCATGGATTCGCTCCTCTTTCACTTTCATCATTTACGAAATCTGTTTCGAAAACCGCAGACAAAAAAAAGGCGACTCACTGGTCGCCTTAAAATCAATTTGCCAACGCCGCCTTCTGCGTCGCGACAATGGATTCGATTCCCCCCCGGGCCAACGCCAACAGGGTGAGCAGTTCTTCATGGCTAAACGGCTCGCCTTCTGCCGTGCCCTGTACTTCAATGATGCGCCCGTCTTCGGTCATCACAACATTCATGTCTGTTTCTGCAGCGGAGTCTTCGACGTACTCCAGATCGCAAAGCGCTTCGCCGTTGACGATCCCGACGGACACAGCCGCCACCATGCCTTTCATTGGATTGGTTTTTAGCTTACCGCTTGCCACCAGCTTATTCAGCGCATCGGCCAGCGCAACGCAGGCACCAGTAATGGATGCCGTACGCGTACCGCCGTCGGCCTGGATCACGTCGCAGTCCAGCGTGATGGTAAATTCGCCCAGCGTTTTGAGATCCACCGCAGCGCGCAGCGCGCGGGCGATAAGACGCTGGATTTCCATCGTGCGCCCACCCTGCTTACCTTTCGCCGCTTCACGTGCGTTACGGGTATGGGTCGCGCGCGGCAACATGCCATATTCCGCCGTGATCCAGCCCTGGCCCTGCCCTTTCAGAAAGCGCGGGACGCCTTCTTCAATCGAGGCGGTGCACAGCACTTTAGTATCGCCAAATTCGACCAGCACCGAGCCTTCAGCATGTTTTGTATAGTTACGGGTCAGGGTTACGGGACGCACCTGATTAGCGCTACGGCCTGCTGGACGCATATTGAAATCTCCGGCTTGAAACGAATGTGGCTGCGCATTATACGGACTTCCCGCTCTTATTCCTATCCTGACAAGGCCGGGATGGCTATAATCGTCCCATCTCTCCTTTAAAAACAGGAACGTCTATGATCCGCAGTATGACCGCCTACGCCCGGCGTGAAATCAAGGGTGAATGGGGTAGCGCGACCTGGGAAATGCGCTCGGTAAACCAGCGTTATCTGGAAACTTACTTTCGTCTGCCGGAGCAGTTCCGTAGCCTTGAGCCTGTTGTTCGCGAACGTATCCGTACGCGCCTGACGCGTGGGAAAATCGAATGCACGCTACGTTTTGAGCCCGACGCCAGCGCGCAGGGCGAACTTATTCTCAATGAGAAACTCGCCAAACAGCTGGTGAACGCGGCCAACTGGGTCAAAATGCAGAGCGATGAAGGGGAAATCAATCCGGTTGATATCCTGCGCTGGCCCGGCGTTATGGCAGCTCAGGAGCAGGATCTCGATGCCATTGCCGCTGAAATCCTGACCGCGCTGGACGGCGCGCTGGACGACTTCATTATTGCCCGCGAAACAGAAGGGCAAGCACTGAAAGCGCTCATCGAACAGCGTCTGGAGGGCGTCAGCGCCGAAGTGGTAAAAGTTCGCGCCCATATGCCGGAAATCCTGCAATGGCAACGTGAACGTCTGGTCGCCAAACTGGAAGACGCTCAGGTGCAGCTGGAAAATAACCGTCTGGAACAGGAGCTGGTGATGATGGCCCAGCGTATTGATGTGGCGGAAGAACTGGATCGCCTGGAAGCTCACGTCAAAGAAACCTACAACATCCTGAAGAAAAAAGAGGCGGTGGGCCGCCGTCTGGACTTCATGATGCAGGAATTCAACCGTGAATCGAATACGCTGGCGTCAAAATCTATCAATGCCGACGTCACTAACTCCGCCATCGAACTGAAAGTGTTGATCGAGCAAATGCGCGAGCAGATCCAGAATATCGAGTAAATGCCATCAAACGTCGCCCGCTGCGTTCGGGCGGCGTTACGTTTCCCTGAATATCAACTTATCTGCCTCCCAGGCATTATATTTTCTCATCATTATAACAACCTCTTTTTATCGAATACCCTATGTAAGATGGGTTGAGTGGCATAGTCGCATAAGCGAAATTTATTAAAAAGCCATTGCGTTAGAAAATCTCAATCGTGATATACCGCACAAATCGCTACTCTCTACCGCGCTAAAGATGAGGGAGAGCCATGCTGTTACATATTCTGTACCTGATAGGAATCACCGCTGAGGCCATGACGGGCGCGCTGGCCGCGGGTCGTCGCCGTATGGATACTTTTGGCGTCATTATTATTGCTACCGCGACAGCCATCGGTGGCGGTTCCGTTCGCGATATTCTGCTTGGTCACTATCCTCTCGGTTGGGTGAAACATCCCGAATACGTCATCATCGTCGCCACCGCCGCTGTTCTGACCACCATTGTGGCACCGGTGATGCCTTACCTGCGCAAACTCTTTCTGGTGTTAGACGCTTTAGGGCTGGTCGTCTTTTCAATAATTGGCGCCCAGGTCGCGCTGGATATGGGGCACGGCCCCATAATTGCCGTCGTTGCTGCCGTGACAACGGGCGTTTTCGGCGGCGTATTACGCGATATGTTCTGCAAACGCATTCCGCTTGTCTTTCAGAAAGAACTGTACGCTGGCGTCTCCTTCGCCTCCGCCGTGCTTTACATTATCTTGCAGCACTATGTCTCCAGCCATGACGTTGTTGTGATCTCAACGCTAATGTTCGGTTTTGTCGCACGTTTGCTGGCGCTCCGTCTTAAGCTGGGTTTGCCGGTATTTTATTATCGCCATGAGGGTCACTGAGCGCTAAAGCCATCAATACGCTGACTCCCCAGCCACTGGCTGAGCGCTTTTATTTCTGCGTGAGCGAGCCACTGGATAACCCATGCAGCACGGCGTGCGCCTGTTGCGGGAAGTTGCTGCCAGTAGTGTGCGCTGTTCGAGACCATCTGCTGCCATGAACGCGCCCCACTGGCATTTAACGCGGTCTGCGTCAGTGGTATTCCCATCGCCATTAGCCAGCGGGTAAACGGCTGTTTGCGGACGAGGTTGAACTGATGCCAAAGCTGCTCGCCTTTGGCCTGCGCTAACCCAGGCGTGTTCTTGATTTGCTCAGGCGTCAGAGCAAGCCACGAAAAGATATGCGCAAAATGATGATGTTGATGAAGCGCTCGCCAACCCGACTCACCTATCCCCTCTATCCCTAACGCGCCACGCGAGCCAATCCAGACCAACCGGGAGAGAAACTGCTCCTGGCATTCAGCGGTGGCATAGAAACAGGTCAACGAGTTATAGCGATTTTCCGGCGGCGCGGGTTTTGTCCGATCGCTAACGCGCCAGACCACCTTATCAATGCGCGGGATCCCTTGTCCGGCAAGGCTGACAAGAATATGATCGCCCGGCGCGATATCCCACTCTTGCCAGCGCCTGATCGAACCGAGATTCACCCGCTGCACCCGTTTATCATCCAGCATGACGGGAGCGAGCATCGCCACTACTGCAACTTTTCCGCTCTTACCGACCGTGAAATGGATCGCCGTGACTTCCGCCACCTGGGCCACTGGCGGATATTTCCAGGCCGCCAGCCAGTTTCCCTGCCCCGGCAACCAGTCGCGCGATGCTGGCTCGTCGCCAGTCCGGACAACGACACCATCGGTCACAAAAGGCAAGCCTGACGTCCACCACCGCGTGCGGGCACGCTCAACGTCTTCAGCGCTTTTCACTAACAGAGTATACTTTTCCGTCAACGTAAAGCCCGCAGCGCTCAGTTGCCTGAGTTTTACAGCCATGCGATCAGGTCCGTCGGGCCAGGCCCAGATGAAAACGCCCAGCGAACGTAATGCGCTGGCGTTATCCTTGCGCATCAACAGGCCAGCCACCTTTGAACGTGCATTCATGCCCCCCATTTTTTTCTGTATATGCCCCTCCCGGGGCAAAAAGATTTCACCCTGCAGAACGCTGTTTGCCAGCGCCCCCGTCACGGTCTGGGGAATGGCTGATATTCGCTGCGCTTTTGCGGTCCAGTCTTCGCCTTTCAGGCCATCGCCACGGCTGATCGCCTGGGTTAACGCGCCCTCCCGATACACCAGGGTAATCGCTACGCCATCCACTTTTGGTTGCACCCACAGATCGCCGCGCTCACGCATCCAATGTCGCACCGCGCGCTTATCCGTCAGCTTTTTAACACCGGTATGGGCAACCGGATGGGAGGCAGCGCCGCCAATAGCGGGCGGCAAGTCGCCGGGCAATACGTCTTCGCCAACGCAGCGCTGCCACTGAGCCAGTCGGGCACGCAACTGATCGTAAACGCCGTCCTCTACGTTGCTTTTCCCCTCCTTCCAGTAGGCGTCGTCCCAACGTGAAATCTGTTGTTGTAAACGGGATAACTCGTCCTGAGCTCTGGCCGCCGACCACGTCGGGCATAACCCCCAGACCTGCGAACACCACAGCAGCCCTACTATGATCGCTATCCCTCTTTTCATTACCGCCTCCCGTATCTGTTGGCGAGCAGGTATAGCGCGTCACACAGGTAAAGCCGAGCGGCAATATATTCTTTTGCGCACGGGCTTCCAGACATTCGCGGTTGTTGCAGAGAATGTCGGTTAAATCAGGAAACAGGCTCGCAAAACGCAACAATCTGGCGCAAAAAGTGTGACAAAAGCTACGTCGCGTTGCGGTGACGTGTATAATAAGCCCGTATGTAGGTTCAATTTGATAATCACATACGTAAGATACTCATGGCTCAAGGCACGCTTTATATTGTTTCTGCCCCCAGTGGCGCGGGTAAATCCAGTCTGATTCAGGCTTTATTGAAAACCCAACCGTTGTACGACACCCAGGTTTCTGTTTCTCACACCACGCGCGCGCCGCGCCCGGGTGAGGTTCACGGCGAACACTATTTCTTCGTCAACCACGATGAGTTCAGAACCATGATCGGTCAGGATGCCTTCCTTGAGCACGCCGAAGTGTTCGGTAATTACTACGGCACTTCGCGCGAGGCGATTGAGCAAGTTCTCGCAACGGGCGTGGATGTTTTTCTGGATATCGACTGGCAGGGCGCTCAGCAAATTCGGCAGAAAATGCCGCATGCGCGGAGTATCTTCATTTTGCCGCCCTCCAAAATCGAACTGGACCGCCGTCTACGTGGTCGTGGTCAGGATAGCGAAGACGTTATCGCAAAACGGATGGCGCAGGCTGTTGCAGAAATGAGCCATTACGCCGAATATGATTATCTTATTGTGAATGATGATTTCGACACCGCGCTGGGCGATCTGAAAACCATCATTCGCGCCGAACGTCTGCGCATGAGCCGCCAAAAGCAGCGCCATGACGCTTTAATCAGCAAACTGTTGGCAGACTGAACCCACTTTCAGTATTATGCCCAGTCATTTCTTCACCTGTGGAGCATTTTAAGTATGGCACGCGTAACTGTTCAGGACGCTGTAGAGAAAATTGGTAACCGTTTTGACCTGGTACTGGTCGCCGCGCGTCGCGCTCGTCAGATGCAGGTAGGCGGAAAGGATCCGCTCGTACCGGAAGAAAACGATAAAACTACCGTAATCGCACTGCGCGAAATCGAAGAAGGTCTGATCAACAACCAGATCCTCGACGTACGTGAGCGCCAGGAACAGCAAGAGCAGGAAGCCGCTGAATTACAAGCCGTTACCGCGATTGCTGAAGGTCGTCGTTAATCACAAAGCGGGTCGCCCTTGTATCTGTTTGAAAGCCTGAATCAGCTGATTCAAACCTACCTGCCTGAAGACCAAATCAAACGTCTTCGGCAGGCGTATCTCGTTGCACGTGACGCTCACGAGGGCCAGACACGTTCAAGCGGTGAACCTTACATCACGCACCCTGTTGCCGTAGCCTGCATTCTGGCCGAGATGAAGCTCGACTATGAAACGCTGATGGCCGCGCTGTTGCATGACGTGATTGAAGATACCCCCGCCACCTACCAGGACATGGAGCAGCTATTTGGTAAAAGCGTTGCTGAACTGGTCGAAGGGGTATCGAAGCTAGATAAGCTTAAGTTCCGCGACAAGAAAGAGGCGCAGGCCGAAAACTTTCGCAAGATGATTATGGCGATGGTGCAGGATATCCGCGTCATTCTCATCAAACTTGCTGACCGTACCCATAACATGCGCACACTGGGTTCTTTGCGCCCGGATAAACGTCGCCGCATCGCCCGCGAAACGCTTGAAATTTACAGCCCGCTGGCACACCGTTTAGGTATCCATCACATTAAAACCGAGCTGGAAGAGCTGGGTTTTGAGGCGCTGTATCCCAACCGCTATCGGGTAATTAAAGAAGTCGTCAAAGCCGCTCGCGGCAACCGTAAAGAGATGATCCAGAAAATCCTCTCTGAAATTGAAGGACGGCTACAGGAAGCAGGGATTCCCTGTCGCGTCAGTGGACGCGAGAAGCATCTCTATTCCATCTACTGCAAAATGGTGCTTAAAGAGCAGCGTTTTCATTCGATCATGGACATTTACGCCTTCCGCGTCATCGTTCATGACGCCGACACTTGCTACCGCGTGCTCGGCCAGATGCACAGCCTTTACAAGCCGCGTCCTGGCCGCGTGAAGGACTATATCGCCATTCCGAAAGCGAACGGCTATCAGTCGCTGCATACCTCAATGATCGGCCCACACGGCGTTCCTGTTGAGGTGCAAATTCGCACTGAAGATATGGATCAGATGGCGGAGATGGGGGTTGCGGCGCACTGGGCTTATAAAGAGCATGGCGAGACCAGCACCACCGCGCAAATCCGCGCTCAGCGCTGGATGCAGAGTCTGCTTGAGCTACAGCAAAGCGCAGGCAGCTCCTTTGAGTTTATTGAAAGCGTTAAATCCGATCTTTTCCCGGATGAGATTTACGTTTTCACCCCGGAAGGCCGCATTGTCGAACTGCCAGCCGGTGCCACCCCGGTCGACTTCGCTTACGCCGTGCACACCGACATCGGTCACGCCTGCGTGGGCGCTCGCGTCGACAGACAGCCTTACCCGCTGTCACAGCCGCTTACCAGCGGTCAGACGGTGGAGATCATTACCGCGCCGGGCGCTCGTCCCAATGCCGCGTGGCTTAACTTCGTTGTCAGTTCAAAAGCCCGCGCCAAGATTCGTCAACTGCTGAAAAACCTTAAACGTGACGATTCCGTTAGCCTCGGACGCCGCCTGCTCAACCATGCCCTGGGCGGTAGCCGTAAACTGGCTGAAATTCCGCAGGAGAATATCCAGCGCGAGCTTGAACGTATGAAACTGGCCACGCTTGACGACCTGCTGGCGGAAATCGGCCTCGGTAACGCCATGAGCGTGGTGGTGGCGAAAAACCTGCAGCAGGGTGAGGCGTCTACCACGACGGCGCAGCCTGCCGCAACGGGCCACGGACATCTGCCGATCAAAGGCGCAGACGGCGTACTGATTACCTTCGCCAAATGCTGCCGTCCGATCCCAGGCGACCCGATCATCGCCCACGTCAGCCCCGGTAAAGGCCTGGTGATTCACCACGAGTCCTGCCGTAACATCCGCGGCTACCAGAAAGAGCCAGAGAAGTTTATGGCCGTTGAGTGGGACAAAGAGACGGCGCAGGAATTTATCACCGAGATCAAAGTGGATATGTTTAACCATCAGGGCGCGCTGGCTAACCTGACGGCGGCAATTAACACCACGACCTCCAATATTCAAAGCCTGAATACAGAAGAAAAAGATGGTCGCGTCTACAGCGCCTTTATTCGTCTTACCGCGCGCGATCGCGTGCATCTGGCGAATATCATGCGCAAAATCCGCGTCATGCCGGACGTGATTAAAGTCACCCGTAACCGAAACTAGTTTTATGAATGAACAACGTTATGCGCGTATCCGTGAAATGCTCGCCAGGCGGCAGCCTGATCTGACCGTCTGCATGGAGCAGGTTCATAAACCTCATAACGTTTCTGCGATCATTCGTACCGCAGACGCTGTTGGCGTTCATGAAGTCCACGCCGTCTGGCCGGGCAGCCGCATGCGCACCATGGCCTCCGCGGCAGCGGGTAGCAACAGTTGGGTGCAGGTAAAAACGCACCGCACCATTGGCGAGGCGGTCAACCATCTGAAAGGTCAGGGCATGCAGGTTCTGGCGACCCATCTGTCTGACAAAGCGGTCGATTTTCGCGACATTGATTATACCCGTCCCACCTGCATCCTGATGGGGCAGGAAAAAACCGGTATTACCCAGGAAGCATTAGCCCTTGCGGATCAGGATATTATTATTCCGATGATCGGCATGGTGCAATCACTGAACGTCTCCGTCGCTTCCGCGCTGATTCTTTACGAAGCCCAGCGTCAACGACAGAACGCGGGCATGTACCTGCGCGAAAACAGTATGCTGCCAAAGGACGAACAGCAGCGTCTGCTGTTTGAGGGCGGCTATCCGGTGCTGGCGAAAGTCGCCAGGCGTAAAGGCTTGCCCTACCCGCGGGTGAACCAGCAGGGTGAGATCGAGGCGGATGCCTCCTGGTGGTCCACCATGCAGGCCGCAGGGTAATTCCCGTGTCGGGCCGCTTGTTAGACGCTGTCCCGCTCAGTTCCTTAACGGGCGTTGGCGCGGCGCAAAGCAGCAAACTGGCAAAAATCGGCCTGCACACCGTGCAGGATCTTCTTTTGCATCTCCCTCTGCGCTATGAAGATCGCACCCATCTTTATCCCATCGGCGAACTGTTGCCGGGCATTTATGCCACGGTCGAAGGCGAAGTGCTGAACTGCAACATCACTTTTGGCGGTCGCCGGATGATGACATGCCAGATAAGCGACGGCTCCGGCATTCTCACCCTGCGCTTTTTCAACTTCAGCGCAGCAATGAAAAACAGCCTTGCCAGCGGACGTCGGGTGCTGGCTTATGGCGAAGCGAAGCGCGGGAAATACGGTGCCGAGATGATTCATCCGGAATACCGTATCCAGGGCGATCTCAGCACCCCTGAGTTACAGGAAACCCTGACCCCTGTCTATCCGACCACTGAAGGCGTCAAGCAGGCGACGCTGCGCAAGCTGACCGACCAGGCGTTAGACCTGCTGGATACCTGCGCCATTGCCGAACTGCTGCCGCCGGAACTCGCGCAGGGCATGATGAGCCTGCCGGAAGCATTGCGTACCCTCCACCGTCCGCCGCCGACGCTACTACTGAGCGATCTGGAAACCGGTCAGCATCCGGCGCAGCGACGACTGATCCTTGAAGAATTACTGGCGCATAATCTGAGTATGCTGGCGCTTCGCGCCGGAGCGCAGCGTTTCCATGCGCAACCGCTGAGCGCCAACGACACGCTCAAAAACCAACTTTTAGCGTCGCTGCCGTTTAAACCCACGGGCGCACAGGCGCGCGTTGTCGCGGAAATCGAACGAGATATGGCGCTGGACGTTCCGATGATGCGTCTGGTGCAGGGCGATGTTGGCTCCGGTAAAACGCTGGTGGCGGCGCTTGCCGCACTGCGGGCGATTGCGCACGGCAAGCAGGTCGCGCTGATGGCGCCCACCGAACTGCTGGCAGAACAACATGCCAATAACTTCCGTAACTGGTTTGCGCCGCTTGGCGTGGAAGTGGGCTGGCTGGCCGGCAAGCAGAAAGGGAAGGCGCGTCTGGCCCAGCAGGAGGCGATCGCCAGCGGACAGGTGCAAATGGTGGTGGGAACACACGCTATTTTCCAGGAGCAGGTGCAGTTTAACGGTCTTGCCCTGGTGATTATCGACGAACAGCACCGTTTTGGCGTACATCAGCGTCTGGCGCTGTGGGAAAAAGGCGAGCAGCAAGGTTTCCATCCACACCAGCTAATCATGACCGCCACGCCGATCCCACGCACCCTCGCGATGACCGCTTATGCGGATCTCGACACGTCCGTTATCGATGAACTGCCGCCGGGACGCACGCCCGTCACCACCGTCGCCATTCCGGACACCCGGCGCAGTGACATTATCGACCGGGTGCGCAACGCCTGTACACAGGAAGGGCGTCAGGCTTACTGGGTGTGCACGCTGATTGAAGAGTCGGACCTGCTGGAAGCGCAGGCCGCAGAAGCGACGTGGGAAGAGCTGAAGCTGGCCCTACCGGAGCTGAACGTCGGCCTGGTGCATGGCCGGATGAAACCAGCGGAGAAGCAGGCTGTGATGGCGGCGTTTAAGCAAGGTGAACTGCATCTGCTGGTTGCGACGACAGTCATTGAAGTGGGTGTGGATGTCCCTAATGCCAGCCTGATGATCATCGAAAACCCGGAGCGTCTGGGGCTGGCGCAGTTGCATCAGCTTCGTGGGCGCGTTGGTCGCGGCGCGGTTGCTTCTCACTGCGTACTGCTTTACAAGTCTCCTCTATCGAAGACGGCTCAGAAACGACTGCAGGTGCTGCGCGACAGTAACGATGGCTTCGTGATTGCGCAAAAAGACTTAGAAATTCGCGGTCCCGGCGAATTGCTCGGCACACGCCAGACGGGCAATGCCGAGTTTAAAGTAGCGGATTTACTGCGCGATCAGGCCATTATTCCCGAAGTTCAGCGCATTGCGCGTCATATTCATGAAAGGTATCCGCAGCAGGCAAAAGCGCTTATCGAACGCTGGATGCCGGAAACGGAGCGCTATTCCAACGCCTGACCGTTCCCGATGTCGTGGCGGCGTTACGCCGCCCCCAGGTTTACTGCGCGAAAATCGGCAGCAGCAGATACAGTTTGATTACCAGCGCGTTGACGATATCAATGAAGAACGCGCCAACCATTGGAACCACCAGAAATGCCATATGCGACGGACCAAACCGGTCGGTAATTGCCTGCATATTGGCAATTGCCGTCGGCGTGGCGCCCAGGCCAAATCCACAGTGTCCTGCCGCCAGCACCGCCGCGTCGTAGTTTTTACCCATCATGCGCCAGGTCACGAACACAGCGTACAGCGCCATGGCGATCGTCTGCACCACCAGAATAGCCAGCATCGGCAGCGCCAGCGAAGCCAGCTCCCACAACTTCAGACTCATCAGCGCCATCGCCAGGAACAGCGACAGACTGACGTTGCCCATAACGGACACGGCACGTTCAAAGACGCGGTAAAAGCCCAGCAGCGCCAGACCATTGCTGACGATCACGCCGACAAACAGTACGCAGACAAAGGTAGGCAGTTCAAACACCGTACCCGCCAGCAACTGGGCAACAATTTTCCCCACGGTCAGACAGATGGCGATGAGGGCGATGGTTTCGATCAGCACCAGCGAGGTGATCATGCGTCCAACGTCCGGTTTTTCAAACGCTGTCGGCACTTCCTGATCGTCAGGGATACCATCCGGCGTGGTGGAATGCTTCACCAGATAACGGGCAACCGGCCCCCCGATCAGCCCGCCAAGCACCAGACCAAAGGTCGCGCAGGCCATTGCCACTTCCGTGGCGTTCGCAAAACCGTAGCGCTCAATAAACAACTTACTCCACGCCGCGCCGGTGCCGTGACCGCCGGACAGCGTAATTGACCCGGCAATCAGCCCCATTAACGGGTCCAGTCCCAGCAGGCTTGCCATTCCGATGCCGATAGCGTTTTGCATCAGCAGCAGACCAACCACCACGATCAAAAAGATACCAACGACGCGGCCCCCTTTGCGCAGGCTGGCGATGTTCGCGTTTAGACCAATGGTGGCAAAAAAGGCCAGCATTAACGGGTCACGCAAGGTCATGTCAAAGTCAACTTCCCAGCCCATGCTCTTTTTCAGCACCAGCAAAGCCAGCGCGACCAGTAAGCCACCGGCAACGGGTTCCGGAATGGTGTATTTCTTCAGAAAGGAGACTGACTGGACCAGCTTGCGCCCCAGTAGAAGCGTTAGCGTTGCGGCAACAAGTGTCGATAACGTATCGAGATGAAACATAGACTAGCTCCTGTTGTGTGCATGGTTCGTACATGCACGGTTTCCTGAAATTTCTGCTCTTCATGAGTAATCGGCATGGATTTTAAGCAGAAAGGCAGTAAAAGTTATATAAAAAGGTGAGGTTAGTTGTTTTAAATATTAGGATTAGCGAGTGGCAATCGTTTGCTTTTACCTTCTGGTCAGCTAAAATGCCCGCTTTTCCACCACGGGATTGCCTCTGATGTCTGTTAACACCCTTGAATCAGAAAGTGCGCAACCGGTTGCGCATAATCAAAACAGTGAACTGATTTATCGTCTGGAAGATCGCCCGCCGCTACCGCAAACCCTTTTCGCCGCCTGCCAGCACCTGTTGGCGATGTTTGTTGCGGTCATTACCCCGGCACTGCTTATCTGTCAGGCGCTCGGGTTACCGGCACAGGATACGCAACACATCATCAGCATGTCGCTGTTCGCCTCCGGCGTGGCCTCGATTATTCAGATTAAAGCGTGGGGGCCGGTCGGTTCGGGATTGTTATCGATTCAGGGAACCAGTTTTAACTTCGTGGCGCCGCTGATCATGGGCGGCACCGCGCTGAAGACCGGCGGCGCAGATGTCCCAACCATGATGGCCGCGCTGTTTGGTACGCTAATGCTGGCAAGCTGCACCGAAATGGTAATTTCCCGTGTGTTGCACCTCGCGCGCCGCATCATTACGCCGCTGGTTTCAGGCGTCGTGGTGATGATTATCGGCCTGTCGCTGATTCAGGTCGGTCTGACGTCTATTGGCGGTGGTTATGCCGCCATGAGCGACAATACGTTCGGCGCGCCGAAAAACCTGCTGCTGGCAGGCGTGGTGCTGCTGCTGATTATTCTGCTTAACCGTCAACGCAACCCGTACCTGCGCGTCGCCTCACTGGTTATCGCGATGGCGGCGGGTTACGCGCTGGCGTGGTTTATGGGGATGCTGCCGGAAAACACCGCGCCAGCCTCCCAGGAACTGATCATGGTGCCAACGCCGCTGTACTATGGCCTGGGTATCGACTGGAGCCTGCTGCTGCCGCTGATGCTGGTCTTTATGATCACGTCACTGGAAACTATCGGCGACATCACCGCCACATCTGACGTTTCTGAACAACCGGTCTCTGGCCCGCTGTATATGAAGCGCCTGAAGGGCGGCGTACTGGCAAACGGCCTGAACTCCTTCGTCTCTGCCGTCTTTAACACGTTCCCGAATTCCTGCTTCGGCCAGAATAACGGCGTGATTCAACTGACCGGCGTTGCCAGCCGCTACGTTGGTTTCGTAGTGGCGCTGATGCTGATCCTGCTCGGTCTGTTTCCGGCGGTAAGCGGTTTTGTACAGCATATTCCGGAGCCGGTGCTGGGTGGCGCAACGCTGGTGATGTTCGGCACCATCGCCGCTTCTGGCGTGCGCATTGTGTCCCGCGAGCCGCTGAACCGCCGCGCTATCCTGATCATCGCACTCTCACTGGCGGTCGGTCTTGGCGTGTCACAGCAGCCGCTGATCCTGCAATTTGCGCCAGACTGGGTGAAAAACCTGCTCTCTTCCGGCATCGCCGCCGGAGGGATTACCGCTATCGTTCTGAATCTGATTTTCCCGCCTGAAAAGCAGTAAGCCTTATGCGACGGTGAGTTCAATTCACCGTCGCTATAATACTCTTTCACGATTCCTGCCTTGAGGATCGCGCGTAAATCGTGCATAACTCAGCTATATGTATTCGCGGGATGGAAGACCATGAAATTTATTGGAAAGCTGATTCTCTATTTGCTCATCGCCCTTCTGGTGGTGATTCTCGGCCTCTATTTTCTGCTGCAAACCCGTTGGGGAGCAGAGCACGTCAGCGCCTGGGTATCAGAGAACAGTCAGTATCGTCTGGCCTTTGATGCGATGGATCATCGCTTTTCCTCGCCTACGCATGTTCTGCTGGAAAACGTTACCTTTGGTCGCGACGGCCAACCGGCCACGCTGGTGGCGAAAACTGTCGATATTGGCCTGAGCAGCCGCCAGCTCACCGATCCCTTTCATGTCGACACCATCTTGCTAAAAGACGGCACGCTGAACATTTCGCTCCAGACGGCGCCCTTCCCCTTCCAGGCCGATCGCCTGCAGTTACAGGGGATGGCGTTTAACAGCCCGGGCAGCGAATGGGATCTGAGCGCCCAGCGGGTAAATGGCGGCGTGATCCCGTGGTTGCCGGAAGCCGGTCACGTCCTTGGCAGAAAAGCGCAAATTCAACTGAGCGCGGGTTCACTGACCCTGAACGACGTTCCTGCCACCAACGTCCTGATTGAAGGCAGCATCGATAACGAGCAGGTGAACTTAAGCAACATTGGCGCAGACGTGGCCCGCGGCGCATTAACCGGAGTGGCAAGGCGCAATGCCGACGGCAGTTGGATGGTGGAAAATCTGCGCCTGAACGATATCCGGCTACAAAGCGATAAGTCGCTCAGCGACTTTTTTGCCCCGCTGACAACCGTTCCTTCCTTGCAGATTGGCCGTCTCGAAGTGACCGACGCCCGCCTGCAAGGACCGGACTGGGCGGTAACCGACCTTGATCTCAGTCTGCGCAATCTGACCTTCAGCAAGGACGACTGGCAAAGTCAGGAAGGTAAGCTGTCGATGAACGCCAGCGAATTCATCTTCGGTTCGCTACACCTGTTTGATCCTATCCTGAACGCGGAGTTTTCACCGCAGGGCATTGCGCTGCGCCAGTTCACCTCCCGCTGGGAAGGTGGGATGATCAGAACGTCGGGCAACTGGCTGCGCGACGGCAAAGCGCTGGTGCTGGATGACGCCGCGCTGGCTGGAGTGGAGTACACCCTGCCGGAAAACTGGAAAAAGCAGTGGATGAAACCGCTACCCGCCTGGCTGAACAGCCTGACGCTAAAAAAATTGAGCGCCAGCCGCAATTTGCTGATCGATATCGACCCGACCTTTCCCTGGCAGTTGACCGCGCTGGATGGCTACGGCGCGAACCTCGGTCTGGTACAGGATCGCAAATGGGGTGTCTGGAGCGGAAACGCAACGCTGAATGCGGCGGCCGCAACCTTCAACCGGGTAGACGTGCGCCGACCGTCACTGTCGCTGACAGCCAACGCCAGTACGGTGAATATCAGCGAACTGAGCGCATTCACAGAAAAAGGATTGCTGGAGGCAACTGCCAGCGTATCGCAGCTTCCGCAGCGCCAGACACAAATTAGCCTGACCGGACGCGGCGTACCGGTTAACGTGCTGCAGCAGTGGGGATGGCCTGCGCTGCCCCTCGCTGGCGATGGAAATATTCAGCTAACCGCCAGCGGCAGCATACAGGCGGACGTGCCACTGAAACCCACGGTCAACGGACAGTTGCATGCGGTAAACGCCGAGCAACAACAGGTGACGCAGACCATGACTGGCGGAGTCGTGTCGACGACTGCCCAGTAAACAAGCCCGATGGCGGCGTTGGCGCCATCGGGTTCTTTCTCTTACGACTCAAAGGTGGATAACAATCTCATCCCCTTCTGCTTTCACCACTACGCCCCACTCGCTACCCTCATGTGAGCCGCCCTTCACGCCGCTCAGCGTCTGCACGTTGCGCAAGCAGACGGACCAGTTCCGCGCTTTGCCTGTGCCCGTCATGGTCAGAACATTGCCCTGACGTAACGCCTTAAGCGTAAACATCACAGCACCGTCCGCCGCAGGCACTTCGCAAGCCGCTTCACGCCCATCCTCAAGGTGGAATAACTGGAACGCAGTGCCCTCATGCCATGGGTAGTCCGGCTTCTGACTGTTGTTGCCCAGCGCTAACAGTGTGTTGTCGCGTACATAAACCGGCAGGCTGAGAAAATCGTGCTGCTGTTTATGCCAGCGGTTCCCCTGAATTTCGTCGTTACGCCACAGATGCGTCCAGCGGCCTTCCGGCAGATAAAACTGAACATCCCCCGCCTCGCTGAACACGGGCGCCACCAGCACCGAATCGCCGAGCATGTACTGGCGATCGAGATAATCACACGCCGGATCGTCCGGGAATTCCAGCATCATTGCGCGCATCATCGGCGTCCCGCGTTCGTTCGCCCGCGCTGCCTCACGATACAGATACGGCATCAGGCGGCATTTCTGTTCGGTAAAGAAACGGACTACATCGCAGGACTCATCGTCATAGGCCCACGGCACCCGGTAAGATTTACTGCCATGCAGGCGACTGTGGCTCGAAAGCAGCCCAAACGCGCACCAGCGTTTGTAAACGTGCGCCGGGGCGGTGTTTTCGAAGCCGCCAATGTCGTGGCTCCAGAAACCAAAGCCGGACAGACCGATGGACAAGCCGCCACGCAGGCTCTCCGCCATCGATTCGTAGTTGGCGTAGCAGTCTCCGCCCCAGTGCACCGGAAACTGTTGCGCACCGACGGAGGCTGAACGGGCAAACAGCACCGCCTCTTCTTCGCCCACGGTCTCTTTCAGCACGTTCCACACCAGTTTGTTGTAGAGATAGGCGTAATGGTTGTGCATTTTCTGCGGATCGGCGCCGTCAAACCACTGAACATCTGTCGGAATGCGCTCGCCGAAGTCAGTTTTGAAACAGTCAACGCCGATATCCACCAGCCCCTTCAATTTGTCGGCATACCACTGGCATGTTTCCGGGTTGGTGAAGTCATAAATCGCCAGCCCGGGCTGCCATTTATCCCACTGCCACAAGGAACCATCCGGGCGCTTCAACAAATAGCCTTTCTCTTTCAACTCGTTAAATATTGGCGATTTTTGCCCGATGTACGGGTTGATCCAGACGCAGACTTTTAGCCCTTTCTCTTTCAGGCGACGAATCATTCCTTCCGGGTCCGGGAACGTTACCGGATCCCATTCGAAATCGCACCACTGAAAGGCTTTCATCCAGAAGCAGTCAAAATGGAAGACGTGCAGCGGCAGGTTGCGCGCCGCCATGCCGTCAATAAAGCTGTTTACCGTGGCTTCATCGTAGTTGGTGGTGAACGAGGTGGTCAGCCACAGCCCGAAGGACCACGCTGGCGGCAGCGCCGGACGCCCGGTAAACCGGGTATAGCGGTCCAGCACCGCTTTCGGAGTCGGCCCGTCGATGACGAAGTATTCCAGATACTCGCTTTCCACGCTGAACTGCACTTTCGACACTTTCTCTGAGCCGATTTCAAACGACACGTTCTGCGGATGGTTTACCAGCACGCCATAACCGCGATTCGTCAGGTAAAAAGGAATGTTTTTATAGGACTGCTCGGTACTGGTGCCGCCGTCACGGTTCCAGGTATCAACCGTCTGGCCGTTGCGCACCAACGCAGTAAAGCGCTCGCCCAGCCCGTATACCGTCTCGCCCACGCCGAGATCGAGACGCTCGAACATGTAGTTACGCTGGGTATGGGTATCCTGCACGTAGCCGTTATTTTTCAGCTGGCTGCCCGTAATGCGCACGCCGTTGCGCAAGAAATCCAGCGACCAGAATTCGCCTTTGGTTACGCGAACGCTCAGATCGCCGCTTTTCAGCTCGGCGTATTCATCGTTATTTTCAATCTCAACCTTCACGTCATCCAGCACGTTCAGGGGGTAATGCGGGCCGTTGTCCAGCGCGCCCTGAAAATGCACCATGCGCACTCCCACAATGCCTTGCTGCGGCGAGAAAAAGCGCAGGGTAAACAGGGGGGTATCCAGTTGCCATGTACGTTCGCGAACGTCACGCGGCGCGACATAGACCACCAGTTCATTGCCATGCTGTTCGACGTCAAAGACCTGGATGGGATGAATCAGGTTAAGACCAGGCTGGATCAGCCAGTTACCGTCGCTAATTTTCATGCTCAGTTCCTTAAGTTCTGAAATTCTTTATGCGTAAATTCGTGCTGATTGCGGCGCGCGCCCTGTGCCAACTGGTCGAGGATTGTTCTCAGATACGGCGTTTTCAGGGTGTAATAGCGTTTGGCAATCACGGCGCTCAGCAGGTAGCAGATAGCCGGGACGAGAGTGAACAGGGCAATGATGATGCTGATTGTCGCGCCGTTTTGGGCTTTCGCTGCGGCATCGTAGCCCCCGCCCGCCAGCATCCAGCCAATGAGTGCTCCGCCCAGTGCAAGGCCGAGTTTCAGCACGAACAGCGTGCCCGCGAAGCTAATACCGGTAAGGCGTTTACCGTTGCGCCATTCGCCATAATCGACGGTATCCGACATCATCACCCACTGGATTGGCGTCACCAGCTGGTGCAGTACGCCAATCACGAAGATAAAACCAAACATAGTGATGCTGGCGTGCATCGGCACGAAGAACATCGCCAGACTAAGCATCGCCAGCGCGGCATTGGTCCACCAGAATACGCTGACTTTGCATTTCCAGTCGGTGAGCGGTTTCGCCAGCGCAGAACCAATGAGGTTGCCGACGCAGTAGGTGGTGAGGAAGGCGACAAACACCCCCGGCGTCCCCATAATCCAGGTGACGTAATACATCATGGCGCCGCCGCGGACGCAGACGGCGAGAATGTTAAGAATGGTAAGCAGGCCGACAATCCGCCACTGGTCGTTTTGCCAGATATCGCGCAGATCCTCACGCATTGAAGTGCTGTTAGGCGGCGCTTCCACGCGCTCTTTGGTGGTGAAAAAGCAGAACGCCAGCATCAGGAACGCCACGACGGACAGCACCGCGATCCCGCCCTGAAAACCGAGCGCTTTATCGCCACCGCCGATAAAGTCCACCAGCGGCATCATTAACACGGTGGAGAGCATGCCGCCTGCCGTCGCCAACACAAAACGCCAGGATTGCAAAGAAATACGCTGCGCCGGGTCGTTAGTTATCACACCGCCCAGCGCGCAGTAGGGGATATTTACCACGGTATAAAGCAGGGTCAGCAGGGTATAAGTCACCGCGGCATAGATCATTTTGCCATTGAGGCTGAGCTCCGGCGTACTGTATGCCAGTACGCACACCAAACCAAACGGCAGCGCGCCAAACAGCACCCATGGGCGAAATTTCCCCCAGCGAGAACGCGTGCGGTCAGCTAATAGCCCCATACATGGGTCTGAAATAGCATCTAGCGCCCGCGCCAGTAAAAACATCGTACCGACGAACCCTGCGGGGATACCAAAAATATCGGTATAAAAAAACATCATGTACAACATAACGTTATCGAAAATAATATGGCTGGCGGCATCACCCATCCCATAGCCAATCTTCTCTTTAACGGACAACACAGGATTCTTCATTTTGCATCCCCTGACGCGCTGATACCGGTTACAGTTTTTGTAAACCATCCTCCTGGGGGCGGGTATTCCGATATTTTGTTATCAAATTACGATTCTTCTTTTCTGTGATCGCGGTTGCGCCAGAAGATGTGAAAAATTGTAACTAACGGAATTTAAGAGGTTTTATATGAAACCGATCATGGTAAGGCGAAAGGTAAATTAAAAAATGACGCAGGGGGATGTGGAAACCTTGCGAAAGTGGCTATAATGCGCCCGCCTCCATGTAGCAATGCAGGCGCGGAAGATCGTCGTCTCCGGTGAGGCGGCTGGACTTCAAATCCAGTTGGGGCCGCCAGCGGTCCCGGGCAGGTTCGACTCCTGTGATCTTCCGCCAAAATATCCGTCGTTATTGCTTATTAATTCTCGTGCATTAAATCATTATGCTGCCCCGTCCCCATTGTCCGTGCTACGGAAAAGAGTTTATTCATTAGAATGAAAATGGCGAATTCCGGATATAAAAAAGCCGGGAATCTCCCGACTTTTTGTTACGTTGTATAGAGGCTTAATCAAATACCCCGTTAATAATCGCCGTGACCACGGCAGTACTGAGCGCAATCAGCACCAGGTCGTCGCCAACGATTCGCCATTCATACCCCGGATAGTAAGGCAGTTCGCCAAGCATTGAGGCCGGTACGGCTTTTTTGGCGATGCCTGGAGGAAGCGGTTTACCGCGCGCCAGGTTCTTCGCGATCCCCGGCGGTAAGGCGTCGTAACCCGTCAGACCGTAGTTCACGGCCAGATGACGCGCTGTTGCAAAACTGATGTCGGAGTCAACATGATCGGGCTTACCGTAATTTTTACGTTTGTCGGATGAGACGTTCTTTTTATCGCCGGAATTTCCTTTGTGGTCTTTATTCCCCTGATTTCCCTGGTTGCCTTTATTTCCATGATTACCACTGCTATTACCATGGCCGCCGCCATTACCATTCCCATTTCCCGGGTTTGCCATAACAGGGGCAGCAAGCAGGGAGAGAGAAACCAGAGTGGCCAGCACAGCCGTTAAACCACGACGCTTACCCATAATGTGTTCCTTCCAGGTGTTGATACATCATCACAATAGAACGCGGCGAAAAAAGGTGCAATCTCCCTCATTCCTGGTTTTTTATTGTTACGTCGAGAGGAAATCCCCCTGTTCTGTGGATGATAAACCGCCTGCCTAATCTGCTATCATGACGGTAAAACCACGCCAAAAATCAATACTGAGGAAAATATGGGTTCCACCAGAAAAGGGATGTTCAACGTCCTGGTTGCCGCCGTATTGTGGGGAAGTTCCGGCGTCTGCGCGCAGTACATTATGGAGCAGAGCCAGATGTCTTCGCCGTTTCTGACCATGACGCGTTTGATCTTCGCCGGGATGATTTTGCTGATGCTGTCATTCGTTCATGGCGACAAAATCTTTTCGGCCTTCAAAAATCGTCAGGATGCCCTGAGTCTGCTGCTGTTTTCCATTCTAGGCGCGCTTACTGTACAGCTTACCTTCCTGCTGACCATTGAAAAATCAAACGCCGCGACCGCCACAGTATTGCAGTTTCTGTCCCCCACCATCATCGTCGCGTGGTTTGCGCTGGTGCGTAAGGCTCGTCCCGGCGTACTGGTATTAACCGCGATCCTGACGTCTCTGGTGGGCACCTTTTTGTTAGTGACCCACGGTAATCCAACGTCACTGTCGATTTCTCCCGCCGCGCTGTTCTGGGGAATTGCCTCAGCGTTTGCTGCGGCGTTTTACACTACCTACCCTTCCACGCTGATTGCCCGTTACGGCACATTACCGATCGTTGGCTGGAGTATGTTAATTGGAGGTCTGTGTCTGCTGCCGTTTTATGCCGGAGAAGGGACCAATTTTGTGGTGAATGGCAGCCTGATTCTGGCGTTTTTCTATCTGGTGGTGGTGGGTACGTCATTAACCTTTAGCCTGTACCTGAAAGGCGCGCAGATGATAGGCGGGCCGAAAGCGAGCATTTTAAGCTGCGCGGAACCACTGAGCAGCGCGCTACTGTCGCTACTGCTGTTAGGCATTACGTTTACCTTGCCGGACTGGCTTGGCACGCTACTGATCCTCTCGTCAGTCGTTTTGATTTCAATGGACTCCCGCCGCCGCGCCAGGGCGGCGTAATACCTCCGGCGCGGCGTTGGTCTTTGTTACCAGCCCGGCACCGCGCCCCCGTTAAAGATTTTTTCTGCCGCCTTTGCCACTTCCGGCGACTGATAAGACTGCAAAAATACCTTCACGTTTTCCGCGTCTTTGTTATCTTCCCGCGCCACCAGGATATTCACGTAAGGCGAATTTTTATCTTCGATAAAAACGCTGTCATGCATCGGTGAAAGCCCGGTTTGCTGGATATATGTGGTGCTGATGATCGCCACATCGACTTTCGGGTCGTCGAGCACGCGCGGTAACTGCGCGCCTTCCAGTTCCATAATCTGCAAATGACGCGGATTATCGGTATCAATAAGAAGAAAAAGGCATAAAGCGGAATTCAATGTTAAAGCAAATGGCGCTGCGCGACTCGCACGCAACACCCTCCGGTTCAGACCAATGCTTTGACAATTTCCATTAACCTGACGATATCTTCAGGACGTGTATTGCCGGTTTGCGGGTCGATAATTGAACTGTACACATGCGGCATCACGCGAGGCATGCCCGCTTCCATGCAGGTTTGCAGAATCACGCCGAAATTAGCCAGATCGATACCGCCAGTCGGTTCGATCAGCGTCATGCCGTTACGCGCCGCGGTGGTCGCCAGCACATATAGCTCCGGCAGCGACGTCTCGCCGCCCATTGGGAAAAACTTCGCCGCGTGCGCGCCCATATCCTGCATCATTCGCACGGCGGCATCGCAGGAAACACGCGCCGGTGTTCCCTGGCTGCTGCTGACGCCAGTGGAGATCAGCACTTCGCCAGGCGTCCCCGTCGGGCTGACCAGCGCATTGATATGCGTCAGCTCACCTCCCGTCGCCGCCAGCGCCCCCGCCGCAAAACCGCTGCCGGTAAAGGTCTGATTGACGTGCGCCGGGCGCACCTGGGCGGCAATCATCGCCGCCTTGTAATACTGCGCCGGATCGCCCGCCCCCAACCCAACCGAGATGGACGGTACTTCTTCCATCCAGCGTTTCACCTCCTGTACGCCTTCGTCTACCGACGAAAACTGCGCGGAGAGAATGCCAATCACCGCATGTCCCTCTGCGGCGTCGTAGATTTCCCGGGCATTGGCGATGTCTTTCGCCAGCACGTTAATCGCCACACGCTGACGATAAAAATTAATCTGCTGCATGTTCTGCAATCTCCTTAAGCCGCGCGACAATCAGCGCCATCTCCCCCTCGGCGACCGTACGTGGGTCGAGGCTAAAAACGCCCTGATGGAGGTTGTAGCGGCGGGCATAAATAGCAATCTCTCCGCCGCGCAGTTGCGCCTCAACTTCACGGGCGCTCAACCCCAGTTCCCCGGCATTGACCCTGACGCGAATGCGCCAGATCGCACGTCCAGCCTCGTCCTGTTCGATATCGGCATGAAATCCGCGGATCGCTGAAATCGCCTCTGCCACCGGTTGCAGCTGTTCTGCGCTAACCACGGCTTGCCCCTGGTGATAATGCGCCAGAGCGGTTACCAGGCCGACCATGTTCTCCTTGCCAATCTTCATCGCCCGCGCGATCCCGTGATGCTGCGCCTTACAGGCGCTAATCCACCGCTGTTTGCCGGTAATAAACCCTGACGTTGGCGCATTGAACGCTTTCGCGCCGCTGTAGATCACCATATCTGCGCCACTCGCCACCCAGGAGTGGAGATCTTCTTCGGCCGCGGCATCCACAATCAGCGGCAGGTTATGAATGCTTGCCACCTGCACGAAATCTTCTATCTCCAGCATGCCCTTCTGTACGCAATGGTGAGACTTCACGTACAGCAGCGCCGCTGTGGCGTCGGTAATCGCGCTCTCCAACTGCCAGCGGGCGGCGAGATTACTCGCTCCCACTTCCACCACGCGTCCGCCGCCCAGACGGATCGCAGTACCGATTGGCGCGCCATAATCAACGTTGTGCCCGCGCAACATCACCACTTCATTCGCCATTCCCGTACTGTCTGGCATCAACGCCACGCGATGCGGGTCGCCGCGCGTAATGGCTGCAGCGACGGCAATCGCAATCCCTGCCGACGCGCAGGAAGTGATGTAACTGTCTTCCGCGCCGGTATAGCGCGAAACCCGCTCGCCGGTACTGTCCACCAGCCGGTCAATCTCTACAAAAGATGAGGCCGCCCGCGCCGTGGCCTGCATCACCTCCGGCGCGACGCTGGAGACGCCAAGAATGGTCATCTTGCCGCAGGCGTTAATCACCTGCTTAAGCCCGAGCTGTTGATAGATATTTTGCGTCATGGCTTACAACACTCCCAGAAGCGAACACACCACGCTAAGCGCGACAATGGACAGCAAAATGGTGGTGTAACGCGGCCCTTTTTTCACCAGGAAGATATAGATGGCAAATACCGCCGCCAGCGGCAGCAGGCCCGGCGCAATGGAGTCAAGGATCTGCTGAACCACCACTTCAGACCCTTTCAGCGCACTGATCTTCAACGGCGTGGTAATTTTGACGTAGCTCGCCGACAGCGCCCCCATCATGATCAGCCCCAGCACGTTGGCGCCGTAGATCAGTTCCTTGATTCGCCCCCCTTGTAACAGCCCTACGATGGAGTCGCGACCGAGCGTGTAACCCTTGTGGATCAGTCCATAGCTTATCGCCAGGGTGATCGCCGGATAGAGGATTAGCGGCGCAATACCGCCGAATGCGCTGCCATTTGCCGCGAATGGGATAAAAATCGCAATCAACAGCGGCATCACCGCCGCCCAGACGATAGAGTCCCCCATCCCGGCCAGCGGCCCCATCAGACCGGTTTTGATGCCGGTAATTGATGCGTCGCTGATCGGTTCGCCGCGCGTTTTCTGTTCCTCCATGGCGATAGAGATCCCCTGGATAACCGCGCCAAACGTCTGCTCCGAGTTAAAAAAGTTCAGGTGACGCTTGAGCGCTTCCACCTGCTCCTCTTTTTGCGGGTAGAGTTTTTTGATGATCGGCGTCATTGAGGCGCAGAAAATCAGGCTTTGTAAACGTTCATACGAGTTAGACACTTCCGCGCCCAGCCAGTAGATAAACCACGCTTTGGTGATATCCGCTTTGGTCAGCGCCCCGCTTTCCCGCGCACGCTCAACCAGTTCATGTTGCATTACGTCGCTGCTCATCATGCTGCTCCTTCATTTTTCGCCAGGCCTTTAATCAGGAAGGCCACACAGGTGCCGAAGATGGCCATTGCCATGATGTCGACCTTGAGATACAGCACCGCGAAGAATCCTCCGATAAACCACGGCAGCAGGCTCTTTTTACCGATCACCATAATGGTGATGGCGAAGCCCAGCGCCGGCAGGATCCCGCCCATGATTTCAAAGGAGTGGGTCAACCAGTGCGGCATCAGCTTGAGGAAACTTTCCACCACGTTCTGGCCAAAGTAGTTGGCGGCGAATACCACCGGAAAACGCAGTACCAGCCCGAGTAACGCCGGGTAGAGGAAGGCGCAGCGCATTATGCCGGCCATGTTCGCCGTTTCCGCGTGTTTGTCAGCCATATGTACCCAGGCGGCATTCAGCGTACGGCGCAACTGGTCGAGGAACACGCCGATAACGCCAAACGGTATCGCCAGCGCGATGGCCAGGTTCGGGTCCATCCCGGCCTTAACCGCAATCGGAATGGAAATACAGGCCGCCAGCGCCGGATCGGACGGCACATTGCCGCCAGGGGTAGAGGTCACGCCGAGATAAACCAACTGCATACCGGCGCCAATGATCATCGCCGTCTGCATATTGCCGAGCAGCAGACCGACAAAGACCGCGATGACCACAGGCTGTAACAGCATGGCCGAGAAAGTGTAGCCAAGGCGTAAACGGGCAAACCAGTAATACAACCCCATCAGGCTTGCAAAAAGTAAGGTATCCATAGTGTTATCCCATTATCAGAGGGTTAGAATTTTTTCAGGATATCGTCCAGAGACTGTGGCTTATCTTCCGGGATAGTCTGGAAGTACACCTGAATACCGCGATTTTTCAGGTCGTTAAGAATGCCAACGTCTTTTTCATCCAGTGTGATGTTCTGAAAAACCGCCTTACGGTTGGGCCCACCGCCTAAACCGCCCACCTGAAGGGTGCTGACGTCAAAGCCCAGTTGAACGGCGTCCTGCACGGCGGCAAGGGACGGAAACAGCACCAGTACGCTGCCGTCGCCAAGCTGATTCTCCTTCCACGCGGCGGCAAAGCTCTGGTTGCCGTAGCAGTCCACTTTGATGTTCGGCGGCGCGGCCATCAGGTAGATATTTTTCATAAACGGATCGGCGTCCAGTTCGTCGCTGACGACGACGATACGGTTAGCCTGCGATTGTCCGACCCACTTGGTGACGACCTGCCCGTGAATCAGACGACTGTCGATACGACATAACACGACCTTTGCCATCGTTTTATCCCTCTTTTGCGTGTTGTAATTGACGAACGTGAGCGACAACGTCCAGGCAACTGCTGCGCCCGGCTTCAACCAGATCGGTCACGCAGGCGGTGAGCGCGCCATGTTCACGTCGGTCCAGCGCCTCCAGCAGCAGCGATGCGTTTAAGCCGGAAATCACCGCCACCGGATAGTCAGCGCTCAACCGCGCCGCCACGTTGGACGTCGTGCCGCCAATAAAGTCGGTCAGGATGAGCGAGCCTTCCGGCAGGGTTTGGACAACGGCTTCGACGCGCTGATAAAACTCACCCAGCGTATCGACAGGCATCAGCGCAATTTCCGTTACGCCGTTAATTTCGCCCATCACCATGCGCAGGCTGTTGCAAAGCTGTTGTCCCCAGCCGCCATGGGTCAGCAGCAAGATGTGGGGCAACGGTTGAGTGGTAGTCAAAATGGCCTCCTGGCTTCATTACGTTTACGTCAGTAATAAGAGCAAGAGCTGTGCCAGAGTTTGTGTCACGCAGGCAAGACAGGTGAACTGGCGAAGCGGCGGGCCGCGCCAGTTAAGGGATCAGCTATAGAGAAGTTCGTAAATATAAAAATATTCCGCGTCCGACAACCGAATCGCATAGGCTTCTTCGATGGGCAAAAAAGCGGATTTGATGACACTAAACGCGCGGACATCGAGTTCCGGCTTGTTTTCCAGCGCCATCTGTAACGGTTTGCGGTTAATCACGATACGCTCAACCATGCAGCAGCAGTGGATCAGAAAGCGTAGTGTCACCTGGCGGCTTGGCTTCAGCGAAAGCGCGCTGGTTAGATGGTTGAGCACGCCTTCCATCTCTTTCAAAATGCGCTGCGGGTTAAGCACTGAAATATGATTAATAATGCTTTCCATCGTCAGGGCGCTGATAAAACGCATCGCACTGCGCTCCATTTCCAGGCGGCGTTCCGCACTGGATAGATCTGGCGTCAGCAGGCTCAGTACCAGTTCCGGACCCTGTTCAGAAAACAGTTCTTCCAGCGAGATAAACGGAATATCCGGCAGCCCCGGCTGGAAGGTACCGACAATCCCCGCCAGGCGTTCGCTGGCATTTAGCGCCTGCTGGACGCGCTCAAGGCTGCGCACTTCGTTGTAATCCAGGATGACCATTCGCGTATCCTGCGACATCAGTTCGCCAAAACTCTCCTCCAGCACCTTTTTAATTTTTTCTGCCGTGCCCATGCCGGTAATGCAGGAGATAACCAAGACTTTCCCGCTGTTTTCCTGCTGAGGCGTACAGAGCTGGCAGGGTATGCTTTTGCTCTGTATTAACGCCGCCAACTGCGGCAAGTCGCTGGTTTCATAACTTAAATCCAGCCCCACTTCCAACAGACTGGTAAGGGTAATATTGGGTACCAACAATACGTCGATCTGAAATAACTTACTGATGGTGCTGCCAAAATGGACCAGTGAACCAATATCCACCATCAGGATCAGCCGTTGCCAGCGATGCGCCTGAATCATCTGGATAAGGGTTTCCAGCGTGTCATGTACCGACTGTTCAAACGGCATATCGATAGCGCAGAACAATTCCCGCTCCAGCACGCGATTCACATACTGCGCCTGGCTGGTCGCCGTTGTCGCGCCGTGGGCGACCAGAATCACCCCGCACTCCGGACTGGCGTCTATGCGCTGACGGTAGTGACGACACTCTTTCAGAAACAGGCACAGCCAGACCACTTCCGTCGCCGGGCACTGAATATGCAACAATTCGTTGATTTTTCGGCATAACAGCGTGGCGTTGTCATATTCATCTTTACAGCGATCGAGGATCAGGCTGGAGGAGTAAAGCTGCGGAATCAGGCCCCGTTGCACATAGCCAATCAGCGCCAGAAAGTGTTTTCGCAGAGGATTTATCAGATTTTGCGGCAGGGAAAAGCCCAGTACCTGCTCCACGCAAGCAATCAGCAGCGTGACGCGTTCTTCAATCTGGCTACCATAGCGCGGGGGGTGCGCAATACTGTCGCGGCTGTAAAGGCCGTACTCAAAAATAGAACTGAGTTTATTTTTCAGTATCGCCAGCGTTTCCGCTGGCGGCACGTTACTGTTGCGCAAATTGACGTATTCGCGAGTCAAAAAGCTGTAAAACAGATCGCTCTCTTCAATCTCCGCCCCCGTAGCAAGCGAAGTTTTCAGCGCTGGCAGCGTGCGGGCATCAATGCTCAGGCGCTCCTGACCGTTGAACAACGCATCGACCAGCAAACGTTGCTCCACCGAAGCCTGAAACGGCATCTCCACCAGCCGTTTGTCGAGCTGTAGCGTCTCGTTGTGTTCCGTCATGCCTGCCGCCCACGCCTGCGCGCAGAGAAACTGAATATCGCTTTTAAGCTGGCCGATATTTCCTTCCAGCGGCTTGTTCAGCAGCCACAGCAGCAGCGATTTATCGATGCTCACCGTACGCTCGATTTTACGGCTTTCGCGCTGCAAGAACCCGACAATCAGCTCCACCTGTTCCTCAACAGAACGTTGGCGAATACCGGGCAGGTCGATTGTCACCTGGATACGTCGCTGGAAAGTCCGCAGCAGTGAAGAGTTGACCGCTTCCGTGGTGGCGCAAATCAGCCGTACCGAAATCGGCCTTGCCGCGGCGCTGGAACCTAACGGGCGATATTCGCCTTTATCGAGAAGGGAAAATAATTTTTCCTGCCCTTCGTAGGGCAGACGATGGACCTCGTCGAGCAGCAAATAGCCGCCGTCAGCCTGTTCGACCAGGCCGGGCTTGTTTTCGTTCGCACCGGTAAACGCTCCCTGCCGATGACCAAAAAGATGCGACGAAAGCAGCTCCGGGTTATGGGCATACTCCGCACAGTTAAAATAGACCAGGGGCGGCGGGGAACCTGCGGTATGTTCACAGGCAAAGCGATGCATCAGCTCGGCAAAGAACGTCTTACCGACGCCAGAAGGACCGGTCAGCAGTACGTGCAGACCATGGGGATAAAGCACTGCGGCGCGACCCTTTTCCACCGCATCGCGCAGGCTGCGATCGTAGCCAATCAGGCCGGTAAACGGATCGTCGACGGATGCCATTTCCTGCTGCGGCAGCAGTTCGGCAACCGAGCGTACTTCACGCTCGGCATCCGTCAGCTTACGACCTAAAAGCGTTTCCAGCGCCTGGCAATGCAGGAAAAATACCGGTCTTCCCCGACTTTTGATGACCAGGCCATCGTTCCACAATTGATTGAGATCTTTACTGACCGAATTGCGCGCCAGCCCGAGGTTAAAGCCGATCGCTTCTGCGGTAAACGCCGTTTCCTGCGCCAAATCCGCCGTTTCCAGCCCACGCGTCAACCTTTCAAGCTCACCCAGAACGATCTCAATCCTTCTCATCTCTCTACCGCTTAAGCATTAACTGATTGTTCAGAACATACACGATTCTGCTGCGTAAGAAAGTGAAAGACGTTCCAGAGGCTCACTCACCGGTCATCAAAATGTCTTCGTTAAATAATGTCTCGACGCGCCTTCTTCCGGGAAATTATCGAGAGTCATTTTTAGCTGATATCCGTTCTTCTGATAAAACGGCAGCGCCTGAAAACTCATGGTATCCACCAGCGCGTGACGGCAGCCTCGCTCCTGCGCTGCCTGTTCCGCTGCCTGCATCAGCTGTCTGCCGTAGCCGCCCCTGCGCAACGATTCATCCATCCACAGGTATTTTATACACAGCCACTCGCCTTTGATTTCGCCAATCAGCCCCCCTTTGATAATCTCGCGATCATTGCGCCAGTACACCGCCAGATTGCCAAAATGGGTCGTTTTCAGGAACTGAAGATTATAAGCGCGTAACCCGGTGAGCAGTGCGTTCTGATCGTCTTCGGTAACCGTCTCTGTAACCTGTATCTGCATATTATCCTCCTGAAACATACCGCTTCTGGCTTACTTTATTTTCAGCATTCACACGGAATGCCGAGTGAGCCGCCTACCGTCTACACTTATTCTTAACGAGAAGCGCATCGACAAAAGGATTATTACCATGAAACTCGCCGTTATGACGATGGTTGCCGTACTTTTTACCCTATCGGGATTCGCCCGGGCCGACTCGCCTTATGGCGCGCTCCAGTCAGTACACGAGAAAAATACCATTCTGAAGGATCTACGAAAGCTCTGCTCGCCGAAGGGATCGCCTTCTGACGACGCATGGGAAAAAACCATTATGTCTACAGAAGGGAATCAGTTGCATATTCGCGAAGCGATTGTGGCGATGGAGAGAAATAACCAGAACAACTATTGGGAAGCGTTAGGTAAGGTTGAATGCCCGGATATGTAAGCGTGAAGCCGCAGCCCCACGCCCGGTCATCATAATTATCGCTGATGCACGTCCGGAATAATGAGGTCGCCGCGCAGGGTATACGATCCCAGCATATGCTGCGTTTTTTCATTGAGCCAACCGACAATACGCGCCGCCATGGCGTCCATAGAATATTCAATTGCCGGAATGGTGGGAATACCCGGCAGATGCAGCGATCCCGCCAGGCTGAAAACCATAATGTCTTCCGGAACGGACTTATTGAACGCCTGCAGTTGCGGAATAACCCGCTGCGCCTGCTGTTCGTCCGCCACCAACAGCGCGTTAAAGTTGAGCGTCGAGGCGTTATTCAGCAGCTCCTGCAGGGCCACGGAAGACGACGTCGCGTCCATAAAGACCAGGTTACGGTTAAACGGCAGGAAGTTTTTCTCCAGTGCAAGTTTATAGCCCAGTAAAACCTGATCGGAAAAACCCATCCCGTGAGGATGAATCAGCGCAATCTGTCGGCGATTCTGGCTGATGAGATAGTTACAGGCGGTTTCGGTCGCGAAAGCGTGATCGAACTGGATGCTGTTAACGTCGTCCCCCACTTCCAGACAGTCCACCAGAATGACGTTCTCCTGGTTAATGTTCAGTGGAAAACGCGCGCCAATGATCAGCACATCGTCACACAAACCGCAGCTCAGCTCGTCGAGTGCGCTCAGCACTTCCGCTTTGGTATTGGCAAAGCGAAGCAGCAGATGTTTCTGGTGCTGGCTCAGATGCTTTTCCAGCGCATAAAGATAGCCCGTCGTCTGGTTGATGTTGTCCTGGGCGCATATCACGCCGATACAGCCCGTGGTCTGGCTTAGCAGCGACTGGGCAATCACATTCGGGCGGTAATTTAGCTCATCCACCGCTTTCAGTACGGCAAGACGGCTGGCTTCCTTTACCCCACGCGATCCGCTCAACACGCGCGACACCGTGGCTTTCGACACGCCAGCCAAACGCGATACATCGTTGATAGTAGACATCATTCTCCCCTGACAGAGCCCGCCTGGCTCCTCAAATCCTGAAGTTAACATTGGCTCATTTTATCGCCAAAGGCAGTATAGCTGTTTCCGTTTTTCATGGAAACCGATTTTCCATTTTCACTCAAAAAGACATTTTTGCAGCCAAAATCGTGAGCTGAATCCAAATAATTAGCCTTATAAGAATAAGTTCTTGATGAGTGTCACAGTTCTGTTTGCTTCAAATGGAAACCGGTTTCCGTATGATATCAAATCAGACTCGCAATAAGTTTTTACATTTTGAGGATGGTTAACAATGTTCAGGATTATGTTGTGTTGTTCCGCAGGGATGTCTACCAGTCTGCTGGTTCGTAAAATGGTCGAAGCAGCGGAGGAACGGAAACTACCGGTACAAATTGACGCCTACGGCGTTTCCGAATTTGACATTCAGTTTCCAAATTACCAGGTGGTGCTGCTCGGCCCCCAGGTAAAGTACATGCTTAACACGCTCTCTGAGAAGGCTGCCACCCAGGGTATACCCGTACAAGCAATCGATATGCTGGATTACGGAATGCAACGCGGTGACAAGGTGCTGGACTATGCTCTGTCGCTGATTGAAGCGACACACTAGAAGGTGTCATTATGAGTTCGTTATATCAGTCAATGGTTGCTGTCATAGAACAATCCATCACTCCTCTTGCCGGGAAACTGGGCCAGCAAAAGTATGTGATTGCGATTCGTGACGGTTTTACCGCGGCGCTGCCGTTTATGATCATCGGCTCGTTTATGCTGGTGTTTATCTTCCCGCCGTTTTCTGCCGAAACCACCAACAGCTTTGCCCGTGGCTGGCTTGATTTCTCCGCCACGTATCGTGAACAGTTGATGCTGCCGTTTAACCTCAGCATGGGCGTTATGACGTTCTTTATCTCCGTCGGCATCGGCGCAAGCCTGGGCCGTCAGTTTAACCTCGATCCGATCATGTCCGGCCTGCTGGCGTTTATGGCGTTTTTGCTGGTCGCCGCCCCGTATGCCGACGGTAACATTTCCACTCAGTACCTTTCCGGTCAGGGGATCTTCACCGCGTTAATCACCGCCATTTATTCTACCCGCGTCTACGCCTGGCTAAAGCAGCACAACGTGACGATCCGCCTGCCAAAAGAAGTGCCAACCGGTGTCGCCCGTTCGTTTGAAATCCTGATTCCGGTTCTGGTAGTGATCGCCACCCTGCATCCGCTGAATCTGTTTATTGAAGCGCAGACCGGGATGATTATTCCGCAGGCGATTATGCATTTGCTGGAGCCGCTGGTGTCGGCATCGGATTCGCTGCCCGCGATTTTACTTTCTGTCCTGCTGTGTCAGATTTTCTGGTTCGCCGGGATCCACGGCGCGCTGATTGTCACTGGCATCATGAACCCGTTCTGGATGGCTAACCTCTCTGCCAATCAGGCCGCATTGGCGGCTGGCGCCGCGCTGCCGCACGTTTATTTGCAAGGGTTCTGGGACCATTACCTGCTGATTGGCGGCGTAGGGTCTACCTTACCGCTGGCCTTCCTGCTCCTGCGCAGCCGCGTCACGCACCTGCGAACTATCGGCAAAATGGGAATTGTGCCTAGTTTCTTCAACATCAATGAGCCTATTCTGTTCGGCGCGCCGATCATCATGAACCCGATGCTGTTTATTCCGTTTGTTTTTGTGCCGATGATCAACGCCGTACTGGCTTACACCGCGACCCGTCTGGGCTGGCTGGAGCAGGTGGTTTCTTTAACGCCGTGGACCACGCCCGCGCCGATCGGCGCCTCCTGGGCGGCGAACTGGGCCTTTAGCCCGGTGGTAATGTGTCTCATCTGTATGGTGATGTCGGCGCTGATATACCTGCCGTTCCTGCGCGCCTACGAACGTTCGCTGATGAAAACAGAAGAACAAAAAGCGCAGGATGCCGTCTCCGTGGCGAATGCAGCCCGTAGCAACTCATAATGAATCAAGGAGTCAGAACAATGAGATACCGTTTTCCTGAAAACTTCTGGTGGGGCAGCGCCTGCTCAGCGCTGCAAACCGAAGGGGATAGCCTGAACGGCGGCAAAAGCCAGACCACATGGGATGCGTGGTTCGATCGCCAGCCTGGCCGTTTCCATCAGGGGGTTGGCCCGACGAACACCTCGACCTTTTATCAGCGCTGGAAAGAGGATATCGCACTGCTTAAGCAGTTAAACCATAACAGCTTTCGCACTTCGATCAGCTGGACACGTCTTATCCCGGACGGTACCGGCGAGGTGAATCCCGAGGCGGTGGCCTTCTATAACAATGTTATCGACGCGCTGCTGGCGCAGGGCATCACGCCGTTTATTACCCTGTTCCACTTCGATATGCCGATGGTGATGCAGGAAAAAGGCGGCTGGGAAAACCGCGATGTTGTGGACGCGTTTGGCCGCTACGCGCAAACGTGTTTCGACCTGTTCGGCAACCGGGTGAAGCACTGGTTCACCTTCAACGAGCCGATTGTACCGGTTGAAGGCGGCTATCTGTATGACTTCCATTACCCGAACGTGGTGGATTTCAGACGCGCAGCTACCGTGGCGTATCACACCGTGCTGGCACATTCTACGGCGGTGCGAGCGTATCGCGCCGGAAATTATGACGGTGAGATCGGCGTCGTCCTCAACCTGACGCCCTCCTATCCGCGCTCGCAAAACCCGGCGGATGTGAAGGCCGCGCACCATGCGGACCTGCTGTTTAACCGTAGCTTCCTCGACCCGGTGCTGAAAGGGGAATATCCGGCGGACCTGGTGACGCTGCTGAAAGAGTACGACCAGCTTCCGGCCTGCCAGCCCGGCGACGCGCAGCTGATCGCCGACGGCAAAATCGATCTGCTGGGGATCAACTACTACCAGCCGCGCCGGGTGAAGTGCCGGGACAGCGCCGTCAATCCTGACGCGCCGTTTATGCCGGAGTGTTTATTTGATTATTACGAAATGCCGGGGCGTAAAATGAATCCGTATCGCGGCTGGGAAATTTATGAGCCGGGTATTTACGATATTATTACCAACCTGCGGGATAATTACGGCAATCCGCGCTGTTTTATTTCCGAAAACGGCATGGGTGTGGAAAACGAACAGCGCTTTATTCAGGACGGGAAAATTAACGACAGCTACCGTATTGAGTTTGTCACAGAACATCTTAAATGGCTGCATAAAGGAATAAGCGAAGGCTGCAATTGCCTTGGCTACCATATGTGGACCTTTATTGATAACTGGTCATGGCTCAATGGTTATAAAAACCGCTACGGCTTTGTGCAGTTAGATTTAGACACGCAACAGCGTACGGTGAAAAAGAGCGGCGAGTGGTTTGCGAAAACTGCCGCCAGTAATGGATTCGATTAATACGAGAACATCATGATTGCATTAGAAGAAGCGGTAATGGAAATCATCGTCAATGCCGGACAGTCACGCAGCCTCTGCTTTGAGGCGCTGCACGCCGCGCGCGCTGGCAACATTGACGAAGCGAAAAGCCTGCTTCGTGAGGCTGATGGCTATGCGCGTCAGGCTCACCACATGCAAACCAAATTGATCGAACAGGATGCCGGGGAAGCCCGGCAACCGATGACATTAATTATGGTGCATGCGCAGGATCATTTAATGACGTCGCTGCTAGCCCGCGAGCTATCAGAGGAAATTATTCATCTCTATCAACGCTAAATTCATTTAAATAATACACGGAGACGACACCACGATTAAATAAACGTTTTCTGTACCCTTTATATAAAAAACAGATCAACTTGTTTTGGTGATAGCAATTAAACCGAGACGGGATGGTTATTATCTTAAAATAAATTAATGGTCACATCTGTTCAGAATGCGAAAGCAGCCTGAAGGATAAAGTGCCAATGAGATAACCATGAACATGATAAAAAAACTTCCAGTAACGCTGGCGGTCATGGCCGCGCTGTGTCCCATATCTGCGCTCGCACAGGAATTTACTCAGGAACAGATCGACGCTATCGTCGCTAAAGCCGTGGATAAAGCGCTGGCGGAGCGGCAGGCGAAAATGGACGCCGCGATAGCGCAGAAAGCCGATGTCATTAACGAACCGCAAAGCGCCGCCCAGTCTCCGGATATGGCCATCCCCTTTGGCGTGAAATTTAGCGGCTACGCGCGCTACGGGGCGCACTTCCAGAGCGGCGATCAGAAATATGTCGGCGTCGACGGTTCCTATAACGGCGCGTCGGCGATTGGTCGTCTGGGTAATGAAAGCAACGGCGGGGAATTCCAACTGTCGAAAGCCTTCAAAAGCGATAACGGCGCCATCTGGGATATTAACGTAATGATCGACCACTGGGGCGATGAGGTAAACCTCAAAAAAGCCTACGCGGGCGTGACGAACGTGCTGGCCTCTAACCCGAACGCTTACATTTGGGCGGGCCGCGACTTCCACCAGCGTCCTCAACAGGGTATCAACGACTATTTCTGGATGAACCACGACGGTCAGGGAGCCGGGGTGAAAAACGTCGACATTGGCGGCGTCCAGTTTGACGTGGCGACCGTGGCCGCGGTGGAGTCGTGCAGCCCGGAAGTCATGGAAGACGAAGCGAACCCGTCGCGCATTACCTGTACCGGCGGCTCCGGCACTGGCGATAAGGGCAATTATGCAGTGACCTCGAAAATTCACGGCATGAAGCTCGGCCCGCTGGATCTGGAAATCTACGCCAACTACGGCTTTGACTCGAAAGCCGTCGACAGCGAAGAGCGCCTGAAAGCCTGGCAAGGCGCGTTTGTGGTCAGCCATACTAACGACAGCGGAGTGAACAAAGTGATCGCCCGCTATTCCGACAACTCAGATAACAGCGTTTACAACAAAACCGACGATCTGACCACCGTTTACGCCAGCTTCGAAGGTAGCCACAAATTCACGCAGCAGGCGCAGGTGGAGTATCTGCTGGCGTTCCATGACTACGACAACAGTTCCGATCAGAGTGAAAACCGTAAGAACTATGGCGCGATCGTGCGTCCAATGTATTTCTGGAACGACGTCCACTCTACCTGGCTGGAGGCGGGTTATCAGCGTGTCGATTATGACACCGGCGGCGATAACTCAGGCTGGAAGCTGACTCTGTCACAGAACATGTCGATCGCGATGGGGCCGGAGTTCCGTCCGATGCTGCGCTTCTATGTGACGGGCGGCAAGGTGGAAAACGACCGCACCGCGCGAGTGAACGGTACGGATGACGAAACCCTGGATGATTTCAACATTGGCGCGATGTGGGAAGCGTGGTTCTGACGGCAGTATGTGGATGTAGCTGGCCTACCTGCAGGTAGGCCAGCTCTCGGCTCAGGCGATCATTGCATATCCTTTATGCGCACTTTCGCTGCCACCAGAAGCGCCGTCAGCAGCATCAGGCTGCCGGAAAGCATCAGGGGCGACAGCAGGCCGAGGTTATCGAGTGCATAGCCTCCCACCGCAGCCCCGCAGGTATTGGCAAGCTGGATCACGGCGACCTGAACGGATCCAGCCTTTTCTGCCTGATCGGCAAGCGAACGGGTGATCCATGTCGACCAGCCCACCGGCACCAGCGCAAACGCCAGTCCCCAGATAACCGCAATGACTGCCGCTACCGTCTTATCGTCCCCCCACAGGGTCAGCACCAGCGCGCTCACCGCCAGTACCAACGGCGCACCGGCCAGCGCCAGTTTCACCGAACGTTTGAGGATAACGGACGAGAGCGAAGTACCGACAAAGCTGGCAATTCCGAAGCTCAGCAAGACCAGCGTCAGGCCATCGACATCAAATCCCGCCAGATTCATATACACCGGGCGAATATAGGTGAAGAACGCGAACTGTCCGGCAAAGGACATAAAAATGGCGATCATCCCGGCCATCACCCCTGGGCGATTGAGCAAGCTGAACATATTCTGCTTCTGATGTGACGGCTCGCCGGGCAGCGACGGCAGCGATTTTACAATCCAGACGATGCACAGGAGGCCCATCACTGCCGCAGCGTTAAAGACGTTGCGCCAACCGATAATCCCACCCAAAAAGCTGCCCAACGGAGCGGCGATCACCAGCGCGATGGAGACCGCGCCAAAAATTACCGACAGCGCCTTCGGCACCGTTCTCGGCGGCACCAGTCGCATCGTCAACGACGCCGACATCGCCCAGAATCCACCGAGCGCCAGCCCAAGGCAGGCACGCCCCACCAGCAGCAGCGTAAAGGAATGCGCAAAAGAGACCAGCAGGCAGGAGAGCGTCAACAGCACAGAAAACAGGATCACCACGTAACGGCGATCGGTGGCCTGAATGATCTGGGTAATAAACAGGCTGGCGAACATCGCGACAAACGCCGTCACCGTCACCGACTGCCCGGCTACGCCTTCGGTGATGCCCAGATCCTGCGCCATCGGCGTCAGCAGGCTAACCGGCAGAAACTCAACGGTAATCAGGCAGGCTACACAAAACGCCACGGCAAAGACCGCCGACCAGTTTGGGCGCGAAACCGCTTTGGCCTGCGGTGGAATTGTGGGCTGGATATGTTCTGTCATGGCATCACCTGAGATAAAAACGTGCGGAAAAGTCGCGCAGTTTATCATCAAAAGTGTGACGAATTTAACGTTTCGACAACTTTTCTTGCATCGCCGCATTCGCCAGCCCGACGATCCATTCCTGGTGCCCGTTAATCATCGGATTCGGCACGGTGCGAGCAAGTTCCTGTGCAGGAACGCCTTTCTGTGACTCCTGAGTCAGAATACGGACGCGGTTTCCCGGCAAGTCTTCAAACAGCCAGGCGTGGATCACATCCAGACGCGAGCTGGCATCGCCCTCCACCCAGCCGTGCCATGCGATCCGTGCGGCTTCACCGTCCACGGGTGGAACATACTCCGTGACCTGCGCCTCAACCGGGAAGCCAAAGGTCGTGAAGCGAAAGCGAGCGTTGGCGCTCAGTTCCGGACCGCTGCCGTCGTGAAAACGGATATCTTCGGCGTTGCTGTAGTAGTTCGGCCACAGGGTTGTGTCGTTAAGCTGCGCCCAAATCTCTTTTGCGCTCAGCCCGGCGACGATGATTTCGTTGGATGCAAAGTTATCGGTGGTGCCTGGCAGGTAGTCGTTCGGCCAGATAATGGCGGATTGTTTCATGGTTCACCTCATCAGCGAGTGGATGAGGTGATGGTGCGCCTGTGGCAGATATAAATCTAATGACGATGCTTTATACTCTTCATCACGTTTCGTGATATCAGTGAAGATAAAACACGCCCTCTTCCGGGAGGAAAAGCTGGTTATAGCGCAGCTGGAAGGCGTTAAGCTCCTGCGGATCGGGTTCTATCTCGCGCATGAAGCCGAGCGCGAGGCGGATTTGCGCATCGGTGATCGGCGCGGCCAGACGGGCTTTACGCAGCATGCGGTGCCAGGAATGCAGATTCTCTTCGCTACCGTCGACAACGCAGACCTGCCAGATCAGCAGCACCTGGGCGGCATTCTGCAGGTGCGCCTCGTCGGGGCGCTCGAGGTAGCGGATAAACTCATTGCCCGGCGTTTTGCCGAACTGGTCAATCATCGACTCGACCGGCATCGGGGTGACTCCCAGACGCTCGCTTAAACGTTTGATGGCGCGGCGGGAATCGGAAGTCAGGACGCGAAACCCAACCACAAACACCACGGCAAGCGTTGCCAGCATTATCCAGACCATGCGTTCTCCTTAGACTAGCCGCTCATCATAGCGGGAAACGCAATGCGTCGACAGCGGGCAGCGCCATAATAGTGAACGGAAAAGAGGTGGAAAATCGTCATGAAAGCGGATCTGCGCACGCTGGATCTTAACCTGCTGAAAACGCTCGACGCTCTGCTGGATGAACGCAGCGTCACCCGCGCGGCGGCGCGTCTTGCTCTGACCCAACCTGCGGTCAGCGGCATGCTCAACCGCCTGCGGGACTACTTCGACGATCCGCTCTTTATCCGCGCCCCGCACGGCATGGTGCCAACCACGCGCGCGGAAGCGCTGGCCGCTCCGGTGAAGCGCATTCTCGCGGATATCGACGTACTGCTTCAGCCCGTTGCCTTTGACCCTAATACCGCTCGCCTCACCTTCACTCTTGCCGCTACGGATTACGCCCTGCGCGCGGTTGTTGTGCCGTTTATCGCCGCCCTTAAGGCACAGGCGCCTGGCATCCGCGTGCGCGTGGTGCCCGTTACCCCCGGCAGCCTTGTCAGCCAGCTTGAGCAGGGCGATATTGACGTGGCGTTGATCACCCCCCATACCACGCCCGAGGAGCTTCACAGCCGTGCGCTTTATGATGAACGGTACGTATGCATGATGCGCGCCGATCATCCAAACGCCGGAGAGCCAATGACGGTAGACCGATTTTGCGCCCTTGAGCATGTGCTGGTCTCTTACGAGGG
This sequence comes from Citrobacter sp. Cs237, assembly GCF_030332325.1. Lineage (NCBI taxonomy): Bacteria > Pseudomonadati > Pseudomonadota > Gammaproteobacteria > Enterobacterales > Enterobacteriaceae > Citrobacter > Citrobacter sp. Cs237. The sequence goes on along the minus strand of NZ_JAOWIB010000103.1, from coordinate 82,854 downwards.
AGACGGCTTTCGCGGGGTAACCGATAGCGCGCTGGAGAAAATTGGCCGGACGCGGCACGTGGGACTCTCGGTGAGCCACTTTTTAGTCCTGCCGGACGTGCTGGCCCTCAGCGATATGATTGCCGTCGTGCCGTCACGCATCGCGGAAAATCAGACGGGGATGTTCGTCTGCGAGACGCCAGTTCCCGTGCCTGGCTTTACCAAAAGCATGGCCTGGCACGGCAGAACGCACCGCAATCCCGCGCAGGCGTGGCTGCGCGGGCTGTTACTGCAAACCAGTCAGCGAGCCTGAAGCCCCTTAAGCAGCGCCTCGTGGAAGCGCGCGGGGTCCTGCATCTGCGGCGCATGGCCCATGTCGTTAAATTCCACCAGCGTCGCGTGCGGGATGCGCTTCGCCGTCTCCTTCCCGAGCACCGCATAGTTGCCGAGCGTTTTGCGGATCTCCGGCGGGGCGAGATCTTTCCCGATGGCGGTGTTGTCCCTGGTGCCGATCATCAATAATACCGGCATGTTGAGTTCGCTAAATTCGTAGATCACCGGCTGGGTGTAGATCATGTCGTAGAGCAGCGCCGAGTTCCAGGCCACACGTTCTTTTCCCGGCCCGTTGTTCAGCCCGGCGAGCATGGTGACCCAACGCTCGTACTCCGGCTTCCACTCTCCGGCGTAGTAGGTATTTTTCTCGTACTGACGAATGCCGTCGGCGCTGACCTTCAGCTCGCGCTGGTACCACTGGTCGACCGTAATATGCGGCACGCCGCGCGCTTTCCAGTCCTCCAGGCCTATCGGGTTGACCATCACCAGCTGCTCCACCTGCTGCGGCCACATCAGCGCGTAGCGGGTCGCCAGCATGCCGCCGGTGGAATGCCCGATCACCGTCGCCCGTTCAACGCCCAGCTTCTCCAGTAGCGCATGGGTATTATCCGCCAGCTGCTGGAAGGTGAACTGATAGCTCTCCGGCTTGGTGGATTTACAGAAGCCGATCTGGTCGGGAGCGATCACCCGATAACCGCTCGCCGACAGCGCGCGGATCGTGCCATCCCACGTTCCGGCGCAGAAGTTTTTGCCGTGCATCAGCACCACGGTGCGGCCGTTAGGTTTTTCCGGCTTCACGTCCAGATAAGCCATATCCAGAGACTGATTCTGCGAGGTAAACGTAAAGTGTTTTACCGGCCAGCCGTAGTCGAAACCTTCCAGCTTCTCGCCGTATGTGGGGGCATCCGCAGCCATTGCGGGGGGCGCCAGCGCCATCAACAGCGCCAGACAGGATAATCGTCGGGACATCATGCAAGCTCTCCAGGAAATAAAGGCCAAAGGCTGCGCGAAAGGCGGCAGCAAAATAACACTGTAGAGCATCAGACGGAGCGGGTGTGTAAAGCGGGGTAAAGAGTGGAGTTCAGAACAAAAAAGCCCGGCATCCCACACCGGGCAAAGAAGTTACCTGCACACTCAGGCTACTTTTAATTTCTGGGCACGATTTTCACGGCGGATCTTACGTTCTTCCAGCACCGCCACCATCGCCATCAGGACGATACAGCCAATCGCTGCCGCATCCAGCGCCGCGAAGGTGCCCGCCCAGCCGGTGAGGCCGAAAATCGGCGTGCCGTCGGCGATCATCCCCAGGCCCAGCTTGGCGAAGCTGTCGCCGATCAGGTAGGCGAAGGTGCCTTTGATCCCATCGGCGGCGCCGATCGCTTTTTTCGGCACGAAGCCGACCGCCGCCACGCCGATCAGCAACTGCGGGCCAAAGACGAGGAAGCCGAGCGCAAACAGGGACGCCAGGTAGACATACTGGTTGCTGGCGTGCTGGTATACGCCGAGCGTGGCGATAATCAGCGCCAGCGCGATACACGCCACCAGCGCGCGACGGCCGTTGGCGAGATCCGAGAGCCAGCCCCACAGCAGCGTGCCGACCAGCGCGCCCACTTCGAACAGGGTAAAGCCCTGAATCGCCACCTCTTTCGAGAGCTTCAGCTCCTGGAAAGCATACACGGTTGACCACTGGTCGATGCCGATGCGCACGACGTACAAGAAGATATTCGAGAAGCACAGCAGCCAGATCACTTTGTTTTTCAGCACGTATTCAACAAAGATCTGCCATTTGGACATCTCGTTCTCTTCGGTCTCTTTGTCCTCTTCGCTGATCTCCTCGCCGAACAACTCTTCGGCTTTGCCGAGACCGTAAGATTCCGGGGAATCGCTGCCGAAGCGCAGGCCGATAAAGCCGACAATCAGGGCGATAACCGACGGAAAGATAAACATACCGATCACGTGGCCGTCGAACAGGACGTTCGCGCCGAACAGCGCCACGCCAGCCGCGCCCGCGCCGCCGAGGTTATGAGAGATGTTCCAGAAGCCAAGGAAGGTGCCGCGCTTGCGCCGCGGGGTCCATTTGGTAATGGTGGAGTAGCTGCACGACCCGCCGGTACTCTGGAAGAAACCGCTCAGGGCGTAGAAGGCGATCATCAGGAACAGGCTGACAGAGCCACTGCCCATGCTGGCGCTGAAGCCGAGCATACAGATCGCCGAGAGGATCAGCATAAACGGCAGGAACTGCTTGGTATTCTTACCGTCAGCATAATAAGAAACCAGCGTTTTCCCCACCCCATAGGTGATGGAGAAGCCAAGGCCAATCATCCCCAGTTGCGTCATGCTCAGCCCGTAGGTCGAGATCATGTCGTTCTGGGCGATGTTAAAGTTTTTGCGGATCAGGTACATGGTCAGGTAGCCGATAAAGACCACCAGATAAGACTGCATGAACGGTTTGAACCACATCTTACGCCGCACATCGAGCGGCAGATCCAGGGTCGGCTTGCGCACCTGATTCAGAAAGGCCAGCATAGATCTCTCCCGAGCTAATTTTTTACCTGCGAATGGCAGGCATTGTAAAAATCAGCCGGGAATTGAGCCTGAGACAGCGTCCAGGTAAAACCGGGAAAATGTCTTAGTTTTGTCCCGTTTGCGGTTAAAAGGTGAGGTACATCACGCTTCGCTGACCATGCGCGGCGCCTGTGCGTTTAAAAATGGCAGCAGCAAGAGTGCAGAAATGCCCGATGCCACGCTAATCACCACAAAGAATCCCGTCCAGTGCCAGATCTCCAGCACCTGCGCCAGCGGCCAGCCGGAAAGCGAGGCGCCAAGATAGGCAAACAGCCCGACAAAGCCGGTGGCCGCGCCCGCCGCCTCTTTGTGCGAACACTCCGCCGCCGCCATGCCGATTAGCATTTGTGGGCCAAAAACGAAAAAGCCCGTCGTGAAGAAACACGCCGCCTGCATCACGTAGCTGGCGAACGGCATCAGCCACAGCGAGCCGACGGAAAGCAGGATCCCGGCGGCAAAAATGAGGTTCATCGGGCCACGGTTGCCATTGAACAGTTTGTCCGAGCCCCAGCCCGCCACCAGCGCACCAATAAATCCGCCCAGCTCGAACATGGTCACTGCCGAGTTGGCGGTCACCAGATCCACATCCAGCGTCTCAGACATATACAGGTTGCCCCAGTCGTTGATGGCCGCGCGCACCACGTACACCAGCACATAACAGAGCGACAGCAGCCAGATGTACGGGTTAAGCAGCACGTATTTGGTGAGGATCGCTTTACGGTTAAGGCCTGCGCCCTCCTGCTGCTGGGCAATCTCCAGCGCATCGTGCCGCCAGTCGCCCACGGGCGGTAGACCCACGGCCTGGGGGCGGTCGCGCAGCCGCCAGCACAGCACAATGCCGACGGCAATCGCCAACGTTCCGGCAATCATCATCCCTGCCCGCCAACCGTAGTGCAGCGCGGTGGCGGCCATCACGATGGGGATCAGCGCGCCGCCGACGTTGTGTGCGGTATTCCAGATAGCCCACCAGCCGCCGCGCTCGTTGCGCGAGTACCAGGCGGTGAGCAAACGCGCGCACACCGGCGCGCCCCATCCCTGAAAAAAGGCGTTCAGCGCCCACAGTAGCGCAAACGCCCACAGCGAGGAGGAAAAGCCGAAAAGAATATTCACCATGCCAGTGGCGATAAGTCCTGCCCCCATAAAGTATCTCGCGTTCGAGCGGTCGCTGACGACACCCGACACAAACTTCGACAGACCGTAGGTGATATAAAACAGCGTCGCCAGCAGACCGATATCGCTGCGGGTCAGCACGCCGCTGGCGAGGATCTCCGGCACGGCGGCATTGAAGCTCTTACGGGTAAAATAAAACAGCGCATAGCCAAGCCAGATGGTTAACAGAATATGCCGTCGCCAGTAGCGGTAGCGGGCATCAATTTCCTGTTTATCGGTCATCAACGGCGCGCTGGCCGGGGCCTTTAAAAACTGAAACATCGCCGCTCCTTAGGCATAACGCTGCGGCAACGAAACGCTGACGCGCGTGCCGTGAGTACAGGAAATAGAGAGCGAACCGCCGAGCGCCGTCACGCGTTCCCGCATACCAGTCAGGCCAAATCCCTGCTGACCGGAGCCCGGCGGCAGGCCGCAGCCGTCATCTTCAATCACCAGCATCAGGCGCTCGTCCTGCTGCCAGCCCTGTATCGTGACCGCGCTGGCGCTGGCATGTTTGACGATATTGTTCAGCCCTTCCTGACAGACGCGGAACAGCGTCACCCGCTGGCTTTCGCTGAGCGCAGACTCGTCTATCCGCCAGTCGAGATGGCTGATGATGCCGCGGCTTTCCAGCTCCATTTCACGCATCAAAGAACGTATGGCCTGTTCAAGCGTAAGATCGTCCAACTGACGCGGGCGCAGGCGCCCCAGCAGACAACGTACCGAATCGTACACGCCGAGCGACAGCTGTTCGATCAACTGCCCGCTCTGCTTCGCGCCGCCGTTATCTCCCGCCAGTCGCTGAACGATACCGGCCTGGGTGCGGATGGCGGTAACGGTCTGACCGATGTCATCGTGCAGTTCGCGCGCCACCTCCCGGCGGACGCTCTCTTCAGTTTCCAGCAGCCGTTCCGCCAGACGGTGGTTGCGCGCCAGTTCGTTTTGCAGCGACTGGTTCAGCTCGCGCAAGCGTTGGATCCCTGCGCCAAGCAGCAGTCCGGTGAGGCTTTGCGCCAGCAGTGAAAGCAGTAAATCCACCGGATGATCGTGCCAGGTCTGGCTGGCGATCAGCGCGATGGCGTTCATCAGCGTCGCAATCAATGCTCCCTGCCAGCCGTAGTGCCAGGCCAGCGCGATGATCGGCAGCGCCAGACAAAACGGCGTGAAGCGCGATAATTCAGCAGGCAGACCAAGCTGTAGCCACAGGCTGACCACAAACAGCAGCAGATACCAGATGAGATGCCGGGCGCGCCAGTTTACCGGCTGCGAAACCAGCGCCGGACCAAGCGGCAGCCAGATGGCGCTGGTGAGATAATGCCAGAACACCAGACAGATGGGGGCCAGCGTTAAGCCGCCGGTGAGCGTCAGCAGCAGGGCGTTCCACGCCTGCTCTCCCTGCCCAAGCCAGGGCAAGGACTGCAACAGCGCCGCTGCGGTGAGAGCCGCCCCCTGTAGCAACAATGTGCGCCAGTCGCGCTGGTGACGGTAACGGGAGATCAGCGCCACCGGTATCAGCGTTAGCGCACTGCCGATCATCAATAATATCGGGTGCGCCAGCGCCACTTCCTGCGCCAGCCAGAGAACCAGCAGCCACTCCGCGCCCAGCAGCACCGGCCAGTAGCCGCGCGGGCATTGCAACATCAACCCCAGGCGCAGGCCGAAGGGGAACAGCAGCACCGCCAGCTCAGGGCGCTCCACCAGATGCAGGCTGATGCTCCACAGGCAAAACCAGGCGGCGGAGAAGATAAAAAAGCAGGCGATTACGGTGATAAATCGGGAAAGATGCGTGTTCATTGCCAGCCGTCAAACATTCTGCGCGCCAGCTCAACGTCATTGTTAACGCCCAGTTTTTCCATCAGATTCGCGCGATGCACGTGCACCGTTTTAGGCGAGAGGCCCAGCTCGGCGGCAATCTCTTTGACCGCCATCCCTTGCGCCAGTTTTTCCGCCACCTGACGCTCGCGTTTTGTCAGCGGATCCTGCCTGCCCGCAGCCAGCTTGATGGCGATATCCGGGGTCAGATAGCAGCCGCCGGTCGCAACCGTATGCACAGCGGCAATCAGCTCGTCCGGGCTGCAACGTTTGGAAAGAAATCCCCGTGCGCCGGCGTTTAGCGCCTGCTCCACCAGCGCCGGGCTGTCATGTACCGAAAGCATGATGGTCGCCATGCCTTTTGGCAGTTGACTCAGCAACGCCAGCCCGGAAACGTCAGGCATTGAGATGTCGCAGATACACACCTGCACGCCGCGCCCCGGCAGGCCAGCAAGCGCCTCACGCCCGGAACCAAACTCAGCCACCACCTGAAAATCAGGCTCAAGGTTCAGAAGCTGGGCGAATCCAGAGCGGACGATAAGATGGTCGTCGATAAGGGCGATGGTGGTCATAGCGCGTTCCTGGCGGGCGGATAAAAAAACGCGCTTACCTTAACGATAAGCGCGCGGGTGTTCAAGCAATGAGCGATTTATTCGAAGAATACCGCAATTTTGTTAAACATGGTGGGATCGGACTGGTTGCGCACCACTTTCGCCACATCTTCTAGCTTGTCGATCTGGGCGATCATCTGCTCAAGACGTTGATCATCGTTCACCAGTAGCCAGATGCGGCTTTGGTCGCTGCCCTGAATCGGCAGGCAGAGGATCCCTTCCACGTTAAACGCGCGACGGGCGAACAACCCACAGACGTGCGTCATGACGCCGGGGTGGTTACGGACGGTGAGTTCCAGAATAACGTTTTCATGTGATTGTTTCTGCATGGCTTATTCCCCCACCATCTCAGTATTGGCCGCGCCCGGCGGTACCATCGGATACACTTTTTCTTCTGCATCAATACGCACGTGGATCAGCGCCGGACCCGGACGGCTGATAATCGCCTGCAGCGCCGCCTGCGGGTCGGCTTCGTTATTTAAATCGCAGGTTTCCAGACCAAACCCGGCGGCAATCTGCATAAAGTTAATCATTCCCGGATAAGTGGCGGCAAACACACCCTGCTTGTAAAACAGGCTCTGCTGCTGATGCACCAGCCCCAGCGCTTCGTTATTCATCAGGATGATTTTCACATCCAGTTGGTTTTCGCTGGCGGTCGCCATCTCCTGAATGTTCATCATCAGGCTACCGTCGCCGGAGAAGCACAGCACTTTTTTGTCCGGGTTCGCCAGCGCCGCGCCAATCGCCGCGGGCAGGCCAAAGCCCATGGTGCCCAGACCGCCGGAGGTCAGCCACTGGCGCGGACGGTTCAGCGGATACGCCTGCGCCGCCCACATCTGGTGCTGCCCCACATCGGTGGTAATAATCGCGTTGTCATCCACGCAGGCGGCTACGGCGTTAATCAACCCGTAGTGGCTGAGCGGATCGCTTTCCTGCGGAATGGTACACGGGAACTCGCGCTGCAGATCGCGCACCAGCTGATGCCACTCCGTGCGCGGCTGCGCCTCAATCTGCGGAATTAACTGTGTCAGTACCTCGTCCACGTCCGCCTGAATAGCCACGTGCGGCTGCTTGATTTTGCCCAGCTCGGCGCGGTCGATATCCACGTGAATAATTCTGGCGTTCGGGCAGAACTGTTCGGTTTTGCCAATCGCCCGGTCATCAAAACGCGCGCCCAGCACCACCAGCAGATCGGCCTCCTGCAGGATGTAGTTGGTACTGCGCGCGCCGTGCATCCCCAGCATACCCAGCGACAACGGATGCGCCTTCGGCAACATGCCCAGCGCCATCAGCGTCATGGTGGTCGGCAACTGCGCTTTTTCCGCCAGTTGGCGTACCCGCTCGGGGGCGTTAATCACGCCGCCGCCGAGATACAGCACCGGACGCTTCGCCGCGTTAATCATTGCCGCCGCGTCGCGCACGCTCTGCTCGCTAAAGGCTGGCGCCGCCATTTTCTCCGCCGGAGCGGGCATCGCGTCGATCTCAAAAACTGCGGTCTGGACGTCCTTAGGTATGTCTATCCACACCGGGCCAGGACGACCTGACTGAGCAAGGCGAAAGGCGTCGCTCATCACCTGCGGTAATTCATCGATATGTCTGACCAGATAGTTGTGTTTTGTGATGGGGATAGAAATGCCGTAGGTGTCGACTTCCTGGAAGGCGTCGGTGCCAATCATCGACGCCGGAACCTGGCCGGTGATGCAAACCAGCGGGATAGAGTCCAGACGCGCATCGGCGATAGCGGTCACCAGGTTGGTTGCGCCAGGCCCGCTACAGGCCATACAAACGGCGGGTTTGCCGTCGGTACGCGCCATGCCCTGGGCGATAAAACCCGCCCCTTGCTCATGACGCGCCAGAATATGACGAATTTGCGTGCTCTGGCTTAAGGCGTCGTAGACGGGGAGTATCGACCCGCCGGGAATACCGGTGACAATCTGAATACCCTGTCGCTCCAGAAAATGAACGATAAATTCCGCGCCGGTAAAGCGCTTACGCGTGGATGTTGCTGTTGTGCCCGAACTTGCCATGCTCCAGTCCTTTTTTCTTGGCCGGGGCGCCGGGCAGGTCTCTAAACGAAAAACCCCGCCCGGTTTGCGCCGGCGGGGTTTTGGAATCGTGTGTTGTTCCGGACCCTACGGCGCATTGCCGACGACCACCACCACACGCACGACGACCGCTGCGCGAGATGGCGCAGTGTTTAGTAGGGTCGCAGTCAGCATGAAAGGGGTCATTAGGGGCCTTGTCTGTTTATTCATTAACTGGATTTATACAAGCACAGCTTTTTAAGCGAGACAATGGAAAAAATTTCATCTGCTTGAAAATGCGTCAACGATCACGTTTCAGGGAAAAAAACGCTAAAAACAAAAAACCCCGCCGGAGCGAGGTTTTTTCAGCGTAATGCGGTTGGTGACCGCAAAGCACACTGTGTTATGTCAACAGCAAAAGTATACGCGTTCTGTGAGGAACACGCAATTTCGGCGCGAATTTTGACGTTTTTGAGTATGGATCAGAAGATTAAATCTGTCCATAAATTACTGTTCATCCATACAGTATTTATCTATAATAACTCAGTACACAGTGTGTCAGGTGGGGCCGCATCGTTAACCGGCGCAATGAAGTCCTGGCTGAAACGGGTGGTGCCGTCAGCGCCTTAACCCCCCCAGAGAGCACACTGTGTTATGTCAACGAAGGTGCTGGCAACAGGCGGCGGAAAGGCACGTCAGCACCGTGCTCCTTTTACCATAAGGAGACGCGTATGAGCCTCGTGGATATCACCATTCTTATCCTGAAACTCATTGTTGCAGTTATGCAACTGCTTGATGCCGTTCTGAAATATTACAAGTAATTCAGATTCAAGTCGCACCAAAGGGGAGCGGGCAACCGCTCCCCTTTCACATGGCGCTTTCCCCGGATGCGTGCGTCCGCTGGTTATGTTACGTTTTTATGACACTCCCTGACGATGCCTGAGCCATGACCCTTTCCGTTTTCTGTATTTTGCTGTTCGCCGCACTGCTGCATGCCAGCTGGAACGCCATTGTGAAAGCCGGAAACGATAAGCTGTATGCCGCTATCAGCGTCAGCGGATCGGCCGCCATCATGGCGTTAATCTTCCTGCCTTTCGCGCCGCAGCCCTCAAGCGCCAGCATCCCGTTTTTAGCCGCTTCAACCGCCCTGCAGGTCATTTACACCGTGCTGGTCGCGCGGACGTATCAGGTTTCGGACATGAGCCAAACCTACCCGCTGATGCGCGGCACTGCGCCGTTACTGGTCGCGGTTATCAGCGTGTTGTTTCTGGGGGACAGTCTGTCGTCACTGGCGTGGACGGGCATTGCGGTGATCTGCCTGGCAATCCTCGGCATGGCTTTTAACGGTCGCGCCAGTTCGCAGCAGGGTATTGTGCTCGCACTGATTAACGCCTGTTTCATTGCCGGATACACGCTGGTAGACGGTACCGGCGTCAGGCTGTCGGAAACCGCGCTGGGCTATACGCTGTGGACCTTTTTCCTCAACGGTTCGTGTCTGCTCGGCTGGGCAATGCTTGCCCGGCGTCGCGAAGCGTCGCGCTATCTGGCACAGCACTGGAAAAAAGGGATTTTTGGCGGTATCGGCACCATGGGCTCCTATGGCCTGGCGCTGTGGGCAATGACCCAGGCGCCGCTGGCGGTGGTCGCCGCGCTGCGGGAAACCTCCATTCTGTTTGGCGCGCTGATCGCCTGGCTTCTGCTGAAAGAGCGAGTCGCCGGACTGCGGCTGGTAGCCGCCGGAGGCATTGCCGCCGGGGCGATTTTACTGCGTCTGTCGTGAGGCGTGACAGTCGCGTGGCGGCGCTTACGCCTTATCCGACAGCGATGTAACCTGATGCATTCCGGCAACATTTATTGCCGCTATTTGTTTACATTTCCTGCCGTTCAGCTGTTTTTCATTCCTGCCTGCTCACTGGCCTTCTGCGTTTTGTGTGGTAGATTTCACTCGCATTTATGGGAATGCACAGCACCTTATTCTTATTTTTTCTCTTTTTGAAAAGTAATCAGCGAAATGAAAAGGCAGAGAAGCGTCAATTTGTTGTTGATGTTGGTACTACTTGTGGCGGTCGGTCAGATGGCGCAAACCATTTATATCCCCGCCATCGCCGATATGGCGCGAGATCTGAACGTCCGGGAAGGGGCCGTTCAGAGCGTAATGGCGGCCTATCTTCTGACTTACGGCGTGTCGCAACTGATCTATGGTCCCCTGTCTGACCGTGTGGGCCGTCGCCCGGTGATCCTCGTCGGGATGTCCATTTTTATGCTCGCCACCCTTGTTGCCATAACCACCCATAGCCTGACGGTATTAATTGCCGCCAGCGCGCTACAGGGGATGGGTACCGGCGTCGGCGGCGTGATGGCGCGTACCCTGCCGCGTGACCTGTACGAAGGCACGCAACTGCGCCACGCCAACAGTCTGCTGAATATGGGGATTCTGGTCAGCCCGCTGCTGGCTCCCCTGCTCGGCGGCCTGCTGGATACAATGTGGAACTGGCGCGCCTGTTACGTTTTCCTGCTGGTGCTTTGCGCGGGCGTCACCTTCAGCATGGCGCGCTGGATGCCGGAAACGCGCCCGGCGGGTGCGCCACGCACGCGACTTATCGTCAGCTATAAAACCCTGTTCGGCAACGGCGCGTTTAACTGTTATCTGCTGATGCTGATTGGCGGTCTGGCCGGGATTGCGGTATTTGAAGCCTGTTCCGGCGTGCTGATGGGCGCCGTACTCGGCCTGAACAGCATGGTGGTCAGCATTCTGTTTATCCTGCCGATTCCGGCGGCGTTTTTCGGCGCGTGGTTTGCCGGTCGGCCGAATAAGCGCTTTTCCACACTGATGTGGCAGTCAGTGATTAGCTGTCTGCTGGCGGGACTGATGATGTGGGTCCCCGGCTGGTTCGGCGTGATGAATGTCTGGACGCTGTTGATCCCCGCTGCGCTGTTTTTCTTTGGCGCAGGTATGCTGTTCCCGCTGGCGACCAGCGGCGCAATGGAGCCGTTTCCGTTTCTCGCCGGGACGGCGGGCGCGCTGGTCGGCGGCCTGCAAAATATCGGCTCCGGCGTGCTGGCCTGGCTTTCGGCGATGCTGCCGCAAACCGGCCAGGGCAGTCTCGGTCTGTTAATGTCTTTGATGGGACTGCTGATTTTACTTTGCTGGTTGCCGCTGGCGTCCCGCCTGTCGCATCAGGGACAGGCCATTTAACCCTGGCAGGCCGGGCTTAGCGTCCGGCCTGTTCGTGTAACCAGCCGATAAACGCCTCGATTTTCGGCCACTGCCTGCCGGGCAGCGTTGTCATGTAATAATGTTGATGACAGGTTAAGGCCATTTCACCGAATGGGGCGACCAGCTCACCACTCTCCAGACGTTTCTGCACCAGCCGCTTACGCCCCATCGCCACGCCAATATGATTCATTGCGGCAATCACCGCTAAATCCGAACGATCGAAGCCAATCCCTGACGATTGCGGCAAATTCACCTCAAAATGCTGCGCCCAGCTGTACCACTCGTCGGTTCCCGAATCGTTGCTCCACGCCTGACGATCGTGCAGCAGCGTACAGTGACGCAGATTTGCCAGCCGTCCCTCCAACGCGAAACGGCGCGCATAGTCCGGGCTGCAGACCGGCAGAATGGCCTCATCCATTAAAAAATGGTGCGCCAACTGTGCAGACGGCGCGTCGTCGAAGTAGATCGCCAGGTCAACCCCGGCCCGCTGTAAATTGACGTTGTCGTTTCCAGTCAGGATCGTTAGGGAAATGGAGGGATAACGTCGGGTAAAGTCGCCCAGCGCGGGCACCAGCCAGCATTGCGCAATGGATGGTCGCGAATAGACGGTAAGGGTCCCGGACAGTTCCTGATTCTTAATATCGAGTATTTCCTGGTTCAGCGTATCCAGTGATGACTTCAGCGCCCAGAATACCCGCTTGCCTTCATGGGTCAGCTCAACCTTACGGTGCGACCGCACGAACAGCTGAATCCCCAGTTCCTCTTCCAGTTGGTTAATGCGATGGCTGATGGCGCTCGGCGTGAGCGAGAGTTCGTCGGCCGCCAGGGCAAACGACTGATGCCGGGCCGCCACTTCGAAAGTGTAGAGTTTAGAGAGCTGCCAGCCGTTCAGTAGCTGGTTGCGTACGTCGCGAACAGGTTCCATCGATGCCTCAGTAAAAACAATCCCTGACAAAGTGTAAAAAATCGCGCGCAAAAATTCAGCACTAAGATGAACTACAGTGAATCAGATCGCAATTACGCCTCTTTTTTCGACATATATCACCTGTTTGGTTCAATCTGGTTCATGTGAAAGCGTATTTATATCGTTTGTCAGCGCGTGCTGTTTTTTCGTCCAATGGAAGCAGGTAAATCACAGGGCAAGGTGAGATATGCACTCTCAAATCTGGGTTGTGAGCACGCTGCTGGTAAGCATCGTGTTAATTGTATTGACCATCGTGAAATTCAAATTCCACCCGTTTCTGGCGCTGTTGCTCGCCAGCTTCTTCGTGGGAACCATGATGGGCATGGGACCGCTGGACATGGTCAATGCCGTTGAAAGCGGGATCGGCGGTACGCTGGGCTTCCTCGCCGCAGTTATCGGGCTTGGCACCATTCTTGGCAAAATGATGGAAGTTTCCGGCGCGGCGGAACGCATCGGGTTGACGCTCCAGCGTTGCCGCTGGCTCTCCGCCGACGTCATTATGGTGCTGGTGGGGCTGATCTGCGGGATCACCCTGTTTGTGGAAGTGGGCGTGGTGCTGCTCATTCCGCTGGCGTTCTCTATTGCGAAGAAAACCAATACCTCGCTGCTTAAGCTCGCCATTCCGCTTTGTACCGCGCTGATGGCCGTCCACTGCGTGGTGCCGCCGCACCCGGCCGCCCTGTTTGTGGCGAATAAACTGGGCGCAGATATCGGTTCGGTGATCGTTTACGGCCTGCTGGTAGGGTTGATGGCGTCGCTGGTTGGCGGGCCGCTGTTCCTGAAGTTTCTCGGCAACCGCCTGCCGTTTAAGGCAGTACCGGCCGAGTTTTCCGACCTTAAGGTGCGCGAAGAAAGTACGCTGCCGTCTTTAGGCGCAACGCTGTTTACCGTGCTGCTGCCCATTGGCCTGATGCTGCTGAAAACCGTCGCAGAGTTAAACATGGCCAAAGGCAGCACGTTGTATACGCTGCTGGAGTTTATCGGCAACCCAATTACCGCCATGTTCATCGCCGTCTTTGTGGCTTATTACATTCTTGGCCTGCGCCAGCAGATGAGCATGGGCACGATGTTGACCCACACCGAAAACGGCTTCGGTTCGATTGCCAATATCCTGCTGATTATCGGTGCTGGCGGCGCGTTTAACGCGATCCTTAAAAGTAGCGGACTGGCGGATACGCTGGCGGTGATCCTCTCGAACATGGATATGCATCCGATCCTGCTGGCCTGGCTGGTGGCGTTGATTCTTCATGCCGCGGTCGGTTCCGCCACCGTCGCGATGATGGGGGCAACGGCGATTGTCGCCCCGATGCTGCCGCTCTATCCCAACGTAAGTCCTGAGATCATCGCCATTGCCATCGGTTCCGGCGCCATTGGCTGCACGATCGTGACCGATTCCCTCTTCTGGCTGGTGAAGCAGTATTGTGGCGCAACGCTGAATGAAACGTTCAAATATTATACGACCGCGACATTTATCGCCTCGGTCATTGCGCTGGCCTGCACATTCCTGCTTTCCTTTATCATCTGAATGCAAAGAGACGTACTATGGAAAACATTCAACAACTCATGACCCGTTATCCCCTGGTAGAGGATCTGGTGGCGCTGAAAGAAACCACCTGGTTTAACCCTGCCACGACCTCTCTTGCAGAAGGTTTACCCTATGTGGGGTTAACGGAAGCCGACGTAAAAGGTGCGCACGCCCGGCTGGCCCGCTTTGCGCCGTATCTCGCGAAAGCCTTTCCGGAAACCGCTGTTAGCGGCGGGATTATTGAATCTGACGTGGTGGCGATTCCGGCAATGCAACAACGGCTGGAAAAAGAGTATGGACAGGCCATCAGCGGCGAAATCCTGCTCAAAAAAGACAGTCATCTGCCAATCTCCGGCTCCATTAAAGCCCGTGGCGGCATTTATGAAGTGCTGGCTCACGCAGAGAAACTGGCGCTGGAAGCCGGTCTGTTGACCACCGAAGATGATTACAGCGCGCTTCTCAGTCCGGAGTTCAAAGCCTTTTTCAGCCAGTACAGTATTGCGGTAGGTTCAACAGGCAATCTCGGGCTGTCGATCGGTATTATGAGCGCCCGCATCGGCTTTAAGGTCACCGTGCATATGTCCGCTGACGCCCGCGCGTGGAAAAAGGCTAAACTGCGCAGCCACGGCGTTACCGTGGTTGAGTATGAAGAGGATTACGGCGTGGCGGTGGAGCAGGGGCGCAAGGCGGCGGAGGCCGACCCGAACTGCTTCTTTATCGACGATGAAAACTCGCGCACGTTGTTTTTAGGCTATGCGGTGGCCGGGCAGCGTCTGAAGGCGCAGTTTGAAAAACAGGGGCGGGTGGTGGACGCCGCGCATCCGCTGTTTGTCTATCTGCCGTGCGGCGTGGGCGGCGGTCCTGGCGGGGTGGCGTTTGGTCTTAAACTGGCCTTCGGCGACCATGTTCACTGCTTTTTCGCCGAACCAACCCATTCGCCGTGTATGCTGCTCGGCGTGTATACCGGCCTGCATGACGCGCTCTCGGTGCAGGACATTGGGATTGATAACGTGACCGCCGCTGACGGGCTGGCCGTGGGACGCGCCTCAGGATTTGTTGGCCGGGCCATGGAGCGCCTGCTGGACGGGCTATATACCCTCGACGATCAGACCATGTACGACATGCTGGGCTGGCTGGCGCAGGAAGAAAATATCCGTCTGGAACCGTCAGCACTGGCGGGTATGGCCGGGCCGCAACGCGTTTGCGCCTCGGCGGACTACTCGCGAATGCACCGTTTTACGCCGTCTCAGCTCGCCAGCGCGACGCATGTGGTCTGGGCAACCGGCGGCGGCATGGTGCCGGAAGCGGAAATGGCGCAATACCTTGCGAAAGGGCGTTAGTTTCCTGTTGAAACAGGCCGGATGGCGCAGTGCGTAACCGGTCTGCCGCCACTTAGCGCAGCATCGCCATCAGTTCCATCGGTGAGCGATGCCTTTTAATGAGGTCGCGCATCACCCGCATATATGGCGCAGTATGGGAAAAAAAGGCTCTGTAGCCCGCGCACAGCGGGCTTTTTCCTGAGGCATCCCGATGTTTAGGGCAGTCGCCATGGCAGAATTTTAGCCAGACGCAGCGCTGACAGGTTGCGGTCAGGGTGGTGTTTTTACTGCGACCAAATGCCTCCACCTGCGGCATCTCATTGATGACTTTCAATAACGTGTGATGAATATTACCTAACAGATACTGCGGATAAACGTAATGGTCGCACTGATACAGATCGCCATTCGCCTCCAGCGCAAACGCATGACCGCAGGTTTTACTTAACGCACACATCTGTGACGGGTAGCCGCACCATACGCCCAGCGTCGAATCGAAAAGCTGGATATAGACGCGGCCAATATCTTCCCGCACCCAGAGGTCAAACACGCGGCTCAAAAAATCCCCCCACGCCCGCGGCTCGACGGACTCTGCGCTCAACGCGCCGGTTTCGTCATATTCCACCAACGGAATAAACTGCAAAAACGGCGTGCCGAGCTGACGAAGATAGCGATACATTTCCTCTGGCTGCTGGCTGTTGAGCCGATTGACCACCACCAACAGGTTGAACGCGACGCGATGCGCGACAAGCTTCTCCAGTGCGTTGATGACGTTATGATGGGTTGGGCGCCCGCTTCGGCTCACGCGATACGCGTCGTGCAGCGCCGCCGGACCATCCAGCGACAGTCCAACCAGCCAGCCGTTGTCATGCAGAAAACGACACCAGTCGTCATTAAGTACTATGCCATTTGTCTGGAAGGCGTTGCGGATCTGTTTCCCCTCGCCGTACTGTTTTTGTAAGGCAACGACGCGGTGGAAAAAATCCAGGCCACAAAGGGTCGGTTCGCCGCCCTGCCAGGCAAACAGCACCTCCGGCCCCGACTGCGCAGCAATATGTTGCTGGATAAACGCCGTGAGCGTGGCGTCATCCATCACTGGCTGGCTGGGTTTATCGATATAAAAACAGTAACGACAATCAAGGTTACAACGTGAACTGGCCGGCTTGGCCATGACCTGACATCCTGTCATGCGAAATTCCCGATAAAGGCAATAAGTTGGCGAATGTGCGTAACAGCAAACAGTATTGCGAGGGATAACACCGCGAGGGAGATCATAAATTTGTCACGCACTGCTCTGGATTGCGAAAAATCCGGGTGCATCACGTCCATCAGGTTACGATTCAGGGTGTAGCGCCAGAGGATAATCGCGACCACCCCCAGCACCGCGATGGAGACCCAGAACAGAAATCCGGCCTGATGCCAGTTGTGTTTGACCGCCAGCGCCATCAACGCGCCATAGCCCAGCAGTGTGCGAAACCAGGCCAGCGATGTGCGTTCAGGCTGTAACCCGGGGTCGGCAATCCGCCGCGCTTTCCGGCTATCCGGCATACAGCACCAGCGCGATGACGATCGCCGCCACAACCATCAAAATCAGGCTGATAATCAGCAAGCTATGCGTGTAGGGTAAATCTTCTTTCAGGCGCATCGCCTTTTCGTTACGCAGCCAGCGAAGATAGCCGTAAATCGCCAAACCGCCCGAAAACAGGCACAGCAGTAGGGCCAACAGTTCACGAATCACCGGCGTGGCGAAATCCGGCGCGAGCTGGTCGAGACCGACGCCTGCCGCCAGAAAACCCAGCGCGGTGCGGATCCACGCCAGAAATGTACGCTCGTTTGCCAGCGAGAAGCGGTAGTCCGGCGCTTCTCCAAGGCGGGAAATCTTCATCAGGACTCCTTTTCATCAATATTGCCTGGCGCCGGGGCGGCTGACACCTTATTCGGCCTACGGGTAGGCGTAAACGCAGGCTGGGCAAGCAAACATTGTAGTCAGAACTTCTGTTTTTTCTCCTCCACTTTCACGCCCTGAGTGGGCAAACCGGTATCGTAATCACGTACAACCGGCGAATAACCGTCTTCAGGACGCGGGCGGAAAGCGCCCATCCAGCGCGGCTGCGCGTCTTTGCGCCACGGGCGCAGACTCCACTGGTACGTTCGAAACGGATCGCGGATTTTGTCCATATAATCCAGTAGCGCATCGTGCATCGTGTTGCGAACCTCAGTGAAACCGGGGTCATCGATCAGGTTATTTAACTCATCCGCATCGTTTTTCCGGTCATAGAGTTCATCAGTAGTGAACAGGTTAAGTACCAGCTTGTACTCCTCCGTCACCCAGCAGCGCACCGGAATAAACCCGCCAAAGCTGTCGTGTTCAATCTCGTAGCGGTTGAACTCCACCATCACGCCGCGCGGCGAATGCGCGGCCAGAATATTTTCACCCGGCAGAATATCCGGCTTATCCATACCCGCCAGCGCCATCAGGGTCGGCAGCAGATCGATATGGCTGACCGGCGTATCCACCTGACGGCGCTCGCCCTGTGGCGAACGGATGATCAGCGGTATGCGCGTGATGTCATCGTACATCGCCGCCCCTTTACTGATCAGCCGATGCGCGCCCATCATTTCGCCATGATCGGACGTGTAGATCACCCAGGTATTTTCCCGTTGCTCCGGCGTTAAAGCATTAATGACCCGTCCGATCTGATCGTCAACAAAATCATTGCAGGCGAAGTAGAGCGGGTGGTAATAGCGTCCGTCTTCGCCCACCGGCGAGGGCATCGCCTGGGACCACAAGCGATGATGTTCAGGCTTGTTTGCCAGCGTATCGCGCGCTTTCGCCCCCAGTTCGTAATAAAAATCCTGATATTTCTGCAAATACGCAACCGGGCAGGTAAACGGATGGTGCGGTTCGTCGTAGGAGACAACCATCAAAAATGGCTCGTCAGCGCGGGCGGGCTGGTGAAGAAAATCCACCGCCCGGTTGCTGATGCGATACGCCCAGGTAAACGTCTCATCAATGTTGTTGGCCTGTAAATCGTCTATGCTGTTCAGGCCGTTACGCCACAAGGCGATCTCTTTCTCACTCAGTTCCGCCAGGTAATTCGCCCCGTCGTACCAGTAGTCAGCGTCCCATTCCGGCGGGCATTCGCCAGTCCCAAAATAGTCGTGCCCGTCAAGATGCCATTTCCCGATATAACAGGTGTGATAACCAGCGTCTTTAAAATAACGCCCCATCGTGGAGATATTTTTCCCCGGCGCGACATTGTTCGTCCACGGTCCGGACTGATTGGCGTAGATGCCGGTAAACAGTCCCGCGCGGGCGGGCGTGCACACCGGCGAACAGGTAAAGGCGGAATTGAAGCGGATGCCTTCGGCGGCCAACTGGTCAATATGATGCGTGTTCAGCGGCTTACCGCTGTAACACCCAACCATATTGGTTGCCTGAGTGTCGGTCATGATGAACAGAAAGTTAGGCCGGGTCATGCGTTTTCCTTAGCGTCAGGGACACAGGTCGCAGCGGCAGAACGGCGGGTCTGCCAACTGCTGTAGATCAAATAAACAATGACCAGCGCTGTTATGCCGTAGCTGAGAATGGTCAGCCAGCGGGTAGAATAACCACCAAACTGCGCGAGGCCGGAATAGACGCCAATCATGGCGGACAGGATGCCAACGGAGGCGATCTTCGCGTTTTTCCACGGCTGCATGTCCACCGCAAACGCGTCCTGAAACCTGAACGGCGTGGCGCGCGGTTTGATCGCGCCGATGATGAGCATGACGAAAACATTGATGCAGAAGGTACAGGCCAGGACATAGAGGAAGTGAAAATCAAACTTCACCAGATAGTTGATGGTGATATAACTGACAATTCCCAGCGCCATCGCCACTTTTGCCGCCAGGGCAGGAATCCGCGGGAAGAAAAAGCCCATGATAATAATCGTCACCAGCGGTACGTTATAGATGCCGTTAAGCTGTTTCATCCAGCTGTAAAGCCCTTCCGGCGCGTTGGCGATCCACGGCGCCACCAGAACGGAAATAATGGCGATGAAGAAGCCGAATTTACGTCCGACGCGCACAAGCTGGTCTGGTTGCGCCTGCGGGTTGATGATGCGGCGATAAATGCCCATGCTGAATAACGTGCTGGCGCTATTAAGAAAA
This sequence comes from Citrobacter sp. Cs237, assembly GCF_030332325.1. Lineage (NCBI taxonomy): Bacteria > Pseudomonadati > Pseudomonadota > Gammaproteobacteria > Enterobacterales > Enterobacteriaceae > Citrobacter > Citrobacter sp. Cs237. The sequence continues at coordinate 63,207 of NZ_JAOWIB010000103.1, read as the reverse complement.
CCGTTGAAGGTGCTGATCACCGCACCAAATAATACCGCGCCAAAAAAACCCACCAGCGGAACCGGCAACACATTATTCACCAGCGTCGGGTACGCCATATCCGCTTTAGGTAAATCCTGATACAGGTGAAACGCAATCAATCCCGGCAATACCAGCACCAGCGGGTCGAGCATTTTCAGTACGGCTGTTAATAACGCCCCTTTTTGCCCTTCCGCCAGGCTTTTCGACGCCAGCGTGCGCTGCACAATGCCCTGATTTGTGCACCAGTAAAAAGTGTTTACCAGAATCAGGCCGGTAAACGCCGCGCCAATGGGCAACGGATCGTTCGCCCCGCCAATGGAGTTTAATTTTTCCGCATGCACGGTAGTGAGCTGTTCAATACCCTGTAAAAAACTGCCTTGCCCCATGGCCATTAAGCCAAATATGGGCACTAACAGACCGCCAATCACCAGACCGATACCGTTGATAGAGTCGGCCACCGCCATTGCCCGCAGACCGCCGATAACCGCGTAAATAATCCCCGCCAGCCCGAGTAAAATAACCAACAGCCAGATCGCCGCGCCGTGGGATATTTGCAGCGATTCGCTGATATGAAACAGGCTGTTTAACGCCAGCGCGCCGGAATACAACACGATCGGCAGAAAACAGACGCCAGTCGCAATCAGAAAGCAGAAGTCAATAATAATGCGCGTCGTTTTGTCATAGCGCTCTTCAAGAAAATCAGGAATGGTCGCGATGCCGCGCTGGAGATAACGCGGCAGGAAGATCAGCGCGAGGAAAATTAAGGTAACAGCGGACGTCACTTCCCATCCCATGACCGACATCCCGCTCTTGTACGCCTGGCCAGAAAGGCCCACCAACTGTTCGGTGGACAGGTTGGTCAGCATTAACGACGCGGCGATAACCGGCGCTTTGAGTGAACGCCCCGCCAGAAAATATCCCTGTTGCGAACCGGTATCCGTTTTGCGTACTTTCCACCAGGTGATCGCCGCCACCAACAGCGTAAAGCCGACAAAGCTCAAAATTTGTAGCGTATTCATCTCTTAGCCCTTTTAGTGTTTATGTCCCGGCGCGCTCGGTGTAGGGAAGAGCAATAACAGGCCGGTTCAGGCAGTCAGATTTCTTAAAGTACATACGTCATATCCCTGAACGGATCCTTTTCTGTTATGTTCAGGTTGTGAGCATAATTCTCCGGCGAGAAATTAAAATGAATGGAAATTTGCAAAGTTCGCATGTAAAAAACGAAACGACGTACAATATTCCGCTGTTGATTAATGAAAATGTGATCTCCAGCGGCATTTCATTGATATCGCTGTGGCACACCTTCGCCGATGAACAGTATCGGGTTATTTGGCCACGCGATAAGAAAAAACCGCTAATCGCCAACGCCTGGGTCGCTGTGTATACCGTTCAGGGGTGCGGAAAAATACGCTTAAAAGACGGTGAACAAATTACACTTAATGGCAATTGCATCATTTTTTTAAAACCGACGGATATTCAGTCTTATCATTGTGACGGATTGCTGTGGGAACAATACTGGATGGAGTTTACGCCCACCAGCGTTATGGATATTCCTGTTCGTCAACAAAGCGTTATTTATCAGGGTGAGGATTATAATAATGAACTGGAATATGTCTCACAATTAATCACGTCGCCAGAGCCGATCAAAAATAACCTTGCCGTCGCGTTTCTCACCAAAATAATTTATCAGTGGATTTGTCTTATTGACGCAGAAGGTAAAAAAGATCCGCAACGTCTGCAAATTGAAAAACTTATTGCCACTCTCCATGCCAGTTTGCAACAGCGCTGGAGCGTCGCTGATATGGCGGCAACGCTTCCCTGTAGCGAAGCCTGGCTACGTCGGCTCTTTTTACGCTATACCGGCAAGACGCCGAAGGAATATGTACTGGATGCCCGGCTGGAACTGGCGTTGTCGCTGTTAAAGCAAGAGGGAAATACCGTCGGGCAGGTGGCGGACAGGCTCAACTTTTTTGATTCGTTTCACTTCAGCAAGGCGTTTAAACAGAAATTTGGCTATGCGCCATCGGCAGTGCTGAAACGTAAAAATGAGTATGCCGGATAAGCGCAATTCACAGCGCTATCCGGCAGCCAACGTTATCCTAACCCCCAAAAAATCACCGCCAGCAGTTGCGGCGTGATAATTCGCAGGAACATCACCAGCGGATACACCGTGGCATAAGAGAGCGCCGCCGCGCCGCTGGTGGCATGCAGGTTATTCGCAAACGCCAGCGCGGGCGGATCGGTCATTGAACCGGCCAGCATTCCGCACAGCGTCAGGTAGTTCATTTTGGCGAAAATTCGCGCCAGCAGACCAACGGTAATCAGCGGGATCGCGGTGATAAATATGCCGTAGCCAATCCAGCTTAAGCCTTCGCCCTGGGTCAGGGTATCGATAAAGTCACCGCCTGATTTCAGGCCGACAACCGCCAGGAAAAGCACAATACCCAGTTCCCGCAACGCCAGGTTGGCGCTCGGCGGCATAAACCAGTACAGCTTACCGACGCTGCCGATACGGCCGAGGATCAACGCCATAATCAGCGGCCCACCCGCCAGCCCCAGTTTTAAGGCCACCGGGAAGCCAGGAATGAACAGCGGAATGGAGCCCAGCAATACCCCCAAACCGATACCAATAAATACCGGCAACATCTGTACCTGCTGCAGCTTCTGCTGGGCGTTTCCAACGACATTGGCCACGGCATCGATCGAGGCTGGACGGCCCACCAGATTGAGAATGTCGCCAAACTGCAAGCTGGCATCGCTACTGGCGACCAGCTCAACGCCTGCGCGGTTGAGTCGGGAGATCACCACATCGTAACGTTCCTTAAAATGCAGATCGCGGATGCGCTTGCCGAGCACTTTTTCGTTAGTCACCACCACCCGCTCAACGCGTAAATCGGTGCCCCGCGTTGAAAGCGAGGTATCCACTTCCTGACCGATAACCAGCTGGGCGTTATGCAGATCGCCGGGCTGCCCAACCAGGTGCAACAGATCGCCAATCTGAATGACGGTGGTCGGCGACGGCACCATTAGCGTCTCCTCACGCTTCAGACGCGAGCAGATAATTTTGTCACTGTTCAGGATGGGCACATCCTGGATCGCCATATTGTTGAGGTTAGGGTTTTCAACGCGGATATTGATGGTCTGTATCAGTGAATGTCCATGAGTGAGCGTCGATTCATGCTGTCGCGCTTCCGCATCGACATTGACGCGGAAAATCAGCCGCATCAGCCACATGGTCAGCAAAATGCCGCAAATACCAAACGGATAAGCCATCGCGTAGCTCATCCCCATCTGATCCACCACCTCCATGGGCGTACCCAGATCGCGCAGAATTTGCTGCCCTGCCCCCAGCGCCGGGGTATTGGTCACCGCGCCAGAAAATATCCCCAGCACCACCGGCAGCGGGATAGCGAAGATTTTATGCAGGATTGCGGTGACCAGGCCGCCCATGATGACTATCAGAATCGCAAACAGGTTGAGACGTAAGCCTGAAACGCGCAGCGAGGCGAAGAAGCCCGGCCCCACCTGAATGCCAATAGTGTAGACAAAGAGGATCAGGCCAAACTCCTGGATGAAGTGCAGCATATCGCCGCTCAGCGTCACGCCTGCCTGGTCGACAAAGTGGCCGACGATAATCCCGCCGAACAGCACGCCCCCAATGCCGAAGCCGACACCCCGCACCTTGATATTGCCGATCCATAATCCGACAACTGCCACCAACGCCAGAACGCTGACCGTCAATGCTATATCACTCATTTTTATTCCCTGTGAATAACATTTGAATTTATAAGGATTATGACTGAATCGTTCAGGCATATATGCAGACTGGCGCACATTATGATGTTACAAAAAACCGGAAAGGCGCTTAAGACGGGCGTGTTGTACGCTTCACACAAAAAAGCCCCGTCATTTCTGGCGGGGCAATGGCAAGGAGCTATTTTATTAGCTGTTTAACGCGGGACGTTCGCTAATGGCGATACGTTGCGGAGCAAGGGTTTCCGGCACATTGCGGGTTAAATCGATATGCAGCAACCCGTTAACGAAAGTGGCGCCGGAGACTTCCATATTTTCAGCCAGGGTGAAGCTCAGGCTGAACGCCTGGCTGACCAGCCCCTGATGTAACCATTTGGTCTCTTTTTCAGGCTGTACGGGGGTGCCTTTTACCGTTAACCGTGTGCCTTCCAGTTGAATGTCCAGATCTTCCTGACGAAAACCGGCCAGCGCAAGGGTAATGCGGTAGTGGTTATCGTCGCTTTTTTCGATGTTATAGGGCGGGAAGCTCTGGCTTTCACCGGCATTTTGCAACGCGCTGGCCAGTTTGTCGAAACCGATCCATTGACGCAGCAGAGGGGATAAATCGTAGTTACGCATCGTTGTTTCTCCTTCTAAGAAGCGAGTTAAGCTTGCGAATCCGCAGATTCGCCTGTGCTCCCTGACGGCAAGCACTGTTTAACAGGCCGCGCAGCGCGGCCCGCGGAATTAGTTGATCTCGATACGGCGCGGTTTGTTCGCTTCCGGAATCACGCGCTCAAGCTCGATATACAGCAGTCCGTTTACCAGATTCGCGCCACGAACATGAATGTTCTCGGCTAACTGGAACTTGCGCTCAAAGTTGCGTTCCGCAATGCCCTGGTAAAGGTAAGTACGTTCTTTTTGCTCATCCGCGTGAGCGCCTTTCACCACCAGCAGGTTATCCTGCGCGGTAATTTCCAGTTCGCTTTCTGCGAAACCGGCAACGGCAATCGCAATGCGGTAGTGGTTTTCGTCTACCAGCTCAACGTTATACGGAGGGTAGCCGCCATTGCTCTGGCTCTGGTTGTTCTCTAGCAGGTTAAACAGGCGGTCAAAACCAATTGCAGAACGGTACAGCGGGGATAAATCAAAGTTACGCATAATCAATAGCTCCTGAAATCAGCGAGAATATATGACCTTCCATCATGGACAGGTCTGGTAGTCAGAACACCCATCAGGCGTGTCCTTCATTCGTCTACAACATCAAAATGGGTCTGATTGCGAACTTTTCAAGCGCGTCCGGCGGACTTTTTTTTGCAGTTTGGTGTCTATTGCATAGACTGGGTGGGTAAGGCACGTAATGGTAAAGTGCGATAACCGCCACAGAGCGACATGATGAGGATGTTTTTCTGGCAAGGGACAGCTATAACTCATCATGCAAACACCCATAATCAATAGATGAATAAATCATGATAAGAAATGTGTTGTTAACGCTGATGATGTGCAGTGGGATGGTTATACTGAGCGGTTGCTCCAGCGTAATGTCACATACTGGCGGTAAAGAGGGAACTTACCCAGGCACGCGCGCCAGCGCCGCGATGATTGGCGACGATGAAACCAACTGGGGCACCAAATCGCTGGCGGTTCTGGATATGCCTTTTACCGCGGTAATGGACACGATTCTTTTGCCGTGGGATTTGTTCCGCAAAGACAGCTCGGTCAGGTCGCGCGTTGAAAAAAGCGAGGAGAGCACTCAGGCCACCAATGCCGTGATCCCGCCAGCCAGAATGCCCGTACAATAATTACAGACTGGTTTCTGTCACCCAAAGCTGCCGGAAACCGTCAACGTCTTCCATCCATGCCACCCACTTGCCATCCGGCGAGAACACGACGGCATCCGCAGACGGCGGATTCCCGTGTTGCTGGGTCAGAAACGTCGTCACCCCGTTTTGCGCATCGCAGCAGGCGATGCGGTTATCCAGCACAAATCCCAGCCATTTTCCCGACGGATGCCAGTTAAACGCAGACTGTATGCCCGTAGCATGGCGCGTCAACTGCCGCGGTTCGCCACCCTGCGCCGGAATAAGCCAGAGCTGCACAATCCCTTTATCATCGCGCATCAAAAAGGCAATTTCGCTTCCCTGTGGATTGCTACGTACCCAGTGGCGCGGCACGTTGACCAGCCCCGGGAAACGACGCGAGTGGGTGAACGTCAGGCGACGCTGATTCACGCCGCGCGGCGGCGCGGGCAAGGTTGACGCCGTTCCTTCCAGCGGCGCGTCGCCGGGGGTTTTCCAGCCCGCCTCATCCTGAGGGAGATCGACCAGAAACAGTTCCGGCACCTTTTCGCCCGTCACGGAAAGCGTGTCGCCAATAAACGCCAGCGCAGCGTTGCCCACCCAGCCTTCTTCGTAGGCGCGGTTGATTTCATCGCTACCCGGCTGTGGCGAAGGCGTGGTCTGACTGACCAGTACACACCAGTGGCTGCCGCTGTACTCACGGGGATGCTCTGCGGAAACAGTAACCGGACCATACGGCGTCGCGACGCCAACGTTGCGTAAATCCAGCGCCAGGTCGCGCTCATGAAGCACATGATCGTTATAGGTAAAGCTGACAAATGTCCCGTTCGGGCTAAACACATGGACATGACTGCCGCCACGCAACGCGCCAGGCGTCCAGGGCGCGGTGATGTCCATCGCATCAAGAGTCGACACGCTTCCCGCTTCAGCGATGACTCCGCGACGGTGATGAAAATCGTACTGCCAGTGCGCATCCGGATGCTCCGGTCCGTGAATGAACACATATTTTTCAACCTGCGGATGAACGGTCACGACGCCAACGTGCGCCCCCCGATCGGCACGGTAAATCACCTCCCGCTCAGCGGTATGTATATTGACCCGCTCAATGGTATCTCCCGTAAACGACGCGCCGGACGGGCGAACATCAAAAACCAGCCAGCTGCTGTCCGGCGTCCAGGTATTGATATTGGTCAGCTGATGATGACGCGGCGTAAAGGTGACTTGCTTCATGAGTTAGCCCGTTGCAAAACGATTTTGCTCATCATACTTCACAAGGACTTCACTTTCAGGCTTTAGCGTAGCGTCATCTTTATTTTTGCGGACAGAAAGATGGAACATTTCGACGTTGCGATTATTGGCCTTGGCCCGGCGGGCGCAGCCCTGGCGCGTAAGTTAAGCGGTAAGATGCGGGTCATCGCGCTGGATAAAAAGCGTCAGTGCGGAAACGAAGGCTTTACTAAACCTTGCGGCGGCCTGCTGGCGCCAGATGCACAACGTTCATTTATTCGCGACGGAATGACGCTCCCTGTGGACGTGATCGCTAATCCGCAAATATTCAGCGTTAGAACGGTAGACGTTGACGCAGCCCTCACGCGTAACTACCCGCGCAGTTACATCAACATTAATCGCCATGCCTTTGATTTATGGATGAAGTCGCTGATCCCTGACGATGTGCAGGTTTACCACGACAGCCTGTGCCGTAAAGTCTGGCGGGAAGAGGGCAAATGGCACGTTATTTTTCGCGCCGACGGCTGGGAGCAGCAGATTAGCGCCCGCTATCTGGTCGGTGCCGATGGCGCAAACTCACTGGTACGCCGTGTTCTTTATCCACAACATCGGATTCGCAAATACGTCGCTATCCAGCAGTGGTTTGCGGAAAGCCATCCGGTGCCGTTTTATTCCTGTATTTTCGATAACGCCGCAACGGACTGTTATTCCTGGAGCATCAGTAAGGATGGCTATTTTATCTTTGGCGGGGCGTATCCGATGAAGGACGGACAAGCCCGATTTGAAGCATTAAAAGCCAGGATGGAAGCATTTCAGTTCCGCTTCGGCAAACCGGTAAAAAGCGAGAAATGCACGGTTCTGTTCCCGTCGCGCTGGGCGGACTTCGTCTGCGGTAAAGAGAATGCCTTTCTGATTGGCGAAGCGGCAGGATTTATCAGCGCCAGCTCACTGGAAGGCATCAGCTATGCGCTGGACAGCGCGGAGATCCTTCACGGTATTTTCGGGCAGGAAACAGCGGACAAAAATAGCGCTTACCGAAAAGCGACCCGCAAATTACGCCTTAAGCTGTATGGCAAAATCCTGAAGAGTCGGGTATTAACCTCGGCGATGACCCGTAGGTGGATCATGCAAAGCGGCGTGGCGCATATTCCCGTAACGCAGGATGACCAGCCCACCGTTAACGCTGGCAGGCTGGTAAACACGCCTTAACCGACGCGTTTTACATCCCCCACCAGCAGGATATAAGAAAGGGCGCCCACCAGGGCAACGGCTGAAATATAGACCAGCGCCGGGCCAAAGCCGTAATCCTGCGCCAGGTAACCAATAACCAGCGGTACGGTGATCCCGCCGAGCCCACCGACAAAGTTAAAAACGCCGCCGGTCAGGCCGATCAGTCGCATCGGGGCAAGCGATGAAACCAGCGACCAGGTGATAGAGGCAAACCCATTGCCAAAGAAGGCCAGCGCCATCAGAGTCATAATCCAGACCGGATCGTTGGTGTAGTTCGCCCCCATAATACAGGTTGAGATTAACAGGCCGCAGATAATCGGCGTTTTACGCGCCACGCCGAGGGAGAAGCCTTTTTTCACCAGTTTGTCTGCCAGCCAGCCGGAAAGCAGGACACCGAAGAACGCGGCGAGGAAAGGCACCGTCGTCATAAAACCGGCTTTCAGGGCAGTGATGCCTTTTTCCTGCGTCAGGTAGTTCGGAAACCAGGTCAAAAAGAACCACAGCGTCGAGGTTACCGCAAACTGCCCCAGATAGACGCCCACCAGCTTGCGGTGAAACACCAATTTCCAGTCGGCTTTGCTCAGCGGCTGGCGCGCCTCTTTCTTCACCGGCGCGTCGCCGTCCACCAGGCCGCCGCCGTCACGAATATAGTCCAGTTCCGCTTTGCTGATACTTTTGGTCAGGCGCGGCGGCTGGTAGACCTTAAACCAGATCAGCGACCAGATAATGCCAATCCCGCCAGTGACGATAAACACCCAGTGCCAGCTTAGCAGCTCCTGGATCCAGATAAGGAGTGGAGTGAGGAATGCCAGGCCGACAAACTGCCCTGAGGTGTAAAAACCCACAGCGGAAGCGCGTTCATGCTCCGGGAACCAACTGGTCACCATCCGGTTGTTGGTAGGGAAAGCGGGCGCTTCGAAAATCCCGGTAATCGCACGCAGGCCAATCAGCGACAGCAATCCGGTCGCGAATCCCTGGAACAGGGTCGCCACCGACCAGCCGAGAATGGCAATAAAGTAAGTCAGGCGCGACCCCACGCGGTCAAGGAACCAGCCGCCGGGGATTTGGCACAGCGTATACAGCCAGGCAAACGCCGAGAAAACATAGCCCATTTCCGCTTTGCTGATGCCAAACTCCTCCTGGATATGCGCTGAAGCCACGGCAAGGTTGGCACGGTCAACATAGCAAATCACCACGGTAATAAAGATCATAATCAGCGTCACATAACGACGACGCCCGGTTTTTGCAGCAGTAACTGGAATATCCATCGCAATCTGTCTCCAGATTTTGGGCATAGCGAAGCCGCTCACCATGCCCTGTAATTTACAGAGGGTGTGTTTAATTTTTTTAATTAAAAACGTAACCGGAATGCGCGAAGTATGGCGCGTATTACCACTCCGCTACGCTGCCGTCTTCATGACGCCATAAAGGATTACGCCAGTCCGGCGCATTTTTGCTCAGCTCGATGACCTTCGCTTCATCAATTTCTACGCCCAGACCCGGTTTCATTAATGGCCTGAAGAAACCGCCTTCCATGTTGAAGTCTTCTTTATTCTTCACAAAGTCGAGCAGCTCCGCGCCCTGGTTGTAGTGAATACCCATGCTTTGCTCCTGGAACACCGCGTTGCGGGAGACAAAATCCACATGCAGACAGGCCGCCAGTGCGATGGGTCCAAGCGGGCAGTGCGGCGCCAGGGCCACATCGTACGCTTCCGCCATCCCGGCAATCTTGTAGCATTCAGTGATGCCGCCCGCGTGGGAGAGATCGGGCTGTAATATCGCAATGCCGCCGGCTTCCAGCACGCGTTTGAACTCAAAGCGCGAGAACATACGTTCACCCGCCGCGATCGGAATGTGCGTCTGTTCTGCCAGTTTCGGATAGTATTCCGCCTGCTCGGCCAGTACCGGCTCCTCAATAAACAGCGGGCGATACGGCTCCAGCTCTTTAATTAGCACTTTTGCCATCGGCGCGCTGACGCGCCCGTGGAAGTCCAGGCCAAACTCAATTTCGCTGCCAAAGGCTTCACGGATTTGCGCCACGGTATTGACGGCGCGGTCTATCGCCCGAGAATTGTCGATAACGCCCAGCTCTTCGCAGCCATTGAGTTTGAAGGTGTCAAAACCAATCCCACGCAGCTTATTGATGCCATCAATCACCTCTGCAGGACGGTCGCCGCCGACCCAGCTGTAGGCTTTGATTTTATCCCGCACCAGACCGCCCATCAGTTGCCATACCGGCGCGTTCAGCACTTTCCCTTTGATATCCCATAACGCCTGGTCAATACCGGCGATGGCGCTCATCATGATCGGGCCGCCGCGGTAAAACCCGGCCCGGTACATGACCTGCCACAAATCGTTGATACGCGCTGGATCCTGACCAATCAGGTAATCGCCAAATTCATGGACTGCCGCTTCCACCGTGCGCGCGCGTCCTTCAATGACCGGTTCGCCCCAGCCAACTACGCCTTCATCGGTTTCGATTTTCAGGAACATCCACCGCGGAGGTAAACGGTACGTGGTGATTTTCGTTATCTTCATTTCACTGCCTCTCGATACGCTTTAACAAATGCTGCCGCCTGCTGCGCGGTTCGTTCCACTGACTGACCCGCACGATAGAGATCGCTGCCCAGCCCCGCCCCCACACAGCCTGCGTTTATCCACTGCGCCAGGTTTTCCGGCGTTACGCCGCCCACGGCAAAGACCGGCACGCTGGGGGGTAAGACCGCTTTCAGCGCTTTGATGTAATCCGGGCCAAAGGCCGACGACGGGAAAATTTTGAGAGACTGCGCGCCCGCATCGAGAGCGGTAAAGGCTTCTGTGGCCGTAGCGCATCCCGGGCAGACGGTCATGCCGTAGCCCACCGCGCGGCGAATCACGTCTGGGTTGATATTTGGCGTAACAATCAGCCTGCATCCCCACTGTGCGAGCTGGTCTACCTGTTCGGGTTTAAGTACCGTTCCGGCCCCGATCAGCGCCCTGTTACTAAACGCATCGACGACTGTCGGAATGCTTTTTTCCCATTGCGGAGAGTTAAGCGGAATTTCAACCGCATCGAAACCGGCGTCGATGACCGCGCCGACGTGTGCCAGCGCTTCGTCGGGCGTAATGCCGCGTAGAATTGCGATTAGCGGAAGGTCAGTTTGCCACTGCATGTGCGATGCTCCTTATGCCTGCCTGAAATGCCGTATCGCCGGCTACCGTCGCCACCTCGCGCCCGACAGCGTGAAATGCCTGCTGATAGCGCGCGGTCAGCGATGAGCCAGCAACAAGGGTGATGGCCTGCTCGCCTGGGATAAAATCGCCCATACTGGCGACTTCCGCGCCAATCAGCAGGCCGGATAAAAATTCGCTGACCTGCTCTCGCGGCAGGCTTCCCAGCACGTGGGAAGCGCGAACTTCAAAGAGTTTTGGCAGAACGTCAGGCGAGGTGAGACCGCGCTCCAGACCGGCGGCGAACGCCTCCGGAGACGGAACCTGATCAGGCAAACCTGCGCCCACCAGCGAATGACGCAGCAGCAGGTGATGCAGTTCTCCTGTCATCACAGTGCGAAAATCGTGGATTTGCTCAGCATCGGTCTGCACCCATTTGCAGTGGGTTCCGGGCATGACATAGACAGCGGAAGGAGAGAGCGTACGGGCGCCCAGCAGTTGGGTTTCTTCGCCACGCATCACGTTATGATTATCCTCGCGCGAAACGCTAAGCCCGGGAATAATCCAGATATTGTCGCCAACAGACGTTACATGCTCGCCAATGGCCGAGAAACTGGCGGGAACCGGTAAATAAGGGGCGATTTTCCAGCCCACGTTACTGCCGATCATTCCCGCCATCACTATCGGCGTAGCGCCGTCGCGCCAGGCATCGGTCACTTCTGCTAACACCGCCTCCGGGGATTTACCGTTCAGACGCGTTACGCCCGCTTCGGATTGCCTGCTCTCCAGGCACTGCTCGCCCTGATATAGCCAGGCGCGCAGATTGGTCGATCCCCAGTCAATTGCGATGTAGCGTGCTGTCATGTGATTTCCTTGAGCCTTCGTGTCGAGCTGGCGATCATGGTTAAGGCCGCCTGCTCTGCCGCATCGCTATCCTGATGCCGTATTGCATCGAATAGCGCCTTATGTTCCTGGAGCGTTTTTGGCATGTTGGCCTCATCGCCCATCCAGGTCCGTTCAAAAACTGCCCGCTGTAGCGAGCTAATCGCCACGCTAAGCTGCTGTAAAACCGGGTTATGTACCGACTGCAACACCGCCTCGTGGTAGCGAATATCCGCTTCATTGAAGGCATCCCGATCCTGGTTGTTGGCGATCATGTCATTGAGCGCCGACTCGATTTCCGCCAGATCGCTTGAGGTCGCGCGTTCCGCTGCCCAGCGTGCTATAGCCGGTTCGACCAGGTTACGCACTTCACTCATTGCGCTAATCAGGCGCGGGTCGTAGTCGTTTTCCAGTACCCATTGCAGGACGTCAGTATCAAGGTAATTCCACTGATTACGTGGCGTAACAAACGCCCCGCGATAACGCTTCATTTCAATAAGGCGTTTCGCCATCAGCGAACGGAACACTTCGCGAATGATGTTGCGTGAGGTTTCAAATTCCTCACACAGCTCCGCTTCTGCCGGAAGCGCTGAACCAGGTACGTACTTACCGCTAACAATCTGTTTGCCCAGCGTGATAACGATGCGATCGGTTTTATTGAGAGTCATGAAAAGTCCTTCTGCTCTGAATGTACCGCTCTACTTTACCGTTACCGCTGAAATTCGCCTCAATTTTGTAGTACTAACGTGACGTCATTCGTCATTGCAATGCGCGCACTGTAGTACAACACTATTGTGTTGTACTACAATTTAGATCACAAAAACGACAATCGGTAATAAAAATGTTATGAGAGAGAAACGAAAGACATAAAAAAACCCGCAATAAATGCGGGTGGGGTTGTTTGCCGAATAACGGCTCGCGTGTTAACGATCAGGCATTAATTCAGCACAAACTTTTCGATTGCGTATGCCACGCCGTCTTCCAGATTGGATTTGGTGACAAAGTTGGCGATCTCTTTCACCGACGGTATAGCGTTGTCCATCGCCACGCCCATACCAGCGTATTCAATCATGGCGATATCATTTTCCTGATCGCCAATCGCCATAATCTCTTCCGGCTTGATCTCCAGCGCATCGGCCAGCGACTTCACGCCGGTGCCTTTATTGACGCGTTTATCCAGGATTTCGAGGAAGTACGGCGCACTTTTCAGTACCGTGTACTTCTCTTTCACTTCTGCCGGAATGCGGGAAATGGCTTTATCGAGGATCGCGGGCTCGTCAATCATCATCACTTTCAGGAACTGGGTTGCCGGGTCCATTTTTTCCGCTTCACAGAACACCAGCGGAATGGTCGCAACGTAGGACTCATGCACGGTGTAATAACTTATGTCACGGTTGGCGGTATATAACGTGTTGCGATCCAGGGCGTGAAAGTGTGAACCCACTTCGCGGGAGAGTTTTTCCAGGTAACGGTAATCGTCGTAGCTTAGCGCTGTTTGCGCAACGGTACTGCCATCGCCTGCTTTCTGCACCAGCGCGCCATTATACGTGATGCAGTAGTCGCCAGGCTGTTCCATATGGAGTTCTTTCAGGTAGCTGTGCACACCAGCATAGGGACGACCGGTGGTTAACACTACGTTGACCCCCTTTTCCCGGGCAGCGGCAATCGCGTTTTTTACCGCAGGCGAAATGGTGTGATCGGGCAGCAGAAGGGTGCCATCCATATCGATAGCAATGAGTTTGATAGCCATGAATTCCCCGCATTAAATGAGTCCTGACTCATGCTAACGCGATTCCGCTCAAAAAACAGCTATCAAAAGGAGGATTGAAAGGGGAAACGGATTTCCCCTTTTGTGGTCCGATTAAATATCGATGTTCGCCGCTTTCAGGGCGTTTTCTTCGATAAAGGCGCGACGCGGTTCGACGGCATCGCCCATCAGCGTGGTAAACAGCTGGTCGGCGGCAATCGCATCTTTCACGGTAACGCGCAGCATACGACGGCTTTCCGGGTCCATGGTGGTTTCCCACAGCTGTTCCGGGTTCATCTCGCCCAGACCTTTATAACGCTGAATAGCGAGGCCACGACGAGACTCTTTCACCAACCAGTCCAGCGCCTGCTCGAAGCTGGCGACCGGCTGACGACGTTCGCCACGTTCGATAAATGCGTCGTCTTCGATCAGACCACGCAGTTTCTCGCCCAGCGTGCAGATGCGACGGTATTCCGCACCGGTCACAAACTCGTGATCCAGCGGATAGTCGGTATCCACGCCGTGAGTACGTACCCGGACGATCGGCTCGTAGAGGTTCTGTTCCGCATTGTGCTGAATGTCGAACTTCCACATGCTGCCGTGCTGCTCTTTCTCGTTCAGCTCGGCGATCAGCGCGTTCACCCAACGGGTGACCTTCTGCTCGTCAGAAAGATCGGCTTCCACCAGCGTCGGCTGATAAACCAGCTCTTTCAGCAGTGCTTTCGGGAAACGACGCTCCATACGACCAATCATTTTTTGCGTCGCATTGTACTCAGACACCAGTTTTTCTAACGCTTCACCGGACAGCGCCGGCGCGCTGGCGTTGGCATGCAGCGTCGCACCGTCCAGCGCGATGGAGATCTGGTACTGATCCATCGCCTCATCGTCTTTAATGTACTGTTCCTGCTTGCCTTTCTTCACTTTGTACAGCGGCGGCTGAGCAATGTAGACGTGCCCGCGCTCGACGATTTCCGGCATCTGACGGTAGAAGAAGGTCAACAGCAGCGTACGGATGTGCGAGCCGTCGACGTCCGCATCGGTCATGATGATGATGCTGTGATAGCGCAGTTTGTCCGGGTTGTACTCGTCGCGACCAATGCCGCAGCCCAGCGCGGTGATAAGCGTGGCCACTTCCTGCGAAGAGAGCATCTTGTCGAAACGCGCTTTCTCGACGTTAAGGATTTTCCCCTTCAGCGGCAGAATCGCCTGGTTCTTGCGGTTACGCCCCTGCTTCGCAGAGCCGCCCGCGGAGTCCCCTTCCACGAGGTACAGTTCGGACAGCGCCGGGTCGCGTTCCTGACAGTCCGCCAGCTTACCCGGCAGACCGGCTAAGTCCAGCGCGCCTTTACGGCGAGTCATTTCACGGGCGCGGCGCGCCGCTTCACGGGCGCGCGCCGCGTCGATAATCTTACCGACAACGATTTTCGCGTCAGACGGATTTTCCAGCAGGTATTCGCTCAGCAGTTCATTCATCTGCTGTTCCACCGCCGATTTCACCTCAGACGACACCAGCTTGTCTTTGGTCTGGGAGGAGAACTTCGGATCCGGCACCTTCACGGACACCACGGCAATCAGGCCTTCACGGGCGTCGTCGCCGGTGGCGCTGACTTTGGCTTTTTTGCTGTAACCTTCTTTGTCCATGTAGGCGTTCAGGGTACGGGTCATCGCCGCCCGGAAGCCCGCAAGGTGTGTACCGCCGTCACGCTGCGGAATATTGTTGGTAAAGCAGTAGATGTTTTCCTGGAAACCGTCGTTCCACTGCAATGCCACTTCCACGCCGATACCGTCTTTTTCTGTAGAAAAATAGAAGATATTCGGGTGAATCGGCGTTTTGTTTTTGTTCAGATACTCAACGAACGCCTTGATGCCGCCTTCATAGTGGAAGTGGTCTTCTTTACCGTCGCGCTTGTCTTTCAAGCGAATAGAGACGCCAGAGTTGAGGAAGGACAGCTCACGCAGACGTTTCGCCAGGATCTCGTATTCGAACTCAGTGACGTTGGTGAAGGTTTCCAGGCTTGGCCAGAAACGGACCATCGTACCGGTTTTGTCAGTGTCGCCGGTCACCGCCAGCGGAGCCTGCGGTACGCCGTGCTCATAAATCTGACGGTGGATTTTGTTATCGCGCTGGATAACCAGTTCCAGTTTCTGGGACAGGGCGTTTACCACGGAAACACCAACGCCGTGCAGACCGCCGGACACTTTATAGGAGTTATCATCGAATTTACCGCCTGCGTGCAGGACGGTCATGATCACTTCCGCCGCCGAGACGCCCTCTTCCGGATGGATACCGGTCGGGATGCCACGCCCGTCATCCTGTACGGAAACGGAGTTGTCAGCATGGATCGTGACGATAATGTCTTTACAGTGACCCGCGAGCGCTTCGTCGATAGCGTTATCTACCACCTCAAATACCATGTGGTGCAGACCGGTGCCGTCATCCGTGTCGCCGATATACATACCCGGGCGCTTACGCACCGCATCGAGTCCTTTCAGGACTTTGATACTGGAGGAGTCATAAGAATTCGACATCAACGTTTCTCGCTCATTTAATCTTGGGTTAATCCGTTATTTTACCCTTTTCCACGGTAAACATCTTCGAATTTTCATCCGACATGTCCAGAACGTGTTCAGCGCTGATTGCGCTGACGAAGACCTGCGATTGCGTCGCTTTTAAGCGGCTGGCCAGCAGCCCGCGACGCGCATCATCAAGTTCAGAGGCAAAATCATCTATCAGGTACAAACACCGCCGCCCGCTCTCGCGGGTGAGGTATTCGCCTTGCGCCAGACGTAAGGCGCACATTAGCAGCTTAAGCTGCCCACGCGACAAGGTATCTTCCACCGGCGCGCCATCGGCGCGAATGCGAAAATCCGCTTTGTGCGGACCGTGCGCGGTGTAAGTCAACATGCGGTCGCGTTCGAAACCGCGCTCCAGCACCTCGGCATACTCCGTCTCTTTCTCCCAGCCGCGCTGGAAAGAGAACGAGAGCGTGAATTCAGGAAGGAACTGCTGGCAGGTGTCCGCCATATCCTGCGCGATACCGGCGCTGTACGCAGCGCGCCAGGTGCTGATTTGTTCCGCCAGCGGAATGAGTTCTTTATCCCACGGACGCAGTTGTTCGTAACGACTCACCTGGCGCAGCGCGGCGTTACGCTGTTTCAGCAGCCGCTTCAGGTTGCTCCAGGCGGTAAAGAATCCGGTTTCGTTGTGAAAGCATCCCCAATCGAGGAACGCTCTTCTGTATTTGGGGCCGCCATTGAGCAAAGTAAACCCCTCGGGGGTAATCAGTTGCATTGGCATCAGGTGCGCCAGCTCCGCGACCTTGTGACCGTCGGTGCCATCGATGCGCACTTTGCTGTCGCCCTGTTTGTCTTTGGTCAGGCCGATGGCGGTTTCCCGCTCTGCGCCCTGCAAACGTCCATGCAGAACAAACGCGTCCTGTTCATGGCGAATCACGCGGCCTGGCTGCAAACTGCGAAACGCCCGGCCATGGCCGAGCGTATAGATGGCTTCGAGCACGCTGGTTTTGCCGCTGCCGTTGGCGCCAACCAGGAAGTTAAAGCCGGGGGATAAAGCGAGATCCGCGCTTTCGATATTGCGGAAGTCTTTGATTAAAAGGCGCGTCAGTGACATATCAGGGTTTCTTCGGGCCAGGGCGTAATCGGCGCAGCCAGTTTCAACGCGGACTGCGCACAAACCCTGAAGCGTACACGAAGTACGTGACAGGGGCGAGCACAGCCCAGGTTGATAATGGCAAGCAAGATAGCCCGATATTTTTCACTAAAGTCTCATAGGCATGACGACGTATGCCGCGCTTTGTGATGCGGCATCTTCAATCTGTACGCTGGAGACGGAGTCGGTCAGCATAATGCGCACGGTTTCACACTTCAGCGCATTCAGCACATCCAGCACGTAGCTGACGTTAAAGCCGATCTCCATTTCCGTTCCCGGATAAGTCACATCCAGAATTTCTTCTGCTTCTTCCTGTTCCGGGTTATTGGCGGTAATTTTGAGCTGGTTTTCACTCACATACAGGCGCACGCCGCGGAACTTTTCGTTCGAGAGGATCGCCGCACGGGCAAACGCCTGCTTAAGAATATCGCAGCCGGCTTCCAGATGTTTATCCGGATTTTTCGGCAACACGCGACGGTAGTCCGGGAAGCGGCCATCCACCAGCTTGGACGTAAAGATAAAGTCGCCCACATGAGCGCGGATGTTGTTGCTGCCGATCTGCACATGCAGCGGGTTTTCGCCGCCATCGAGCATACGCATCAGTTCAATCACGCCTTTACGCGGCACAATCACTGAATGACTCGGCAGCGACTGGCCGATCGGCATGGAGCAGACCGCCAGACGGTGACCATCGGTCGCCACCGTACGCAGCTCTTCACCTTCCGTTTCGAACAGCATACCGTTTAAATAGTAACGCACATCCTGATGCGCCATGGAGAATTGCGTGGCCTCAATCAGACGTTTCATCGTCGCCTGCGGCAACGTGAATTCGACCTCGCTTTGCCAGTCGTCCAGATTCGGGAAGTCGGCGGCAGGCAGGGTGGAAAGCGAAAATCGGCTGCGACCAGAGCGCACCAGCATGCGATCGCCTTCCAGTTGAACGGCGATTTCAGCGCCTTCCGGCAGGCCACGGCAAATATCAAAGAATTTGCGTGCCGGGACAGTGGTCGCGCCAGGCTCATGCGGCTGAATCAACGCAACGCGCGCCACCATTTCCATTTCAAGATCGGTACCGGTCAGCGAAAGCGTACCGTCAGCCACCTGCAGCAACAGGTTACCGAGAATCGGCAGCGTAGGACGACCACCCAGCGGGCCGCTGACCTGCTGAAGCGGTTTTAATAAATGTTCACGTTCAACGGTAAATTTCATAGCGTCACGAAGATAATGTTCTGATTAAATTGGAGAAATCTTCTTTAATATCATGGCTTTCTTCACGCAACTGCTCAATCTTGCGGCAGGCGTGGAGTACGGTGGTGTGGTCACGCCCGCCAAACGCGTCGCCAATTTCCGGCAGACTGTGGTTGGTAAGCTCTTTGGCCAGCGCCATCGCCATCTGACGCGGACGCGCTACCGAGCGAGAACGACGCTTGGACAGCAGATCCGCAATCTTGATTTTGTAATACTCCGCCACTGTCTTCTGAATATTGTCGATAGTGACCAGTTTTTCCTGCAACGCCAGCAGATCGCGCAGCGCTTCGCGAACGAAGTCGATGGTGATCGCCCGACCGGTAAAGTTGGCGTTAGCAATCACGCGGTTCAGCGCCCCTTCCAGCTCACGCACGTTAGAGCGCAGTCGCTTGGCGATAAAGAACGCCACTTCGCCAGGCAGACGAATGTCGTTTTCATCTGCCTTTTTCATCAGGATCGCCACGCGGGTTTCCAGTTCAGGTGGTTCGATCGCCACCGTCAACCCCCAACCAAAGCGGGATTTCAAACGATCCTCGACGCCGTTGATCTCTTTAGGATAACGATCCGACGTCAAAATGATCTGCTGATTACCTTCGAGCAAGGCGTTAAAGGTGTGGAAAAATTCTTCCTGGGATCGTTCTTTATTGGCAAAGAACTGAATGTCATCGATCAGCAGCGCGTCAACGGAACGGTAGTAGCGTTTGAACTCTTCGATCGCGTTGTTTTGCAGGGCCTTCACCATGTCCTGCACAAAGCGTTCGGAGTGCATATACACGACTTTCGCGTTGGGCTTGCGCGCCATAATACCGTTTCCTACCGCGTGCAACAGGTGGGTTTTCCCCAGACCGGTGCCGCCATACAGGAATAACGGGTTATAGGCGCCGCCAGGGTTGTCCGCCACCTGACGCGCCGCCGCGCGCGCCAGCTGGTTAGATTTACCTTCGACGAAGTTATCAAACGTGTGTTTCACGTTAACGTTAGAACGGTAGGTAGGCTCAGCGGGCGCCGGTACGTTGTCCCAGCCGGGACGCGCCGCCGCGGGTTCCTGACGCTGCGGTTGTACCTGAGCCACCTGAGCGGGCGCGGCAACATTGTTATTGACCGGCGTCTTCAGCGTCTGGGTGACCGGCTTCGTGCCGACCTCAAAGCGTAGCTGCGGGGCGTCAGCGCCGCAAAAATTATTCAGCAGCCCATTGATATTATTGAGATACTTGTCTCTTACCCAATCGAGCACAAAACGGTTTGGCGCATACAAAGCCAGCGTGTTATCGCTCAGTTCCGCCTGCAACGGGCGTATCCACATACTGAATTCTGTGGCTGGTAACTCATCCTGCAATCGGGCAAGACACTGCTGCCAAAGCGAAAGTGACACGGCGGACTCCACTCGAACAAAAGTCGATAAATGACAAAGGCTGAAACATTCATGATTGTTGACGCACATCGACAAGACCCTATGCAAAGGGTGACGTGCGAATTGCTATCTGCAATTTTACCCGATCAGGATCTCTGGAAACGATCGGGACCGCGGATCATAGCGTAAACTGAGAAAGAGATCTTCTGTTTCTCACAGATTCTTCCCGATTTATCCACAGGTCTTCACAAGACGGGGTAAGTGTAAACGATCCTGGAGAGGATCAGGGCGATTTCGCGCCCATATCGGAAAATTTAATGAGTAAAGACGGTTTACGCCTTAAACGATCTAATAAAGATCCCGGGCGATCCTTGCGCTTTACCCACCAGTCCGTATAATTCTCCACCCGTCGCGCGATGCCTGTGAAACGGCGTCAACGCTGTCTGTTTTTCGTGCGAAAAGGTGCGGAAAAAGGCAGGGATTTAAGGAAAGAGAATTGACTCCGGAGTGTACAATTATTACAATCCGGCCTCTTTAATCACCCACACTGTGGCGTAAGTCGTTCGAAACTCGTTCGGGTATACGCAAAAGTCAGTGAATTTATTCAAGTTTAGGTAGAAATCGCCATGAAACGCACTTTTCAACCGTCTGTACTGAAGCGCAACCGTTCTCACGGCTTCCGTGCTCGTATGGCTACTAAAAATGGTCGTCAGGTTCTGGCACGTCGTCGTGCTAAAGGCCGCGCTCGTCTGACCGTTTCCAAGTAATAAAGCTAACCCCTGAGTGGTTAAGCTCGCATTTCCCAGGGAGTTACGTTTGTTAACTCCCAATCATTTCACATTCGTCTTCCAGCAGCCACAACGGGCTGGCACGCCGCAAATCACCATCCTCGGCCGCCTGAATTCGCTGGGGCATCCCCGTATCGGTCTTACCGTCGCCAAGAAAAACGTTCGACGCGCCCATGAACGCAATCGGATTAAACGTCTGACGCGTGAAAGCTTTCGTCTGCGTCAGCACGAACTTCCTGCAATGGACTTCGTGGTGGTGGCGAAAAAGGGGGTTGCCGACCTCGATAACCGTGCTCTCTCGGAAGCGTTGGAAAAATTATGGCGCCGCCACTGTCGCCTGGCTCGCGGGTCCTGATAGCCCTTATTCGGGTCTATCAACGCCTGATCAGTCCGCTGCTTGGGCCGCACTGTCGTTTCACGCCAACCTGTTCAAGCTACGGAATTGAGGCATTGCGCAGGTTTGGAGTGATAAAAGGCAGTTGGTTGACGGTGAAACGCGTATTAAAATGCCACCCTTTACACCCTGGTGGTGACGATCCCGTCCCGCCCGGACCATTTGATACCAGAGAACACTAACGATGGATTCGCAACGCAATCTTCTTATCATCGCTTTGCTGTTCGTGTCTTTCATGATCTGGCAAGCCTGGGAGCAGGATAAAAATCCGCAACCCCAGACCCAACAGACCACGCAGACAACGACCACCGCAGCGGGTAGCGCCGCCGACCAGGGCGTACCGGCCAGTGGCCAGGGGAAACTGATTACGGTTAAGACTGACGTGCTTGATCTGACCATTAACACCCGTGGTGGTGATGTGGAACAGGCCCTGCTGCCCGCTTACCCGAAAGAGCTCGGTTCCAGCGAACCATTCCAACTGCTGGAAACTACCCCACAGTTTATCTATCAGGCCCAGAGTGGTTTGACCGGTCGCGACGGCCCGGATAACCCGGCTAACGGTCCGCGTCCGCTGTACAACGTTGAAAAAGACGCGTTTGTACTGGCAGACGGTCAAAACGAATTGCAGATCCCGATGACCTATACCGACGCCGCAGGCAACACGTTTACGAAAACGTTCGTCCTGAAACGTGGCGACTATGCGGTCAACGTCAACTACAGCGTGCAGAACGCCGGCGAGAAACCGCTGGAGATCTCCACCTTTGGTCAGTTGAAGCAATCCATCAATCTGCCGTCTCATCGTGACACCGGAAGCAGCAACTTTGCGCTGCATACTTTCCGTGGCGCAGCGTACTCCACGCCGGATGAGAAGTATGAGAAATACAAATTCGACACCATTGCTGAAAACGAAAACCTGAACGTCAACGCTAAAGACGGTTGGGTCGCAATGTTGCAACAGTATTTCGCAACGGCATGGGTTCCGCGTAACGACGGCACCAACAACTTCTATACCGCGAATCTGGGCAACGGCGTAGCGGCTATCGGCTATAAATCTCAGCCGGTACTGGTACAGCCTGGTCAGACTGGCGCGATGACCAGCACCCTGTGGGTTGGCCCGGAAATTCAGGATAAAATGGCGGCCGTTGCACCGCACCTGGATCTGACCGTGGATTACGGTTGGTTGTGGTTCATCTCTCAACCGCTGTTCAAACTGCTGAAGTGGATCCACAGCTTCGTGGGTAACTGGGGCTTCTCGATCATCATCATCACCTTTATCGTTCGTGGCATCATGTACCCGCTGACCAAAGCGCAGTACACCTCCATGGCGAAGATGCGTATGCTGCAGCCGAAGATTCAGGCCATGCGTGAGCGTCTGGGCGACGACAAACAGCGTCAGAGCCAGGAGATGATGGCGCTGTACAAAGCAGAGAAGGTTAACCCGCTGGGCGGCTGCTTCCCGCTGCTGATCCAGATGCCTATCTTCCTGGCGTTGTACTACATGTTGATGGGTTCCGTGGAGCTGCGTCACGCGCCGTTCGCGCTGTGGATCCATGACCTGTCCGCACAGGACCCGTACTACATCCTGCCGATCCTGATGGGCGTGACGATGTTCTTCATCCAGAAGATGTCGCCGACCACCGTGACCGACCCGATGCAGCAGAAGATCATGACCTTTATGCCGGTCATCTTCACCGTGTTCTTCCTGTGGTTCCCGTCAGGTCTGGTGCTGTACTATATCGTCAGCAACCTGGTGACCATTATCCAGCAGCAGCTGATTTATCGCGGGCTGGAAAAACGTGGTCTGCATAGCCGCGAGAAGAAAAAATCCTGATTATCTTCATTCTTCAAGCCGCAGATGCGTTGGCTTCGTTAGTTCGCCCCAGTCAGCTCCTGGGGCCTCACTAACTTGCCGCCTTCCTGCAACTTGAATTATTTCGAGAATCTACGGTAAAGTTAATGCCAGAGAAGGCGGTCAATAGACCGCCTTTTTTACATTTTAGAGAGAGCAATCATGAGCCATAACGACACTATCGTCGCCCAGGCAACCCCACCGGGACGCGGGGGCGTCGGTATTCTGCGCATCTCCGGCCTGAAAGCGCGCGAGGTGGCCGAAGCCGTTCTGGGTAAACTGCCCAAGCCGCGCTATGCCGACTATCTGCCGTTTAAGGATGCCGACGGCTCGGCGCTGGATCAGGGGATCGCCCTGTGGTTCCCCGGCCCGAACTCTTTCACGGGCGAAGACGTGCTGGAGCTACAAGGACACGGTGGCCCGGTCATTCTCGATCTGCTGTTAAAACGCATTCTGACCCTTCCTGGTCTGCGTATCGCCCGTCCCGGCGAGTTTTCCGAACGTGCGTTTCTTAACGATAAGCTCGATCTGGCACAGGCAGAAGCCATTGCCGATCTGATTGACGCCAGTTCCGAACAGGCGGCGCGTTCGGCGCTGAACTCGCTTCAGGGGGCGTTTTCCACCCGCGTTAATCATCTAGTGGAAGCGCTCACTCACCTGCGTATCTACGTGGAAGCGGCCATTGACTTCCCGGATGAAGAGATCGATTTCTTGTCGGATGGCAAAATCGAAGCGCAGTTGAATGACGTTATTGCCGACCTCGACGCGGTGCGCGCCGAAGCGCGTCAGGGTAGCCTGCTGCGCGAAGGGATGAAGGTGGTCATTGCCGGACGCCCTAACGCCGGGAAATCGAGCCTCCTGAATGCGCTGGCGGGACGTGAAGCAGCGATTGTGACCGACATTGCTGGCACCACCCGCGACGTGCTGCGCGAGCATATCCATATCGACGGCATGCCGCTGCACATCATCGACACCGCCGGTCTGCGCGATGCCAGCGACGAGGTTGAGCGTATCGGTATCGAGCGCGCCTGGCAGGAGATCGAGCAGGCCGACCGCGTGCTGTTTATGGTGGACGGCACCACGACCGACGCCGTCGACCCGGCGGAGATCTGGCCGGACTTTATCGCCCGTCTGCCGGCTAAATTGCCGATAACTGTCGTACGTAATAAAGCGGACATTACCGGAGAGACGCTGGGCATCAGCGAGGTGAATGGTCACTCACTGGTTCGCCTCTCTGCGCGAACCGGCGAAGGTGTAGATGTACTGCGTAACCATCTCAAGCAGAGCATGGGCTTTGACACCAATATGGAAGGCGGCTTCCTGGCCCGTCGCCGTCATCTTCAGGCGCTGGCTGAAGCCGCAGAACATCTCCAGCAGGGCAAAAACCAGCTGCTGGGCGCCTGGGCGGGCGAACTGCTGGCGGAGGAACTGCGTCTGGCGCAGCAGGCGCTGAGTGAGATCACCGGCGAGTTTACCTCGGACGATCTGCTGGGACGGATTTTCTCCAGCTTCTGTATTGGTAAGTAACCCAAATAGCGCCGGATGGCGGCAGATGCCAACATCCGGTCAGCTTCTTTCTGACGCCACTTCTTTGGCATCTTTTCCCTGAAATGTAAAAGCACGTAAGAGACGCGGTTTCGGTCGCACTTTTTTGTGATTTCCTATGTCCATAAATCACGTAAATGTTACTCTCGTCATTATTAAGGACCATTAATCATGGAGCGAAAAATGGGGATACATTTTGCCAGAGGGATACTCACGGAGGGGCATTTGATTTCAGTGCGTTTACCCACCTCCTGCCACCTTGACGCGCGAAACCTTCCGGCGCATCGACAGACACGTTTCCTGGCGTCCAGAGGCCTTCTCGCCGAGCTGATGTTCATGCTGTATGGCACGCTTGAGTTACCGGAAATCATCATAAAAGCGAAAGGCAAACCCGCGTTTCGTGAGCAAAATCTCCCCAGTTTTTCTATCGCCTACGCAGGAAATGTCGTTGGTGTGGCACTGGCGACCGAAGGCGAATGCGGGTTGGATATGGAACTTCAGCGCGCCACCCGCAGCTTTGTCCCGCCTCACTGTTCGCCACCCCCTGTCTTCTCCAGTAATGAACGTCTGTGGATCAGCAAGCAAAACGATCCCAACGAGGCGCGCGCGCAGATGATCACCTTGCGTCAGAGCATCCTGAAACTCACTGGCGATGTTCGCAATGACGATCCCCGCGAGCTTCAACTGCTGCCGGGCGCGGGGCGCCTGAAGTGCGCGCATGTCGCACCGTTGGAAGCGATCTGCGATGCGGAAGATCTGCTGGTGTGGTCAGTGGCGGTTACGCCAGGCATTGATAAATTACAGGTTTGGGAGTTTGATGGTAAGCAGGGCTGGAAAAACCTGCCTGATATCCAGACCCGCGCTAATGCGGAAACGGGTCGTCTGATGCGATTCGCGCAATTATCCGCGGCGAAGTCTTATACGCATAACTGATGGAGTCACCATGTCTGAAACGTTAAAGGTTGTCACGTTACTGGGAAGTCTGCGCAAAGGGTCGTTTAATGGAATGGTCGCCCGTACGCTGCCGAAGATCGCTCCGGCAGGAATGGAGGTAAGTCCACTCCCGTCTATCGCTGATATTCCGCTTTACGACGCAGACCTGCAGCAGGAGGAGGGTTTCCCGGCGAGCGTCGAAGCGCTGGCCGAACAGATCCGCCATGCCGACGGCGTCGTCATCGTTACGCCGGAATACAACTATTCGGTACCCGGCGGTCTGAAGAATGCCATCGACTGGCTGTCCCGCCTTCCCGATCAGCCGCTGACTGGCAAGCCGGTGCTGATTCAGACCAGCTCAATGGGCGCGATTGGCGGCGCGCGCTGCCAGTATCATCTGCGTCAGATTCTGGTGTTCCTGGATGCAATGGTGATGAACAAGCCGGAATTTATGGGCGGTGTTATTCAGAACAAAGTGGATCCGCAAAGCGGAGAAGTGATTGATCAAAGCACGCTGGACCACCTGACCGGGCAGTTAACGGCATTTGGCGATTACATCCAGCGCGTAAAAGCGTAAGCGCCAATCTTCTTAGACATTTGCCGGAGACGCCGTTGCGCCATCCGGCAACATCGCAATATTAGTGCGCGTCGATAAACACAATCTTCAGCACGAACAGCAGAGCAACCACCACCACACATGGGCTGAGATCGCGCAGTCGTCCGGTACCCAATTTCATCACGCAGTAAGAGATAAAGCCCAGCGCAATCCCTTCAGTAATCGAAAAGCTGAACGGCATCATCACCGCGGTAATAAAAGCCGGAACAGACTCGGTTAAATCTTCCCATTTCACGCGCGCCAGGCTGGAGGTCATTAGCACGCCGACGTAGATCAGCGCGCCAGCCGCTGCGTAACCCGGCACCATCCCCGCCAGCGGCGACAGGAAGATCACCAGCAGGAACAGCAGACCGACAACCACGGCCGTCAGACCGGTGCGCCCGCCAACGGACACGCCGGAAGACGACTCAATGTAGGCGGTCACGGAAGATGTCCCGATAAACGACCCCGTTACGGAAGAGACGCTATCGACAAACAGCGCCTGTTTCATGCGCGGGAATTTTCCTTTCTCATCGGCCAGACCCGCTTTATCAGTAACGCCGATCAGCGTACCGGAGGAGTCGAACAGGTTGACCAGCATGAAGGAGAAGATAACCCCCGCCAGACCGAGATTAAACGAACCCGCCAGATCGACATGGCCAACCACGGTAGAAATGCTCGGCGGAGCGGAGACGATACCATTGTAATGCACATCGCCCAGCAGCCAGCCCAACAGGGTGGTAACGATAATAGACACCAGCACCGCGGCATGAATATTGCGGGAGGCGAGGATCGCGATGATAAAGAAGCCGAGTACGCCCAGCAGCACGCTGTGGGAGGTCAGGTTACCAATGCTCACCAGGGTTTCCGGGTTCGCGACGATAACACCGGCGTTTTTCAGCCCCATCATCCCAATAAACAGGCCGATACCGCTGGTGATCCCCACGCGCAGGCTGACCGGGATGTTAGCAATCATCCAGTAACGCACGCGGAAGATGGTCAGCAGCAGCAAACCAACCGCGCCCCAGAAAATCGCGCCCATACCAACCTGCCACGGCAGCCCCATCGCGCCAACCACAACGAACGCAAAGAAGGCGTTCAGGCCCATCGCGGGCGCCAGCGCCACGGGCAGGTTAGCGAACAGCCCCATCAGGATGCTGCCAAACGCGGCAATCAGACAGGTAGTAACAAAGACGGCGCTGGTGTCCATGCCAGCGACGCCGAGAATTTGCGGGTTCACAAAAACGATGTAAACCATCGTCAGGAAGGTGGTGAAACCGGCGATCACTTCGGTGTGTGCCGTCGTGCCATGTTCGCGCAGTTTAAACACGCGTTCCAGCATCCCCTGACCAGAAGTCTGGGTTGTGTGTTGTTGACTCATTATCAATTTCCGAACAAGGAGGGAAAATTCGTCGCTATCCTATACCAAAATGCGACAATAGGGGGCGGTTGTGTGATGTTTTTTTCATTGAATTTGCTTATACGGCAACGATTGCGTCTCACGATCGCGCAGTACGTAAACGTTAAACTCGTAAAAAGGGAAAGGCATGTCCGGAATTGAAGCGGTATTTTTCGACTGTGACGGTACGCTGGTTGACAGTGAAGTTATCTGTTCCCGCGCGTATGTGGCGATGTTCCAGGAATTCGGTATCACCCTCGATCTCGACGAAGTGTTTAAGCGCTTTAAAGGCGTCAAGCTCTACGAAATCATTGATATCATTAATGAGGAACAGGGCGTTTCGCTGGCAATAGCCGACTTAGAACCCGTTTATCGCGCCGAGGTCGCACGCCTTTTCGACGCCGAACTGGAGGTTATTGCCGGTGCAAACGCGCTGCTGGATGCGATGACGGTGCCGATCTGCGTGGTCTCTAACGGGCCAGTAAGCAAAATGCAGCACTCGCTGGGCAAGCTCGGTATGTTGCATCATTTCCCGGAAAAACTGTTCAGCGGCTACGATATTCAACGCTGGAAGCCCGATCCGGCCTTGATGTTACATGCCGCTAAAGCGATGAACGTTAACGTTGAAAACTGTATTCTGGTGGATGATTCATCCGCTGGCGCCCAGTCGGGGATTGATGCGGGAATGGAAGTTTTCTATTTTTGCGCCGATCCGCACAACAAGCCGATCGAACATCCCAAAGTGACGACCTTTACCGAACTGGCGCAACTGCCCGCTTTGTGGAAAGCGCGTGGGTGGAATATTACGCGTTAAATGAAAACAGGGCGGGTAAGCGCTAAGCGCCGCCCGCCTTAAACCTTACTCTTTCGGATCTTTACCCGCCAGCAGCTTGTCCAGTTCGTCACCGCCAACGTGACGGAAATCCTGTCCCTTCACGAAGTAGAAGATGTATTCGCAGATATTCTGGCAACGGTCGCCGATACGCTCAATGGATCGCGCACAGAACAGCGCCGTCAGGACGCTCGGAATGGTACGTGAATCTTCCATCATGTAGGTCATTAGTTGGCGCACAATGCCTTCGTATTCCTGATCGACCTTTTTGTCTTCACGGTAGATACGGACCGCTTCGTCAAGGTCCATGCGCGCAAACGCATCCAGCACGTCGTGCAGCATCTGCACGGTATGGCGGCCCAGTGACTCCAGACTCACCAGCAGAGGCTGGTGCTGCTGAGAGAACTTCTCCAGCGCGGTACGGCAGATTTTGTCCGCCACGTCGCCAATACGCTCCAGCTCGGCGATGGTTTTGATGATCGCCATCACCAGACGCAGGTCGCTCGCCGTCGGCTGGCGCTTGGCAATAATGCGCACGCAGGCCTCGTCGATCGCCACTTCCATCATGTTAACGTGTTTATCGCCGTCGATAACACGTTTCGCCAGTTCGCTGTCCTGGTTATGCATTGCGGTGATCGCATCAGAAAGCTGCTGCTCGACCATGCCGCCCATGGTCATCACCTGGGTGCGAATGCTTTCCAGCTCTGCGTTGAACTGGCCGGAAATGTGTTTATTAAGATTGAGGTTGTCCATGGTTTCTCCACATGCACTAAGGCAAATCAACCGTAGCGGCCAGTAATATAATCTTCGGTTTGTTTCTTCGCGGGCTTAGTGAACAGATCGTCCGTGTTACTGAACTCAATCAACTCGCCCAGGTACATAAACGCCGTGTGGTCAGAACAACGCGCAGCCTGCTGCATGTTGTGAGTAACGATCACTACGGTGTAATCCTGCTTCAGCTCGGTGATCAGCTCTTCGATACGCCCGGTTGAGATCGGGTCCAGCGCTGAACACGGCTCATCCAGCAGCAACACTTCCGGGCGAATGGCGATACCGCGCGCAATGCACAGACGCTGCTGCTGACCACCGGAGAGAGAGTACCCGCTCTGGTGAAGTTTATCTTTGGTTTCGTTCCATAATGCGGCCTTGGTCAATGCCCACTGCACGCGCTCGTCCATATCCGCACGGGAGAGTTTCTCAAACAGACGCACGCCAAAGGCGATGTTGTCATAAATCGACATCGGGAACGGCGTTGGTTTCTGGAACACCATCCCCACTTTCGCACGCAGCAGGGCGATATCCTGGGTATTGGTCAGGATGTTGTCACCGTCCAGCATAATTTCACCTTCCGCACGCTGCTCCGGATAGAGCGAATACATCTTGTTAAAGGTACGCAGCAGCGTGGATTTACCACAGCCAGACGGACCGATGAATGCCGTCACCTGGTTCTTCGCGATATCCAGGTTGATATTCTTCAGGGCATGGAATTTGCCGTAGTAGAAGTTCAAATCACGAACCTGAATCTTACCCGGGGCAGTATCAACCATACTCATTGACTCATTTCCTCATTCGGCGCCGCGATGTGCCGCGCCGTAAAAATTTAACCGTGTTTCTGCTTCGCGAAAATGACGCGCGCCAGAATGTTCAGCAACAGTACGCAAAGGGTGATGATCAGCACCCCGGCCCAGGCCAGTTGCTGCCATTCCGCGAATGGGCTCATCGCAAATTTAAAGATCGTCACCGGCAGGTTGGCGATCGGCTGCATCATGTCCGTGCTCCAGAACTGGTTGGAGAGCGCGGTAAACAGCAGCGGCGCGGTTTCACCGGCAATACGCGCAACAGCCAGCAGCACGCCAGTTATGATCCCGGAAACAGACGCCTTCAGGGTGATCGCCGAAATCATCTTCCATTTCGGCGTGCCCAGCGCGTAAGCGGCTTCTCGCAGGCTGTCCGGCACCAGTTTCAGCATGTTTTCGGTCGTACGGATCACGATTGGCACCTGCAGCAGCGCCAGCGCGATTACGCCAGCCCAGCCGGAGAAGTGCTCCATCTGCGCCACCACGATGGTGTAGACAAACAGACCGACCACAATAGACGGAGCGGAAAGCAGAATGTCGTTAATAAAGCGAATCACTTCAGCCAGCCAGGACTTACGACCATACTCAGCCAGATAAATCCCCGCCATAATGCCCAACGGCGTGCCGAATACAGTCGCCCACAGAATCAGCAGACCGCTACCCGCCAGGGCGTTCGCAAGGCCCCCGCCCGCGGTATTCGGCGGCGGCGTCATTTCGGTGAACAGCGCCAGCGACATCCCGTCGATACCACGCGTAATGGTGGACATCAGGATCCAGATTAACCAGAACAAACCAAACGCCATCGTTGCCATAGAAAGCGTCAGGGCGATACGGTTTTTCACGCGGCGACGCGCCTGCATTTTGCGACGGGACTCTGCCAGCGCAGCGGTATTTTGCATTTCAAGCGTAGCCATTAGCGTGCCCCCTCGTTCTTCGCAAGGCGCATAATCATAAACTTAGACGCGGCCAGTACGATAAAGGTAATCACGAACAGGATCAGGCCCAGTTCCATCAGCGCCGCAACGTGCAGACCGGATTCAGCTTCCGCAAATTCGTTCGCCAGCGCAGAGGTAATGCTGTTGCCAGGCATGTATAGCGACGCGCTATCGAGCTGGTACGTGTTACCGATAATAAAGGTCACCGCCATGGTTTCACCCAGCGCGCGGCCTAAGCCCAGCATAATGCCGCCAATCACCCCATTTTTGGTGAACGGAAGGACGATACGCCAGATAACTTCCCAGGTGGTGCAGCCGATGCCGTAGGCTGACTCTTTCATCATTACCGGGGTTTGTTCAAATACGTCACGCATCACCGCCGCAATGTACGGAATGATCATGATGGCGAGGATCACGCCTGCCGCGAGGATACCGATACCAAACGCCGGGCCGGAGAACAGCGCGCCAACAAACGGAATGTTGGAAAGAATATTGCCGACCGGCTCCTGGAAGTAAGTGGCGAACAGCGGCGCAAAGATAAACAGCCCCCACATGCCGTAAACGATACTGGGGATTGCCGCCAGCAGTTCAATGGCGATACCCAGCGGACGACGCAGCCAGTTGGGAGCAAGTTCTGTCAGAAACAGCGCAATGCCGAAGCTCACCGGAACGGCGATCAGCAGTGCGATAAAAGAGGTCACCAGCGTACCGTAGATCGGCACCAGCGCGCCGTAGATATCGTTTGGCGCATCCCATTCTTTGGTCCACAGGAATGAGAAACCAAACTTCTCAATGCTCGGCCAGGAGGAGATGATCAGAGAGACAATAATGCCACCCAACATCAATAGCACAATCAGCGCAGCCAGTTTTACCAGCGCGCTGAAGATCATGTCACCCTTTTTACCCGGTGGGTTAAAAGCAGGCTTGGTTGCAGCCATAAATCACTCTTTAAGTTTGGGCCAGGAAGCGCGTATTTTATCGTGCTTCCTGGCTAACGTAATGCCATACCCTAAATAATTCGAGCTGCAGCCAATACCGCTGCGGCTCACAATATGCGGGTATTTAGTACAGCGCTTTACCGCTGCTGTCCTTCACGTTGGTCTTCCATGCAGCACGAATCTGCTCAACCACGCTGTCTGGCAGGCTGGCGTAGTCCAGGTCGTTCGCCTGTTTGCCGCCATTTTTGTAAGCCCAGTCGAAGAACTTCAGCACTTCTGCGCCCTGCTCAGGTTTCTTCTGCTCTTTGTGGACCAGGATGAAGGTGGTGGACGTGATTGGCCACGCATCGTCACCTTTCTGGTTCGTCAGATCCTGAGCGAAAGATTTGCTCCAGTCTGCGCCTTTCGCCGCGTTGGAGAAGCTCTCTTCCGTCGGACTAACCGGTTTGCCATCGGCAGAAATCAGCTTGGTGTAAGCCAGGTTGTTTTGCTTCGCGTAAGCGTACTCAACGTAACCAATAGAGCCCGGCAGACGCTGTACAAATGCGGCGATACCGTCGTTACCTTTACCGCCCAGACCGGTCGGCCAGTTTACGGTAGAGCCAGAACCCACTTTGGTTTTCCACTCTTCGTTCACTTTCGCCAGGTAGCTGGTAAAGACGAAGGAAGTACCGGAACCGTCAGCACGACGAACCACGGCGATATTCTGCGAAGGCAGTTTCAGACCCGGGTTCAGTTTGGTGATGGCTTCGTCATCCCACTTCTTGATTTTACCCAGGTAGATATCGCCCAGGGTTTTACCATCCAGTACCAGTTCACCCGATTTCAGACCCGGAATGTTTACCGCCAGCACCACGCCGCCGATCACGGTCGGGAACTGGAACAGACCTTCCTGGTTCAGTTTTTCGTCAGACAACGGCGCATCAGAAGCACCGAAATCAACGGTATTTGCTGTGATTTGTTTAACACCACCGGAGGAGCCGATACCCTGGTAGTTAACCTTACTACCGGTCTCTTTCTGATAAGTATCGGCCCATTTGGCATACACCGGCGCAGGAAAAGTTGCACCTGCGCCTGTCAGGCTTGCTGCTGCGAATACAGAGAAAGCGCTCATGGATAAGGTCGCGGCGACAACAGTTGCGACAGTGGTACGCATAACTTTCATAATGTCTCCTGCAAGATTTTCGTAAATCATTGTTAAGTGGCTACGATGAGCAAAATAGGACAAACAGGTGACAGTTAAATGTACGAAATATGACAGTTTTATGACAATGAAAATTTCACATAAAGCCAGTTAATTTAACCAATATATTTCAGTAAGTTAGCCATTAACATGACAGTCTGTTTTCAGAAAAATTTTCTTTCTGTGACACTGAAAAAAATAGCTGAAGATGACGATTTGTCACAGTTAAACGGCAGGAGAATTGATGAAAAACAGAACAATGAAGAAAAAAAGCCCCGCTTTCGCGGGGCCTTCTGGTTTTACTCTACGGTAACCGATTTTGCCAGGTTACGCGGCTGGTCCACGTCGGTGCCTTTAATCAGCGCCACGTGATATGCCAGCAGTTGCAACGGAACGGTGTAGAAGATAGGGGCGATCACCTCTTCGACATGCGGCATCTCGATAATGTGCATGTTGTCGCTGCTGACAAAGCCCGCATCCTGATCGGCGAATACATACAATTGGCCGCCACGCGCCCGGACTTCTTCGATGTTGGATTTCAGTTTTTCCAGCAGTTCGTTGTTCGGAGCCACCACAATAACCGGCATATCCGCGTCAATCAGCGCCAGTGGACCGTGCTTCAGTTCCCCTGCCGCGTACGCTTCCGCATGGATATAAGAGATCTCTTTCAGCTTCAGCGCGCCTTCCAGCGCAATCGGATACTGATCGCCGCGCCCCAGGAATAACGCGTGATGCTTGTCAGAGAAGTCTTCTGCCAGCGCTTCAATGCGTTTGTCCTGCGACAACATCTGCTCAATACGGCTCGGCAGCGCCTGCAGGCCGTGCACGATGTCATGCTCAATAGCGGCATCCAGTCCCTTCAGACGCGCCAGTTTCGCCACCAGCATCAGCAGAACGGTCAACTGCGTGGTAAACGCTTTGGTCGACGCCACGCCAATTTCAGTACCGGCATTGGTCATCATCGCCAGATCCGATTCACGCACCAGCGATGACCCCGGCACGTTACAGATAGCGAGCGAGCCCAGATAGCCCAGCTCTTTCGACAGGCGCAGGCCAGCCAGCGTGTCCGCCGTTTCGCCCGACTGCGACAGGGTGATCATCAGGCTGTTGCGACGTACGGCGGATTTGCGATAGCGGAACTCTGAGGCAATTTCGACATCGCAAGGAATGCCTGCCAGCGATTCAAACCAGTAACGAGAAACCATCCCGGAGTTGTAAGATGTGCCGCAGGCGATGATCTGAATGTGCTCAACCTGCGCCAGCAGTTCGTTGGCTTTCGGTCCCAGCTCGCTCAGATCCACTTCACCGTGACTGATACGTCCGGTAAGGGTGTTCTTGATCGCATTCGGCTGTTCGTAGATCTCTTTTTGCATGTAGTGGCGGTAGATACCTTTATCACCCGCGTCATATTGCAGACTGGATTCGATATCCTGGCGCTGCACATCCGCACCGGTTTTATCAAAAATAGCGACGCTACGACGCGTCACTTCCGCGATATCGCCTTCTTCAAGGAAGATAAAGCGGCGAGTCACGGGCAGCAGCGCCAGCTGATCAGAGGCGATGAAGTTTTCGCCCATTCCCAGTCCGATCACCAGCGGGCTACCCGAGCGTGCCGCCAGCAGCGTATCCGGCTGGCGGGTATCCATGATTACTGTGCCGTATGCGCCGCGCAGTTGCGGGATCGCCCGCAGGACCGCTTCCCGCAGCGTACCGCCCTGTTCCAGCTCCCAGTGCACTAAGTGAGCAATCACTTCGGTGTCGGTTTCAGAAACGAAGGTGTAGCCGCGCGCTTTCAGCGTTTCGCGCAGCGGTTCATGGTTTTCAATGATGCCGTTATGCACCACCACAATGTGTTCAGAAACATGCGGATGCGCGTTTGCTTCTGAAGGTTCGCCGTGCGTTGCCCAGCGGGTGTGAGCGATGCCGGTACCGCCATGCAGCGGGTGTTCTTCCGCAGCCTGCGCCAGCATTTGCACTTTCCCCAGACGACGCAGACGGGTCATATGACCTTCCGCATCCACTACCGCCAGACCCGCAGAATCATAACCACGGTATTCCAGACGACGTAAACCTTCGAGAAGGATTTCAGCTACATCACGCTGCGCGATTGCGCCAACAATTCCACACATATTTTTTTGATTCCGAATCCAGGCATTATGCCTCTCGTTGTCTTTCGACCTGTATTTATCCTTCGTCTTTCACGCCGTGGCTGTGCTGGCCGCACGCTTTCGCCATGGTCACTTACTCAGATAAGCTCCCATTGACTCATTCGCTTGCCGCTTTGCCACAATGCGAAATCCTTAAGATAAAACCCGTCTTTCCGGGCGCCCCGAGCCTTGTAGAGAGTGGGGTTATTTTTATGGGTACTGCATGTTGGCGGGCGATATATTTTTATCGCCTCATCCCGTGTCTGCCGGATATCGCTAACGCTTATCTGGCCGACAAAATCACTTTTTCTTCACCGGACGCTGCCAGCCTTGCTTATGAACCTGCGGCACGCGGCTCAGCACCAGCTCGTTATCCGCGATGTCACGCGTCACGGTCGTTCCTGCGGCGATGGTCGCTCCTTTGCCTACGCTCACTGGCGCCACCAGCTGCGTGTCAGAACCGACAAAGACATCGTCGCCAATGA
Source organism: Citrobacter sp. Cs237 (assembly GCF_030332325.1). Taxonomy (NCBI): domain Bacteria; kingdom Pseudomonadati; phylum Pseudomonadota; class Gammaproteobacteria; order Enterobacterales; family Enterobacteriaceae; genus Citrobacter; species Citrobacter sp. Cs237. The sequence goes on along the minus strand of NZ_JAOWIB010000103.1, from coordinate 27,550 downwards.
TAGTTTTAAATTTGTTCGCGCCATCGTAGTTGCAGGTAATCGTCCCTGCGCCAATATTCACATTGTCGCCAATTTCCGCATCGCCCAGATAGGTCAAATGACCCGCTTTAGAGCCTTTGCCCAGACGCGCTTTTTTCATTTCAACAAAGTTGCCCACATGCGCGCCTTCCAGCAGCTCCGCTCCTGGACGCAGACGTGCGAACGGGCCAATGGTGCAGGCCGCTTCCAGATGCGCATCTTCCACCACGCTGTAGGGACTGATTTCGCAGTCATCGCCAATAACGCTGTTTTTAATCACACAGCCCGCGCCAATCTTCACGCGATGACCTAACGTCACATTCCCTTCGATGATAACGTTAGTATCAATTTCAACATCGCGCCCGTGATTAAGGACGCCGCGCAGATCGAAACGCGCCGGGTCACGTAACATCACGCCTGCCAGCAGCAGCTTTTCCGCCTGCTCGGACTGGTAAATACGCTCAAGTCGGGAAAGCTGCAGACGGTTGTTCACACCGTCGGTTTCACTGATGCGAGCCGGGTGCACGGCGGCGATTTCACGCCCTTCCTGGTACGCCATCGCAATAATATCGGTGATGTAGTACTCACCCTGCGCATTGTTATTGTTCAGTTTCGCCAGCCAGCGCTTCATATCCGCGCCGTTAGCAATCAGGATACCGGTATTGATTTCCTGGATCTGTCGCTGTTCATCGGTGGCGTCTTTATGTTCAACAATGCCGGTAACCTGACCGTTCTCACGCGTAATGCGCCCGTAACCGCTTGGGTCATCCAGTTTAACCGTGAGCAGGCCAATGCCGCCCTGCGGTTTGGCGTCGCGCAGTCGGGTCAGCGTTTCAACGGAGATCAGCGGCACGTCGCCGTAGAGCATTAAAATGTCTTCGTCATCACTAAAGAAGGGCGCGGCCTGTTGCATCGCATGGCCGGTTCCCAGCTGTTCAGCCTGGAGTACCCAGTTAAGATTGTCATTTTTCAGCGTCTTTTTAAGCAGATCGCCACCGTGTCCATAGACCAGGTGAACCTGAGAAGCGCCTAATTCATTCGCCGCATCAATGACATGCTGGACCATCGCTTTACCGGCAAGGGTATGCAGCACTTTAGGAAGATCGGAATACATACGTGTGCCTTTGCCTGCGGCAAGGATCACTACGCTCATAGCTTTGTTCAACATACGCGTCCTGACTGTAATTTGAGAACGAATTTATACCGTTTCACATTGAAAATACTACATTTTTTTCAGCGTGAAATGGGAAGAAGATAAAACGCTCATTATCGGACTTTCTCCGACGGCGAGAGCGACATTTTCGACCATTGACGCGGTTTTTGTCTTGCGAAAAGTCGCGTCGAACCTTGATTAAAGCGTTAGCACGATGTTTTTGCTATTTTTTTGAGACATAAAGAAAGATCGCGCCTGACGCCTGTTTCCCAGGCAAAAAAAAACCAGCCTGCAAAGAGACTGGTTTTTATGCTTTCAAGCCGGTGTTACATCGCTTTTTTGGTCAACTCGATAACGCGCAGTTTAGCGATCGCTTTGGCCAGTTCCGCAGACGCCTGAGCGTAATCCACGTCACCATGAGAGCTCTTAATGTGCTCCTCAGCCTTACGCTTCGCTTCCAGAGCTCGCGCTTCGTCGAGATCCTGGCCGCGAATCGCGGTATCAGCCAGAACGGTCACGCTACCCGGTTGCACTTCAAGAATGCCGCCGGACAGATAGATAAACTCTTCATGACCGTGCTGTTTAACGATGCGAATCATACCAGGCTTAATGGCGGTGAGCAGCGGGGCGTGACCCGGGTAAATACCCAGTTCACCTTCACTACCCGTTACCTGGATTTTCTCGACCAGACCAGAGAACATTTGTTGCTCTGCGCTGACGACGTCCAGGTGGTAAGTCATTGCCATATCACCCTCCGATTAAGGCGTTAAAGTTTTTTGGCTTTTTCCACGGCTTCGTCGATGGAACCGACCATGTAGAACGCCTGCTCCGGCAGGTGATCGTATTCGCCTTCCATGATGCCTTTAAAGCCACGGATGGTGTCTTTCAGAGAAACGTATTTACCCGGAGAACCGGTGAATACTTCCGCCACGAAGAACGGCTGGGACAGGAAGCGCTGGATCTTACGTGCGCGAGCTACCACCAGTTTGTCTTCTTCAGACAGTTCATCCATACCCAGGATGGCGATGATGTCTTTCAGTTCCTGGTAACGTTGCAGGATAGACTGGACGCCGCGCGCGGTGTCGTAGTGCTCCTGACCAACCACCAGCGGGTCCAGCTGACGGCTGGTGGAGTCCAGCGGGTCAACGGCCGGGTAGATACCCAGAGACGCGATCTGACGGCTCAGTACCACGGTTGCATCTAAGTGCGCAAAGGTGGTGGCTGGTGACGGGTCAGTCAAGTCATCCGCCGGTACGTATACCGCCTGAACGGAGGTGATAGAACCGGTTTTGGTTGAGGTGATACGTTCCTGCAGAACACCCATCTCTTCCGCCAGAGTCGGCTGATAACCTACCGCTGAAGGCATACGACCCAGCAGTGCGGATACTTCCGTACCGGCCAGGGTGTAACGATAGATGTTATCGACGAACAGCAGAACGTCACGACCTTCGTCACGGAACTTCTCAGCCATGGTCAGACCGGTCAGTGCGACGCGCAGACGGTTTCCCGGCGGCTCGTTCATCTGGCCGTACACCAGGGATACTTTGTCGATAACGTTGGAGTCGGTCATTTCGTGGTAGAAGTCGTTACCCTCACGAGTACGTTCACCCACGCCCGCAAACACAGAGTAACCGGAGTGCTCGATCGCGATGTTACGGATCAGCTCCATCATGTTTACGGTTTTACCTACGCCCGCACCACCGAACAGACCGACTTTACCGCCCTTCGCGAACGGACACATCAGGTCGATAACTTTGATGCCGGTTTCCAGCAGTTCCTGAGAGTTAGACAACTCTTCATAGGACGGCGCGGCACGGTGGATAGCCCAACGCTCTTCTTCACCGATGTCGCCTTTCATGTCTACTGGTTCGCCCAGTACGTTCATGATACGACCCAGCGTTGCTTTACCTACAGGGACTTCGATCGGGTGCTCAAGGTCTTTTACTTCCAGACCACGACGCAGACCGTCGGAAGAACCCATGGCGATGGTACGTACAATACCGCCACCGAGCTGCTGCTGAACTTCCAGCACCAGACGCTCATTACCATTCTGTACCTCAAGGGCGTCGTACACGCGCGGTACGGCATCCTGAGGGAACTCGACGTCAACTACGGCGCCGATTACCTGGACAATTTTTCCAGTAGCCATCTTGAATCCTCTACGAAATAACCTGGTTAAACCGCGGCGGCCCCCGAGACGATCTCGGTGAGTTCCTGAGTAATGCTGGCCTGACGAGCTTTGTTGTATACCAACTGCAGCTCTTTAATCAGGCTGCCGCCATTGTCGGTCGCGGCTTTCATCGCCACCATACGGGCGGCCTGCTCGCTGGCCAGGTTTTCTACCACGCCCTGATAAACCTGAGATTCCACATAACGACGCAGGAGGGTATCCAGCAGCGCTTTCGGGTCTGGTTCGTACAGGTAATCCCAGGCTTTACGTTTCAGTTCATCATCTTCTGAAGCCGGTAACGGCAGCATCTGAGTGATGGTTGGAACCTGAGACATGGTGTTAATAAATTTGTTGCTGACAATGTACAGCTTGTCCAGACGGCCTTCGTCGTAGGCCTGCAACATCACTTTAACCGGGCCGATCAGTTCGGACAGGGAAGGGTTATCCCCCATGCCCGTTACCTGGGCGACAACGTTGCCGCCAACGGAGTTAAAGAAAGACACGCCTTTTGAGCCGATCATTGCGAGGTCGCACTGAACGCCTTTATCGGACCATGCTTTCATATCCGCCAGCAGTTTTTTGAACAGGTTAATGTTCAAGCCGCCGCACAGACCACGGTCGGTCGACACCACCAGGTAGCCCACGCGCTTAACGTCGCGTTCTTCCAGATAGGGGTGCTTATATTCCAGATTACCGTTCGCAAGGTGACCAATCACTTTGCGCATGGTATCTGCATAAGGACGGCTGGCCGCCATGCGATCCTGCGATTTACGCATTTTGGAAGCGGCGACCATTTCCATCGCTTTAGTGATCTTTTGCGTGTTCTGGACGCTTGCGATCTTACTACGTATCTCTTTTGCGCCGGCCATGAGCTTCTCCTCAATGCCTTGCGGCCCGCCTTAAGGCAGGCCACCAGACGTTACCAGGATTGGGTTGCTTTGAAGGAATCGAGGATGCCTTTCAGCTTGCCTTCGATTTCGTCGTTATAGCCACCGGACTGGTTGATCTCTTGCATCAACGGAGCGTGATCACGGTCGACGTAAGCCAGCAGAGCGGCTTCGAAGCTACCGATTTTCGCCAGTTCTACATCCGCCAGATAACCACGTTCTGCCGCGAACAGAACCAGAGACTGCTGCGCAACGGACATCGGCGCATACTGTTTCTGTTTCAGCAGTTCGGTCACTTTCTGACCGTGGTCAAGCTGTTTACGGGTTGCATCGTCAAGGTCAGAGGCGAACTGGGAGAATGCTGCCAGTTCACGGTACTGCGCCAGCGCGGTACGAATACCACCGGACAGTTTCTTCATGATCTTGGTCTGCGCTGCGCCACCTACACGGGATACGGAGATACCGGGGTTAACCGCAGGACGAATACCGGCGTTAAACAGGTTGGTTTCCAGGAAGATCTGACCATCGGTAATGGAGATTACGTTGGTCGGAACGAAAGCGGAAACGTCACCTGCCTGCGTTTCGATAATCGGCAGCGCGGTCAGAGAACCGGTTTTCCCTTTCACTTCACCTTTGGTGAAGGCTTCAACGTATTCGGCGTTAACACGCGCAGCACGTTCCAGCAGACGGGAGTGGAGGTAGAATACGTCGCCCGGGAATGCTTCACGTCCAGGCGGACGACGGAGCAACAGGGAGATCTGACGATAAGCAACAGCCTGTTTGGACAGGTCATCATAGATGATCAGCGCATCTTCGCCGCGGTCACGGAAGTATTCGCCCATTGCGCAACCGGCATACGGCGCCAGGTATTGCAGTGCGGCAGATTCAGACGCGGTTGCGACCACCACGATGGTGTTGGACAGCGCGCCGTGTTCTTCCAGTTTGCGCACCACGTTAGAGATGGTGGAGGCTTTCTGGCCGATAGCGACGTAAACACACTTGATGCCGGAATCACGCTGGTTGATGATGGCGTCGATTGCCAGCGCGGTTTTACCGGTCTGACGGTCACCGATGATCAATTCACGCTGACCACGACCGATTGGGATCATGGCGTCAACGGATTTATAACCGGTCTGTACCGGCTGATCGACGGACTGACGTTCGATAACGCCCGGCGCGATAGCTTCAACAGCAGAGAAGCCGTCGTGCTCAACCGGACCTTTACCGTCGATTGGCGCACCCAGGGTGTTAACCACACGGCCCAGCAGGCCACGGCCTACCGGAACTTCCAGGATACGACCCGTACATTTCACCTTCATGCCTTCGGCGAGGTCAGCGTACGGACCCATCACCACCGCACCCACGGAGTCGCGCTCCAGGTTCAATGCGATAGCGTAACGGTTACCCGGCAGGGAGATCATTTCACCCTGCATACAATCGGCCAGGCCGTGAATACGGATAACACCGTCACTTACAGAAACAATAGTACCTTCGTTGTGAGCTTCACTCACAACATTGAACTGAGCAATGCGCTGCTTGATCAGTTCGCTGATTTCGGTGGAATTCAGTTGCATGCTCCAGTCCCCTTAAGACTGCAAGACGTCTGCAAGGCGCTCAAGACGGCCGCGTACGCTGCCATCTATGACCATATCACCCGAGCGGATGATTACGCCTGCCATTACAGACTTATCGATTTTGCAATTCAGCTTAACTTTGCGTGACAGACGTTTTTCCATCGCAGCGCTAATCTTCGCAAGCTGTTCTTCACTCAGTGCGGTCGCGGACGTGACTTCTACCTCAGAGATAGACTCACTCGCGGCGCGCAGGTGAATGAACTGCTCAAGAACATCCGGGAGCGCGTTCAGACGGTTATTCTCAGCCATGACCCGAATCAGGTTCTGACCGTTTTCGTCCAGTTGCTCACCGCATACTGCGATAAACGACTCAGCGAGCGTTTCCGGCGCCAGCGCGCCAGAGAGAAGCTCAGCCATTTGTTCGTTTTTCGTTACCTCGGCGGCAAACGCCAGCATGTCCTGCCAGCGCTCTACACTTTGGTGTTCGACGGCAAAGTCAAAAGCTGCTTTGGCGTAGGGGCGAGCTACCGTAACAAATTCAGACATCAGCCCCTCCCTCCTTACAGTTCAGCGACAAGTTTATCCACGATGTCGCTGTTAGCAGCTTCATCCACGGAACGTTCGATGATCTTCTCGGCGCCAGCAACAGCCAGGATAGCAACTTGCTTACGCAGCTCTTCACGGGCACGTTTACGCTCGGCTTCAATTTCCGCCTGCGCCTGGGCCACGATTTTAGTACGTTCCTGCTCTGCTTCCGTTTTGGCTTCGTCCAGGATCTGAGCGCGGCGTTTGTTCGCCTGCTCGATGATTACCTGAGCTTCCGCCTTCGCTTTTTTCAGCTGGTCGGTCGCGCTGGCCTTTGCAAGGTCAAGATCCTTATGTGCTCGTTCTGCAGAAGCAAGGCCGTCAGCAATTTCTTTTTGACGCTTCTCGATGGCAGCCATTAACGGCGGCCATACGTACTTCATGCAGAACAGAACGAACAGGACAAACGCGATGGCCTGGCCGAGGATTGTTGCGTTAAGATTCACAGCACAATGCCTCTATCTAGTTAACGTTCTGATATTGCTCTTAATTCAAGCAACGCTTACTACGCGACAGCGAACATCACGTACAGACCCAGACCTACAGCGATCATCGGGATAGCATCCACCAGACCCATAACGATAAAGAACTGAGTACGCAGCAGAGGAATCAGATCAGGTTGACGCGCTGCGCCTTCCAGGAATTTACCCCCGAGGATGCCGATACCGATCGCAGCACCGATTGCCGCCAGACCCATCATCACAGCGGCAGCCATGTACAGCAGATCCATATTCAGGTTTTCCATGACAGTCTCCAGTTTGTTTCAGTTAAAACGTAGTAGTGTTGGTAAATTAATGCTCTTCAGACGCCATCGACAGATAGACGATCGTCAGAACCATGAAGATGAAGGCTTGCAGCGTAATAATCAGGATGTGGAAAATGGCCCACGGCACATTCAGGATCCACTGTGACCACCACGGCAACAGACCAGCAATCAGAATGAAAATCAGCTCACCGGCATACATGTTGCCGAACAGTCGCAGACCGAGAGAAACCGGTTTGGACAGCAGACTTACCCCTTCAAGGATTAAGTTGACAGGGATGAACGCCCAGTGATTGAACGGCTGCAGCGTCAACTCTTTCGTGAAGCCGCCGATGCCTTTCATTTTGATGCTGTAGAACAGAATGAGGATAAATACGCCGAGCGCCATAGACAGGGTGATGTTCACGTCAGCAGACGGGACCACACGCAGTGCCGGCAGACCGAGCCAGTGCTCCGCGATGTACGGCAGCAGGTCGATAGGCAGTAAGTCCATCAGGTTCATCAGGAATACCCAGACGAAGATCGTCAGGGCCAGCGGCGCAATCAGCTTGCTTTTGCCATGGTACATGTCTTTCACGCTACCATGCACAAAGCCGATCACCAGCTCAATCGCGGTCTGAAACTTGCCTGGTACGCCGCTGGTTGCCTTCTTGGCCACGCTACGGAACATAAGCAGGAACAACAGACCCAGCACCACCGAGAAAAACATGGAGTCAATATTGAGCGTCCAGAAGGTGGCTGGGGGGTTATGCGGATCCACCAGCGAGAATGTACGCAGGTCCAGCTGAAGGTTGTTCAGGTGGTGTCCTATGTAATCCTGCGGCGTCATATTTTCTGAAGCCATGATGCCTTTTACCCTTTGTTGTTAATTACAGCCGGCGCCAGTATCTGAACCACCAGCACCAAAACCCACGTAACGATCAGCGGCAAAAAAACCGCCTTCAAAACCGCCAGCGCCACCACCAGCAATATCAACATCGCTAACACCTTGAAGGCTTCACCGAAGGCGAACGTCCAGGCCACTCGGCCCTTAGCAGGTGTATGCGCCTGGTGACGCCAGGCAAATATCATAAACAACACGTTAGGCAGAAAGACTGCCATACCTCCGCAAAATGCGGAAGTGCCCCAGAAGGGGTCTTTGAGGCTGAACAGCAATCCACTTGCCACTACCGCCAGAAACTGAATGAACAGAAGCTTACGAGCAACGTTTCGACTCAAGAGCGACACAGACATCACGTTTTTAACTCCTGCTCCCTACGAGGTATGCCGCGTGTCGTATAAAACGTTCTTTAAGGCTTAGAGTCAAGCATCAAAAAGCGGACAAATTATACGGTGCGCCCTCGTGATTTCAAACAATAAGTAGCTAAAAGGTGAATAAATGTTTAAATATTTTTCGACAGGCCACATTTATTACTTTTTGCCAAACTGTGAACGTTCAAGCAAAACTGCAAATGCCGCGTAAACACTGGCGATAAAGCGTGCTTCAGATCACATATTGAGCATATTCGCCCCGACGCCATATATTTACTTGGCAAATGATGCCATTTCAACTTTCTGATATTTAAGCCTAAATTTACTCACTGTTTTAAAAACGGCAGCTTACACCTCGAAAACCTACCATTGACATTTTTAATAAAAACTTAACATGCCATTTTAATTGGTAGCCTCGATTTTTAGCAGGCTGATATTTTCCATGTTGACTAATTTTGTCTTTACCAAAAAAAGCCACGTTACCCAAGTGCTAACAGTCAGTGAAGATGGCGTTAAGCATACTCCGTTTTCGCGCTCCAAATGACGCCGCCTGTTAACACGCAACAGGGCCATTTTTCTTTAATTTTTTTGATAAAAATTAAATTTTATTTGGCTTAATCACCACCAGATGACGCTCGCCTTCCAGCTGCGGCACCGCCAGTTTGACAATGGAATCAACCTGGAACGGCGCAGGCAACGCGGCGATTTCATCCTCTGGCAGGAGCCCCTTCAACGCATAGAAACGGCCGTTCTCGCCAGGCAAATGGCGACACCAGCTCACCATGTCATTGAGTGAGGCGAACGCGCGACTGATCACCCCGTCAAACGGCGGTTCAGCGGGGAAATCTTCAACGCGGCTCTGGACCGGGGTGATATTTTTGAGCGCAAGCTCATGCTGTACCTGGCGCAGGAAACGAACCCGCTTCCCCAGGCTGTCGAGCAGGGTGAAATGTGATTCAGGACGGACGATGGACAACGGAATACCCGGCAGCCCAGGGCCTGTCCCCACATCGATAAAACGCTCGCCCTGCAAATGCGGCGCAACCACAATGCTGTCGAGAATATGACGGACCAGCATCTCGTTAGGATCGCGCACTGAGGTCAGGTTGTAGGCTTTGTTCCATTTATGCAGCATGTCGACATACGCAATCAGCTGATTTTTCTGGTGATCGGTAAGCGAAATGCCAGCGTCAGCCAGCAGGCGAGAGAGTTTATTGAGCACGGTGATTACCTGTTGAGATGCTTACGTGGCGGGTGGCACCTGGCTAACCCGCCCTACGGGTTTGTAGGCCCGGTAAGCGTAGCACCACCGGGCGTTTTTCAAAACGTTATGCGCTGCGGCGCAGCATTCCCTGTTTTTTCAGCCATACCAACAGGATGGAGATCGCCGCCGGCGTCACGCCAGAAATGCGCGAAGCCTGACCGATAGAGACCGGTTTGTGATCGTTAAGCTTGGCGATCACTTCGTTCGACAGCCCGGAGACCTGACGGTAATCCAGGGCCGCAGGCAGCAGCGTGTTCTCGTTGCGCAGTTGTTTTTCGATCTCATCCTGCTGACGGGCGATATACCCTTCATATTTCACCTGAATTTCAACCTGCTCAGCGGCCTGAACATCGTCAAGCGCAGGCGCAAACGGCGTCAGCGCGGTAAGCTGTTGGTAGGTCATTTCCGGGCGGCGCAGCAGGTCTTCACCACTGGCTTCACGGGAGAGCGGCGCGGTCAGGTGAGCGTTGACTTCGTCCGCGGTTTCCGCTGTCGGCGTTACCCAGGTGGATTTCAGCCGCTGGCGTTCACGCTCAATGTTTTCCAGCTTCTCGTTAAAACGCGCCCAGCGTTCATCATCCACCAGCCCCAGCTCACGGCCCATTTCGGTCAGGCGCAGGTCGGCGTTGTCTTCACGCAGCATCAGGCGGTATTCCGCACGAGAAGTAAACATGCGGTACGGCTCTTTGGTACCCAGCGTACACAGATCGTCCACCAGCACGCCGAGGTAGGCCTGTGAACGCGCAGGCGCCCAGCCCTCTTTGTCAGCAGACAGACGAGCCGCGTTAAGACCGGCAAGCAAACCTTGCGCAGCTGCTTCTTCGTAGCCGGTGGTACCGTTGATTTGGCCTGCAAAAAACAGCCCCTGGATGAATTTACTTTCCAGCGTCGGCTTCAGGTCACGCGGATCGAAGAAGTCATATTCAATGGCGTAACCCGGACGGACGATTTTGGCATTTTCCATGCCCTGCATTGAGCGAACAATTTGCATCTGCACATCAAACGGCAGGCTGGTGGAGATGCCGTTCGGGTAAATCTCGTTGGAGGTCAGTCCTTCAGGTTCGAGGAAGATCTGATGCTGGTTACGATCGGCGAAGCGCATAACCTTGTCTTCGATCGACGGGCAGTAACGCGGGCCGATCCCTTCGATCACGCCAGCGTACATTGGGCTACGATCGAGGTTATTACGGATCACATCATGGGTTTTCTCGTTGGTGTGGGTGATGTAGCACGGCACCTGCTGCGGATGTTGCGCCGCATTGCCCATAAACGAGAAGACTGGCATCGGGTTGTCGCCATGTTGCTGCGCCAGCACGCTGAAATCAATAGTGCGCGCATCAATACGTGGCGGTGTGCCGGTTTTGAGACGGCTCACGCGCAGCGGCAGTTCCCGCAGGCGGCGGGAAAGGGGGATAGACGGCGGATCGCCCGCACGGCCACCGCTGTAGTTATCCAGACCAATATGTATTTTGCCGTCAAGGAACGTTCCGACGGTGAGAACGACCGCTTTCGCACGGAATTTAAGCCCCATTTGGGTTACTGCGCCAACCACACGATCGTTTTCGACAATCAGATCTTCAACCGCTTGCTGGAAGATCATCAGGTTCGGTTGGTTCTCCAGCGCCGTTCGCACCGCCTGGCGATACAGAACGCGATCCGCCTGGGCGCGCGTGGCGCGAACCGCGGGCCCTTTGCTGGCGTTTAGTATCCTAAACTGAATACCTGCCTGGTCGATCGCTTTTGCCATCAACCCCCCGAGCGCATCCACTTCTTTTACCAGGTGTCCCTTTCCAATACCGCCAATCGCCGGGTTGCAGCTCATCTGCCCCAGCGTGTCGATATTGTGTGTCAAAAGCAGGGTTTGTTGACCCATACGCGCTGCGGCCATCGCGGCCTCAGTGCCTGCATGACCCCCGCCAATGATAATGACGTCAAAAGGATCCGGATAAAACATGGTAATTGCCTCGCATAACGCGGTATGAAAATGGATTGAAGCCCGGGCGGTGGATTCTACTCAACTTTAGCCGATGGAGAAAGACCCGGGATCCTGGGTATTAAAAAGAAGATCTTTTTATTTAGAGATCTGTTCTATTGTGATCTCTTATTAGGATCGCGCCAGGCTGTGGATAAGCCGGATCCCGCCAGTAAGATCAATGACCTGGTAAGGATCATTAGCTGTGAATGATCGGTGATCCTGGTCCGTATAAGCTGGGATCAGAATGAAGGGTTATGCACAACTCAAAAACTGAACAACGGTTATTCTTTGGATAACTACCGGTTGATCCAAGCTTCCTGACAGAGTTATCCACACTCGATCGCACGATCTTTACACTTATTTGAGTAAATTAATCCACGATCCCAGCCAGGCTTCCGCTGGATCTTCCGGTATGTCGTGATCGAGAATGTTGATCTTCAGCGTTTCGCCAAGCTGTTTTGCTCCTGCGCCCTTCATTTCTGTTTCTATCTTTTCGATTGCGCCACAGAAAGTGTCATATTCGCGGCTACCGATGCCCACTGCGCCAAAACGAACCTGTGAGAGATCGGGGGTCTGCGCCTGAAGATCGTCATAGAAAGGCACCAGGTTGTCCGGAATGTCCCCTGCGCCATGTGTGGAACTGATTATCAGCCAGATCCCGGAGAGCGAGAGATCCTCTAACAGCGGACCGTGCAGGGTTTCGGTTGAAAAACCGGCGTCTTCCAGCTTTTCTGCCAGGTGTTCCGCTACGTATTCCGCACCGCCAAGGGTGCTGCCGCTGATAAGGGTAATATCTGCCATGGATCGCTCGCTCATCTAAAGAGGCGGGTATTGTACGCTGTGAGCGAGCTGGGATCTACCTGTGGAAAAATGTGGGATTAAAAAAGCCATTCATGGCTTGATGGTGCGCATAATCGGGTTCTGCAAGACGATCAGCGTTTCGGTGGACTGAATTTCATCAATTGTTTGGATCTTGTTGATAAGTACATGCTGGAGCGCGTCGATCGATTTGCACATGACCTTTATAAAGATGCTGTAGTGCCCGGTGGTGTAATACGCTTCAGTGACCTCATCAAGACTTTCCAGCCTGGCCAGCGCAGAGGGATAGTCTTTCGCGCTTTTAAGGATAATGCCGATGAAGCAGCCAACGTCATAACCCAACTGCTTAGGACTGACATCGATGCGTGCGCCGGTGATGATCCCTGCCTGCTTCATCTTTTCTACACGTACGTGAATGGTCCCGGGACTTACGCCAAACTGTTTTGCCAGTTCGGCGTAGGCGGTGCGGGCATTTTCCATTAAAGCGTCGAGGATGCCGCGGTCCAGATTGTCGATCTGATAATTTTCCATAGGTTTTTCTTATGTTGATTAATGATTCACTCTATTTTAGACCCGATTTTTATCGAATTAAAATCGACAACGGCTTTTTGTTTGTGGATTATTGAATAATGACCGCATTCTGTTGCTTAATCAGAGGCAACAGGACGCAGGAGTAAATACAATGAAAACCGCTTATATCGCCAAACAACGTCAAATTAGCTTCGTGAAATCGCACTTCTCTCGCCAGTTGGAAGAGCGTCTGGGTCTGATTGAAGTCCAGGCGCCGATTCTCAGCCGGGTTGGTGATGGCACGCAGGATAACTTGTCAGGCTGTGAAAAAGCGGTACAGGTTAAAGTGAAGGCGTTGCCTGAAGCCCAGTTTGAAGTGGTGCATTCACTGGCCAAGTGGAAACGTCAGACACTGGGACAACACGACTTCAGCGCGGGCGAAGGGCTGTACACGCACATGAAAGCGCTGCGCCCGGATGAAGACCGACTTTCCCCGCTTCACTCGGTCTATGTCGATCAGTGGGACTGGGAGCGCGTCATGGGTGACGGCGAGCGTCAATTCTCCACCCTGAAAAGCACGGTAGAGGCGATCTGGGCAGGGATTAAGACGACCGAAGCCGCCGTAAGCAAAGAGTTTGGTCTGGCGCCGTTCCTGCCGGATCAGATCCAGTTCGTTCACAGCCAGGAATTGCTGGCGCGTTACCCGGATCTCGATGCCAAAGGCCGCGAGCGGGCGATCGCCAAAGAACTGGGCGCAGTATTTCTGGTCGGCATTGGCGGGAAACTGAGCGACGGTCATCGTCACGACGTTCGCGCCCCGGATTACGACGACTGGAGTTCCGATTCCGATCTGGGCTATGCCGGTCTGAACGGCGATATTCTGGTGTGGAACCCGGTTCTTGAAGACGCTTTTGAGCTGTCTTCAATGGGGATCCGCGTTGATGCCGACGCGCTGAAACGCCAGCTTAAACTGACCGGCGATGAAGATCGTCTGAGCCTGGAGTGGCACCAGGCGCTGTTGCGCGGTGAAATGCCGCAAACTATCGGCGGTGGTATCGGCCAGTCCCGTCTGACCATGTTGTTACTGCAACTGCCGCACATTGGTCAGGTTCAGTGCGGCGTGTGGCCAGCGCAGGTGCGTGAAAGCGTCTCGTCTCTGCTGTAATTCTCTAGCGCCGCCAGCGTCTCAGCAGGCGGCTTCGCATCCCGGTGTCAAAGCGCCAGATATGATCGAAAATACGCATGATGCCGGGTTTGCCATGCGCGGACATCGCTACCGCATGAAACCGATGTTGATGAACGCGCTGGAGTTCCCCTACCTGACTTATCACGTCATCCGGCAGGCGCTGGGCAATAAAGTCCGAAATCACCACCGCGTCGGCATCAGACCACTCCCGTCCATCCATCCGTTCAATGATGGCGCGAAAACAGCTGGCGATATCCGTACCGCCGCGAAAGCGCTGGCTTAAAAAGCGAATCGCCTGTTCGATACCTTCCGGCCCGGAAAGCTCATAACGCACCACTTCAGTGGAAAACAACATAATAACGCAGCGACGGTTATCGGCGAGGGCGATGCGCATCAACGCCAGGCAAAACGCCTTTGCGCACTGTTCGTTGAAGCCGCCCATGGAACCAGACGTGTCCACACAGACGATAAACGGTCCGCGCGGCTGCTCGTCGACAGCCTGGTGAACCACCGGCCGCTCGGTGACTTTTTCGCGCCAGGCCTCGCCCTGCAGACGGTAAGTGAGCAGTTGCTTTTCCAGGAGCCGCCGATAAAACTCATATTCCAGCTCTGTAATGCCGAGCGTCGCCAGTTCCGGTGGCAGCAGACGCAGAATGTCATCACTCTGTTGAATGCCATCAACCTGCTCAGGCACCGTCGCGGGTTCGCGCACCAGCGTGCGGAAAGTCTCCATTGGCGCGTCCTTACGCGGGACGGATTTCGCCTCTCTGGAGCGCCCTAACTGTTCCGCCAGCCGCTGAAGCTCAGGCTGATCGGCCAGGAAGTCGCCGTATTTGACGATCAATTGATAATCGCCGCGCCTGAGCTGTCCGGCGCTCATGTCCCACAGGCGACCTGCCGCGGTATCGTTTTCCGCCAGCACAGGATCCAACTGGCCGCTGAGGGTCATTCTTTCCTGAACCTCACTGAGTAACTGCTCGCGTTCTTCTTCCAGCAACTGCTGGTTTAACGTGGTGGCTTGCACGACCAGGCTTAAGCGCCAGCGCTGGAGAAAAAGCGTATGCAGGGCAGGGGTAAACACCGCATTGTTGTCCACCAACTGCTGAGCCTGCGCGGCCCAGGGAGAATGTAATCGGTGCAGCAGCGCGAGAATGCGCGGAAGCTGCACGACGAACTGAGCGCTGGAGAGAAGCTGGCTCTGCTGGTAGCACATCACCTCCTCCGTGAGCGCCGGCGGCACCCTCGTATCTTTTAGCCGACTACGTAACGCTTCACGCCAGCGCGGGAGATCGTTCGTTATCGCTGTTTTCAGGCGAGGAAATTTTTCAAAGAACATAGCCAACTGCGGCGAGGCCAGTAGCGCGAGGATCATCTCTTCGATCATCCCCTCTTCGCTGACGGCTAACATCACATTCAGCGTATCCAGCGTCAGCATTGTTGCGCCTGACGGATCTGCTCACCAACGTCCTGCAGGCTGGCTTCAATGCGCCCCAGCCAGTCGCTATGAATGAACAGGCATTTTTGCTGCTCGCTAAAGCGGGTATGTTGCAGATGCCAGTCGTTAGCCAGTTCTTCCAGCTGTTGTTTGATTTCGCCGGGCATGGCTTCTTCAGAGGAGCCGGGGAGCGCCAGACGTGTGCCCTGTAAGCTGACATCGCGCACAACCAGATGCTGAGCGCTATCCACCTCCATGTTCAGCGTCTGGGCAAATCCAATCCCGTTGAGTTTACCGCGGATCTCTCCACCTTTCGCCAGCCACTGCTCCAGCGCGCTACGTTCAAAAGCGATGTGGATCACTTCCATATCGTGCAGCTTCAGCGGCTGTTGTAGCAGCAGCGTCAGGGATGAGGCGGTGATGTCAGGCGGCAAGTCGTAATGTGGACGGCGGCTGAACATGCCGCCCTGGCGAATGACGGTAAAAGCGGTTTTATCGCTTTGTTGCTGTTGAAGCTGAATGCGCCGCTGGACGATACCGGCAAGGCGTGTCAGCATTGCCTGCTGCTGCCAGGCGTGCCCGGTCATCAATATTTCGAGCTGTTGTTGCATCAAATTCAGGCTCTGGGCGTCGTACCACAGACAATCTTTCAGCAGAATAAGATCGATTGGCGCCACCGCGTCGCGTCCGCTGAAGAAGGCGCTGGCCTGCAACAGGCGTATGGCTTTCTTCCAGCGTCGGTCAGAAACATAGGGCGCGTTGGGGACATTTTCCAGCTGCTGGCGCAGGGTAAAAACCAGCTCAAATACATGATCGGGCAGCAAAACCGCGCCAATCTCCTTTTGCCACTGATGATACTCATCATCGCTAATCTGGAGCGACGCGGCGACGGGGTTTTCATTTTCGTCCTGCTGGCTGGTCAGCATGGCGCGGAAGTTGGTTTTGTCCTGGACTTTATCCAGCCACAGGCGGATCAGCATACGGTCATACAGTGCTTCCAGACTGCTGTCCGCCTCCGGCAGTTCGTTGGACGCCGCCACCAGCAGGCGCATTGGAATTTTTTCTTCATGCGCGCCGTTACGAAAATGGCGTTCATTGATGGCGGTTAACAGCGTGTTCAGAATGGCCGGACCCGCTTTCCAGATCTCATCAAGAAAAACGATTTCCGCTTCGGGTAGATACCCGGCGGTTAAGCGTTCGTAGCGGCCTTCATCTTTTAGCGCCTGAATGGAAAGAGGTCCAAAAACCTCTTCCGGCGTGGAAAAACGGGTCATCAGATATTCGAACGCGCGCGCATTCTGGAACGCGAATTTCAGCCGGCGCGCGATCAGGCTTTTAGCTATTCCTGGCGGGCCAAGCAGGAAAACGCTCTCGCCGCTCAGGGCCGCCAGCAGACAAAGTCGAATGGCGTGGCTGCGCTCAAACAATCCTTTTTCCAGCGCACTGCTCAGACGTGAAATTCTTTCTGCTAAGAGATGTGGGTGAGCCATAATAGAGTGGCGTCCTTCTGTAAAAAGTACTGCGTTAACAGCGAGTATAGACGTTTCGCTCCGTGGGCTGAACGGGTCCGGGAGGTGGATTTATTTTTTTTGAGCCAGGTTAATCTGGACTCATTTAGGGGTACGATTTTGCGATTAATCGTGCATACTGTGCGCTTTTTTGTGGGCCAAGGGACCAGGTACACATTTCTTTTATAACGAAAGACTAGTCTATGAGCACTGATAAAAAGCAATCATTGTCTGCGATTACGCTCGCGGCCATTGGGGTTGTCTACGGTGATATTGGTACCAGCCCACTTTATACACTTCGTGAATGTTTGTCCGGTCAGTTTGGTTTTGGCGTTGAACGCGATGCCGTGTTTGGCTTCCTGTCGCTAATTTTCTGGCTGCTGATCTTTGTTGTTTCCATTAAGTATCTGACCTTCGTCATGCGCGCGGATAACGCCGGTGAAGGGGGGATCCTGACGCTGATGTCGCTCGCCGGGCGGAATACCTCTGCGCGAACGACCTCCCTGTTGGTGATCATGGGGCTGATCGGCGGCAGCTTTTTCTATGGCGAGGTCGTGATCACTCCAGCCATCTCGGTGATGTCGGCCATTGAAGGTCTGGAAATTGTCGCGCCGCAGTTAGATACCTGGATTGTACCGCTGTCGATTGTCGTCCTGACGCTGCTGTTTATGATTCAGAAGCACGGTACCGGGATGGTAGGCAAATTGTTCGCGCCGATTATGCTGACCTGGTTCCTGGTTCTGGCGGTGCTGGGCGTGCGCAGTATTATCGGTAATCCGGAAGTCCTGCACGCATTAAACCCGATGTGGGCGGTACATTTCTTCCTTGAATATAAAACCGTCTCCTTTATTGCGTTGGGCGCGGTAGTGCTGTCGATCACCGGTGTGGAAGCGCTGTATGCCGATATGGGGCACTTTGGTAAGTTTCCGATTCGCCTGGCGTGGTTTTCGGTGGTGCTGCCTTCGCTGGTACTGAACTACTTTGGTCAGGGGGCGTTGTTGTTGAAGCAACCGGAAGCGATCAAAAACCCGTTCTTCCTGCTGGCGCCTGACTGGGCGCTGATCCCGCTGCTGATCCTTGCCGCGCTGGCGACCGTTATCGCCTCGCAGGCGGTCATTTCCGGCGTTTTCTCGCTCACTCGCCAGGCGGTTCGTCTGGGATATCTGTCACCGATGCGCATTATTCACACATCCGAAATGGAGTCCGGGCAGATCTACATTCCGTTTGTGAACTGGATGCTCTATATCGCGGTGGTGATCGTTATTGTCAGCTTCGAGCATTCCAGCAACCTGGCGGCGGCATACGGTATTGCCGTTACCGGTACGATGGTACTGACATCTATTCTGTCCACCACCGTGGCGCGTAAAAACTGGCACTGGAATAAGTACTTTGTGGCGCTGATTCTGGTGGCGTTCCTGTGCATCGATATTCCGTTGTTTTCCGCCAACCTCGATAAACTTCTGTCCGGCGGCTGGCTGCCGCTATCTCTGGGGCTGGTGATGTTCACTATCATGACCACCTGGAAAAGCGAACGCTTCCGTCTGCTGCGCCGTATGCATGAGCACGGAAACTCGCTGGAAGCGATGATCGCTTCGCTGGAAAAATCACCGCCGGTGCGTGTGCCGGGGACGGCGGTGTATATGTCCCGTGCGCTGAATGTGATCCCCTTCGCGTTAATGCATAACCTGAAGCATAACAAGGTGCTGCACGAACGGGTGATCCTGCTGACGTTGCGAACCGAAGATGCACCGTATGTGCATAACGTCCGCCGCGTACAGATTGAGCAGCTGTCGCCGACCTTCTGGCGCGTGGTGGCCAGCTACGGCTGGCGCGAAACGCCAAATGTAGAGGAAGTGTTCCACCGTTGCGGTCTGGAAGGGCTGAGCTGCCGGATGATGGAGACGTCGTTCTTTATGTCGCACGAGTCGTTAATTATCGGCAAGCGCCCCTGGTACTTACGCCTGCGGGGCAAACTGTATCTTATTTTGCAACGTAACGCCCTGCGTGCGCCTGACCAGTTTGAGATCCCGCCTAACCGCGTCATTGAGTTAGGCACCCAGGTCGAGATTTAAGTTTGCTTGAAATGCCGGGTGGCGCTTCGCTTACCCGGCATACTCCCCGCTTTATCTTCCCGCCCATATGACGCTCTGTTTCACGTAGCGAAACGTTTCGACGCCGATCACAAATCTGTTACGTCATGATGGTTTTCTGAACACCGTTAAGATAAAACTGATGTCAGCGAAACGTTTCGCTAGTGGAGCAAGAAAAATGAAGAAAGGCGCAGTACTTAACTCTGAGATTTCATCGGTGATTTCCCGTCTGGGACATACCGATACGCTGGTAGTGTGTGACGCAGGTTTACCCATCCCAAACAGTACAACGCGTATCGATATGGCATTAACCCAGGGCGTACCTTCGTTCATGCAGGTACTGGAGGTTGTCACCCGTGAGATGCAGGTTGAGTCGGCCATTCTCGCGACGGAAATAAAACAACATAATCCGCAACTCCACGAAGCGTTGCTCAATTCTCTTGAGCAACTGCAGCAACACCAGGGAAACACCATTGAAATTCGTTACACCACGCATGAACACTTTAAACAACAAACCGCAGACAGTCAGGCGGTAATTCGCAGCGGGGAGTGTTCCCCGTATGCGAATATCATTCTCTGTGCCGGCGTCACTTTCTGAGGCCACCATGGACGCATTACTGCAACTCAAAGGGATCGATAAGTCGTTCCCGGGCGTGAAGGCGCTTTCCGGCGCCGCACTCAACGTCTACCCGGGCCGCGTGATGGCGCTGGTGGGCGAGAACGGTGCGGGCAAATCCACCATGATGAAAGTGCTGACCGGTATCTATACCCGCGATGCAGGGTCATTGGTATGGCTGGGGAAAGAGACCACTTTTAACGGACCGAAATCTTCGCAAGAAGCCGGGATCGGCATCATCCACCAGGAACTGAACCTGATCCCGCAGCTCACCATTGCGGAGAACATCTTTCTTGGTCGCGAATTTGTTAACCGTTTTGGCAAAATCGACTGGAAAAAAATGTACGCCGAAGCGGATCAACTGTTAGCGAAGCTCAACCTGCGCTTTAAGAGCGATCGGCTGGTAGGGGAGCTGTCGATTGGCGATCAGCAGATGGTCGAGATCGCCAAAGTGCTGAGCTTTGAGTCCAGAGTCATCATCATGGATGAACCGACCGACGCTTTGACCGATACCGAAACCGAATCTCTTTTCCGCGTTATCCGCGAGCTGAAATCGCAGGGGCGCGGCATTGTCTATATCTCCCACCGCATGAAAGAGATTTTCGAGATCTGCGACGACGTCACCGTTTTCCGTGACGGGCAGTTTATTGCCGAACGGGAAGTGGCCTCGCTGACCGAAGATTCACTGATCGAAATGATGGTGGGGCGCAAGCTGGAAGATCAGTATCCGCGGCTGGATAAAGCGCCGGGCGACGTGCGTCTGAAAGTCGACAGCCTGTGCGGCCCCGGCGTGAACAATGTCTCGTTTACCTTACGCAAAGGGGAGATCCTCGGCGTGTCCGGATTGATGGGGGCAGGCCGTACCGAGCTGATGAAAGTGCTGTACGGGGCACTGCCGCGCACCAGCGGTAACGTGACGCTCGACGGGCACGAGGTGATCACCCGCGCGCCACAAGACGGACTGGCGAATGGCATTGTCTATATCTCCGAAGACCGCAAACGCGACGGCTTAGTGTTGGGGATGTCAGTGAAAGAGAACATGTCACTGACCGCGCTGCGTTATTTCAGCCGTGCCGGCGGCAGCCTGAAGCATAAAGATGAGCAACAGGCGGTGAGCGATTTTATCCGTCTCTTTAACGTCAAAACCCCGTCGATGGAGCAGGCGATTGGCCTGTTGTCCGGCGGGAATCAGCAGAAAGTGGCGATTGCCCGCGGGCTGATGACCCGCCCTAAAGTGTTGATTCTTGATGAGCCTACCCGCGGCGTCGACGTGGGCGCCAAAAAAGAAATTTATCAGCTGATCAACCAGTTTAAGGCCGATGGCCTGAGCATCATTCTGGTCTCCTCTGAGATGCCAGAAGTATTAGGCATGAGCGATCGCATTATCGTCATGCATGAAGGGCATCTCGGCGGTGAATTCACTCGCGAGCAGGCCACCCAGGAAGTTCTGATGGCTGCCGCTGTGGGCAAGCTTAATCGCGTGAATCAGGAGTAAAAAAAATGACTACCCAGGCTGTTTCTGGTCGCCGTTATTTCACCAAAGCGTGGTTGATGGAGCAGAAGTCGCTCATTGCGCTGTTGGTGCTGATCGCGATTGTATCGACCTTAAGCCCTAACTTTTTTACCGTTAATAACCTGTTCAACATTCTTCAGCAGACCTCCGTAAACGCCATTATGGCGGTCGGGATGACGCTGGTGATTTTGACGTCGGGTATCGATCTGTCCGTCGGTTCCCTGCTGGCACTCACCGGCGCCGTTGCCGCTTCCATTGTTGGGCTGGAGGTGAACGCGCTGGTGGCCGTTGCCGCCGCGCTGGCATTAGGTGCCGCCGTGGGCGCGGTGACTGGCGTTATCGTGGCGAAAGGGCGAGTACAGGCGTTTATCGCCACGCTGGTAATGATGCTGCTGTTACGTGGCGTGACGATGGTTTACACCAACGGAAGCCCGGTGAATACCGGCTTTACCGAAAACGCCGATCTGTTTGGCTGGTTCGGTATTGGCCGTCCGCTGGGTGTTCCGACGCCGGTGTGGATCATGGGGATTGTCTTCCTGGCGGCGTGGTACATGCTGCACCATACCCGGCTGGGCCGCTATATTTACGCGCTGGGCGGTAACGAAGCGGCAACCCGCTTGTCCGGTATCAGCGTCAGTAAAATCAAAATTATCGTTTATTCGCTCTGCGGCCTGCTGGCGTCGCTGGCGGGCATCATTGAAGTGGCGCGTCTTTCCTCCGCGCAGCCTACAGCCGGGACGGGCTATGAACTCGACGCCATTGCGGCTGTTGTGCTTGGCGGGACCAGTCTGGCGGGAGGTAAAGGGCGCATTGTTGGGACCTTGATCGGCGCATTGATTCTTGGTTTCCTGAATAATGGTTTGAATTTGTTAGGTGTTTCCTCCTATTACCAGATGATCGTCAAAGCGGTGGTGATATTGCTGGCGGTACTGGTAGACAACAAAAAGCAGTAACAACGACTACAGGACATCTTAAATATGAACATGAAAAAACTGGCTACCCTGGTTTCAGCTGTTGCGCTAAGCGCCACCGTAAGCGCGAATGCGATGGCGAAAGATACCATTGCGCTGGTGGTCTCCACGCTGAACAACCCGTTCTTTGTTTCCCTGAAAGATGGGGCGCAGAAAGAAGCCGATAAGTTGGGCTACAACCTGGTGGTGCTGGATTCTCAGA
The DNA here is from genome assembly GCF_030332325.1 of Citrobacter sp. Cs237. Taxonomy (NCBI): domain Bacteria; kingdom Pseudomonadati; phylum Pseudomonadota; class Gammaproteobacteria; order Enterobacterales; family Enterobacteriaceae; genus Citrobacter; species Citrobacter sp. Cs237. The sequence goes on along the minus strand of NZ_JAOWIB010000103.1, from coordinate 5,060 downwards.
ACAACCCGGCGAAAGAGCTGGCGAACGTTCAGGACTTAACCGTTCGTGGCACTAAAATCCTGCTGATCAACCCAACTGATTCCGACGCGGTAGGTAATGCCGTGAAGATGGCAAACCAGGCGAAGATCCCGGTCATCACCCTTGACCGCCAGGCGACGAAAGGCGATGTTGTCAGCCACATCGCGTCTGACAACGTGTTGGGCGGCAAAATCGCGGGCGACTACATTGCGAAGAAAGCTGGCGAAGGCGCGAAAGTCATTGAATTGCAGGGCATAGCCGGTACATCTGCGGCGCGTGAACGTGGCGAAGGTTTCCAGCAGGCGGTCGCCGCACACAAATTTAATGTACTGGCCAGCCAGCCAGCTGACTTCGACCGCACTAAAGGTCTGAACGTGATGCAGAACCTGCTGACCGCGCATCCGGACGTGCAGGCGGTATTCGCTCAGAATGACGAGATGGCGCTGGGCGCACTGCGTGCGCTGCAAACCGCCGGTAAATCTGATGTGATGGTCGTCGGATTTGACGGCACGCCAGATGGCGAGAAAGCGGTAAATGATGGCAAACTGGCTGCGACTATCGCTCAGTTACCTGACCAGATCGGCGCGAAAGGCGTAGAAACGGCAGACAAAGTACTGAAAGGCGAGAAAGTGCAGGCCAAATACCCGGTTGACCTGAAGCTGGTCATTAAGCAGTAGTAGGCGATTCAGACGACCTCGCGTCGTCTGAGGGACATCAAATAAAGAAAAGTAAAATGTGGCATACGCCACCGGGTCACACCGGTGGCGCTCTCTGATGGACACCCCGAACATGAAAACCGCAGGCAAACTTGTCGTTCTCGGCAGCATTAATGCCGACCATATTCTTAATCTTGAGACATTTCCTGCACCTGGTGAGACGGTCACCGGAAATCACTATCAGGTCGCTTTTGGTGGTAAAGGCGCGAATCAGGCAGTGGCTGCGGGACGCAGCGGGGCAAACATTGCGTTTATTGCCTGTACCGGTGATGACGATATCGGAAGTAGCATTCGTCAGCAGCTGGCGAGCGACAATATCAACGTCGACCCTGTCAGCGTAATTGACGGCGAACCCACAGGCGTAGCGCTGATTTTCGTCAACGGCGAAGGTGAAAACGTGATCGGTATTCATGCCGGGGCTAACGCGGCGCTGTCGCCTGCGCGGGTTGAGGCGCAGCGTGAGCGCATCGCTGAGGCTTCCGCATTGCTGATGCAACTGGAATCGCCGATCGACAGTGTACTGGCAGCCGCCAACATCGCGCATGAAAATCATACCACTGTCGTACTGAATCCTGCGCCAGCCCGCGTATTATCAGACGAGCTGCTGGCGCTGGTGGATATCATCACTCCGAACGAAACTGAAGCGGAAAAGCTAACCGGTATCCGTGTCGAAAATGATGAAGATGCGGCAAAAGCCGCGCGGGTTCTGCATAAAAAAGGTATCGATACGGTGCTCATTACATTAGGCAGCCGCGGTGTCTGGGCCAGCGTGAAAGGTGAAGGTCAGCGCGTGCCGGGCTTTAAGGTAGAGGCTGTCGACACCATTGCCGCGGGCGATACCTTTAACGGCGCGCTAATTGCGGCGTTACTGGAAGACAAGGCGCTGTCTGATGCGATTCGTTTCGCGCACGCCGCCGCAGCGATTGCCGTTACCCGTAAAGGCGCTCAGCCTTCCGTACCGTGGCGTGAAGAAATTGAGGCGTTTTTAGGTCAGCAGAGGTAACGCTTGGCTACAATGAAGGATGTTGCCCGCCTGGCGGGCGTTTCCACTTCTACCGTTTCGCACGTCATTAATAAGGATCGCTTTGTCAGTGAAGCGATTACTGACAAAGTCGAAGCGGCGATCAAAACGTTGAATTACGCCCCTTCAGCCCTGGCGCGTAGCCTGAAGCTGAATCAAACGCGCACCATCGGTATGCTTATCACCGCGAGTACCAATCCCTTTTACTCTGAACTGGTGCGCGGCGTAGAACGCAGTTGCTTCGAGCGCGGCTACAGTCTGGTATTATGCAATACCGAAGGCGATGAGCAACGTATGAACCGCAATCTGGAAACGCTGATGCAAAAACGGGTAGATGGTTTACTGCTGCTTTGTACCGAAACGCACCAGCCGTCGCGCGAAATCATGCAGCGTTACCCGTCGATCCCCACCGTAATGATGGACTGGTCGCCCTTTGACGGCGAGGGCGACAGCGATCTCATTCAGGATAACTCATTGCTCGGCGGCGACTTAGCCACGCAGCATCTTATTGCTAAAGGCTTTACCCGTATCGCCTGTATCACCGGGCCTTTGGATAAAACGCCGGCCCGGCTGCGTGTTGAGGGGTATCGCGCCGCGATGCAGCGCGCGGGGCTTACCGTTCCTGTGGGCTATGAAATCATGGGCAATTTTGAGTTTGGCGGCGGGTTTGCGGCTATGCAGGAACTGCTCGCGCATCCGCAGCGACCCCAGGCCGTGTTTGCCGGGAATGATGCGATGGCTGTCGGCGCGTATCAGGCGTTGTATCAGGCTGGATTGCGGATCCCGCAGGATATGGCGGTGATTGGCTATGACGATATCGAACTGGCGCGCTACATGACGCCGCCGCTGACTACCATTCATCAGCCCAAAGATGAACTGGGTGAGCTGGCCATCGATGTGCTAATACATCGCATGGCGCAGCCCGATTTGCAGCAACAGCGTTTGCAGCTCACTCCTGTTCTGATGGAGCGGGGGTCGGTTTAGGCGCGTGACGGTCTTTGATCAGGTTGCGACCATCTTTCGCTTTCAGCAGCATGAACATCAGCGCAGACACGATCGTGATCGCGCCCATCGTAATAAAGGTGTAGTGGAACTGTTCAACCGTACTGGTTCCCTCTACGCCTTCATAAATGCGCAGCACGGCGGCGCTTATCGCCACACCTAAGCTAATCGAAAGTTGCTGCGTTACGGCCAGCACGCTGTTGCCGCTGCTGGCATTGTCATCGGTCAGGTCGGCAAGTGTGATGGTATTCATCGCTGTGAACTGCGTCGACATCGCCATGCCGAGCACAAACAGCGGCAGGATCAGCATCCAGACTGGCATTGCGGGCGATTGCAACGAGAATTGCGCAATCATCAGGCCGATAAATACGGTTATCCCCACCAGCGTGGTGCGATAACCCAGACGGCGCAGCACCTGGGTCACCATTGATTTAGCCAGTATTGAGCCCAGCGCGGTGGGGGCCATCATGCAACCCGCGATTAACGCCGGAAAACCAAATCCCACCTGGAGCATCAGCGGCATCAAAAAAGGCACGCACCCGGTCCCCAGCCGTGTCGCAAGGTTGCCGGTAATTCCGACGGAAAAGGTTCGTGTCTTAAATAACGACAAAGAAATGAGCGGCGTAGGATGGTGGCGAGCGTGGCGTACATAAGCCAGCAACAGCACAATGCTGAGCAGGATAATGCTCAGCGCAATCCAGGTGGCCACTATCTTTTCACCGAACAGCTCCATTCCGCTGGAAAAGAGCACCAGGCTGAGGCCAAACAGAAAGAAGCCAGTCATATCAAATTTGCGGCGCGGTGTGGTGAAATTCGGCATATATTTGCGCGCGTAAAGAATACCGGCGACGCCAATCGGAATGTTTATCAGGAAGATCCAATGCCAGCTGGCCCAGGTGACCAGTACGCCGCCCAGCACCGGACCCAGAATTGGTCCTACCAGCCCCGGCATGGTGACGAAGTTCAGAACGGGCAGCAGCTCGCTACGTGGATAGGCGCGCAACAGCGCCAGACGAGCAACCGGCATCATCATCGCCCCGCCAATGCCCTGAACAACGCGAAAGATAACCAGTTCCGGAAGCGAGCTGGAAAGCGCGCAGGCAAGTGAACCGAGCGTAAACAGGCTCACCGCCAGCATAAACACACGACGGGTGCCGAAGCGGTCGGCCAGCCATCCGCTTACCGGTATCAGCATCGCCACCGTCAGGGTATAACTGATAATGGCGGACTGCATGGCCAGCGGTGAACGGTTGAGACTCTGCGCAATGGCAGGTAAAGCGGTGTTCAGAATGGTGGCGTCCAGCGCCTGCATAAAAAAGGCCATTGCCGCTATCCACGGCAATCCAGCCATACTGCGCGCTTTTTTTCTGATCATTCTGTATCCCGTTAGTTTCCCGGACGCTCGTTAGGCGCCATCAGTAAAGCCTGGCAGGCTTTAAACGCGCCGTCAGCGTCGCTTTGCGCAATGGCATCTACTATCGCCTGGTGCAAATCCAGTTTCACAACGGTGTTATAGGTAATGGCATTGAAGTAGGTGTGATAGACAGAGTGGAACAGTGAGGCAAAAGAGGTGAGGAACGGGTTCGCGCTCATCTCATAAATATGCTCATGCCAGGCCATATCCACTTCAATCCAGCGCTCACGTTTAAAGTTCTTTTTTAGCGCGACCATTTCTTCCATTAAGGTATTCAGATGCGCTTTTTGTTCTGCCGTACCCACCGTTGCCGCCAACGCGCAAGCCTGTGGCTCAAGGCTTATCCGCATCACCAGAAAATGATCGATCACCTGCTGGAAGTTTTCCTCTGTCATCCACCAGTTCAGTAACTCCTGGTCGAGAAAATTCCAGTTAGCCTGTGGCATGACCCGTGTTCCGATACGTGGGCGCGGTAATACCATACCTTTGGCGGTTAACGTTTTGACGGCTTCTCTTACTGCGGTGCGGCTAACACCAAACTGATCGCCCAGTTCAATTTCACCGGGAAGAATGTCGCCGGGTGCGTAATCCCCTTTTAAGATCCGCTGCGCCAGCTTTTCAGCCAGTACCCAGGAAATGTTTTTCTGTGCAGCCAATTGTTGTGCGCTTAAAGGCATGACTGATTGTCCTTTCTCTTTTTCTTATTCATTAGTATGCCATCAGGAAGTGTGATTGCGGCTGCAAAAACAGCAAAACGCTTATTTTATGGCACGTTAACGCCTGTTTTGGTGAAAAAAGGAACAGTTGCGAAATTATTTTAAATTTCCTCTTGTCAGCCCGAAATAACTCCCTATAATGCGCCACCACTGACACGGAACAACGGCACGCA
>NZ_JAOWIB010000102.1:0-203141 GCF_030332325.1 Citrobacter sp. Cs237 | reverse complement strand
TGGTGGGTGATGACGGGATCGAACCGCCGACCCCCTCCTTGTAAGGGAGGTGCTCTCCCAGCTGAGCTAATCACCCCCGCTGTGTGGAGTCGCATTATAGGGAGAGTTGAAAATGAGTCAACGCATTTTCTAAAGAAATTGTTCGTTCGTCGTAAATTTAAGCAAAACGATCGCAAATCGATCCATCAGGTATGATTTCTATACGAAAATCGCAAAGCCCACGGTTCGGGCCGTAACAACATTGAGGAATCAGGTGGGAGTGATAGAATACCGAACGTCAATTTTTCCCGGATTTGCCGGCTGTCGGCATCTTTATCAACGTAAGGCCATTTCATGAAAATCAAAACTCGCTTCGCGCCAAGCCCGACAGGCTATCTGCACGTCGGTGGTGCGCGTACTGCTCTCTATTCCTGGCTTTTTGCACGTCACCACGGCGGTGAGTTTGTGCTGCGTATTGAAGACACCGATCTCGAACGTTCTACCCCGGAAGCTATCGAAGCCATTATGGATGGCATGAACTGGCTGAGCCTGGAATGGGATGAAGGCCCGTATTTCCAGACTAAACGTTTTGATCGTTATAACGCCGTGATTGATGAGATGCTGGAAGCGGGCACCGCCTATAAATGCTATTGCTCGAAAGAGCGTCTGGACGCGCTGCGTGAAGAGCAGATGGCAAAAGGCGAGAAGCCGCGTTATGACGGTCGTTGCCGCCACGGTCACGAGCACCATGCTGACGATGAGCCGTGCGTCGTGCGTTTCGCAAACCCGCAGGACGGCTCTGTCATTTTCGACGATCAGATCCGTGGACCAATCGAGTTCAGCAACCTTGAACTGGACGATCTGATTATCCGTCGTACCGACGGGTCTCCGACTTATAACTTCTGTGTCGTTGTGGACGACTGGGATATGGAAATCACGCATGTTATTCGTGGTGAAGACCATATCAATAACACGCCGCGACAGATCAACATTTTGAAAGCGCTGAACGCGCCGGTGCCGGTGTATGCGCACGTTTCCATGATCAACGGCGACGACGGAAAAAAACTGTCCAAGCGTCATGGCGCGGTAAGCGTCATGCAGTATCGTGACGACGGCTACTTGCCGGAAGCATTGCTGAACTATCTGGTACGTCTCGGTTGGTCCAGTGGCGATCAGGAAATCTTCACCCGTGAAGAGATGATCAAACTGTTCTCCCTGGGGGCGGTCAGCAAATCCGCCAGCGCGTTTAATACTGAGAAATTGCAGTGGCTGAACCACCACTATATCAATACGCTGGCACCGGAATATGTGGCTACGCACCTTCAGTGGCATATCGAACAAGAAAATATCGATACCCGTAACGGCCCGCAGCTGGCTGAACTGGTAAAACTGCTGGGCGAACGCTGCAAAACGCTGAAAGAGATGGCTCAAAGCTGCCGTTATTTCTATGAGGATTTCGCTGAGTTCGACGCCGATGCCGCGAAGAAACACCTGCGTCCGGTTGCGCGTCAGCCGCTGGAAGTGGTGCGTGACAAACTGGCGGCAATCAGCGACTGGACGGCTGAGAACGTGCATCATGCGATTCAGGCTACTGCCGATGAGCTGGACGTCGGGATGGGCAAAGTGGGGATGCCGTTGCGCGTCGCCGTCACCGGCGCGGGTCAGTCTCCAGGCTTAGACGTTACGGTACACGCGATCGGTAAAACCCGTAGCATCGAGCGTATCAATAAAGCGCTGGCGTTTATTGCTGAGCGTGAAGCACAACAGTAATCCGTTATGGAACCAGGCCGGAGAGGGCGGTTATGCCTCCCGGCCTGTTATCTGCTGACGTTGCGCTTATTGCGCTTCCGATTCCTCAATGCCCAGACGGGCGAGAAAACAACGAATACCTTCGCGCGAAAGAAATAACGCCAGCTTTTCCTGTTCCGTTTCTGACATATTCTCTACGGCATCAACGATCTGCCGAAAGGCATGACTGCGTGCGCCGGGATGGTAATCGGCCAGCGGTTCTTCGGCCTGATAAAATGCGTAATGATTGCGAAACGCAGGGATGTTCAGAATGAATTCCCGCACGCGGCTGTCGATGTGTACCAGTCTTGCCCGACCGCCTTTCACGCCAGGAAATTTTTCCGTTTCCCATTTTTGCTCACGGATCCAACGATTGACGGTTTGTCTGGCGACCCCGAGGCAGTCCGCCAGCTCTTCGGTGGTCATCTTGCTGCGTAATCTTTTCATAATTATTTGCTGTCGCGGATCCCTAAGCGTTGTAACAAACCGGTAATCCCTTCCCGAAGTAGCAAGGAAGTGATTTTTTTCTGTTCCGCAGGCGTCATTTCTTTCGCCAGCTTGATCAGCAAAGCTTCAAGCGACGCATCGCCAGGGGACGACAATGCGTCCGATAACCCCTCCGCCGAACGCTCTGCGCTGCGGATATATTCACGAACCTGTTCGTTTACGTGCACCAGACGCGCTTTACCGCCCTGAACGCCCGGTTTCGGCGATGTCACCCATCCCTCTTTACGCACCCATTTATTGATGGTCTGTCGGCTGTAACCGGTCAGATTGGCGAGTTCTTCCGGCGTCATCCGCTCCTTGAACATAACAATTCCCTGAATAGTCGTGTGGTTAATTAGTGGTTCATTTTATAGCACCATTTTAGTAGAAACCGTGACGCGTTTAACTACTGAATGCGAGTTGATACGCAATGTTCTTCATTTGTTTGCTTTTTCAGCGATTAGCGTCAGGGGCTTTAATTTGCCGTTGACACGTGCGAAGGGAATTCATATGATGCCGCCCGTCAACTCGACAAGCTTTACGTGACGGGGCTATAGCTCAGCTGGGAGAGCGCTTGCATGGCATGCAAGAGGTCAGCGGTTCGATCCCGCTTAGCTCCACCAAAAATTGCACCCAACAATTTTGGTACGTAAAGAGATCGTGGGGCTATAGCTCAGCTGGGAGAGCGCTTGCATGGCATGCAAGAGGTCAGCGGTTCGATCCCGCTTAGCTCCACCACATTCCGAACCCTCGCTGCGAAGCGGGGGTTTTTTTATCTCAGCAATTCTTCCTGTTTTGTAATACAGTTTCTGATGAGACAGAGCCTGTTTGACACAAGGTTGCCTCGTTTTCTGGTCGCCATAGGTTTGCTTCGCGGTGTGAATAAACTTATCATTTATGTGATTAATCGTGCGTTTCGTGAGAGCAGTCAATCCATGCCAGTTAAGCATAACCTGATAAATAATATAAGAATATTCGCGCTTGCGATAACGCTCTCCATTGCTGCCATTCAGTTTTCACGCCTTATTTCTCCTCTTGCTATCGTTGACGCCAGCTATATCTATCTCTCCTGGTTACCGCTGTGTGTGATGCTGGCCATTCTGCTTATTTTTGGCAGACGCGGCGTGGCGCCGATTGTGCTCGGCATGTTAATCACCAACGAATGGAATTTGCACCTGCCGTTTACCCAAAGCCTGGTGCTGCTCTTTTGCCAGATGCTGTCTGTTCTGGGCGTGTGCGCGCTGGTGCGTTGGCGGCTGGGCTCGCGCTGGCGACATGGTTTACCAAACCGGAATATCTGGCGTCGGGTAATATGGCTAGGTTTTGTCGCCCCGATAGGGATGAAGCTGAGTATGTATCTGGCGGGTTATTACCTCGACTTTCCGGTCGCTGTTTCCACCTTTTTTGGCACCGCAGTGGCGATATTTACCATTGTCGACATCCTGAGCCTGATCTCTGCCGCGCTGATTTTTACGATGCTTTTCTATTATCCGATGCGGATGATAGTGAACCCCCGTTATGCGCGAATCTTCTGGCGCAGAGACATCGCCCCGGCCCTTGAGAAAAAACAGCGCGCGTTCACGCTATGCTGGCTGGCAGTCCTGGCTGCGCTGCTGGCGATCATGTGCGCTCCCTTCGATAATGATTACATCGCGGGGTATATGGTGCCGGTCTTTTTCATTGTCTTTACCATCGGCGTCGGCAAACTCAGCTACCCGCTGTTGAACCTCAGTTGGGCGGTGTCGACGCTGTGCCTGCTGACCTATAACCGAAATTTCCTGCAGGGCGTCGGCTCGGAGTATTCGCTGGCGTTTATTCTTTCCGCGCTGATCTCGTTCAGTATCTGTTTGCTGTATATGACGCGCATTTATCAGCGCAGCAGTTGGCTCAATCGCCGCTGGCACCAGCAGGCGCTGACCGACCCGCTAACCCGCCTGCCGAATTTGCGCGCGCTGGAGCAATTTCTGCAAAACGAGGCGGGGCAGAGCGTGTGCTGCCTGCGGCTGGATAACCTGGAATTTTTGAGCCGGCACTATGGCATGCTGATGCGCGTACACTGTAAACGGACGGTATACCGCACCCTCGAACCTCTGCTGCTGGATAACGAAAAGATCTTCCAGTTACCTGGCAGCGAATTATTACTGGTGCTGAACGGCCCCGAAATGGACGCGCGTTTGCAGCATATGCTCGACCTGCTCAACAGCCGCAAAATTATCTGGAACAATACCGGGCTGGATATGGGGTACGGCGCTTCCTGGGGCGGCTGGGACGGAAAGGCGGAGACCTTACAGCCTTTGCTTGGGCAACTAAGCTGGCTGGCTGAGCAGTCCTGTGCGCATCACCGGGTGATGGCGCTAACCAACAGCCTTGAAGTCGCTACTGGACAGACGACCGAACGCGTACTGTTGCTCAATAAAATTCGTAAAGCGCTGGATGACGGCGATCTGCTGCTTTACGCGCAGCCGATCCGCGACTGTGAAGGCAAAGGCTATGATGAAATTCTGGCGCGGCTGAAAAGCGATGACGGGGTTATGACGCCGGATCAGTTTATTCCGCTGATCGCTCAGTTTAACCTCAGCGCACGCTTTGATCTGCTGGTGGTAGAAGCCTTGCTGACGTGGCTTTCAGCGCATCCTTCCAGTGAACCAGGACCACGCTTCTCGGTTAATTTAATGCCGCTAACGCTGCTGCAAAAAGAGACCGCCCCGCGGATCATTCGCCTGTTTAATCGCTACGGCATCGCGCCGCAAACCGTGATTATCGAGATTACCGAAGAACAAGCGTTCTCTAACTCGGAAGTCAGTATGCAAAATATTGAACAACTGCATAAGTTTGGCTTCAGAATCGCTATCGATGATTTCGGTACCGGATACGCCAACTATGAGCGCCTGAAGCGCCTGCAGGCTGACATCATTAAAATTGATGGCGTGTTTGTGAAGGACATCCTGAACGATTCGCTGGATGCCATGATTGTGAAGTCGATAACCGATCTGGCGAAAGCAAAATCCTTGAGCGTGGTCGCCGAATACGTTGAAACGCCAGCGCAGCGGGATCTGCTGTTAAGTATGGGCGTGAACTATTTGCAAGGCTATTTGATTGGGCGGCCTCTGCCGCTTGACGCGTCGCAGACGTAAAAAAGCCGGAGAAAGCGTCTCCGGCTTTTACATTACGCTGTTGCCTTACAGAACCAGCGCGGCGATAGACGCAGAGAGCACGCTCACCAGCGTAGAACCGTAGACCAGTTTCAGACCAAAGCGGGAAACAACGTTACCTTGTTCCTCGTTCAGACCTTTGATGGCGCCGGCAATAATCCCGATGGATGAGAAGTTAGCGAAGGACACCAGGAACACCGACAGGATCCCTTCCGCGCGCGGAGAGAGCGTAGAGGCGATTTTCTGCAGATCCATCATTGCGACGAATTCGTTGGAAACCAGTTTGGTCGCCATAATACTGCCCACCTGCAGCGCTTCGTTGGACGGCACCCCCATCACCCACGCAACCGGGTAGAAGATATAGCCCAGGATGCCCTGGAAGGAGATGCTGTAGCCGAACCAGCCGGTCACGGTAGCGAACAGGGCGTTCAGCGCGGCGATCAGGGCGATAAAGCCGATCAGCATGGCCGCAACGATAATCGCGACTTTAAAGCCAGCCAGGATGTACTCACCCAGCATTTCGAAGAAGCTCTGGCCTTCGTGCAGGTTAGACATCTGGATATTCTCTTCGCTGGCATCAACGCGGTACGGGTTGATCAGCGACAGAACGATAAAGGTACTGAACATGTTGAGCACCAGCGCAGCCACCACATACTTCGGCTCCAGCATGGTCATGTACGCGCCAACGATAGACATGGAAACGGTCGACATCGCCGTCGCCGCCATGGTGTACATGCGGTTGCGGGACATTTTGCCGAGAATATCTTTATAGGCGATAAAGTTCTCAGACTGGCCGAGGATCAGCGAACTTACCGCGTTGAAGGATTCCAGTTTACCCATGCCGTTGACTTTGGATAACAGGAAGCCGATCGCGCGGATGATCACCGGCAGCACGCGGATGTGCTGAAGAATACCAATCAAAGCAGAGATAAAGACGATTGGGCAGAGCACCTTCAGGAAGAAGAAAGCCAGACCCTGATCGTTCATGCTGCCAAAGACGAAGTTGGTTCCTTCATTGGCGAATCCGAGCAGTTTTTCGAACATTTCGGAAAAGCCTTTCACGAAGCCCAGCCCGACGTTGGAGTTCAGGAAGAACCACGCCAGTAAAACTTCGATAACAAGCAACTGAATAACATAACGAATGCGAATTTTTTTACGGTCACTGCTTACCAGCAATGCGAGGATCGCAACAACGGCTAGCGCCAGGACAAAATGAAGGACGCGGTCCATATTTGCTCCAAATATGAGGCAGGTTTAATTTCCGTGCACATTCTATGTAACAGATACAAAGAAAACGAGATCTAACACACACTATAATCAGGACCTGTGACGAGATTCAAAAATAGTGATCACGCATACACTTCTGTTATGGCTAGTACCGAAGTGAATAGTTACGTCCTTGTGCTAATCTTATAACGATTGTTAAACATGCCGCGGGCATTTTCCGTATCCGCAGACCTTATCGTTCCAGCCTATCTGAGAAATCATTATCACCTGTCGCCGTTGCATTTGATAACCATTCTCATTAGGCGTAGCATTAAACATAGCAAAGGCTATATTTCCGGGGCACAAGATGACAGACGATCGCGTTGAGCGTAGCAGTGGAAGGGCAGCGCGCAAGTTAAGGCTCGCATTAATGGGACCTGCGTTCATCGCAGCTATCGGATATATCGATCCGGGCAACTTTGCCACTAACATTCAGGCGGGCGCCAGCTTTGGCTATACGTTGCTGTGGGTGGTGGTTTGGGCAAACCTGATGGCAATGCTGATTCAGGTGTTGTCAGCGAAGCTGGGCATCGCGACCGGCAAGAATCTGGCCGAACAGATTCGCGACCATTATCCCCGTCCGGTGGTGTGGTTTTATTGGGTGCAAGCGGAAATTATTGCGATGGCGACCGATCTCGCGGAGTTCATCGGCGCGGCGATTGGCTTCAAACTGATCCTTGGCGTCTCGCTTCTGCAAGGGGCGGTGCTAACCGGTATTGCCACGTTTCTGATCCTGATGCTGCAGCGTCGGGGGCAAAAGCCGCTGGAAAAAGTGATCGGCGGCCTGCTGCTGTTTGTGGCAGTGGCGTATATTGTCGAACTGATTTTTTCCCGGCCAGGCCTTACGCAATTAAGTAAAGGGATGATCATTCCCAGCTTGCCGAACGGCGAGGCGGTTTTTCTGGCCGCCGGGGTGTTGGGCGCAACGATAATGCCGCACGTCATTTATCTACACTCGTCTCTTACCCAGCATTTACACGGTGGAACGCGCCAGCAGCGCTATGCTGCAACGAAATGGGATGTCGCGATTGCGATGACGATTGCCGGATTCGTCAACCTGGCGATGATGGCGACCGCGGCTGCGGCGTTTCACTTCAGTGGTCATACCGGGGTAGCCGACCTCGATCAGGCCTATCTGACCCTTGAACCTTTGCTCAGTCATGCGGCGGCAACGGTTTTCGGACTGAGTCTGGTCGCTGCAGGGCTGTCATCAACGGTTGTGGGGACGCTGGCCGGACAGGTGGTCATGCAGGGTTTTGTGCGTTTCCATATTCCTTTATGGGTTCGCCGTGTCATCACCATGATGCCGTCATTTATTGTCATTTTACTGGGGTTGGATCCGACGCGGATACTGGTGATGAGCCAGGTGCTGTTGAGTTTTGGTATCGCGCTGGCGCTGGTGCCGTTGCTGATCTTTACCAGTGATGGCGCGCTGATGGGTGAACTGGTGAATACCCGCAGAGTGAAATTAATAGGCTGGATGATTGTCGTGCTGGTTGTGGTGCTGAATATCTGGCTGCTGGTGGGAACGGCGCTGGGACGGTAAAGAATAAGCCGGGTGAACCACCCGGCTTAGTGAGGTATTGAACGGCTTAATCGTGGTGTCTGTGACCGTGGCCGCGTCCACGTCCGCGATGGTCGTCACGGTCGCGCCAGCCTTCACGGTATCCGCGCTCGTAAGCTTTGCGTTTATCCCAGCCGCGGTGTTTGCCGTTATCATGTCGCCACCAGCGGTCGCCACGCCATTCATAGTGACGATGCCAGTAATCACGGTCGCGCCAGTAGCCACCGTCCCAGTATCTGCCATAGTCGTCGCGATCGCCAATGTGTAATTTTATCGATGGCAACAGGGTGATTTCTCCCGCGTTTGCGGCCAGCGGTGCAAAAGCCAGCAAGGCTGCCGCGAGAATCAGTGACCTGAACATACTTTTTTCTCCTTCACGATCGAAGCCGTAATCGGCCTGTTAACGCAATTTTACGAGGTAGTAAAGTTGCGTTTTATCGCCTTAACTCTTAAATGATGAAGGAGAGCACGAAATGCTAAAGGCGTCGTTAATCTTCGCCCTTCAGTATGCTGTCGATCGCGGCGCACTCCTGCGGGGTGAACGCCCGGTTCGCCAGCATTCCAACGGCATCTTCGATCTGCGCGGGCTTACTGGCGCCAATCAGCACCGAAGTGACGTTATCGTTACGCAGCACCCACGCGAGCGCCATTTGCGACAGCTTTTGTCCACGCTTTTCCGCCAGCGCGTTCAACTGACGCACTTTTTCCAGCTTTGCCTCTGTCAACTGTTCCGGTCTGAGGAAACGGCTTCCGCTCGCCGCGCGGGAGTCGGCTGGAATACCATTAAGGTAACGATCGGTGAGTTGTCCGCCTGCGAGCGGTGAAAAGGCGATACTACCCACCCCTTTTTCCTGCAATAGCGCGAGTAATCCGTCTTCAACCCAGCGCTCAAAGAGGGAGTATTTAGGCTGATGAATCAGACACGGTGTGCCTAAATCATTGAGGATATCGATGGCTTCACGGGCGCGGTCGGCAGGGTAGTTCGATAGCCCTACGTACAGCGCTTTGCCCTGACGCACCACATGGTCCAGCGCTTTCATGGTTTCCAGCAGCGGCGTGTCGGGATCCGGACGATGGTGGTAGAAAATGTCCACGTACTCCAGCCCCATGCGTTTCAGGCTTTGATCGAGGCTGGCAATCAGGTATTTGCGGGAACCCCAGTCGCCATACGGGCCGTCCCACATGGTGTAGCCCGCTTTGGTGGAGACGATCAGCTCATCGCGCCAGGGAAGAAAATCTTCCTGCAGAATGCGGCCAAAGTTACGCTCAGCCGACCCCGGCGGAGGACCGTAGTTATTGGCAAGGTCGAAATGCGTGATGCCGAGGTCAAACGCCCGTTGTAGCAGCGCCCGACTGTTCTCCACCTGGGTGGTATCACCGAAGTTATGCCACAGTCCGAGCGATATGGCAGGTAGCTTCAGGCCGCTCTGACCGCAGCGGTGGAACGTCATATTCTTATAGCGATTTTCATCAGGCTGGTAAACCATTGTGTTTCCTCGCGGTGAGTTCAGCTTTACAGTGTATACGTTTACACTGCCTCTTTTTCAATCACATTCTGCGCCGCGCCGCCTGTAAAGGCTGCTTTCCACTCCCATCGCGGGTACTTTCTGGACAGGCCACACGGTTATTCAATACTCAACATGTGATGACCTTCAAAAGGAAAGCTGTCATGCAAAATCCCTATAGCGTTGCGGATTACCTGCTTGATCGACTGGCAGGCTGTGGGATTGAACATCTGTTTGGCGTACCGGGCGATTACAATTTGCAATTCCTTGATCATGTCATTGACCACCCGGCTGTCCGCTGGGTGGGGTGTGCGAATGAACTGAATGCCGCTTACGCCGCCGACGGTTATGCCCGCGTGGCGGGGGCTGGGGCGCTGCTCACTACCTTTGGCGTTGGGGAACTGAGCGCGATTAACGGTCTGGCAGGCAGCTATGCTGAATACGTGCCCGTATTGCACATCGTCGGCGCTCCCTGTAGCGGGGCGCAGCGCCGGGGAGAACTGATGCACCACACGCTGGGGGATGGGGATTTTCAGCACTTTTACCGTATGAGCCAGGCTATCTCTGCCGCCAGCGCGGTGCTGGATGAACACAACGCCTGCTATGAAATTGATCGCGTAATGCAAATTATGCTGACCTCTCGTCGTCCTGGCTACCTGATGTTACCCGCAGACGTGGCGAAGCGCCCGGCGTTCCCGCCGACCAGAGCGCTCTCTTTGACGTTGCCAGAATCGCAGGAGAGCGTGGTCACCGCGTTCCGCTATCAGGCTCGCAAGATGCTGATGAACAGCAGTCGTGTGGCGTTGCTGGCTGACTTTCTTGCCTGGCGATTCGATTTACAGCCAATCCTGCAACGCTGGATGGCCGAGACGCCCATGCCTCACGCGACCTTGCTCATGGGCAAAGGGCTGTTTGACGAACAGCAGCCGGGTTTTGTTGGCACCTACAGCGCAGGGGCCAGCAGCGAATATGTTCGTGAGATCATCGAAGGCGCGGATACCACCATTTGCGTGGGGACGCGTTTTGTCGACACGCTTACTGCCGGATTTACCCAACAGTTTGCGGCGCAGCGCACGATAGACATTCAGCCGCAGGGCGCCCGGGTCGGCGAGACCTGGTTCAGCGGTTTATCGATGGAACAGGCCGTGACCACCCTGCGAGAGCTGTGCCTGGAGCTGTCGTTTGCGCCGCTACCCGTGAAGCCCGCGGGCGAATCAGCGAGGGACGAAAAAGGACCGCTGACCCAGGAAAACTTCTGGCATACCGTGCAGCAGGCCCTCCAGCCAGGGGATATCCTTGTGGCGGATCAAGGAACGGCAGCCTTTGGCGCAGCCAGTCTGTCACTGCCGACCGGCGCGGAACTGCTGGTGCAACCGCTGTGGGGATCGATTGGTTATGCGCTCCCGGCGACCTTTGGCGCGCAGTTGGCGGCGCCCGGGCGGCGGGTGATACTGATAACCGGCGATGGCGCGGCACAACTGACGATTCAGGAAATAGGATCGATGTTGCGGGAAGCATTGTCGCCAGTCATTTTGCTGCTTAATAACGACGGATATACCGTTGAACGGGCGATCCACGGTGAAACACTGCGTTATAACGACATTGCGCCGTGGAACTGGACCCAGATACCCCGCGCTTTCAGCCTGAAGGAAGGCGCGGCGTGCTGGCAGGTCAGTCAGGCTATCCAACTGAAAGAGGTGCTGGCGCGCCTGTCGCAGCCACAGCGGCTGTCGTTGGTTGAAGTAATACTGCCAAAAGCCGACGTACCGGCGCTGCTGCGCGCGGTGACCCGGGCGCTGGAGTCACGCAACAGCGGATGATTATTTTTCCCGTCGGTGAGCAAGCATCATCGGCTTGCCGGCCAGCAGCAGCCAGGCCGGCAGCATAACGATGCACAACAGCGGCAGCAGATTGGCGTCGGGCACCACCACGGCGGCCATAAATAAACTGAGCCAGGCGTCGCGGGTAACAACCAGCACCATGCCGAGAATCGCGCAGGAGACGGTAATCGCCGCCGGTACCGCGTCGACATGCGCGTGCAGCATCAATCCTAATGCGACGCCGACAAAGACAGCCGGGAAGATTCGCCCGCCGCGAAATCCGCAGGCGGCCGCCACTACCAGCGCCGCGAGTTTGATCACCGCCAGCAGGAAAAAGTCCGTAGCGCTAAGGGTCTGACTGAACGCCATCTGTTGCATTTCATCCAGGCCTTTAAACAGCGACAGGGGACCGCCAATCACCCCCAGTACGCCGAGCATGAATCCGCCGACGCCAAGAATAAGCACCGGGTTTTTCAGCCGGTGTAGCAAAAAATGCAGACGCGGCAGGCACCATACCGCCACCATCCCTGCGGCTATGGCGATCGCCGCGACCACCGCGCCGCTGAAAATATCCACCAGCCGCATTTGCGTGTAATGGGCAATGGGCAGCGAAAAATGAGGATGGAAGAACAGACTGGTGGTCAAGGACCCTGCCGCTGCGGCCATCAGCGGGGCGAAAAGACGATCCCAGAGCGGAACATCGTCAGAACTGTTCAGCGTTTGCGAAAAGATCAGCGCGGCAGCGACAGGGGTGCCAAACAACGCGCCAATCGTGCCTGCGGAAGCCAGTATCGTCCAGTCGAGTGCGTTTACCCGCGGCATTAAACGACTGCCCAACGCTACCGCCAGCGCAATATTCACGGCCATGATGGGATGTTCCGGCCCGAGGCTAACCCCGCCTGCCAGCCCCAGCACCAGCGCCACAATCAGGCCTGGCAGCGCGCCAGGCGCGACCGGGGCGCTGATCAACGGCTCGGTCGCCGGATCGGGTCCGGCGTGACCCGGGCTGTAACGGATCACCAGTCCCACCAGTACGCCGGTCAGCGTCAGGATGAGCATTATCCAGGCTGGGGAATCCGGGACAAGTCCGAAACTGCCCGGCAGGCGCTGCCACAGGACAAGCTGCAATACTGAAGCAAATTTCATTACTACAATAAGGACTAAACTTGACGCTATCCCAAGAATTAACGCGGGAAGCGACAATAACAGCATGGTTCTGGCTCGCGGATGGAGCATGGTTTTTTCCTTAATGCCGAATCTCGCGCTCAGTTTGCCGCAGTTGCCTTTCAGCGACGCGGCAAATGGTGCTGAAACGATAAAGTTATTGTGTGACCGGGATCGATATTTTCAGGGGACTCGCCTTTCTGGCGTTGTTGTTATGCCCCTGTGAATTTACAGTGTGGCAAAGACTTATTTTGACTTTAGCGGAGCAGTAGAAGAATGACAAAGTATGCTTTAGTGGGCGATGTGGGCGGCACCAACGCGCGCCTTGCTCTGTGTAACGTCGACAGCGGTGAAATCTCGCAGGCCAAAACGTATTCCGGCCTCGATTATCCCAGCCTCGAAGCCGTTGTCCGGGTTTACCTCGACGAACATCAGGCGAGCGTGGAAGATGGGTGTATCGCGATCGCCTGTCCGATCACCGGCGACTGGGTCGCTATGACCAACCATACCTGGGCATTTTCTATTGCGGAAATGAAAAAGAACCTCGGCTTCAGCCATCTCGAAATCATCAATGATTTCACCGCGGTGTCGATGGCGATCCCGATGCTGAAGAAAGAGGATTTAATCCAGTTTGGCGGGGCGGAGCCGGTTGAAGGTAAGCCTATTGCGGTGTATGGCGCCGGAACCGGGCTGGGCGTGTCGCATCTGGTACACGTCGACAAGCGCTGGATCAGCCTGCCGGGTGAGGGGGGGCATGTGGATTTCGCCCCTAACAGTGAAGAAGAGGGGATCATCCTGGAAGTGCTGCGCGCCGAAATCGGTCACGTTTCCGCCGAACGCGTACTTTCCGGACCGGGTCTGGTGAATCTGTACCGGGCGATTGTCAAAGCAGATGGCCGTCTGCCGGAAAATCTACAGCCAAAAGACATCACCGGGCGGGCGCTGGCGGACAGCTGTATCGACAGCCGTCGCGCGCTGTCGCTTTTCTGCGTGATCATGGGGCGCTTTGGCGGCAACCTGGCGTTGAACCTTGGTACCTTTGGCGGCGTGTACATCGCTGGCGGCATCGTGCCGCGTTTCCTTGAATTTTTCAAAGCCTCCGGCTTCCGCGGCGCTTTTGAAGATAAAGGACGTTTTAAGGCTTATGTGCAGGATATTCCGGTTTATTTGATTATTCATGATAATCCCGGTCTGCTTGGCGCAGGCGCGCATCTGCGCCAGACGTTAGGGCAAATTCTTTAGTTGGATGCCGGACGGCCGCTTGCGCTGTCCGGCGCCGGATACTCCTTTTCTTTGTCAACATGACCTGAATGTTGTCGATTGGCTATATGAAGCTGACATGGGAAAACACGCTTCCTGACACAGATAGCCAGGACATTTTTCTCAACAAACTCTCTCTGGATAGCCGCGAGACCCATACGCATTATGGTCAGCGTATATTTGAAAAATCATCGAACTTGCCCGTGGCCGCCAAAAAAATTATTGATGGCTGGAAGGGCCTGAGGACAATGACCGCGCTAATCGGTTTTACGTCCGACAGGGTATGTTGCGCATTAGAGACACCGTTTTCGAAGGCCTTGTCGTAACCATATCTTCTCCCCCCTGACGCGCCTTAATTTAGTGCTGTGACAGCCCCATCATTTCAATGCGAACAAATATGATTTACCATATGTGTCTGGAAAGGCTTATGGAGCGAGAAATGCGGCAACCTGTTCAACTTTTCAAAATTCTCTCGGACGAAACCCGACTCGCCATTGTCATGCTACTTCGGGAATCCGGGGAGATGTGCGTTTGCGAAATCTGCGCGGCTATCGCCGTCTCACAGCCTAAGATCTCGCGGCATATAGCGATTCTGCGCGAGGCCGGGCTTGTCCTTGACCGTCGTGAAGGTAAATGGATCCACTATCGTCTGTCACCACATATGCCGGCGTGGGCGGCCGAGACGATCGCGATCTCCTGGCAGTGTCTGCGCGACGACGTGCGTGACGGGTTGGCGAAGTCTGCCCGCACCTCCTGTTAAATCAAATATCATATACGTATAAACATATGTTGGAGCCTGAAATGCTGTTGGCAGGGAGTCTTTTTTTACTTACGCTGGTACTGGTTATCTGGCAACCCAGAGGGCTCAGTATCGGCTGGAGCGCGACGATCGGGGCAGTTCTGGCGCTGGGCACGGGCGTCATTCATTTCGATGATATCCCCGTAGTCTGGAATATCGTCTGGAACGCGACCGCCGCTTTTATCGCCGTGATCATTATCAGTTTGTTACTCGATGAGTCCGGTTTCTTTGAATGGGCCGCGCTACACGTCGCCCGATGGGGGAAGGGACGTGGGCGCTTGCTGTTCACCTGGATAGTTTTGCTCGGCGCCAGCGTTGCCGCGCTGTTTGCCAACGACGGCGCCGCGCTGATCCTGACGCCGATCGTTATTGCGATGCTGCTTGCGCTGGGCTTCAGCAAAGGCGCCACGCTGGCCTTTGTCATGGCGGCGGGATTCATCGCGGATACCGCCAGTCTGCCGCTGATTGTTTCTAACCTGGTGAATATCGTTTCGGCCGATTTCTTCAGTCTGGGCTTTACGCAGTACGCCTCGGTTATGATCCCCGTGGATCTGGCCGCGATTGCCTCGACGCTGGTGATGTTGCACCTTTTCTTTCGCCGGGATATTCCGGCAACGTATGCGATCTCCCGACTCAATGCTCCCGCCAGTGCGATTAAAGATCCGGCGACCTTCAGAGCAGGCTGGGTGGTTCTTCTGTCCCTGCTTGTCGGTTTCTTTGTTCTGGAACCGTTGGGGATCCCCGTCAGTGCGATAGCGGCAGTGGGCGCGGCAGTGCTGTTTGCGGTGGCGAAAAGAGGCCGTGTGATTAATACTGGCAACGTCCTGCGCGGCGCTCCCTGGCAGATCGTGATTTTCTCGCTGGGCATGTATTTGGTGGTTTACGGACTGCGCAATGCGGGACTGACGCTCTATCTGTCTGGCGTGTTGAATCTGCTGGCGGACAAAGGGATCCTCGCCGCAACCTTTGGGACCGGCTTCCTGACGGCGTTTCTTTCGTCGGTCATGAATAATATGCCGACCGTGCTGATTGGCGCGCTGTCGATTGACGGGAGCGCCGCGAATGGCATCGTTAAAGAAGCGATGATCTATGCCAATGCGATCGGCTGCGATTTAGGGCCGAAAATCACGCCTATTGGCAGCCTGGCGACTCTGCTGTGGCTGCACGTGCTGGCTCAAAAGAATATGACCATCACCTGGGGCTATTACTTCCGCACGGGGATCGTCATGACCCTGCCTGTGCTGTTTGTGACGCTCGCCGCGCTGGCCTGGCGACTCTCTGTCACTTTTTAATGAGATACTGAAATGAGCAACATTACCCTTTATCACAACCCGGCCTGCGGCACTTCCCGGAACACGCTGGAGATGATCCGTAACAGCGGTCACGAACCGACAATTATTTATTATCTTGATACCCCGCCCACCCGCAATGAACTGAGTAAGCTCATTGCTGATATGGGGATAACAGCGCGTGAGTTATTGCGTCAGAACGTTGAACCGTATGCCCTGTTGGGCCTTGAAGAAGACCGCTTTACCGACGAGCAGTTGATCGATTTTATGCTTCAGTATCCGATCCTGATTAATCGACCGATCGTGGTCACGCCCCTTGGCACCCGCTTGTGCCGGCCTTCGGAACGTGTGCTGGATATTCTTCCTGACGGTCAGAAAGGCGCATTTACCAAAGAAGATGGAGAAAAGGTGATTGACGAGACAGGGAAACGGCTGAAGTAATCTGCCGCCGCGTGACGTTATTCAGGGGAACAAACAACCCGTTTTAAGCGGCAATGTCAGCGGCGTTCCTCGTGCTGATTATCGTCATCCCGAAAAATCGGTCTGCGCTACGTCAGCTTGCAGGTATAATCACAAAAACTCCCTAACAGATTCAGACGGCAAGATGACAAAACTTACCTTACAGGAGCAAATGCTCAAAGCGGGACTGGTCAGCAGTAAAACGATGGCTAAGGTCCAGAGAACGGCGAAGAAATCACGTGTTCAGGCGCGGGAAGCCAGAGAAGCGGTGGAAGAAAATAAAAAAGCCCAGCTTGAGCGTGACAAGCAACTCAGCGAGCAGCAGAAACAGGCCGTTCTGGCGAAGGAACTGAAAGCGCAGGTGAAGCAGCTCATCGAAATGAACAGGATCACCGTGGCCAAAGGTGATATTGGTTTTAACTTCACCGACAATAATCTGATCAAGAAAATCGACGTTGATAAGCTCACTCAGACGCAGCTGATCAATGGTCGTCTGGCCATTGCCCGTTTGGTCAACGACAGCAATGGCGAAAATGAATACGCGATTATTCCGGCGAGCGTTGCCGATAAGATTGCCCAGCGTGATGCGAGCTGTATTGTCCTGAACAGCGCGTTGAGTGCGGAAGAAGCTGAAGAAGACGATCCGTATGCTGATTTCAAAGTGCCTGATGATTTGATGTGGTGATGAACGGCTATTCATCCCGGCCTTTAGGCTTTACACTGCGCGCGTTAAAATAATCCGGTATGAACAACAGGCGGTAATGGCGATGAACGGAACAATCACAACGTGGTTTAAAGATAAAGGCTTCGGATTTATCAAAGATGAAAATGGCGATAATCGCTACTTTCATGTGATTAAGGTCGCCAATCCGGAGCTGATTAAGAAAGATGCTCAGGTCACCTTCGAACCCACCACCAACAACAAAGGGCTGTCGGCGTATGCGGTGAAGGTCATTCCGGACAGCAAATATATTTACATTGCGGGCGAGCGGCTTAAGCTTACCTCGATCAAATCGTTTGTGGTCTTCAGCGAAGAAGTGCCTGTCGATGCCCCCATCGATAAAGAAAATGCGGTGTTGTCGGTCGGTGTTCTGATGAGCAATATCCGTCCAAAATCTGCCGTGAAGCCGGGCGAGATGCGGACCGTGAAAAAGCTGGCGATCACCACCTTTCAGGGAACGACGTTGATCTTTTCCGAAGATGAGATTGACGTGGACGCCACGGTGAAGTTGCTCAAAATCTAACATTGCGGCGTGCAAACGGGCGCGATGCGCCCGGTTACCCCTTCACAGATGCATAAGCTGTCTGAACTCTTTCACCTTACTCCGGCTCACCGGCACCTCAAATTCCAGATCTTTTAGCCGCAATATATAGGTATTGTTGAACCAGGGTTCGATCTCGCGAATTTTGTTCAGGTTAACGCAGAACGAACGATGGCAGCGGAAGAAATGGGCAGGCGGCAGCTTATTGCAGAACTCCGTGAGGTTGACAGGCATAACGTATGAATCACGCCGCGTATAGACAAACGTCATTTTTTCATGCGCTTCGGCGTAATAAATATCGTTGATCGGCGTGACGATGATCCGCTCGTCTTTAACCAGATTGATGGTGTCATTTTCCCGTATAACCGCGCCCGCCGTTGCCGCGCCGGACTGCTGCAGGTGCCAGGCTGCTTCCAGTTTTTGCAGCATTCCAACAATGCGGGACTCCTGATACGGCTTGAGAATATAGTCAAATGCTTCCAGTTCAAACGCTTCCACCGCATGCTCTTTCCACGCAGTGATGAACACAATAAAGGGCTTATGCGCAAACTGACTGATATTCTGCGCCAGCAGCACGCCGTCGAGGGACGGGATGTTGATATCCAGAAAAATGGCGTCGACGCGGTTATGCTGTAAAAACTTCAACACGTCCAGCCCGTCGTCAAACGTGCCGACAATATCCATCTGGCTATGCTCTTTAATCAGCCAGCTCAGTTCCTGCTGGGCAAGGAATTCATCTTCAACAATGATAACCTTCACTGTATTCCTCCGGATTAAAGCAATAACGTGGCCGGTGAGGCGGCAGTCCGCTGATTAGGAACATAAAAGGCAATCTCGGTGCCCGGTTCCAGACGCCGTATATGCAGACCCTCCCCGTATAACAGCTTAACGCGATGATGGACGTTAAGCAGGCCGATTTTATTGCCAGGCATTTCATTGGATTCGACGCGCGCGATCACTTTCGGGTCGATGCCGTGACCGGTATCGCGCACCGCGATGCGCACCCGATTGCCGCATTCCGCCACGCTGATGGTCACCACGCCTTTCCCTTTACAGGGCTGAATACCGTGGACAATAGCGTTTTCCACCAGCGGCTGAATCAGCAGGCTGGGAATCGCGCAGTTAACCTCTTCGTCGATGTCATATATCACCGTTAACTTATCGCCAAAGCGGGCCTGCTCAATGGCGATATAATCTTTTATCTGATACAGCTCTTTCTTTATGTCGATCTGTTCGTCGTCTTTCAATTCGATGTTATAGCGCAGGTATCGCGACAGGTTAAAAATCAGCTGACGGGCGGTGTCCGGATTCAGTCGGATCGACGACGATATCGCGTTCAGCGCATTAAACAGGAAATGAGGATTAATTTTACTTTGAAGCGCGCGAAGCTCTGCCTTATTTGCCATTTCCCGCAGTTGTTCAGTGCGCGACACTTCCAGTTGGGTCGAAATGATCTGCGACAGTCCCACCGCCATCTCCTGCAGGGATGAAGTGATCTGGTGCGCATGGCAGTAGTAAATCTTCAGCGTACCGGTCACCACACCTTTTTCCCAAAGCGGAATCACCAGCATCGAATGAATTTCCGGCGTACGGTGCGCTTCATCATTGTTTTTAATAATGATTTTTCCGTAATTGATCGCCTGCCGGGTGGTGGGGCTAATCATGTCGTCGCGATCGCGGTAGTTTGTTTCACCGACGCCTACATAGGCCAGTACATGCTGAGTGTTGGTGATCGCCACGGCGTCGGCATGAATATCATGGCGAATGATTTCGCAGATCTGACGTAGCGATTCGCTGTTCACGTGGCGAAACAGGGGCAGGGTTTTGTTAGCGATGTCCAGCGCCAGTTTGGCCTGGCGTGCCGCGCTGGCCTCTTTTTCCCCTTCAACGCTTCGCACCAGCAGCACAATAAAGCCAATGCAGACGCTGCCGAGGATCATGGGAATGCCGATCTTGGAAACGATATCCAGCCCCAGAGCGGTCGTCGGCGCCCAGACGATCACCAGAATCATGGTCAGCGTTTCGCACAGCATGCCGCCTAATATCCCCACGCGCCAGTGCTGCGCTTTAGGGACCCGCTGGTTGATCCAGCCTGCGATGCAGCCTGCCAGTATGCTGGTGATAAAGCAGGGGACGGCGGTGACGCCGCCGATATCGATCAGATAGCGGTGGGTACCGGCAATCACGCCGGTGATGATGCCTACCCAGGGACCAAACAGAATCCCGCCGGACATCACGGCGATGATCCGCACGTTCACCAGCGAACCTTCTACCGGAACGCCTGACCAGGTGCTGAACAGGGCGAACAGCGAAAAAATCGCGGTGACGGCGAGTAGCTCTTTGGGCGTATGGGCCGACTTATGCAGCAGTTCGCGAAACAGTCGGATGCGGATAAGAAAGAACAAGCAGAAAAGCATCAGCGCTGCCCGATCAAACACCGCCAGCAGCATAGTAAATATTTCGTGCACGGAGGACTCTGGCCAAAAGGGGAAAACACTATGATAGGTAACCGTGGCGCCGATCACCAGCGTACTCATCAACCTTTCTAATGAGGAAAAACCCTGTTTTCAAAAGGGGATAGTTAATAAAGCGGTTTAATGACAGGGCCCTTGCAAAAACAGTGGGCAGATTGGTTATTAGTTTAAGGACAAAATGTTATTAAAAAGTAACCTTCGAAACCAGTAAAACTACGAAGTTTCCCCGTTTAAAATAGTACTTCCCCTTTTTGTGGGTGAAAAAATATTTTCCTTTCCCTCTCGACAGCGAGAAATTATTCAGGCTATTTTCTAAGCGTGCCACCATCGTGGCAGCGTCGCTCGGACGGTCCGGGCGCTAACGTTAATCTGAGGAAATTATGGCTGACTCTCGCCCTGAACGTCGCTTTACGCGTATCGATCGTCTCCCTCCCTATGTGTTTAACATCACAGCTGAACTGAAGATGGCTGCGCGTCGGCGCGGCGAAGACATTATCGATTTCAGTATGGGAAACCCGGACGGCGCGACGCCGCCTCACATTGTCGAAAAATTGTGCACCGTAGCCCAGCGCCCGGATACGCACGGTTATTCCACCTCTCGCGGTATACCGCGCCTGCGCCGGGCGATCTCCCGCTGGTATCAGGAACGGTATGCAGTCGATATCGATCCGGAATCTGAGGCTATTGTTACCATCGGTTCGAAAGAGGGGCTGGCGCACCTGATGCTGGCTACGCTCGATCATGGCGATACCGTGCTGGTACCCAACCCCAGTTATCCCATCCATATTTACGGCGCAGTGATAGCCGGTGCCCAGGTGCGATCGGTGCCGTTGGTGGAAGGCGTCGATTTCTTCAACGAGCTTGAGCGTGCGATCCGCGAAAGTTATCCGAAGCCGAAGATGATGATTCTCGGTTTTCCATCGAACCCAACCGCCCAGTGCGTGGAACTGGAATTTTTTGAGAGGGTCGTGGCGCTGGCGAAGCGCTATGACGTGCTGGTGGTTCACGATCTGGCCTATGCCGACATCGTGTATGACGGCTGGAAAGCGCCGTCGATCATGCAGGTGCCCGGTGCGCGCGACGTGGCGGTGGAGTTTTTCACCTTGTCGAAAAGCTACAACATGGCGGGCTGGCGCATTGGTTTTATGGTCGGCAACAAGACGCTGGTCAGCGCGCTGGCGAGAATTAAAAGTTACCATGATTACGGCACTTTTACGCCGCTGCAGGTCGCGGCGATTGCGGCGCTGGAAGGAGACCAGCAGTGCGTGCGAGACATTGCTGAGCAGTACAAGCGCCGCCGTGACGTTCTGGTGAAAGGGCTGCATGAAGCCGGGTGGATGGTTGATATGCCCAGGGCGTCTATGTATGTATGGGCAAAAATCCCGGAACAGTATGCGGCAATGGGGTCGCTGGAGTTCGCCAAAAAACTGCTGAATGACGCAAAGGTCTGCGTGTCGCCGGGCATCGGTTTCGGTGACTATGGCGATACGCACGTGCGCTTTGCGCTCATTGAGAACCGCGATCGTATTCGTCAGGCTATCAGAGGTATCAAAGCAATGTTCCGTGCGGACGGGCTGTTGCCTGCTGCGGCAAAGTCCGTTTCTGAATCCGCCAGCTAAACCACCGTTTTAGCGGTGTACCGGGCGGGTGAACATTTTGCCAGAAGGCGCTGCGTTTATCAGGCCTTTAGCCGTAAACTCATAGAGCAATGACATAACGCCGACAAAAGCAAACAGGAGCCTGGCGGCTCCTGTTTTTTTGCTGCATTGCTGTCTTTAGATCATCAGGGCAAACGTACCGGCCCAAACGATGACCATAAAAGAAATGCCCATAAAGAAATATTTCACGTTTCATCTCTCCGCGTCGTGACTGATACGCCTGAATGAATTTTCATCTCATTTGATTATAGAGAGCCGGTACCCGCAACACGGAAACTCGGAATGTTCCCGAACTGACCTCTGGCACCGCCTCAGAATCCTGTGCATCTTTGCTCCAGACGGCGCTAATGTACGCCTAAAAATGGAGTGAGACAAGTGGCATTTTCTTATTTACTTTTAGTAACTTACAAGTGTCGTGATTCGGCGACAGTTTAATTTCTGCCGGTAATAAATTGCACTTCAGCGACGCCAATATCAGGGCAGAAGAGACGCAATAAAACCGGAATAAAATCAAGGTTATTCTGGTTGCAGCAATAAAAAAGGCCTTGCGGCCTTTTTAAACGTAGAGGGATGCTTCACCTAACGGACGGGTTTTGAAGCGGCGGTGGATCCAGAGATACTGCTCCGGCGCGCGCATGATCTCTTTTTCGATGATTTTGTTCATGTAGGCTGCCGCCTGGCTTTCATCCGTCGGATAGCCTTCCATTTGTGGGGTGATATACAGACGATAACCGTGGTTGTCGGCCTTTCTCACCATCGTGACGGTGAGCATTGCCGCCCCCGACAGTCGTGACAGCACATAGGTACCATTCGTGGTAGCGACACTCTTCACGGCGAAGAAAGGTGCGAAGGAACTGCCTTTCGGGCCGTAATCCTGATCCGGCGCAAACCACACGGCTTCGCCTTTTTTCAGCGCGCCGACAATACCGCGAAGGTTGTTTCTGCCAATCATCGCTTTGTTGGAACGCATACGGCCCCGGGTTTGCACCCACTCCATCAGCGGATTGTTATGCGGACGGTAGGTCGCCATCATCGGCTGGCAAAGACCCATGACGCGTCCTCCCAGCTCCAGCGACATAAAGTGCACGCCCACAACCATAACGCCGCGGTTCTGCATCTGGGCGCGTTTCAGGTTATCCAGGCCTTCAACGTCAAACCATTTACGCACGCGACGGTCGGGCCAGAACCAGGCCATGCCGGTTTCCAGCAGCGCCATACCGAGCGAGCGGAAATTTTCAACGATCATCGTTTCCCGCTGTTCGGCGGTATAAGACGGAAAGCAAAGCTCAAGATTTTTACGCGCAATGGATTCGCGGCGTTTCAGAAACGGACGGGCGAGCGTACCGGTACGGGTACCAAGCGCGCGCAGGACAGGGTAAGGCAATTGCACCAGTAACCAGAGAACACCCAGACCAAACCAGGTGAGCCAGTAGCGCGGATGCAAAAACGCGCGGGAAAATTTGCATGTTGGGAACATAGAGACCTTCTGCCGATAATAAATGTTGTATCGCAGAAGATGTGGAGTCCAACGCGGTACACTCAATTCTTAGTCCATCATGTACGACAATGGTTCCCGTAAAGAGTGTAAAACTGCTTCAGGATAAAACCACGAGGGGCATGAATGCTGGACACATAATGTACCATCACCCGATCAACGTCAGCTACAAATAATTAATCAAGAAGCGTAAATATTTTTATGGTGAGGATAAAATAATTACGCTGTTTATAATTGGTTGTTTTTAAGGATGTTAAAAAAGAACAATACGGAATATTCGCATAACGTACGGTTGTTAAATAAAAGTTGCAATATTTGCCGAGGCTATCGCTTTGGCATAAGATGGAAAGTGTAAGGAGAGTAAGGGCTTACGCTACGGCTACACGCAAAAGGAGGCACGGCGATGATCTTTTTCTGGGCGTTTCTGGCGGTAAGTATACTGGGCGTTAGCGGCTATGTCGGCCAGGTTTTAGGCTGGGGTTCCGCCGTCTGCGCCTTCATCGGGATGGTTGTGCTCGCCGCTATCATTTACTATCTGACGATGTGGTTGACCGTTGGTGACGAAATGGTCACGGGATTGTTTCTTTTCCTTTCTCCCGCCTGCGGCCTGATGATTCGTTTTATGGTGGGCTACGGAAAACGTTAATTAATCTGAAGGTAATGTACTTTCATTTGTATGCAGCATTGTTATTTTTATTTCACTGGCATTCGCATTCATGCGCATAATAATCTGAGAGTGCGAATGCCATTTTCAGATTGATCGCGAAAATGGAACATAGCCGTGGCTATCTTTTTCAGAATCTGCTTTTTTAATGACAATTATCCTACTAATAATCTTTAGGCTAGTCGCAGGTTGGCTTAAATTAACCTTAAGCAGTACTCAGAAAATTCTTCATTATCGTCATCCACACATACCGGCGCGCCGTTTTCCGTCTTTTTTAGTCTCCCTTGATCCTCATTCTCCATTGATAAACACCCTGCCCAGATAGTGTTTGCATCAGAACCGTTGTGTGTGTATTTTTATGCAATAAATGTGCATAAAAACAATGAAGGAGCGTCAGATGTTCAGTAAGTGGATGAAAGCAGGCTGTTTGATGATCGCCCTGACGGGCGCAGCGATGGCAGCGCAAGAGACATACGTCGTGGGTGCTGGCGGAACGTATCGCCCGTTTGAGTTTGAAAACAGCCAGAAACAACTGGAAGGCTTTGATATCGACATCATTAAAGCCATCGCCAAAGCGGAAAATTTTGAGGTCAAACTGGTCAACACGCCGTGGGAAGGCATTTTCGCCACGCTAAATTCCGGGGATCGCGACATTATCATTTCAGGCATCACCATTACCGATAAGCGCAAGCAGATGGTCGATTTTTCCCATCCTTACTTCCCGGCCGAGCAGTCGATCGTTGTTCCTGCTGATTCCACTGTGACCTCTCTGGCATCGCTAAAAGAGGAAAAGGTCGGGGTGGTGAACTCCAGCACCGGCGACATCGTGGTATCCGGTGTACTGGGTAAAAACAGCACGGCGATTAAACGCTTTGATAACACCCCGTTGATGCTACAGGAGCTGTTTGAAGATGGCGTAAGCGCGGCGGTGGGCGATGTTGGCGTGGTGAAGTATTACATCAAGCAGCACCCGGAAAAACAGTTCAAGCTGGTACCCGATGCAAAATTCGAACGTCAGTATTTTGGCATTGCGGTTGCCAAAGGTAATACCGAACTGCAACAAAAAATCAATGCCGGGCTGAAGAAGATTATCGCTGACGGCACCTACGATAAAATTTACAAAACCTGGTTCGACAGCGAAGTGCCGACGCTTCCCGCTGAGTAACATTTTCTTTTTCTTTCTTTTTAGGCTGACACGCAGTGAGTGTCAGCCTTTTTGCAGGGGAATACCATGACGGGATTTCGTTGGGAAATCATCCAGGAGTATGCGCCGCTCTTTATGGAAGGCGCGTGGATGACAATTAAATGCACAATCATTTGCGTCTTTCTCGGCACGCTCTGGGGTCTGACGCTGGGCCTTGGCCGAATGGCGAAGGCCGAACATGGCTTCTGGAAGTATGCATTGCGCTATCTGGTGCAGTTTCCGGTGCGCTTTTACGTCAGCGCGTTTCGCGGCACGCCCCTGTTTGTACAGATCATGGTGGTCCATTTTGCGCTGGTTCCCCTGTTCATTAACCCGCGTGACGGGATACTGGTGACCAGCGGAATCATGAGCGCGGACGTTGCCCGCGAACTGCGGTCGGGCTATGGCGCGTTTTTATCCTGTATCGTCGCCATTACGCTGAACGCAGGCGCTTACGTTTCTGAAATCTTTCGTGCGGGGATCCAGTCGATTGACCCTGGACAAATGGAAGCCTCACGCGCGCTCGGAATGCCATGGTGGAAAACCATGCGCAAAGTGATTCTTCCACAGGCCTTTCGCCGTATTCTTCCGCCACTGGGCAATAACGCTATCGCGATTGTCAAAGACTCCTCTCTGGCGTCGGCCATCGGGCTTGCCGATCTGGCGTATGCGGCGCGTACGGTCTCGGGCGCCTACGCCACTTACTGGGAACCCTATCTGACCATTTCGCTGGTGTATTGGGTGCTCACCTTCCTGCTCGCGCAACTGGTTAATCGTCTGGAAAAGAGGTTCGGTAAAAGTGATCCACATTAAAAATTTACATAAACACTTTGGCGACAACCCTGTGCTGCGCGGCATTGATTGTGACATTCAGCCGCAAGAGGTGGTGTGCATCATTGGGCCTTCAGGGTCAGGCAAAAGTACATTTCTGCGCTGCATGAACGCGCTGGAATCGGTGACGGAAGGCGAAGTGGTAGTGAACGGCTTTGCGGTACACGATCGTAAAACCGATCTCAACAAAATGCGTGAAAGCGTCGGAATGGTGTTCCAGCGTTTTAACCTGTTTCCGCATATGACGGTGCTGGAAAACCTGATCATGGCGCCAGAAATGCTTCAGGGGCTGTCGCGTAAAGAGGCGATCGGCCGGGCTGAAATGTTGCTCGAAAAAGTCGGACTGAGTGATAAACGCGATGCCTGGCCGTCCCGTTTATCCGGTGGACAGCAGCAGCGCGTCGCGATTGCCCGCGCGCTGGCGATGAACCCGTCAATTATGCTTTTTGATGAGCCGACCTCGGCGCTGGACCCGGAACTGGTCGGTGATGTGCTGGAGGTCATGAAAAAACTGGCCGATGAAGGGATGACGATGGTCATCGTGACCCATGAAATGGGCTTCGCCCGGGAGGTCGCGGATCGGGTGATTTTCATCGACCACGGCGTTATTCAGGAAGAAGGCTCGCCGGAGACGCTCTTTACTTCGCCGGCTAATCCCCGCACCGCCGAATTTCTGAGTAAAGTGCTGTAAGGCCGGAAATCTGCGGAACGGCATCAACGCCTTCTGCGTCGTCGCACCACTCAACGTGCGGGCTGAGTCAGGGACAGTGATTTTCTGCCCATGCTGCGCCCGCACGATTTCCGTCATACCATGAATCGGCAAGC
This sequence comes from Citrobacter sp. Cs237, assembly GCF_030332325.1. Classification (NCBI taxonomy): domain Bacteria; kingdom Pseudomonadati; phylum Pseudomonadota; class Gammaproteobacteria; order Enterobacterales; family Enterobacteriaceae; genus Citrobacter; species Citrobacter sp. Cs237. The sequence continues at coordinate 176,218 of NZ_JAOWIB010000102.1, read as the reverse complement.
CGCTGAGAGAACTATTAGGGCATAAACAGGGAAGGGGGAAGTGAATGAGAAAGTCCCTGCAGACTTCGAATGTGAATGGCACGATTATGCGGGATACTTACACCATCATTAAGCTTTTCTATAGTGAGCACCATCGTTATGGTTGTTACTCTCTAAATTGGGGAGCCAGTAAAGGACTGGATCACTTTCAGGACATATGCATTGTGATGGGAGCTACGCACAGGCGTCTTCAAAATAGATCGAATCTACAGACACTTCCACCTTCGTCGCGTAATAAACTTTATGTAGCTTGCTCCCGGGCTCGGGGAAACATTTATTTCGTTTCTGAAGCGAATTTCAGGAATTACAAAAAATGAAAAAATCTATGGTAGGGAAGCAACAGAAATTGTTCTGCCAGAACTTATCTTACCAGTAGCTACCCAAAACCTCGTTTCAGGTCATTACGTCAGGCACTATTCTGTGTAAAATCAGAGCCAACCCAATTTCGTGGAGTGCCCTGTTATGGCTGGCGTGAACAAAACGCACCTGACTGAAACAGACATCATTACTAAATTCATCCTTCCTGCGGTTAAGGATGCGGGCTGGGATGTGATGTCGCAGATTCGGCAGGAAGTGAAACTTCGCGATGGCAAGATTGTAGTCCGTGGCAAACTGGCGTCACGTATCAAAGTTAAGTCTGCCGATATCGTGCTGTACCACAAACCTAACTTGCCATTAGCAGTTATCGAAGCCAAGGCTAACAAGCACGCCATCAGTAAAGGGATGCAGCAGGGACTGGACTACGCAAGCCTGCTCGATGTTCCCTTTGTATTTGCCTCCAACGGTGATGGATTCATCTTCCACGATAAAACCAATCCGCAGCAGCTCGAATCCGAAATTGCCCTCAGTGACTTCCCAACACCTGAACAACTCTGGCAAAAATACTGTGCCTGGAAAGGGTTCACTCAGGAGCAGTTACCCGTTATCAGTCAGGACTATTTTGACGACGGTAGCGGGAAAGCTCCTCGTTACTATCAGATGCAGGCGATTAACCGAACGGTGGATGCCGTATCGGCAGGTAAGAACCGTATTCTGCTGGTCATGGCCACGGGTACGGGCAAAACGTATACCGCGTTCCAGATAATCTGGAGGCTGTGGAAAGCTAAAAACAAAAAACGCATTCTATTCTTGGCGGACCGCAACATCCTGGTTGATCAAACTAAACGTAACGACTTTCAGCCGTTCGGTAATGCGATGACTAAAGTTACCGGGCGCACCATCGATCCGGCTTATGAGGTGCATCTGGCGCTGTACCAGGCCATTACCGGACCAGAAGAACACCAGAAAGCCTATAAACAGGTGGCGCCTGATTTCTTCGACCTGATTGTCATTGACGAATGCCACCGTGGCAGCGCTTCTGAAGATTCAGCCTGGCGAGAGATTCTGGAGTATTTCGGCAGCGCCACTCAGGTCGGTCTGACGGCAACGCCAAAAGAAACGGAAGACGTCTCCAATATCGATTACTTCGGTGAGCCGGTTTACACCTATTCGCTGAAAGAGGGTATTGAAGACGGTTTCCTCGCACCTTACAAAGTCGTGCGCGTTGATATCGACGTTGATGTCCAGGGCTGGCGGCCCGTCAAAGGTCAACTGGATAAATACGGCGAAGAGATTGAGGACCGTATTTACAACCTGAAAGATTTTGATCGCACGCTGGTGATTGATGAGCGCACCATGCTGGTGGCGCAGACCATCACCGATTACCTGAAACGTACCAACCCGATGGATAAAACCATCGTTTTCTGCAACGACATCGATCACGCCGATCGAATGCGCCATGCGCTGGTGGTGCTCAACCCCGAGCAGGTGTTGAAGAACGAAAAGTACGTGATGAAAATCACCGGCGACGATGATATCGGCAAGGCGCAACTGGATAACTTTATCAATCCTAAAAAAGCCTACCCGGTTATCGCGACAACATCAGAACTGATGACAACCGGCGTTGATGCGCAAACCTGCAAACTGGTGGTACTGGATCAAAACATTCAGTCGATGACTAAATTTAAACAGATCATTGGGCGCGGCACGCGCATCAACGAAAAACACGGCAAGCTGTGGTTCACCATTCTCGACTTCAAAAAAGCGACCGAGCTGTTTGCCGACCCACGCTTTGACGGTTTGCCGGAAAAAGTGCTTGTGGTCAAACCCGGTGATATTTCCGACAAAGATTCAGACTTCAATGAACAACTGGATGCGGAAAATAACGCGGATGAAAGCGATAATGATGCCAGTGAAGCGTGGGAAGACGTCGCTGACTATCAGGTCAATCGTGATAAGCAAGCGGGCAACGGCGAATTCCATGATGACGATGAAAACAAAGTCCGCAAGTTCTATGTGAATGGTGTGGATGTAAAAGTGCTGGCTAAGCGCGTTCAGTATTACGATTCTGACGGCAAACTGGTGACTGAATCTTTCCAGGATTACACCCGCAAAACGATGCTCAAAGATAGCGAATACGCCTCACTGGATAGCTTCGTGCGCAAATGGCAGGATGCGCCGCGCAAACAGGTCATCATCGAAGAGCTGGAGCAACTGGGGATTCTGTGGGATGTGCTGGCCGAAGAGGTGGGTAAAGATCTCGACCCGTTTGATTTGCTCTGCCATGTGGTGTACGGTCAGCCGCCGTTAACGCGTCAGGAGCGCGCGGCGAATGTGCGTAAGCGTAACTATTTTACGAAATACGCCGAACCGGCGCAGCAGGTACTTAATACCTTGCTGGACAAATACGCCGATGAAGGGGTTCAGGAAATTGAGGACGTTCAGGTACTCAAACTGAAGCCGTTCGATACGCTGGGTCGTCCGATAGAAATCATCAAAACCCGCTTTGGTGACAAAAAGGCGTATGAGCAAGCCGTTAATGAACTGGAAAATGAAATCTACCAGTTACCGCCACGCTCAGCCTGATAACTTATAAATACATTGCCACTGGCCGCGTCTGCGACCGGTGGCATCCTTTTTTAAGTATGGAAAGAAAACATGTCGATTAGCTCAGTCATTAAATCCCTTCAGGACATTATGCGTAAAGACGCCGGTGTGGACGGCGATGCCCAGCGTCTGGGGCAGCTTTCATGGCTGCTGTTTTTGAAGATTTTTGATACCCAGGAAGAAGAGCTGGAACTGGAGCAGGATGACTACCAGTTCCCGATCCCCCAGCGCTATTTATGGCGTAGCTGGGCAGCGAACAGCGAAGGCATCACCGGTGATGCGTTGCTGGAATTTGTGAACGACGACCTGTTCCCGACGTTGAAAAACCTCACCGCGCCGATCGATAAGAACCCGCGTGGCTTTGTGGTCAAACAAGCGTTCAGCGATGCCTACAACTACATGAAAAACGGTACGCTGCTGCGCCAGGTGATCAACAAGCTCAATGAAATCGACTTCAGCAGCAGCCAGGAACGTCATCTGTTTGGCGATATCTACGAACAGATCCTGCGCGACCTGCAAAGCGCCGGGAATGCGGGTGAGTTCTACACCCCGCGTGCTGTGACGCGTTTTATGGTCAACCGCATCGACCCGAAGCTGGGTGAGTCGATTATGGATCCGGCGTGCGGCACCGGTGGCTTCCTCGCTTGCGCCTTCGACCATGTGAAAGATAATTACGTCAAAACGACTGAAGATCATAAAACCCTACAACAGCAGATATATGGCGTAGAGAAGAAGCAACTTCCGCACCTGCTGTGTACGACCAATATGCTTTTACACGGCATCGAAGTGCCGGTGCAAATCCGTCACGACAACACGCTGAATAAACCGCTCTCTTCCTGGGATGAGCAGGTCGATGTAATTGTTACCAACCCACCGTTTGGCGGCACAGAAGAAGACGGCATTGAGAAAAACTTCCCAGCAGAGATGCAGACCCGTGAAACCGCTGATCTGTTCCTGCAACTGATTATCGAAGTGCTGGCCGACAAAGGCCGCGCGGCGGTGGTGTTACCGGACGGTACGTTGTTTGGTGAAGGTGTAAAAACCAAAATCAAAAAGCTGCTCACCGAGGAGTGCAACCTGCACACCATTGTGCGGTTACCGAACGGCGTGTTTAACCCGTACACCGGCATCAAAACCAACATTCTTTTCTTCACCAAAGGTCAGCCAACAAAGGATGTGTGGTTCTATGAGCATCCGTACCCGGACGGCGTGAAGAACTACAGCAAAACCAAACCGATGAAGTTTGAAGAGTTCCAGGCGGAAATCGACTGGTGGGGCTGTGAAGCTGACGGTTTTACCAGCCGCGAAGAGAACAACCAGGCGTGGAAAGTCAGCATCGACGACATCATTGCCCGCAACTTCAATCTTGATATCAAGAACCCATACCAAGGTGAAACCATCAGTCACGATCCGGGTGAGCTGCTGGCGCAGTACCAGACGCAGCAGGCGGAAATCGGCGAGCTGCGTAACCAGCTGCGCGATATCCTTGGTGCGGCTCTGGCGGGTAACAAGGGGGCGAACTGATGACCGTTGAAAAGCTGATCACCGACCATATTGATATTTGGTCCTCTGCGCTGCAAACCCGCTCCACCGCCGGGCGCGGTAGTAACGGTAAAATCGACCTTTATGGCATTAAGAAACTGCGCGAGCTGATTCTGGAACTGGCGGTACGCGGCAAACTGGTGCCGCAGGACCCGAATGATGAACCGGCGTCTGAGTTATTGAAACGTATTGCAGTCGAGAAAGCGGAGCTGGTGAAGCAGGGTAAAATTAAAAAGCAGAAGCCGCTACCGGAGATTAGTGAGGATGAGAAGCCGTTTGAATTGCCGGAGGGGTGGGAGTGGGTAAGACTGGGTAATGTTGGTGTGTGCTCAACTGGAAAAACACCAAGCACATCAGTCTCCAGTCATTTTAACGGAAATATTCCCTTTGTTGGTCCTGGGCAAATAACTCAATGTGGTGAGATTACTCAAGCAGATAAATTTCTTTCTGAAGATGGAATGTTGAATAGCACAGAGGCTAATAATGGGGATATTTTCACTGTTTGCATTGGTGGTTCTATTGGCAAATCAGCAGTAGTCAGTGAGCGAGTGGCATTTAATCAACAAATTAACTCTATAAAACCAGTGTTAGTGGATAGTAAATATATATATTTCTCTATTTCAACAACACTTTTTATTAGTTCAATGATCACAGCATCTACAGGTTCAGCAACGCCAATAATAAATAGAAGTAAATGGGAGAGCTTGTTAATACCGTGTGCGCCAGTCGCAGAACAACACAGTATCGTCGCCAGAGTTAATGAACTAATGGCTCTCTGTGACCAACTTGAACAACAATCTTTAATTAGTTTGGAGGCACACCAGCAACTGGTTGAAACCCTGCTGGCGACGCTGGTCGATAGCCAACATGCCGAAGATCTTACTGAAAACTGGGCTCGAATCAGCCAGCATTTCGACACGCTGTTTACCACCGAAGCGAGTATTGATGCGCTTAAACAAACTATTCTGCAACTGGCGGTGATGGGTAAACTGGTACAGCAGGATCCTGACGACGAACCTGCTTCTGAACTGCTTAAACGTATTGAGCAGGAAAAAGCGAAACTGGTAAAAGAAGGCAAAATTAAAAAACAAAAACCGTTGCCACCAATTAGTGAGGATGAAAAACCATTTGAGTTGCCGAAGGGATGGGAGTGGTGCCGTACCGAGGATATTGGCGATTTAAAACTCGGGCGACAGCGTTCACCCAAAGATCATCATGGACCACATATGACTCCTTATTTAAGAGTTGCAAATGTACATGATAATGAAATTCGCGTTGATGATGTTAAATTTATGAATTTCACGCCTGAAGAGAAAACTATTTTTTCTCTTCAGTACGGAGATATATTATTAAATGAAGGACAAAGTTTAGAGCTAGTTGGTAGACCTGCAATTTTTAAAAATGAAATAGCAGGAGCTTGTTTTCAAAATACGCTAATACGCTTTCGTGTAAACGAATTTATTAGTAATGAGTATGCCTTAGCCTATTTTAGACATTGCTTATATTCAGGAAGGTTCCAGAAAGCCGCAACACAAACGACAAATATAGCCCACCTGAGTGTATCCAGACTCGCACCTATCGAGTTCCCTCTTCCGTCATATAGTGAACAACTTAAAATAGTAATAAAAATTAAAGAGTTGGAAGTGTTGTGTGAAAAAATAAAAATAGGAGTCAAGTCTGCCCAGCAAACCCAGCTCCACCTGGCGGATGCGCTCACCGATGCAGCATTAAACTAAGGAACAGACGATGCCGGTTCATCATGCAATCTGGCGGATAGGGGAGAATCCCCAGCCGCTAACTATCAGCAAACTCGCCAGCGAGCAACTGCTGGAGAAGATGATTTTAAACGATCCCACTATCCTCTCTGATCAGTGGATGATCATCGGCCATCAGGAAAATACGCTCGATAAAGGGCGTATCGATCTGCTGGCGATTGCGCCGGATGCCTCGCTGATCCTGATTGAGCTAAAGCGCGACCGCACGCCGCGCGAAGTGGTTGCTCAGGCGTTGGACTACGCCTCATGGGTGGATGACTTAACCGCTGATCGTTTGTCACAAATTTACGGAAAATTTTCCGATGGTGGCAATTTGGGAGAAGCGTTTAAACAACGCTTCAATACCGAGCTGGAAGAGGATTCACTCAATCAGTCGCACCAAATCATCATTGTAGCGGCGGAACTGGACCCGTCCACTGAACGCATCGTGGACTATCTTAGTAAGAATGGTATTTCGATTAACGTCCTGTTCTTCAAAGTGTTCCAGCATGGTGATGAACAGTTCTTAAGCCGCGCCTGGCTTATCGATCCGAGCGAAACGCAAACCAATGCCGCACAGGCCACTGCTACAAGTGCCAATGCGAAGGAACCCTGGAACGGTGAGTTTTATGTCTCGTTTGGCGATTCAAACAGTCGCGTCTGGGAAGAGGCGCGCCGCTACGGGTTTATCAGCGCGGGTGGCGGGAGCTGGTACAGTCAAACGTTAAAACAGCTTCAGCCAGGCAACCGCGTCTGGGTAAAAATCCCGGCGACCGGTTACGTCGGTGTCGGGATTGTGCAGAGCGCCGTTGAGCCTGCCAGTAGCTTCACCATCAACACTGACGACGGTGAAAAGCGGGCGATGGATGTGCTTAAGTACAGCGATCTCTATCACCGGAATTCAGATGACCCCGACAAGTCCGAGTATTTTGTCCCCGTGAAGTGGCTGGAAACCCGCAGTGAGCGAGACGCGGTGAATGAGGTCGGATTCTTCGGAAATCAAAACACAGTGTGTAAGCCCACAACGCCAAAATGGCGTCACACTGTAGATAAATTAAAGCGCCATTTCGAAAAATGGAATGCGATATTGTAATCTCCAGGTGATGATTTTTCCCATACCGACAAGAAATTAATCTGTCATAACGTTTCTGAAAGTGAATAATTTATTTTTTAGGATACTTACATTTTTCCCCCTGCTGAGTAGTGGTCGTGTGCTTACGACTTGCTGGTCGAGAAAAGCGAACAAATAAATCGAAGTCGAACTTCGGTTTATGTCTAAGTACAGTCTGGATTTTCATATAATTTCGACTCTATGGATGCTAAAGCTAGGGTTGATTTCATCACAAGAATCTTAAATGCTTTAGTGGGGTGGTTTAGTTCCCCACCAAGCAAAAACTTAGCCAAGTAAACCGCAACACCTTTTGAATCGCTTTCCGCTCCCACAGGGGCAGAGTGCGTTTCGCGGTACCTTCGGAACGGGCTGGAGGGCTTCTTTTACAGCATCTTCGAGTATCAGAAGCTCACTTGCCAGAATTACATATCCAAGGTTATTAGGGATACTTCCAATTGATATCTGTTTCGTATCAGTAGGGACGTCGACAACAATGATTTCCCCACTGGTAGTATGTTGAGGGCCCGCATACAAAGTGCCAAGTAATGCAACCCTAGTACCTGCGCACAATGAACCATCTGGACTAACAAAACTCCCTATATTTGCCAAAAACACAGGTGATCCTGAAGAGCCAGGGAAGCAAGCTGCATCAATGAGAAATTCAGGTTTTCCATTCAACTTAAGCTTAGGATGAGTTGCGGTAATTCCCTTTCTGATGATCGGTAGATTATGAAGTTTATCCCATAGCCCGTTAGGGTAACCAATCATTACGATCTCTTCCATTGGGGGGAGTGATTCTAAAAGCTCGTTACTTGCTAACATCTGTTTACTGAGGGGAACGAAGTAGTAGGCCCGCCCATCTTTGCTTGCATTATTTAATATTGGCCCAATAGGAAAGGCTACCAAATCTATTGCAGTTGTCGGGTGGAGGATACAATGTTTATCCAATTCGTTAAGTACGACAGCTTCATGCGTGCCAAGTGCTGGAGTACCGTCTTCATTCTTTAATGTTAAATGAAAAACCCCTCGGATTGCGCCTTCGGTAACATGTTTGTTTGTTACCACGCAAGGAAAGGCTGTTCCCTCTGTCTCACAAAACATGAATATGTAACCAGTACCTGATGAGGTTCTATTTTGTGAATCTGTGCATTCAATGCGCACTGTGCTATGCACAAGTTGTGTAATGGGATGTATGAACTGAGACATTGATAGAGGCACCTATAAAGTTTATCTGAGTCACCCAGTATAAGTGGGGCAACTGTGCATTGAGCGAGATGTACAACCACTAAGCGAATACATATTGACCGATATTATTTGAATGCTTTCTTAACTTTATTGTCCCTTAAAAACAGCCATCTAGCAGTAAGGATGACTTCTTGATTTCTTCGTTAGAAACTTAGACTTCCACACGGCTAAATATCTTTTCACTGATAATTAAATTATATCAATATAGAAATATTAATTAAATGCGAGAAGTTTTTTCCTCAATGTGATGAGCATGTGTGCAGCGTTTCATGGGCCATTTTCATGAATGTTAGTTCACCACAGCTTCACCTTTCCCCAACTCACTAATATAATCCCCATACCACTGCATCATTTCCCGCCTTCCATCCAGATACTGTGCGTGGTTATACGTACCGCGAATACTGTTTTTATCCACATGAGCGAGCTGCGTTTCAATCCAAGCCGTGTTAAAGCCTTGCTCATGAAGAATGGTACTCATAGTGTGGCGAAAACCATGGCAGGTGGCCCTTTTATCATACCCGATTCTCTTCAAAACCATGTTAACACTAGCTTCACTCATTGGTTTATTAACATCATTTCGTCCAGAGAAAATAAACTGATAGCTTCCTGTGAGTTGTTTCAGTTGCTGAAAGGCTTGCAAGGATTGGCTAGATAGCGGGACGAGATGCGTTCGCTTCATCTTCATCCTGTTTTTAGGTATTTCCCAGAGACTGTTTTCGAAGTCAATTTCGCACCATTCAGCCATTCGTAACTCTACTGTTCTTAATCCAGTTAGCATCAACAAACGAGTCGTGAGCAGAGTTATTAAACTACCTGAATAATTTGATAATTTCTGTAAAAATTCAGGTAATTCAGGCACGGTCAGAAAGGGATAATGATGTTTTTCATATCCTTGCAATGCGCTGGCAAGATCTGCGGCTGGATTGTATTCAGCACGCCCCGTGACTATTGCGTATCGAAAGACTTCACTACAGCGTTGGCGAACTTTACTGGCTAACTCTGGCGCGCCACGTTTTTCTATACGCTGAAGAACGGATAAAAGCTCTAGCGGCTTGATTTCGTTAACAGGCCTGGAACCTAAATGAGGGAAAACATTATTTTTGAATCCACGATTAACATAATCAGCATAGTTTTTTGACCATCCAGAGATTTTCGCGTTGTACCACTCTGTAGCTATTGCCTCAAAGGTATTTGTGATTGATTGTTTTTTGGCGAGTAGTTCTGCTTTTTTTACTTCACCTGGATCTTGATCGTTAGCCCGAATTCTCCTTGCGTCATCGCGCCTGGTTCGTGCATCAGCCAGAGAAATATCTGGGTATGTACCAAATGATAATTTTTTCTCTTTACCAGCAAATCTGTATTTCATCCGCCAGTACTTTGAACCGTTAGGGTTGACCTGGAGATACAGTCCACCACCGTCAGCGAGTTTATAGGCTTTGTCTCTGGGCTTTGCAGTCTCGACCTGACGCGCATTTAAGGGCATTTGGGGGCCTCATTTTTCATTGAACAGGATAAGCCCCCACTAAGGCCCCCAAACGTTTATTGATTCACGTTGAGATGGGTAGATATCGGTTGACATCACACAGCCAGAGCAGAGGGTTTATCACTGATTATAAGGGGATTTTATTGAATTCGGTAGACGTCAGGAGAGTTGTATATGGTGTCCCCTGCAGGAATCGAACCTGCAACTAGCCCTTAGGAGGGGCTCGTTATATCCATTTAACTAAGGGGACGAAGCGGCACGAGTATAGCGGTTTTTGTTCGCCGGAGTAAGTACGGTGCCGCCTGACTGCTCAAACCATCGCCATTCAGGATTGTTTTTCCTGCTCTTTCTGCTGTTTTTTGAACCGCTCGGCGTGAAGGCGCGCTTCTTCTTTACGCTTGTTGCTCATGTCGTTACGGATCTGCGCGTGGCTCATCAGGGCGAAAATAAAGGTACCGCCGCAGATATTACCCGCCAGTGTCGGCAGGGCAAACGGCCACAAGAAGTCGCTCCAGTGCAGGGTGCCGTTAAAGACGAGGTAAAGGATCTCCACCGATCCCACGACGATATGGGTGGTATCGCCCAGGGCAATCAGCCACGTCATCAGGATGATGACCACAATTTTCGCCGCGCCGGCTGCCGGAAACATCCACACCATGGTCGCGATTAACCAACCGGAAATGATCGCGTTGGCAAACATTTCGGTCGGCGTGTTTTTCATCACGTCCATGCCGATTTTGACAAACGCGTCACGGGTTTCTTCATCAAAAATGGGCATATACTCAAACGCCCAGGCGGCAATGCCGGTACCGAGCACGTTACCCAGCAGCACCACGCCCCACAGACGCATCAGCAGGCCAAAATTGCCCGCCGTGGGATTTTGCATGACGGGCAGAACCGCCGTCACGGTGTTTTCCGTAAACAGCTGCTGGCGAGCCATAATGACAATGATAAAACCAAAGGTATAACCGAGATTCTCAAGTAAAAAACTGCCCGGCACGCCCTCAAGCTGCACGTGGAAGATGCCTTTTGCCAGCAGCGAGGCGCCCATCGACAGTCCGGCCGCGATAGCGGACCACAGCAGCGCCATCGCGTCACGCTCCAGCTCTTTCTCTCCATCCTGGCGGATATGTTCGTGAATGGCCATTGCCCGTGAGGGGAGTCGGTCCTCATCCACTTCTATCTTTTTCCCGCTCTGTTTTTCCTCGCTTTCTACTTCCAGTTCATCGCTATGCTTGTCGATCTTATCGTCTTCGAGATTATCCATAATTCGCCTCCTGGATGCGCGCCTGTCAGATAAAGCGTAGCGGCTTTTCGCTGGATACCTGGGGGAGAAACTCTGAAATCGCAAAAATGGTAACGTTTGTTTTTCTGCTTCCGGCTAGAATAGAAGCGCTACGCGAGTGCATAGCCAGGCTATGATCAATTCAACAGGCGCGGTGATATAGACATCGTTTGACGTGCTGTTACAATCGCTCACACCTTAACAGGCGGATACGTTAGCGTTCCGTCATGGATGGCAATCCGCGATAGCCATAATTAACAGGGAGACATTTATGAAGCTTCGCCTGTCGGCGCTTGCGCTGGGAACCACACTGCTGGTGGGGTGTGCGAGTTCCGGTACAGAACAGCAGGGGCGTTCAGATCCGTTAGAAGGGTTTAACCGCACCATGTACAATTTCAACTTTAACGTGTTGGATCCGTATGTCGTTCGACCGGTGGCTGTCGCCTGGCGTGATTATGTCCCACAGCCAGCCCGTAATGGTTTAAGCAACTTCACCGGCAACCTCGAAGAACCTGCGGTCATGGTGAACTATTTTCTGCAGGGCGATCCGTATCAGGGGATGGTGCATTTCACCCGTTTCTTCCTGAACACCCTTCTCGGCATGGGCGGCTTTATTGACGTCGCCGGTATGGCGAACCCGAAACTGCAGCGCGTTGAGCCGCATCGCTTCGGCAGCACCTTAGGACATTACGGCGTAGGCTATGGCCCCTACGTCCAGTTACCGTTCTATGGCAGTTGGACGCTGCGTGAGGATGGCGGCGATATGGCCGATACGCTATATCCAGTCCTTTCATGGCTGACCTGGCCGATGTCGATCGGTAAGTGGACCCTCGAAGGGATTGAAACGCGTGCTCAGTTGCTGGACTCCGACGGCCTGTTGCGTCAGTCTTCCGATCCGTACATTCTGGTGCGTGAGGCTTATTTCCAGCGTCACGACTTCATTGCCAACGGCGGGAAGCTCAAGCCGCAAGAAAACCCGAACGCGCAGGCGATCCAGGACGATTTAAAAGAGATCGACTCAGAATAAATGAATACCGGACCGCGAAGCGTCTGGCCGGGCCTGGCGTTCGCGCCGTTAGCGGGTACGATGATTTTTTGGATGCATAAAAAAGGGGACGCCAGAAGGCGCCCCCTTTTTTTCATCTGACCATGATCAGAATGCGTAGTTCAGGTTCATACCGTACAGCCAGGCTTTCCCTTCAGATTCGAAAGAGTACGGGCCTTCTTCAAACTTCACTTTCTGGCCGTGCATGTAAGACACGCCAACATCCACTGAGGCATCTTTATTGAAGGCATAGGTAGCGCCAGCGCTCAGCCAGAAGCGGTCCTGATCCGGAATAGAAATGGAACGACGGTTGGCCGGAACCGGGCTGTCATCAAAGGCGATACCGGTACGGAACGTCCAGGTATCGTCATAGTAATAGGTTGTACCCAGCGCGATGCGATAAGAGTCTTTAAAGCCCTCTTCTTTATAAAACAGCGTCTGACCGTTGCTGCCTTTCGCCTTCAGCTCTTCGAACTGACTCCAACTGGTATAAGCCATGCTGTAGTGAACCGCCCACTGTGGCGCGACGCGGTTGTAACCTGAAATTTCCCACATTTCCGGCAGGTTCAGGTTAAGTGAACCGTCGATCGTCCCGCCGTTAGTTCCAGCAGGCAGGCTGGCAAAGACCGGACGCAGTTGCGGCGGAATACGGTCAGTCGATGGCAGGCTGCTGCGGTAATCGCCGTCGAAGTCAACTTTGACTTCTGAACGGTAGGTAAAACCGTAACGGTTGTCTTTATCGACTTCATAAAGGATCCCGGCGTTCCAGCCGAAGCCCCATTCGTCGCCCTTCAGACGCGCAATCTGGGTATCCGCCGGGTATTGCGCCGCCAGTGCCGGAGGAATACGTCCGCCGGAGCCTGCCACGATTTGCTGCGGCAGGTCGCCGGCATAACGCTCGAGCTTAGCTTTGGCATAAACGGCGTTAAAACCGAGGCCGAAGCTGAAATGATTGTTCAGACGATAGGCGCCGCTCAGGTTCAGGTTGAGCGTTTCCAGATCGGTTTTTCCGCCCATGGAGCCCGCGGCGTAGTTGTTATTAAACTCCGTCGCCAGGCCGTAGTTAGAGGTGACAGATGCCCCCCAACCAAACTGATCGTTAATCGGGGCCACAAAGTGCAGGTTTGGCACCCACGCCGTCGGCGCAATGTTATCCTGGCTGGCATCGTTACCAATGCGCGAGCGACCGGAGATATCCACGTCCGGATCAACAAAGATTGCGCCGCCCGAGAAGGTTGGGCGGTCGAACATGGTGATCAGCGCCGGGTTACGGCTAACGTTACCCACGTCGTCCGCGATAGCCCCTTCACCTGAATAGGCCCGGCCAAGGCCAGAGGAAGAAAATTCGTTTAGCTGAAAGCCTGCAGACCAGGCCTGGGTAGATATAAGTGCCACTGCAACTGCGAGAGCAGACTTTGTAAACAGGGTTTTCTGGCTCATGACCATAACCTCAATGATTTATTTTTATACAAACTATGTTACATGCTGTAACAGGAGCGCGAAGTGTAGGGTCTGCGGTACGACATAGAAATCAGACCAGTGGCGTGAGTATAGGTCTGACCAGCTGATATGTTGCAAGTATGTTTATAAGTTTTTTCAATTGTGATCTCAGAAACGCGATCCAGCTGGCAATTTTGCCGGGGAGCGCACATAGCCGTTTGGGTTGAATTTGTTTTAGATCATTTTTAAGTGTGATTTCGGTCACTTCTCGCATTTCCCACCATTAACGACTGGAGAGGCGAAAGTCGGAGGCGTAAAATATCGCTATCGTTTATCTGGCACCCTGGGTGCGAATACAGAGGAAATCTACAATGAGTAAATGCAGTGCTGATGAAACCCCGGTTTGCTGCTGTATGGACGTTGGTACCATCATGGACAACTCCGATTGCACCGCGTCATACAGCCGTGTGTTCGCTAACCGCGCAGAAGCGGAAGAAACGCTGGCGGCGCTGACCGAAAAAGCGCGGAACGTGGAGTCCGAGCCTTGCCAAATTACTTCGACTTTCACTGAAGAATCTGACGGCGTGCGCCTGGACATCGATTTTGTCTTTGCCTGCGAAGCCGAAACCCTGATCTTCCAGCTCGGTCTGCGTTAATCCCTTCATTATTTATCTGCCCCGACAACCTTTTGTCGGGGCTTTTTCGTTTCATCCCGTCATTATTCACTGTGTCACAGCTCTCACTTTCATCCGCCCCTGCTTGGCTAAATGTAAATAATTGGTTAAGACTATGATCAGGTCAGACCACTTATTTTATTTTTACAGGGGAGTGTTATGAGTCAGGCTTTACCGCTGGTCACCCGGCAGGGCGATCGCATTGCCATTGTGAGCGGGTTACGTACCCCTTTTGCCCGCCAGGCTACCGCCTTTCATGGTATTCCCGCTGTCGATCTTGGCAAAATGGTGGTGGGCGAACTGATGGCCCGCAGTGAGATCCCCGTAGACGTCATAGAGCAACTGGTCTTTGGTCAGGTTGTCCAGATGCCGGAAGCGCCAAATATCGCCCGTGAAATTGTCCTCGGCACCGGTATGAGTGTGCATACCGACGCTTACAGCGTAAGCCGCGCCTGCGCGACCAGCTTTCAGGCGGTCGCTAACGTAGCGGAAAGCCTGATGGCGGGTACGATCCGCGCGGGGATAGCCGGTGGCGCGGATTCCTCGTCGGTATTGCCCATTGGCGTCAGTAAAAAACTGGCGCGAGTCCTCGTGGATGTGAATAAAGCCAGGACGATGGGGCAACGTCTGAAACTCTTTTCCCGCCTGCGCTTACGCGATCTGATGCCCGTGCCGCCCGCCGTCGCCGAATATTCGACTGGCCTGCGGATGGGAGATACGGCGGAACAGATGGCGAAAACCTACGGAATCACCCGTGAGCAGCAGGATGCGCTGGCCCACCGTTCACATCAGCGCGCGGCGCAGGCGTGGGCGGAAGGAAAGTTAGCCGATGAAGTGATGACCGCCTGGACGCCGCCGTTCAAGGCGCCGCTGTCTGAAGATAACAATATTCGCGGCAACTCGACGCTGGCGGATTACGCCAGACTGCGTCCGGCCTTTGACCGTAAACATGGCACGGTGACCGCTGCCAACAGTACGCCGCTGACAGACGGGGCGGCAGCGGTGATCCTGATGACCGAATCCCGCGCGAAAGAGCTGGGGCTGATTCCGCTCGGCTATTTACGCAGCTACGCCTTTACCGCTATCGATGTCTGGCAGGACATGCTGCTGGGACCGGCCTGGTCAACGCCGCTGGCGCTGGATCGGGCGGGCTTAAGCCTGAGCGATCTGACGCTGATTGATATGCACGAAGCCTTTGCCGCTCAGACGCTGGCGAATCTGCAACTGCTTGGCAGTGAGCGTTTTGCCCGCGAGGTGTTGGGACGCGCCCATGCCACCGGTGAGGTGGATGACAGCAAGTTCAACGTACTCGGTGGTTCGATTGCTTACGGGCACCCGTTTGCCGCCACCGGCGCCCGGATGATCACCCAGACTCTGCACGAATTGCGCCGTCGGGGAGGCGGCTTCGGTTTAGTCACTGCCTGTGCGGCAGGCGGTCTGGGCGCGGCGATGGTTCTGGAGGCAGAATAATGGAAATGACATCGGCTTTTACGCTTAATCTGCGTCCGGACAATGTGGCGGTTATCTCCATAGATGTACCCGGTGAAAAGATGAATACCCTGAAAGCGGAGTTTGCGAGTCAGGTACGCGCGATCCTGAAACAGCTTCGCGAAAACAGGGAACTGCGCGGCGTCGTTTTTATTTCCGCGAAAGCGGATAATTTTATTGCTGGCGCGGACATCAACATGATTGGCAACTGCGCAAGCGCGCAGGAAGCGGAGGCGCTGGCGCGTCAGGGACAACAACTGATGGCGGAAATCAACGGTCTTCCGGTGCCCGTCATCGCCGCTATTCACGGCGCCTGTCTGGGCGGCGGACTGGAACTGGCGCTGGCCTGTCATGAGCGAATCTGTACCGATGACAGCAAAACGGTATTGGGCCTGCCGGAAGTACAACTGGGGCTGCTGCCGGGTTCCGGCGGCACACAGCGTTTGCCGCGGCTGGTCGGAGTCAGTACGGCGCTGGAGATGATCCTCACCGGCAAACAACTGCGTGCGAAGCAGGCGTTAAAGATGGGGCTGGTGGACGATGTGGTTCCGTTGTCGATTCTGCTCGAGGCTGCGGTTGAACGGGCTAAACAGGATCGGTCAACGTCGCGAACGCTGCCGGTGCGCGAACGCGTTCTGGCGGGGCCGCTGGGGCGCGCACTGTTGTTCCGTATGGTCAGTAAAAAAACCGAACAGAAAACACACGGTAACTACCCGGCGACAGAACGTATTCTTCAGGTGATCGAAACTGGCCTGGCGCAGGGCAGCAGCAGCGGTTACGACGCGGAAGCCCGCGCTTTTGGCGAGCTGGCGATGACGCCGCAATCGCAGGCGTTACGCAATATCTTCTTTGCCAGTACCGAGGTGAAAAAAGATCCCGGTAGCGATGCCCCGCCGGGGCCGCTTAACAGCGTTGGCGTGCTGGGGGGCGGGCTGATGGGTGGGGGAATTGCCTACGTGACGGCCTGTAAAGGCGGCTTACCGGTTCGCATTAAAGACATTAATGTTCACGGCATCAATCATGCGCTGAAGTACAGTTGGCATCAGCTTGAAACGAAGGTACGTCGTCGCCATATCAAAGCCAGCGAACGGGACAAACAGCTGGCGTTGATTTCAGGCGCCACCGACTATCGCGGATTTTCCCATCGTGACCTGGTCATAGAAGCTGTCTTTGAAGATCTGGCGCTAAAACAGCAGATGGTGGCGGAAGTTGAGCAAAACTGCGCATCCCATACCATTTTCGCCTCTAACACCTCATCTTTACCGATTAGCGACATCGCCGCCCATGCCGCCAGGCCGGGGCAGGTGATTGGTCTGCATTTTTTCAGCCCGGTTGAAAAAATGCCCCTGGTCGAGGTCATTCCCCATGCCGCCACCTCTGAGCAGACCATCGCCACCACCGTTAAGCTGGCGAAGAAACAGGGTAAAACACCTATCGTGGTGCGCGACAAGGCCGGATTCTATGTAAACCGTATTCTCGCCCCCTATATCAACGAAGCCATACGCATGTTGACTGAGGGTGAGCGGGTCGACGCTATCGACAGCGCGTTGGTGAAATTTGGTTTTCCGGTGGGGCCTGTTCAACTGCTGGATGAAGTGGGAATCGATACCGGTACGAAAATTATCCCCGTTCTGGAAGCCGCTTATGGCGAGCGTTTTAGCGCCCCTGCAAATGTTGTTTCCTCAATTTTGAACGACGATCGCAAAGGCAGAAAAAATGGTCGCGGTTTCTATCTTTATGGTGCAAAAGGGCGTAAAAGCAAAAAACAGGTCGACCCTGCGATTTATACGCTTATTGGCGTTCAGGGGCAGAGCAGGCTTTCCGCCCGGCAAATGGCTGAACGGTGCGTGATGCTGATGCTCAATGAGGCCGCGCGTTGCTTCGATGAACAAGTGATCCGCAGCGCTCGCGACGGTGATATTGGCGCGGTATTCGGCATTGGATTTCCGCCGTTTCTCGGTGGTCCGTTCCGTTATATGGATTCTCTCGGCGCGGGTGAAGTGGTTGCGGTATTGCAACGCCTGGCTTCGCAGTACGGTCCACGATTTACGCCGTGCGATGCGTTATTGCAGATGGCGGAGCGGGGTGAAAGTTTCTGGAAAGCAGATGCAACTGGCCTGAATTTTAAAGGTCAAATGTAGGGTGAATCCGCAACGAATGGCCGTGAGTTGGTTAAATTGTAAACACAGATTGACTATACTTACAGCGTTGAGGTAAAAAACAGCGTTTCATTCGGTGAACGGATAAGGCACAATGCCGGCCACCGCATTTCGGCGACCGTTCAGACGGTTTCAGCAAGAATGCGGGTGATTCTGGTTAACAAAAGCGGTGCAATATGCAAGTTTTTATCATGCGTCACGGCGACGCGGCCCTCGACGCCGCCAGTGATTCGGTTCGTCCCTTAACCGTCTGTGGTTGTGACGAATCGCGCCTTATGGCGAACTGGCTGAAAGGTCAAAAAGTGGATATCGAACGTGTTCTGGTGAGCCCGTTCCTGCGAGCCGAGCAAACGTTGGACGAGGTAGGGGAGTGCATGAACCTGCCGGGTAACGTTGACGTTCTGCCGGAGTTGACGCCCTGCGGCGATGTCGGCCTCGTCAGCGCGTATCTTCAGGCGCTGGCCAATGAAGGCGTCTCCGGCGTTCTGGTGATCTCCCACCTGCCGTTAGTCGGCTACCTGGTGTCTGAATTGTGCCCGGGAGAAACGCCGCCTATGTTTACCACATCAGCGATCGCCAGCGTCACGCTGGACGAAAGCGGCAAAGGGGTGTTCAACTGGCAGATGAGCCCGTGCAACCTCAAAATGGCAAAAGCGATGTAAACATCCGCTGCCTGATGGCGCTTCGCGTATCCGGCCTACGGCGGCGATGACTGTCTCGTAGGCCAGATATAGCGCTTGCGCCTCCCACCGGCAACCTTACATCATGGCAGTTCGGGCGGTTGCCACTCTTCCACCTCTATCAGCACCAGCAACGCGGCGTCGCCGCCGTACTCTTTTGGGGCCTGATGAAAAGCCATCACGTGTGGGTGCTGCGCCAGCCACAGCGGCGTCTGTTGTTTCAGTACATGCTTACCGTGACCGTGCATGACGCAGGCGCAAAAAACGTGCTCCCGGCGACAGGCGGCAATCAGCGCGCCGAGTTCCTGCTTCGCCTGCAGCTGCGTCAGGCCGTGAAGATCGAGAAACAGTTCCGGTGAATAATCTCCGCGCCGCATTTTCTTCAGCTCGAAGTGGCTGACGTCGGAACGTACGTATTTTACCGGGCCTTCGGTATTCAACAGCGGCTGAAATTCGTCCGAAAAATAGTGGCTGGCGTCCGCCTGTTCCGACAAAAGCCGCTTAACGGGAACGTCGCTGATTTTTTTACGTTGCGGGCGATGGACAATCGTGTCCTGCTTAATCTGCCGGGTGCCGGTCATCAGTTGCCGGAACAGCGCCTGGTCCTCCTCGCTGAGCGATGTTTTCTTTTTCATTCTGCTGTCTCATTTTTCATTTTCCGTTAGTTTACCCGACTCACCGGCGATGCGAATGCGTAAAACGCAATTTTCGCGCCTGTCCCCTGTGTGAATGCTGATTTATCGCTGGCTTCGTGGCAAACTAGCCGCCGAAATTATTGCGTACATGCCCTGGAGGAACAGGTGGATAAAATTTTCGTTGATGAAGCAGTAAGTGATCTGCATACCATTCAGGACATGTTGCGTTGGGCGGTCAGCCGTTTTAGCGCGGCGAATATCTGGTACGGTCACGGCACCGACAACCCGTGGGATGAAGCCGTTCAACTGGTGCTGCCGTCACTTTATCTTCCACTGGATATTCCCGAAGACATGCGCACCGCGCGTCTGACGTCCAGCGAACGCCACCGCATTGTTGAGCGGGTGATCCGCCGGGTGAACGAGCGTATTCCGGTGGCCTATCTGACGAATAAAGCCTGGTTCTGCGGCCATGAATTTTACGTCGATGAACGCGTGCTGGTGCCGCGCTCGCCGATTGGCGAGCTGATCAACAACCGTTTTGAAGGGCTGATTCGCCAACAGCCGCAGCATATTCTCGACATGTGTACCGGCAGCGGTTGCATTGCTATTGCCTGCGCCTACGCGTTTCCGGAAGCGGAAGTCGACGCGGTGGATATCTCCGCCGACGCGCTGGCCGTCACTGAGCACAATATTGAAGAGCACGGCCTGCTGCACCATGTCACCCCCATTCGTTCGGACCTGTTCCGCGACCTGCCAAAAGTCCAGTACGATCTGATCGTGACTAACCCGCCGTATGTGGACGCGGAAGATATGTCCGATCTGCCGAATGAGTATCGTCACGAGCCTGAACTGGGGCTGGCGTCAGGGACAGATGGCCTGAAACTGACCCGCCGTATTCTGGGCAACGCGCCGGACTACCTGTCAGATAACGGTATTCTGATTTGTGAAGTCGGGAACAGCATGGTACATCTGATGGAACACTATCCTGATGTGCCGTTTACCTGGCTGGAATTCGACAACGGCGGCGATGGCGTCTTTATGCTGACCAAAGCCGAGTTACTGGCCGCCCGCGAGCATTTCAGCCTCTATAAAGACTAAATCACAACGACGACAACGGAATCGCAATGGCAGGAAATACAATTGGACAACTCTTTCGGGTAACCACCTTTGGCGAATCGCACGGGCTGGCGCTGGGCTGCATTGTTGACGGGGTGCCGCCGGGCATTCCTCTGACCGAAGCTGACCTGCAGCACGATCTCGACAGGCGGCGTCCTGGCACGTCTCGCTACACGACCCAGCGCCGTGAGCCGGATCAGGTGAAAATTTTGTCTGGCGTGTTTGAAGGCGTCACCACCGGCACCAGCATCGGTTTGCTGATCGAAAATACCGATCAGCGTTCGCAGGATTACAGCGCCATCAAGGACGTGTTTCGTCCGGGACACGCCGACTACACCTACGAGCAGAAATATGGCCTGCGCGATTACCGCGGCGGCGGGCGTTCGTCCGCGCGCGAGACCGCGATGCGCGTGGCGGCGGGCGCGATTGCCAAGAAATACCTTGCGGCAAAATACGGCATCCGCATCCAGGGCTGCCTGACCCAGATGGGCGATATTCCGCTGGCGATCAAAGACTGGGAGCAGGTGGAACGGAACCCTTTTTTCTGCCCGGATCCGGACAAAATCGACGCCCTTGACGAACTGATGCGGGCGCTGAAAAAAGAGGGTGATTCTATCGGCGCTAAGGTAACGGTGGTAGCCAGCGGCGTTCCCGCCGGTCTCGGCGAGCCGGTATTTGATCGTCTTGACGCCGATCTCGCCCATGCGCTGATGAGCATTAATGCCGTGAAAGGCGTTGAGATTGGCGACGGTTTTGACGTGGTGGCGCTGCGCGGAAGCCAAAACCGTGACGAAATAACGACGCAGGGCTTCCAGAGCAACCATGCGGGCGGCATTTTGGGTGGGATCAGCAGTGGGCAGCAAATTATTGCCCACATGGCGCTGAAGCCAACCTCCAGTATTACCGTTCCGGGTCGTACCATTAATCGCTTTGGCGAAGAAGTCGAGATGATCACCAAAGGCCGTCACGATCCGTGTGTCGGGATCCGCGCGGTGCCGATCGCTGAGGCGATGCTGGCGATCGTGCTCATGGATCACTTGCTGCGCCAGCGGGCGCAAAATGCGGATGTCACAACAGATATTCCACGCTGGTAAGAGATGAAAAAAACCGCGATTGCGCTGCTGGCACTGCTTGCCGGCAGCGTCAGCCAGGCGGCGACGCCGTGGCAGAAAATAACCCAGCCCATAGCGGGCAGCGCGCAGTCGATCGGCAGCTTTTCGAACGGCTGTATCGTTGGCGCCGATACGCTTCCGGTCCAGTCGGAACACTATCAGGTCATGCGTACCGACCAACGCCGTTATTTTGGTCACCCCGATCTGGTGCTGTTCATTCAGCGTCTGAGCACCCGGGTGAATAACCTGGGGTTGGGGACGGTGCTGATTGGCGATATGGGCATGCCGGCCGGCGGCCGGTTTAACGGCGGCCACGCCAGCCATCAGAGCGGTCTGGATGTGGACATTTTCCTGCAATTACCAAAGACACGCTGGACTCAGGCGCAGTTGCTGCGACCGCAGGCGCTGGATTTGGTGGCCCGCGACGGAAAGCACGTTGTGCCTTCACTGTGGAAGCCGGAAATCTTTAGCCTGATTAAGCTCGCGGCGGAAGATAATGACGTCACCCGCATTTTCGTGAATCCGGCGATCAAACAACAGCTTTGCCTGGACGCAGGAAACGATCGCGACTGGTTGCGTAAAGTGCGACCCTGGTTCCAGCATCGCGCGCATATGCATGTACGATTACGGTGCCCTGCTGACAGCCTGGAGTGCGAAGATCAACCTTTGCCTCCGCCAGGCGACGGTTGTGGCGCTGAACTGCAAAGCTGGTTTGAACCCCCAAAACCTGGAACAACAAAGCCTGAGAAGAAGACACCGCCACCGTTGCCGCCTTCCTGCCAGGCGCTACTGGATGAGCATGTACTCTAATGGATAATTTCGCCGACCTGTTTATGGTCTCCCCGCTGCTGTTGGTTGTGCTGTTTTTTGTTGCGATGCTGGCTGGTTTTATCGATTCACTGGCGGGGGGCGGCGGACTGCTGACCATCCCCGCGCTGATGGCGGCAGGCATGTCTCCCGCTCAGGCGCTGGCCACCAATAAATTGCAGGCCTGCGGCGGCTCAATTTCCGCCTCTATCTACTTTATTCGCCGTAAGGTGGTGGATCTTGCCGATCAGAAACTGAATATCGCGATGACCTTTATTGGCTCGATGAGCGGCGCGCTGCTGGTGCAGCACGTGCAGGCAGACGTGCTTCGTCAGATCCTCCCGGTGCTGGTGATCTGCATCGGTCTCTATTTTTTGCTGATGCCAAAGCTGGGTGAAGATGATCGCCAGCGTCGCCTGTACGGCTTGCCGTTTGCGCTGGTCGCGGGGGGGTGCGTCGGGTTTTACGACGGCTTCTTTGGCCCTGCCGCCGGGTCGTTTTACGCGCTGGCGTT
This sequence comes from Citrobacter sp. Cs237, assembly GCF_030332325.1. Taxonomy (NCBI): domain Bacteria; kingdom Pseudomonadati; phylum Pseudomonadota; class Gammaproteobacteria; order Enterobacterales; family Enterobacteriaceae; genus Citrobacter; species Citrobacter sp. Cs237. The sequence continues at coordinate 153,164 of NZ_JAOWIB010000102.1, read as the reverse complement.
TGTCACGCTTTGCGGCTACAACCTCGCCAAATCCACCGCCCACGCCAAAGTGCTGAACGCCACGTCGAACATCGGCGGCCTGCTGCTGTTTATGATTGGCGGAAAAGTGATCTGGGCAACCGGGTTCGTTATGTTGATTGGGCAGTTTCTCGGCGCGCGCATGGGCTCACGCCTGGTATTGAGCAAGGGACAAAAGCTGATTCGGCCTATGATCGTCATCGTCTCGGCGGTGATGAGCGCCAAACTACTTTATGATAACCATGGACAGGAGATTCTCCACTGGCTGGGGATGAATTAATGAACAGTACACACCACTATGAACAGTTAATTACCCTGTTCAACGACTGCTTTGCTGACGATTTTAATACCCGTCTGATTAAAGGCGATGACGAACCGATCTATCTTCCTGCTGATGCAGAGGTGCCGTATCACCGGATCGTCTTTGCTCACGGTTTTTACGCCAGCGCCCTGCATGAGATTTCGCACTGGTGTATTGCCGGGAAAGCGCGCCGTGAACAGGTTGATTTTGGTTACTGGTACTGCCCGGACGGACGGGACGCGGCGACCCAAAGCAAGTTTGAAGATGTGGAAGTGAAACCGCAAGCGTTTGACTGGTTGTTTTGCGTGGCGGCGGGGTATCCGTTCAACGTCAGTTGCGACAACCTGGAAGGCGACGTCGAACCGGACCGCGTGGTGTTTCAGCGTCGGGTTCATGCGCAGGTGATGGAGTATCTGGAAAAGGGCATTCCTGAACGGCCGGCTCGCTTTATCAAAGCGTTACAAGATTATTATCACACGCCCGACCTTAAGGCGGAACAGTTCCCGTGGCCGGAAGCGCTAAACTAAAGCCAGCGCCACGTTTACAATGAGGAAAGAAGATGATCGCGGAGTTTGAAGCACGCATTCTGGCATTAATCGACGACATGGTTGAACACGCCAGCGACGATGAGCTGTTTGCCAGTGGGTATTTGCGTGGCCACCTGACGTTAGCCGTGGCGGAGCTGGAAGGGCGTGATGACCATTCCGCGGACGCCGTTTACGCCAACGTCACCAGCAGTCTCGAGAAAGCGATCGGTGCGGGTGAACTGTCACCACGCGATCAGGCGTTAGTCAAAGAGATGTGGGATGCGTTGTTCCAGAAGGCGACCAGCCAATAATCGCGCCTTTGCCGGATGGCGTCGCCATCCGGCATCACCCCATTATTTCACCGTTTTCCCTTTCCGTAATTTCCTGACCCATAAACGATTCGGATTGAGCGCAGCCAGCGTACCCGCATCCAGCGGAAGGGGTTCATTGCTCATTTGCGACGCCAGGATTTCCGCACACAGAGGCGCGGTGCACAAGCCGCGTGATCCCAGCGCGCCGAGCATAAAGAGATCCTCATGTACGGGCGCGTTTGCCGCTGAAGAAGGATCCCTGGCCAGACTGGCGTACTGCGTTAGCGTGGCGGCGTAATCCGGTACATTGCCGACCATCGGTAAATGGTCGCGAGTAGCGCAGCGCACGCCGCAGCGCGCCTCTTTCCCGCTGATATCCACCTCTTGCGCCCATTTCGCCGTCGGGAAGCAGTCAATTAACCGCTGCCGGTTCTGCTGCTGATCGTCCTCACGATATTCCGTAGCGTCACTGCCGCGATGATAGCTGGCGCCAATACAATGGTGCTGGTTAGCCGGATTTACCGGGGTAAGATAACCGTCATAGCACAGCACCTGGCGAAGCGCGGAAAGGGCAGGCGTGGCGGGAATATGACTGACCTGACCGCCGACCGGGTAAACGGGTAACGGCTGTGTCTGTGTGAAGTGGTTAATCGCATGGCCGTTCGCCAGCACCACGACGTCATGTTCAGCCTGCGTGCCATCGGCAAAGCGCAGGGACCAGCCGTGCGCCGTCGCGCTTAGCGCGTCGACCGAATGACGGTAATGGCAACGTAGCCCCTGTTGTTCAGCCAGCGCCAGCACTGCGGCAGTCAATTGCGCCGGACACAGCCAGCCGCCCAGCGGATAGGAAATACCAGCACAGTCGATATCAACGCCGGTTAAGGCTTCCATGTGTCCACTTTTTACCGCCTGCGCCAGCGCGTCGGGGAGTTCCAGCGACAACAGTTGCGCGATCTTCTGCTGGCTTTTTTCGTCCCAGCCGGCCTGCGTGACGCCGCACCAGTCATGATCGAAAACAACCGGGAGAGCATCGTACTGACGGCGGGCAAAGGTAAAGGCGGCGGGGAAAAAGAGATTTATCGCCGCATCGTGCTTGCTGAGCAGGGGATAAAGCGCACCCTGACGGTTTCCCGATGCGCCCTGGGCAGGTTTTTCGTCCGCGCAATAGAGCGTGACCCGCCAGCCGCGACGCAGCAGCGCCAGGGACAGCAGGGCGCTGGCGATACCGCCGCCAACAATAGCCGTTTCACGCTTAAGGCTGCCCTGGCGGACAAACCACGGCGCTCTGGCGACAGGCGTAAGTCTTTGAAGCATCGCCCCGCGCAGCATTTCACGCTTGCGGCCAAAACCTTTGTATTTCTGCATGGTGAAACCGGCTTCCTGTAAACCCCGGCGCACAAATCCCGCGGAGGTAAAGGTTGCCAGCGTACCGCCGGGTCGCGCCAGTCGCGCCATAGCGTTAAACAGTCCCGGGGTCCACATGTCCGGGTTTTTGGCGGGCGCGAAGCCGTCGAGAAACCAGGCGTCCACTTTCTGATGCAGACTGTCATCCAGTTGGTCGGTAAGTTCGTTAATATCTCCAAACCACAGATCGAGCGTGACGCGTCCTTCATCCAGCAGCAGGCGATGACAGCCCGCCAGCGGCAACGGCCACTGGGCGTGGAGTTGCTTTGCAAGCGCCGCCAGCTCAGGCCAGCGCTGGTGCGCGGCGACCAGATCGTCGTGGTGCAGGGGAAATTTTTCAAAACTGATAAAATGTAATCTTTGTAGCGTAGCCTCAGGGTGCGTGGCGCGAAACGCGGCAAACGCCTGCCAGAGCGTCAGAAAGTTCAGGCCAGTGCCGAAGCCGCTCTCTGCGACCACAAAAAGCGGGTCGGAATGTTCCGGAAAACGCTCAGGGATCCGGTTGCCGCCGAGAAAGACGTAACGTGTCTCTTCAAGGCCATTATCATTAGAAAAGTACACATCGTCGAAATCTCGGGAAACAGGTGTACCCTCAGCGTTGAATTCGAGGTTGGCGGGTTGTATGGCATTTTGTTTCACGTAAGTTACTCGTCTGACGGGCAGTGCCACGATCTTAGCGATGTGTGCCAGGCGGCGCAAATTTCCGGACAAAATGGCTGATCGGACTTGTTCGGCGTACAAGTGTACGCTATTGTGCCAGTCGAAACTTACTATAGTGCGACTTACAGAGGTATTGAATGAAACGTGCAGTGATTACTGGCTTGGGCATCGTTTCCAGCATCGGTAATAACCAGCAGGAAGTCCTGGCATCTCTGCGTGAAGGACGTTCAGGGATCACCTTCTCCGAAGAGTTTAAAGATGCGGGAATGCGTAGCCACGTATGGGGTAACGTCAAGCTGGATACAACCGGTTTGATCGACCGTAAAGTGGTTCGTTTCATGAACGATGCCTCTATTTATGCCTTTCTTTCCATGCAGCAGGCTATCGCTGACGCGGGCCTGAGCGATGAGGTGTATCAGAACAACCCGCGCGTGGGTCTGATTGCCGGTTCCGGCGGCTCCTCCAAAGCGCAGGTATTCGGTGCGGACGCTATGCGTAGCCCGCGCGGCCTGAAAGCGGTGGGTCCGTACGTCGTCACCAAAGCGATGGGCTCTGCGGTTTCCGCTTGCCTCGCGACGCCGTTTAAAATTCACGGCGTAAACTATTCGATCAGCTCCGCCTGTGCGACCTCCGCGCACTGCATTGGGAATGCGGTAGAGCAGATCCAACTGGGCAAACAGGACATCGTGTTTGCCGGCGGCGGCGAAGAGCTGGGCTGGGAAATGGCCTGTGAGTTCGACGCGATGGGCGCGCTGTCCACTAAGTACAACGATCAACCCGCTAAGGCGTCCCGGACTTATGATGCGCACCGTGACGGTTTCGTTATCGCTGGCGGCGGCGGGATGGTTGTGGTTGAAGAACTGGAGCACGCGCTGGCCCGTGGCGCACGCATTTATGCGGAGATCGTCGGCTACGGCGCAACATCCGATGGCGCAGACATGGTCGCGCCGTCCGGTGAAGGCGCGGTTCGCTGCATGCAGATGGCGATGCACGGCGTGGACACCCCCATCGACTACCTGAACTCCCACGGCACCTCTACGCCGGTTGGTGATGTGAAAGAACTGGGCGCCATTCGTGAAGTGTTTGGCGATAACAGCCCGGCTATTTCTGCGACGAAAGCCATGACCGGCCACTCTCTGGGCGCCGCTGGCGTGCAGGAAGCGATTTATTCTCTGCTGATGCTGGAACACGGTTTTATCGCGCCGAGCATTAACATTGAAGAGATGGACGAGCAGGCTGCCGGACTGAACATCGTGACTGAAACCACCGAGCGCGAACTGACCACCGTCATGTCCAACAGCTTTGGTTTCGGCGGCACCAACGCCACGCTGGTTATGCGCAAGCTGAAAGCGTAAGTGACAGGCCGGATAAGGCGTATCGCCGCTATCCGGCAGAACCTGATGATTTCAAAGGGGAGCTTTCAGGCTCCCTTTTTTGTTCTGCTGCCTGGAGTCATACATGGCTGTCGTAGCTGAAAAAGAATCCACATCTTCTGCCAATTTCTCACTGTTCCGTATCGCCTTTGCGGTGTTCCTGACCTACATGACGGTTGGATTGCCGCTGCCCGTGATTCCACTTTTTGTCCACCATGAACTGGGTTATGGCAATACGATGGTGGGGATCGCCGTCGGGATCCAGTTTCTCGCCACCGTGTTAACGCGCGGCTATGCCGGACGGCTCGCCGATCAGTACGGCGCCAAGCGCTCGGCGTTGCAGGGCATGTTCGCCTGCGCGCTGGCGGGCGGGGCATGGCTGCTGGCGGCGCTGTTGCCCGTCTCTGCGCCGGTGAAATTTGCGCTGCTGATCGCAGGTCGCCTGATCCTCGGCTTTGGAGAAAGCCAGTTGCTTACCGGTACGCTGACCTGGGGGCTGGGTCTGGTGGGGCCAACGCGTTCCGGTAAAGTGATGTCCTGGAATGGGATGGCGATTTACGGCGCGCTGGCGGCAGGGGCGCCGCTGGGTTTACTCATCCACAGTCACTTTGGGTTTGCCACGCTGGCAGGAACCACCATGGCGCTGCCGCTGCTGGCATGGGCATTTAACGGCACGGTACGTAAAGTGCCCGCGCAGACGGGAGAACGACCTTCTCTGTGGAGCGTGGTCGGGCTTATCTGGAAACCCGGTCTCGGCCTTGCGTTGCAGGGGGTGGGTTTTGCGGTTATCGGCACCTTTATTTCGCTCTATTTCGCCAGCCACGGCTGGGCAATGGCGGGTTTTACCCTCACCGCGTTCGGCGGTGCGTTTGTCCTCATGCGCGTGCTGTTTGGCTGGATGCCGGATCGCTTTGGCGGTGTTAAAGTCGCTATCGCTTCTTTATTGGTCGAGACCGTGGGTCTGGTGCTGCTATGGCTGGCGCCAACCGCGTGGATTGCTCTGCTTGGCGCGGCGTTAACCGGGGCGGGCTGCTCGCTTATTTTCCCCGCGCTGGGCGTTGAGGTGGTCAAGCGTGTCCCGGCGCAGGTACGCGGGACGGCGCTGGGGGGATACGCCGCGTTTCAGGATATCTCCTACGCTATCACGGGCCCGCTGGCGGGCGTGTTGGCCACATCCTGTGGCTATCCGTCAGTGTTCCTTGCGGGGGCGATTTCCGCCGTGGTAGGGATTCTGGTGACGATCCTGTCGTTTCGCCGGGGTTAAACCACCAGCCAGAAAATCAGCAGCGCAACCATCAGGGCGAGAAACAGCAGTCCGGGACGGGCGGCGGCCGCTTTGAAGGTTTCGATCACCGGGGTAAACGGGCTGTAGATTGGCTGAATATGAAGCGGATCGCTGAGCGCTTTGTCGCGCTCAACGCGGCGCAGGAAGATCTGATTCAGCAGATCCTGAACCTGGGCGGTGGTCAACACTGTCTGCGGCTGGATCTGCCAGGTGTGCTGGGCATACTCTTTCAGCGATGCCTGTTCTGCCGGCTCCAGTGGTTGCTTCAACGCCGCCTGCAGCGATTGCAGGGTCGGGGCGTGTTGCAGACTGAGCGTTTGCCGCGCCTGAAGCCAGGTCGCCAGATGGGTAAAATGCTTCGCCGGGATCAGCTCGCCGCTTTTCACGCCCGACAGTTCCAGCATGGATTGCCAGATAAGCTTACCGGACTCTCCCGTCGCGGCGGCCAGTTTGGTGACCAACTGGTTCAGGGTGTTGTGTTCCGCAGGCAACAGCGGGCGATCGGTTGCCGGGCGCTGTTGTGGTTGCGGAATAGACAATTGTCCCTGCTGGAGCAGCGTCAGTACATTCTTTAGCTGATCCGGCGTGAGCTGGCTGAGCGCCGTTTGTCCATATTGCTGGCGAATAAAATCGCTCACCGCCTGACGGTTATTCCCCTGGCTCAATAATTCCGTTAGCTGCGACAGCACCTGTCGGTTGGCATGATTTTGCTGGGCGACGCTCAGTCTCTGGCTGAGATTGTGCTCTGCGGCGGGGAAATGGCGGGACAACAACGGTGTGTCGCTTTTCACGCCAAGATCGTGTTTCATTCCGGCCCACACTTCCGCACTTTGCTGTTGCGTCAGTGAAATCAGGCGGGTTATCAGTCGCTCCAGTACCGTCCGCTGTTGAGTAGAGAGCGGTTGTTCGCCCGCAGCGGAAGAAGCGGGTTGCCCTTCACCCGGAGGGCGCGCGGGAGTACCGGAAATGGGTTGCATCATCACGTATCCTTAAACCATCAATCTTAGCAAAGTATGCCTGGCGGCCAGATTATGGCACACTTGCCCGGTTAACACTCGTTCTCAAACAGGTACGAAAGACGTGAAAATTCTCGTTGATGAAAATATGCCTTATGCCCGCGAATTGTTTAGCCGACTGGGCGAGGTAAAAGCGGTTCCTGGCCGCCCAATCCCGGTTGCTGAACTGGACGATGCGGACGCTCTCATGGTGCGTTCGGTCACCAAAGTGAATGAAGCGCTGCTGGCGGGGAAACCGGTGAAATTTGTCGGCACGGCAACGGCGGGAACCGATCACGTGGATGACCGCTGGCTTGCGCAGGCCGGTATTGGTTTTTCGGCAGCGCCTGGCTGTAACGCGATTGCGGTCGTCGAGTACGTCTTTTCCGCGCTGCTGTTGCTGGCCGAACGCGACGGCTTTGCCCTGCGCGATCGTACCGTAGGTATTGTGGGGGTCGGTAACGTTGGCCGCCGTTTACAGGCGCGGCTGGAAGCGTTCGGCGTGCGTACGCTGCTGTGCGATCCGCCGCGGGCGGATCGGGGCGACGAAGGCGATTTCCGCTCGCTTGACGAGCTGGTGCGGGAGGCGGATATCCTGACCTTCCATACGCCGCTGTTTAAAGACGGTCCGTACAAGACTTTGCATCTGGCGGATGAGGCGCTGATCGCCCGTCTGAAGCCAGGGACGATCCTGATCAACGCCTGTCGTGGCGCGGTTGTGGATAACGCGGCGCTGCTGGCGCGCCTGAACGCGGGACAGCAGTTGAGCGTAGTGCTGGACGTGTGGGAAGGGGAGCCGGACCTGAACGTAGAACTGCTCAGTAAAGTGGATATCGGTACGCCGCATATTGCGGGCTATACGCTGGAAGGCAAAGCGCGCGGAACCACCCAGGTCTTTGAAGCGTTCAGCGCGTTTATCGGGCGCGCCCAACATGTCGCGCTTGACACGCTGCTGCCCGCCCCGGAATTTGGCCGTATCACGCTCCACGGCCCGTTAGATCAGCCAACGCTGAAAAGACTGGCGCATTTGGTGTATGATGTGCGCCGCGACGATGCGCCGCTGCGTCACGTCGCCGGGATACCGGGTGAATTCGATAAACTGCGCAAGACTTACCTTGAGCGCCGCGAATGGTCGTCACTGTATGTGATGTGCGACGACGCCAGCGCCGCCGCGCTATTGCATCAGCTCGGGTTTAACGCCGTTCATCATCCGGCTCGCTAACATTCTTTTTGTCGCTCCCTGCCTGCAGCGGGGAGCTTTGCTATTTCTGGAGTAAACCACCATGTCTGAAGGCTGGAATATTGCCGTTCTCGGCGCGACGGGCGCCGTTGGCGAAGCGTTGCTTGAAACTCTGGCAGAACGCCAGTTCCCGGTCGGTGAGATCTATGCGCTGGCGCGGCCAGAAAGCGCGGGTGAACATCTGCGTTTTGCCGGAAAAACGGTAACGGTGCAGGATGCGGCAGAGTTCGACTGGACGCAGGCGCAGCTGGCGTTTTTTGTCGCGGGCTTAGAGGCTACGGCGGCGTGGGTGGACGACGCCACCAACGCAGGATGCCTGGTGATTGACTCCAGCGGTCTGTTCGCCCTTGAGCCGGACGTGCCGCTGGTGGTGCCGGAAGTGAACCCGTTCGTGCTGGCGGACTACCGTAACCGTAACGTTATCGCCGTCCCGAACAGCCTGACCAGCCAACTGCTGGCGTCGCTGAAGCCGCTGATCGACCAGGGCGGTTTGTCCCGCATCAGTGTGACCAGCCTGCTTTCGGCCTCCGCACAGGGCAAAAAGGCGGTCGATGCTCTCGCCGGGCAGAGCGCGAAGCTGCTGAACGGGATCCCGATCGATGAGGACGATTTCTTTGGTCGCCAGTTGGCCTTCAACATGTTACCGCTGTTGCCGGACAGGGAAGGCAGCGTGCGCGAAGAGCGCTGTATCGTCGATGAAGTGCGCAAAATTATGCAGGATGACGGGCTGATGATCTCCGTAAGCTGTGTGCGGTCGCCGGTGTTTTACGGCCACGCGCAGATGGTCGCGTTTGAAGCTCTGCGTCCGCTGGCGGCAGAAGAGGCCCGTGACGCCTTCGCCCAGGGCGAGGATATCATGCTGTCCGACGAAACGGATTTCCCCACTCAGGTCGGCGATGCGTCTGGCAACGCGCAGCTTTCCGTAGGCTGTGTGCGTAACGACTACGGTATGCCGGAGCAAGTACAGTTCTGGTCGGTGGCCGATAACGTTCGCTTTGGCGGTGCCCTGATTGCGGTGAAAATTGCCGAGAAGCTGGTGCAGGAGTATCTCTACTGATGTCCGACCAGCTACAGCCGCCGGTGTATAAAATTGCGCTGGGCATTGAGTATGACGGCAGCAAATATTATGGCTGGCAGCGTCAGAACGAAGTGCGCAGCGTGCAGGAAAAGCTGGAAAAAGCACTCTCCCAGGTTGCCAATGAGCCGATTACCGTCTTCTGCGCCGGGCGTACCGATGCGGGCGTTCACGGCACCGGGCAGGTCGTCCATTTCGAAACGACCGCACAGCGAAAAGACGCGGCGTGGACGTTAGGCGTAAATGCGAATTTACCTGGTGACATTGCCGTGCGTTGGGTGAAAGCTGTACCGGACGATTTTCATGCCCGGTTTAGCGCCACGGCTCGTCGTTATCGTTACATCATCTACAATCATCGGCTGCGTCCGGCGGTTTTAGCCAAAGGCGTCACGCATTACTATGAGCCGCTGGATGCCGAGCGGATGCACCGCGCGGCGCAATGCCTGATTGGCGAGAACGATTTTACCTCGTTTCGCGCCGTTCAGTGCCAGTCGCGCACGCCGTGGCGTAACGTGATGCATATTAGCGTGTCGCGTTATGGCGCATATGTGGTGGTCGATATCAAAGCCAATGCCTTTGTACATCATATGGTCAGGAATATTGTCGGCAGCCTGATGGAAGTGGGCGCCAACAACCAGCCGGAGAGCTGGATAGCAGAGCTGTTAGCGGCAAAGGACAGAACGCTTGCAGCGGCAACGGCGAAAGCGGAAGGGCTGTATCTGGTCGCGGTGGATTATCCGGACCGGTTTGATCTTCCGAAACCGCCTATGGGCCCGCTGTTCCTGGCGGACTAATTCGCGTCGTAAAAGGCATAATTATGGACCTGATTTACTTTCTTATTGATTTCATCCTGCACATCGATGTGCATCTGGCAGAGCTGGTTGCCGAATATGGCATCTGGGTATACGCCATTTTGTTCCTGATTTTGTTTTGTGAAACGGGTCTGGTGGTCACGCCGTTCCTGCCGGGAGATTCCCTGCTGTTCGTTGCCGGGGCGCTGGCGTCGCTGCCCAATAACGATCTCAACGTCCATATGATGGTGGTATTAATGCTGATTGCCGCAATTGTTGGCGACGCGGTTAACTACACCATTGGCCGACTGTTCGGCGATAAGCTTTTCAGCAACCCGGACTCGAAAATTTTCCGCCGCAGTTACCTCGACAAAACCCACCAGTTTTACGAGAAGCATGGCGGCAAAACCATCATTCTCGCCCGCTTTGTGCCGATCGTCAGAACGTTCGCGCCGTTCGTGGCGGGAATGGGGCATATGTCTTATCGTCATTTTGCCGCTTACAACGTGATTGGCGCGCTGTTGTGGGTATTGCTGTTTACCTACGCGGGCTACTTCTTCGGCACTCTCCCGATGATCCAGGATAACCTGAAGCTGTTGATCGTCGGCATTATCGTGGTGTCCATATTGCCCGGCGTTTACGAAATTATTCGTCATAAACGTGCTGCGTCGCGTGTAACAAAATAGAAACTAACACAGCGGTTCGACCACTTTTTTATCCAAAGTTACGGGCTGTTATGTTTTAATGTGCAACATTCATGGTCTGTTGGGGGCAAAAATGGCATCATGCGCCCCTTATAACAAAGCTAACCAGGGTTCAGGCAGAAAGGTCACCAATGAGCTGGATTGAACGAATTAAAAGCAACATTACTCCAACCCGCAAGGCAAGCATTCCTGAAGGGGTGTGGACCAAATGTGATAGCTGCGGTCAGGTTTTATATCGCGCTGAGCTGGAACGTAATCTTGAGGTCTGTCCGAAGTGTGACCATCACATGCGCATGTCGGCGCGCAATCGCCTGCATAGCCTGTTAGATGAAGGTTCTCTTGTGGAGCTGGGTAGCGAACTTGAGCCGAAAGACGTGCTGAAGTTCCGTGACTCCAAGAAGTATAAAGATCGTCTGGCTTCCGCGCAGAAGGAAACCGGCGAAAAAGACGCGCTGGTGGTCATGAAAGGTACGCTTCACGGCATGCCGGTTGTCGCGGCGGCGTTTGAGTTTGCCTTTATGGGCGGTTCCATGGGATCTGTTGTCGGTGCGCGTTTCGTCCGCGCCGTTGAGCAGGCGCTGGAAGATAACTGCCCGCTGATCTGCTTCTCCGCGTCCGGCGGCGCGCGTATGCAGGAAGCGCTGATGTCGTTGATGCAGATGGCGAAAACATCCGCTGCGCTGGCGAAAATGCAGGAACGCGGTCTGCCGTACATTTCGGTGCTTACTGACCCGACAATGGGTGGCGTATCCGCAAGCTTCGCGATGCTGGGCGATCTTAATATCGCTGAACCGAAAGCGTTGATTGGCTTCGCCGGTCCGCGCGTGATCGAGCAAACCGTCCGTGAGAAACTGCCGCCGGGATTCCAGCGCAGTGAGTTTCTGATCGAAAAAGGCGCTATCGATATGATTGTCCGCCGTCCGGAAATGCGCCTGAAACTGGCCAGCATTCTGGCGAAGCTGATGAACTTACCCGCGCCGAATCCGGATGCTCCACGTGAAGGCGTGGTGGTACCTCCGGTACCGGATCAGGAACCCGAGGCCTGATAATTTACTCTATGGTTTTCGAGTTGCAGGTAGGCGGCAAGAGCGTTCATCCCGATGAGCTTGCACAGGCAAGTGATTCGGGTGAACGAGAGCAGCCAACAAGCCTGCAGCTTGAAAGACGACGAGTACAAAAGGGCAGGGCCAGCTGGCGCTGCCTTTTGCTTTTCTCAATGTAACCAATTTACGGGCATCATGGATAACAAACGCATTCCCCAAGCCGCGTCGCCCCTGGCCTCGTGGCTTTCTTATCTGGAAAATCTCCACGCCAAAACGATTGATATGGGTCTTGAGCGCGTAAGTCAGGTGGCAGCGAAACTGGACGTGTTAAAGCCCGCGCCATTTGTCTTTACCGTCGCCGGAACGAATGGCAAAGGCACAACCTGCCGCACGCTGGAGTCCGTATTGACGGCGGCAGGCTACAGCGTGGGCGTTTACAGTTCGCCGCATCTGGTCCGTTACACTGAGCGCGTGCGCATTGCGGGTAAAGAACTGCCGGAATCGGCCCATACCGCCTCTTTTGCGGAAATTGAAGCTGCGCGCGGTGAGATTTCCCTGACCTATTTTGAGTACGGTACGCTATCCGCGCTGTGGCTGTTTAAGCAGGCGAATCTTGATGTCGTTATTCTGGAGGTGGGGTTAGGCGGTCGGCTGGACGCCACCAATATGGTGGATGCTGACGTCGCGGTGATCACCAGTATCGCGCTTGACCACACCGACTGGCTGGGACCGGATCGCGAAAGCATTGGCCGGGAAAAAGCCGGGATCTTCCGCGCTGAAAAACCGGCGATTGTTGGCGAACCGGAAATGCCGTATACCATCGCCGACGTCGCGCAGGAAAAAGGGGCTTTGCTCCAGCGACGCGGCGTAGACTGGCATTATGCGGTGTCGGGCGACAGCTGGCGTTTTACCGACGCCAACGGTACGTTAACCGGTTTGCCGTTGCCGCAGGTGCCGCAGCCAAACGCGGCGACGGCGCTGGCGGCGCTACGCGCAAGCGGGCTTACGATCGGCGAGCAGGCGATCCGCGACGGTATTGCCGGGGCGATTCTACCCGGACGTTTTCAGATTGTGAGCGAGTCCCCACGGGTCATTCTCGATGTCGCGCATAATCCCCATGCGGCGGAATACCTGACCGGGCGACTGAAAGGGTTACCGAAACAAGGGCGCGTGCTGGCGGTTATCGGTATGCTACATGATAAGGATATTGCGGGAACGTTAGCCTGGTTGAAAAGCGTGGTCGACGACTGGTATTGTGCTCCGCTGGAAGGGCCGCGCGGCGCGACGGCGGAACAGCTGCTGGAACATCTGGGCCAGGGCACTGTCTATGACAGTGTCGCGCAGGCATGGCAGGCGGCGCTGGCGGAGGCGAAACCAGAAGATACCGTACTGGTATGTGGATCATTCCACACGGTGGCACATGTCATGGAAGTGATGGACGCGGGGAGAATCGGTGGCGAGTAAATTTCAGAATCGTTTAGTTGGCACAATTGTGCTGGTCGCACTGGGCGTGATTGTGCTTCCAGGCCTGCTCGACGGGCAAAAAAAGCATTATCAGGATGAGTTTGCCGCTATCCCGCTGGTGCCGAAACCGGGCGATCGCGATGAGCCTGATATGATGCCCGCTGCCACGCAGGCTTTGCCGACCCAGCCGCCGGAAGGCGCTGCGGAAGAAGTGCGCGCAGGCGATGCGGCGGCGCCGTCGCTGGACCCTTCGCGCTATGCGTCGACCAACAATCCGGCGATTGATCCGGCGCCAGCGCCGGTTGAAAAGCCAAAACCAAAACCGGTTGAAAAACCGAAGCCGCAGCCGAAACCACAGCCGGTGGTAGAGCCGACAGCGCCTGCGCCTAAGCCCGCGGCAGAAGAAAAACCGGCACCGACCGGGAAAGCCTATGTTGTTCAGTTAGGGGCGTTGAAAAACGCCGACAAGGTCAATGAGATTGTGGGTAAACTTCGCGGCGCGGGTTACCGGGTATATACTGTGCCGTCGACGCCAGTGCAGGGAAAAATCACCCGCATCCTGGTCGGGCCGGACGCGTCTCGCGACAAGCTGAAAAGCGCGCTTGGTGAACTGAAACAGCTCTCCGGGCTAAGCGGAGTGGTGATGGGATACAGTCCGAACTAAGCCCCCTATCGCCAGGCGCGACGCGGTTTTTCAGGCCGGATAAGGCGTTAACGACGCCATCCGGCAAGGCCAAAAACGGCCAAAAAGTATGATGGCGTTGAATATTTTTTCAGCGCCATTTTTATTTACGCGCGGGAAGGAAATCCCTACGCAAACGTTTTCTTTTTCTGTTAGAATGCGCCCCGAACAGGACGGCAGGGCGTTAAATCGTGGGACACTTATGGTCTGGATTGATTACGCCATTATCGCGGTGATTGGTTTTTCCTGTCTGGTTAGCCTGATCCGTGGCTTTGTACGTGAAGCGTTATCGTTGGTGACATGGGGTTGTGCTTTCTTTGTCGCCAGCCATTACTACACTTATCTGTCTGTCTGGTTTTCGGGCTTTGAAGACGAACTGGTTCGAAACGGGATTGCCATCGCGGTGCTGTTTATCGCGACGCTCATTGTCGGCGCGGTCGTCAACTTTGTTATCGGGCAACTGGTCGAAAAAACCGGGTTGTCCGGTACTGACCGGGTGCTGGGGATCTGTTTTGGGGCTCTGCGTGGTGTACTGATTGTTGCCGCTATTCTGTTCTTTCTCGATACCTTTACCGGTTTGTCGAAAAGTGAGGACTGGAGTCAGTCACGGCTTATCCCGGAGTTCAGTTTCATCATCAGATGGTTTTTTGACTATCTGCAAAGCTCGTCAAGTTTCTTGCCCAGAACCTGACTGGGTTCTGAGATGTGGTTAACGAGGAAAAAGACGTATGTGCGGTATTGTCGGTATCGCCGGTGTTATGCCGGTCAACCAGTCGATTTATGACGCCTTAACGGTGCTCCAGCATCGTGGCCAGGATGCCGCAGGCATCATCACCATTGATGCGAACAACTGCTTCCGCTTGCGTAAAGCGAACGGCCTGGTGAGCGACGTGTTCGAAGCGCGTCACATGCAGCGTATGCAGGGCAACATGGGTATCGGTCATGTGCGCTACCCAACGGCTGGCAGCTCCAGCGCCTCAGAGGCTCAGCCATTCTACGTCAACTCACCGTATGGCATCACGCTTGCCCACAATGGCAATCTGACCAACGCCCATGAGCTGCGTAAAAAGCTGTTCGAAGAAAAGCGTCGCCACATCAACACCACCTCCGATTCAGAGATCCTGCTGAATATCTTTGCCAGCGAGCTGGATAACTTTCGTCACTATCCGCTGGAAGCCGATAACATTTTTGCCGCTATCGCCGCGACAAACCGCCAGA
Organism: Citrobacter sp. Cs237; assembly: GCF_030332325.1. Classification (NCBI taxonomy): domain Bacteria; kingdom Pseudomonadati; phylum Pseudomonadota; class Gammaproteobacteria; order Enterobacterales; family Enterobacteriaceae; genus Citrobacter; species Citrobacter sp. Cs237. Next base: position 138,073 of record NZ_JAOWIB010000102.1, on the reverse strand, counting down.
TTCGCGGGGCGTATGCCTGCGTGGCGATGATTATCGGCCACGGGATGATCGCCTTTCGCGATCCGAACGGGATCCGTCCGCTGGTGCTGGGCAAACGCGATATTGGCGATGGCCGTACCGAGTACATGGTGGCCTCAGAAAGCGTGGCGCTTGATACGCTGGGCTTCGAATTCCTCCGTGACGTCGCGCCCGGCGAGGCGGTGTACATCACGGAAAAAGGCCAGCTGTTTACCCGCCAGTGTGCGGAAAACCCGGTCAGCAACCCGTGTCTGTTTGAGTACGTCTACTTCGCGCGTCCGGACTCCTTCATTGACAAAATTTCCGTCTACAGCGCCCGCGTTAATATGGGGACCAGGCTGGGTGAAAAAATTGCCCGTGAGTGGGAAGACCTGGATATCGATGTGGTGATCCCGATCCCGGAAACGTCCTGCGATATCGCGCTGGAAATTGCCCGTATTCTGGGTAAGCCGTACCGCCAGGGGTTTGTGAAAAACCGCTACGTGGGACGTACCTTTATCATGCCGGGTCAGCAGCTGCGCCGTAAATCGGTGCGCCGCAAGCTGAACGCTAATCGCGCGGAGTTCCGGGATAAAAACGTTCTGCTGGTCGATGACTCTATCGTGCGCGGCACCACCTCTGAGCAGATCATTGAGATGGCGCGTGAAGCCGGGGCGAAAAAGGTCTATCTGGCGTCAGCCGCGCCGGAAATTCGTTTCCCGAACGTGTACGGCATTGACATGCCTACCGCTAACGAACTGATCGCCCACGGGCGTGAAGTGGATGAGATCCGCCAGATTATCGGCGCAGACGGCCTAATCTTCCAGGATCTGAACGATCTGATCGAAGCCGTACGCGCCGAGAACCCGGATATCCAACAGTTTGAATGCTCGGTATTTAACGGCGTGTACGTGACGAAAGACGTTGATCAACAGTATCTGGATTTTCTCGATTCCCTGCGCAATGACGACGCCAAAGCGGTGCAGCGGCAGAACGAAGTGGAAAATCTCGAAATGCATAACGAAGGGTAATCTCTTCCTCTCAGGGTGCGGTTTCCGCACCCTGCTTGCAACTCCCCCTGAAATCCTGCAAAGTCAGCCCAGAAGTCAGACAGGGCGATATATCATGAAACGACTCATCGTAGGAATTAGCGGCGCCAGCGGCGCCATTTACGGCGTGCGCATGTTGCAGGTTTTACGCGACGTGCCGGATGTTGAAACGCACCTGATTATGAGTCAGGCCGCCCGACAGACGTTGTCGCTGGAAACCGACTTATCGCTGCGCGACGTGCAGGCGCTTGCTGATGTCACCCACGACGCGCGTGACATTGCCGCCAGCGTCTCCTCTGGCTCTTTTCAGACCACGGGAATGGTCATCCTGCCATGCTCGATTAAAACGCTGTCCGGCATTGTGCACAGCTATACCGACGGTCTGCTCACCCGCGCCGCCGACGTGGTGCTGAAAGAGCGCCGTCCGCTGGTGCTCTGTGTGCGGGAAACACCGCTGCATCTGGGGCATCTTCGATTAATGACCCAGGCGGCGGAAATTGGCGCGGTGATTATGCCGCCGGTTCCGGCGTTTTATCATCGTCCGCAGTCGCTGGATGATGTGATAAATCAAACCGTTAACCGCGTTCTTGATCAGTTTGACATTGCGCTACCGCAGGATCTCTTTGCCCGCTGGCAGGGCGCATAGCGCTGCCTGCTTAGCGCGCCTTCTGGCAACCGTTGCCCTGTTATAGGGCAATTTTGTAACCGCGATCATATCCTCGACATTTAATTCGCTAAAAGCCACCGAAACGCTGCGGTTCATCCGCCAGACCTGCTATCTTCAACATCAGGACAATATTGCAACGTTTTATTAACATATTTAACGTCGAATATCCTCATCGACGCGAAAATGGCATAAGACCTGCATGAAAAAGCCTGCAAACACACAACACAACGCAAAACATAATAAAGTCATTCCACTTGAGGGTTATGTATGAAGAAGTCAGTTCTCGCTCTGTCATTACTGATAGGTCTTTCTGTTGGCGCATCCAGCTATGCCGCGTTACCGGAAACGGTTCGTATCGGTACGGACACCACCTACGCGCCATTCTCTTCGAAAGACGCCAAAGGCGATTTTGTCGGCTTTGATATCGATCTGGGCAATGAGATGTGCAAGCGTATGCAGGTCAAATGTACCTGGGTCGCCAGCGATTTCGACGCGCTGATCCCGTCGCTCAAGGCGAAGAAAATTGATGCCATCATCTCTTCGCTTTCCATCACCGATAAGCGTCAGCAGGAAATCGCCTTCTCTGACAAACTCTACGCGGCTGACTCACGACTGATTGCGGCGAAAGGTTCGCCGATCCAACCGACGCTGGATGCGCTGAAAGGCAAACACGTCGGCGTTCTGCAGGGGTCCACCCAGGAAGCGTATGCCAATGACAACTGGCGCAGTAAAGGTGTAGATGTGGTGGCGTACGCCAACCAGGATCTGATTTACTCCGATCTGACGGCGGGCCGCCTTGATGCTGCTCTGCAGGATGAAGTGGCCGCCAGCGAAGGATTCCTGAAACAACCTGCCGGTAAAGACTATGCGTTTGCCGGTCCTTCCGTGAAAGACAAGAAGTACTTTGGCGACGGGACGGGCGTCGGTTTACGTAAGGACGACGCAGAGTTGAAAGCGGCCTTTGACAAGGCGCTGGGCGATCTGCGTAAGGACGGTACTTACGACAAGATGGCGAAAAAGTACTTCGACTTTAACGTCTACGGCGACTGATCGCGCCAGTGAGGGGATCTGGCTGCACCGTTTGGGTAACCTTTCGCGGTGCAGTCAGGCAGAAATGCACCATAACAGTGCAGTGGTTGGATCGGCTGGCGGAAATATGCATACTTAAGCGCTTTTCATGCAAAATAAACCGGCTATTTGGGTAGAATGCTTTGCCTTGCCGACCCGATTAATGGCACGATAACCGCACCTGGTCCTGTAAAGATCCCCTATAAAGACAGTCTGTTGAGGATAGCTATGAAAAAACTGGTGTTATCTCTTTCCCTGGTGCTGGCCTTCTCCAGCGCTACCGCAGCTTTTGCCGCCATTCCGCAAAAAATTCGCATTGGTACCGATCCTACTTACGCCCCCTTTGAATCGAAAAACGCGCAGGGTGAACTGGTGGGTTTTGATATCGATCTGGCGAAAGAGCTGTGCAAACGTATCAATACACAATGCACCTTCGTTGAGAACCCGCTGGACGCGCTGATCCCGTCGTTAAAAGCGAAGAAAATCGATGCCATCATGTCTTCGCTTTCCATCACGGAAAAGCGCCAGCAGGAGATCGCTTTCACTGACAAACTGTATGCCGCTGATTCGCGTCTGGTGGTGGCCAAAGATTCCGATATTCAGCCGACCGTCGAGTCGCTGAAAGGCAAGCGCGTCGGCGTACTTCAGGGCACCACTCAGGAGACGTTTGGTAACGAGCATTGGGCGCCGAAGGGCATTGAGATTGTCTCTTACCAGGGGCAGGACAACATCTACTCTGACCTGACTGCGGGACGTATCGATGCGGCATTCCAGGACGAAGTCGCGGCAAGCGAAGGCTTTCTGAAGCAACCCGTTGGCAAAGATTACAAATTCGGCGGCCCGTCTGTGAAAGACGAGAAACTGTTCGGCGTCGGGACCGGTATGGGTCTGCGTAAAGAAGACAACGAACTGCGTGAAGCCCTTAATAAAGCGTTTGCCGATATGCGCGCTGACGGGACTTACGAAAAGCTGGCGAAAAAGTACTTTGATTTTGATGTTTATGGCGGTTAATTCCCGCCGGTGCAGATAAAGCCCGAAACGGCGTGATGATCCTTTTTTCAGCCTGATGGCGCAACGTTTATCCGGCCTGCAGACAGTTGTCTTAGGCCAGATAAGGTCAGTGCCGCCATCCGGCATACGAAGGACGTGACGTCAAAAGAGGCGCTTACTCACCACTCACGACAGGACAGGCAGCATGTTGTACGGCTTTTCAGGTGTTATTTTACAGGGCGCGATCGTCACGCTGGAACTGGCGCTCAGTTCCGTCGTGCTGGCGGTGCTGATCGGCCTCGTCGGGGCGGGGGCTAAACTCTCGCAAAACCGGGTGACGGGGCTTATTTTCGAAGGGTATACCACCCTGATTCGCGGTGTGCCGGATCTGGTGCTAATGCTGCTGATCTTCTACGGTCTGCAGATTGCGCTGAATACGGTCACCGACGCGCTGGGGGTCGGCCAAATCGATATTGATCCAATGGTTGCCGGTATTATTACTCTCGGCTTTATTTACGGCGCATATTTCACGGAAACCTTCCGCGGTGCGTTCATGGCGGTGCCGAGAGGTCATATCGAAGCGGCGACCGCCTTTGGTTTTACGTCATCGCAGACGTTTCGCCGCATTATGTTTCCGGCAATGATGCGCTATGCGCTGCCCGGCATTGGCAACAACTGGCAGGTTATCCTGAAAGCCACGGCGCTGGTTTCGCTGCTCGGTCTGGAAGATGTGGTAAAAGCTACGCAACTGGCCGGTAAGAGCACCTGGGAGCCCTTTTATTTCGCAGTGGTGTGCGGGCTGATTTATCTGGTGTTTACGACTGTGTCCAATGGTGTGCTGCTGTTCCTCGAGCGCCGTTACTCCGTGGGTGTAAAGAGGGCTGACCTGTGATCGACATTATTCAGGAGTACTGGAAATCCCTGCTCTGGACTGACGGCTATCGCTTTACCGGCGTGGCGATTACCCTGTGGCTGCTGATCTCATCAGTGGTGATGGGGGGCATCCTGGCGGTGATCCTTGCGATTGGCCGCGTGTCCAGCAATAAGTTTATCCAGTTCCCCATCTGGTTATTTACCTATATCTTTCGCGGGACGCCGCTGTATGTGCAACTCCTGGTGTTCTATTCGGGGATGTATACCCTGGAAATCGTCAAAGGCACCGATTTCCTCAACGCCTTCTTTCGTAGCGGCCTGAACTGTACCGTTCTGGCGTTAACCCTTAACACCTGCGCCTATACTACCGAGATTTTTGCCGGCGCCATTCGCTCGGTGCCGCATGGTGAAATCGAGGCCGCGCGGGCCTATGGCTTTTCTTCGTTTAAAATGTACCGCTGCATTATTTTGCCTTCGGCGCTGCGTATTGCGCTTCCGGCGTACAGCAACGAGGTTATTTTAATGCTGCATTCCACGGCCCTGGCTTTTACCGCGACGGTGCCGGATCTGCTTAAAATCGCTCGCGATATCAATTCAGCGACCTATCAGCCCTTTACCGCTTTCGGGCTTGCCGCCGTGCTGTATTTAATCATTTCGTATGTCCTGATCAGTCTGTTCCGTAGGGCGGAAAGGCGCTGGTTGCAGCATGTTTCCTCTAAATAATTCGAGTAACACGATGTCTGAGAATAAATTAAACGTTATCGATTTGCACAAACGCTACGGCGAACATGAAGTGCTGAAAGGGGTATCGCTGCAGGCCAACGCCGGGGATGTGATAAGTATTATCGGCTCATCGGGTTCGGGGAAAAGTACCTTTCTGCGCTGCATTAACTTTCTTGAGAAGCCGAGCGAAGGATCGATTGTGGTCAGCGGCCAAAATATCACGCTGGTACGCGACAAAGACGGTCAACTGAAGGTGGCGGATAAAACCCAGCTCCGCCTGTTGCGCACGCGTCTGACGATGGTGTTTCAGCACTTTAACCTGTGGAGCCACATGACGGTGCTGGAAAACGTCATGGAAGCGCCGGTTCAGGTACTGGGCCTGAGCAAGCAGGAAGCCCGCGAACGGGCGATCAAGTATCTGGCGAAAGTGGGCATTGATGAGCGTGCCCAGGGTAAATATCCGGTGCATCTTTCCGGCGGGCAGCAGCAGCGCGTGTCGATTGCCCGCGCGCTGGCGATGGAACCGGAGGTGCTGTTGTTTGATGAGCCGACCTCTGCGCTGGATCCTGAACTGGTGGGTGAAGTGTTGCGCATCATGCAGCAACTGGCGGAAGAGGGAAAAACCATGGTAGTGGTGACCCACGAAATGGGTTTTGCTCGCCATGTGTCAAGCCACGTGATTTTCCTGCATCAGGGGAAGATTGAAGAAGAAGGGGAGCCAGAGCAACTGTTTGGCAATCCGCAAAGCCCGCGATTGCAGCAGTTTCTTAAAGGTTCGTTGAAATAGTCACCAGTTTCGCCGGGCGGCAAATTACGTTTCTTACAGGTTGGATAAGCGCCGCGCCTTCAGGCGCTTTCCAGCCGGTAACCCCAGTCGTCATAGCGAATACCATTGATCGTGAATGCTTTTTCCAGCACCTGCGTGCGCGCGAATCCGAGCTTTTCCAGCAATCTTACGGACCCCCGGTTTTCTGCCAGCACCCAGGCGTTGATCGCCTGTAGCCCTGCATCGTGAAAGCCATACTCGCACACGGCGCGAACGGCTTCGCTGGCAAAGCCGCGCCCCTGCACATCAGGGAGCAGGCAATAGCCGATATCCGCTTCCTGGGGAAACTGATGGCTGATTTGCAGACCGACGTCCCCAAGCGGGGTTGCGTCATGATGCTGGCGAATAACGAACATATGTTTCGAAACCAGACGACGCGCGAACAGTAAACGGATATCGCGTTCCGGGCAGCGTTCGCCCATATACCGCATAATATCCGGGTTCTCTCGCAGGGCGAGAAAGAAAGGCCAGTCGGTCGCCTGAAAAGGGGAGAGCGTCAGTCGCGGGGTCGTCAGTAAAGCCATAAAATCGCCATTCCGGAAGTCATCCTGATTACCTTACCACCGGAACGGCGAGCGTGCACAGGCCGGAGGGTTAGCGAATCACATCTTCCAGCGCTTCTTCGAGGTCATACCAGCGAAAGGCGAAGCCTGCGGCTTCCAGACGTTTCGGCAGCGCGCGCTGGCCACCCAATACCAGCACCGAGGACTCGCCCATCAGCAGGCGAATCGCCGTCGCCGGGACGCGAACGAAAGCAGGGCGCTGTAGCGCATGTCCCAGCGCATGGGCGAACTGCTCGTTACGCACGGGATAGGGCGAAACCATATTGAAGGGGCCGCGCAGATCGTTGTCCAGCAGCCAAAGGATGCCGTTCACCATGTCATCAACGTGGATCCACGGTAAATACTGGCGGCCATTGCCAATCGGTCCTCCCAGCCCCAGCCGGAACGGCGGAACCATTTTACCGAGAATACCGCCTTTGGGCGCCAGCACGACGCCGGTACGCAGCAGGCAAACGCGGGTGCGATCGCTTTGGGCGGTACAGGCGATTTGTTCCCAGCGCGCGCACAGCTTATGCGTGAATTCATTATGCGGCGGCTCTTCCTCGGTCACCACCACTTCACCCAAATCACCGTAATAGCCGGTAGCGGAGCCGGAAATCAGTACCGAGGGCGGCGTCTCGCTGGCATTAATCAGATCCGCCAGTTTCTGCGTGATGCGCCAGCGACTCTGGCAAAGACGCTCCTTTTGTGCGCTCGACCAGCGCTTGTCGGCAATCGGCTCACCCGCAAGATTGATCACCGCGTCGACATCATCAAGCTGCTTTTTATCGTCCAGGGTGGTCCAGAGCGCCACCCGACTGTCGAGCCGATCCCGGGCTTTTTCGGGGCTGCGAGTGAGAACCGTCACCTGATGCCCGAGCGCCAACAGACGCGGGATAAGGTGTCCGCCGATAAGACCTGTTCCTCCGGTAACCAGTATGTTCATGCAGCCTCCCGTAAAGGCGACTAACGCCGCCAGCTTAAGGTCATAGATACCGAATCGGCATAACGTAACGCGTGAAGCTTATCGATTTCCACTTCAGCATAAGTGACCCAGTGGTGTTCGCGTGCGATGTCGAGCACATCCTGCGTTAATTTTTCCAGCAACGAAAAACGGTTGTTTTCGACGTGCTGAAGAATGCTTTTCGTGATGGTACGGTAATTCAACGCATCGTTAATATCTTCGCTGACCCGCGCTTTTTCTGCCGGATAATGAATCGCAACGTTGATCACAATATCCTGGCGGTTAGTGATCTCTTCTTCTTTGATACCGATAAAGGTGCGTAAGCGAAGGTTTTTTATACGAATAATAGCGTCAGGTTGAGACATTGCAGAGTTCTCCATATATGAACCTTCGCATCATACACGAGAACCGCCGCGCGTTATCCTTTCAACGTCTCAGGATTAAGCTGCGCCTGCATCAGCGCACGTTCGGTGGCCGGACGCGAGCGGATACGCTGGAACCAGTTGTTTACCGCCGGGTACATTTCCAGATCGATGCGTTGACGCTGATGGGCATTGACCCACGGCCAGCAGGCAATATCCGCGATGCTGTAATGCTCGCCGCCCAGCCACGGAGAAGCTTCCAGACGTTTATTGAGCACGTTATACAGCCGCTGAGTTTCCACCTGGTAACGCTCGATAGCATACGGGATGGCCTGCGGCGCGAAATGATTGAAATGATGATTTTGCCCCAGCATTGGCCCAAGCCCGCCAACCTGCCAGAACAGCCACTGCAGCGTAATATGACGCTCGCGCAGCTCGCCGCTCAGTAACATGCCGCTTTTTTCCGCCAGGTAAAGCAAAATTTCGCCAGACTCAAAAAGACTAAGCGGCGCGCCGCCGTCCGCAGGGGCGCGATCGACAATCGCGGGAATTTTATTATTGGGCGATATCGCCAGGAAATCGGGACGAAACTGGTTGCCCTTACTGATATCGACTTTGATCAGTCGGTAGTCCATTTCGGCTTCTTCAAGAAAGAGTGTAATCTTGTGTCCATTGGGCGTAGGGGCGTAATAGAGATCGATCATTTCAGCTCCAGCAAGCGTTTTATCTACGAGACAACCACAAGTATAGAAAGCCTGGCGTGTTGTGTGAGATTTCATCAGGTGACAGCGAACGAAAGACGCTTTATGTTGAAAGAAAAAAACCATCAACATCGAGGAAGCTATGAGTAAACCTGTGATTACCCTCTGGTCAGACGCCAATTTTTTCTCCCCTTACGTGCTGTCTGCTTACGTCGCGCTCCAGGAAAAGGGGCTTCCTTTTACCCTGAAAACGGTGGATTTGGATCGCGGTGAACATCTCGCGCCAGGCTGGCAGGGTTACGCCCAGACGCGCCGGGTACCGCTGCTGGAGATTGACGGGTTCGAACTTAGCGAGTCGTCAGCTATTGCGGAGTATCTGGAAGATCGCTTTGCGCCGCCGACATGGGAGCGCATCTATCCCCTCGATCTTGAGAAACGCGCCCGGGCGCGGCAGATTCAGGCGTGGCTCCGGAGCGACCTGATGCCTGTCCGCGAGGAGCGCCCGACGGATGTGGTGTTCGGCGGCGTCAAGAAAGGGCCATTAAGCGACGCCGGGAAAGCCAGCGTGGAAAAGCTGTTTGCCACGGCGAGCCATCTGCTGGCTGACGGGACGCCGAACCTGTTCGGCGAATGGTGTCTGGCGGACACCGATCTGGCGCTGATGATCAACCGTCTGGCGCTCAACGGTGACGACGTGCCGACGCCGCTGGCGGAATATGCCGCGTTTCAATGGCAGCGCGCTTCTGTCCAGCGATATATTGCGCTTTCCGCTAAGCGTACGGGCTGAAAAAGGGTCTACAATCCAGTATCATAGTGCGGTTTTTTTATGATGCGGAGGACGTGATGAAACTGATGTTTGCATCCGATATTCACGGTTCCTTACCGGCCACTGAGCGCGTGCTGGCGCTGTTTGCTCGCAGCGGCGCGCAATGGTTGGTGATACTGGGTGATATACTGAATCATGGGCCGCGTAACGCCTTACCTGAAGGCTACGCGCCTGCTGAGGTCGCCGGGCGGTTGAACGAATATGCGTCGCGGATTATCGCCGTGCGCGGCAACTGCGACAGCGAAGTGGATCAGATGTTGCTCCACTTTCCGCTCACCGCGCCGTGGCAGCAGGCGTTACTGGAAAACCAGCGGCTCTTTTTGACCCACGGTCATCTTTTTGGAGCGGAAAATCTGCCAGCGCTGCAGTCCAACGATGTGCTGGTGTACGGACATACTCATCTGCCGGTGGCAGAAAAGCGGGGCGATATATACCATTTCAATCCTGGCTCCGTGAGCATACCGAAGGGCGGCCATCCGGCGAGCTACGGAATGCTGGACGATAATGTATTGAGCGTAATCGCACTCAATGATCAAAGTATCATTGCGCAGGTGGCGATTAATTCGTAATTTACCCCCACATATGTAAATGCGCCGCAGAGTGCTAAGAAAAAGAAGGTTTCCTGATGGTGGAACAGCGTCGTTTGGCAAGTACGGAATGGGTGGATATTGTGAATGAAGACAACGAAGTCATCGCACAATCCAGCCGGGAACAGATGCGAGCGCAGTGCCTGCGTCATCGTGCAACCTATATCGTGGTACACGATGGGATGGGCAAAATTCTGGTGCAGCGTCGTACCGAGACAAAGGACTTTTTGCCTGGCATGTTAGACGCCACGGCCGGTGGCGTCGTTCAGGCAGACGAACAACTGTTAGACTCTGCCCGCCGCGAAGCGGAGGAGGAACTGGGTATTGCGGGCGTTCCGTTCGCTGAACACGGTCAGTTCTACTTTGAAGATGAGCATTGCCGCGTCTGGGGCGCGCTGTTTAGCTGCGTATCGCATGGCCCCTTCGCCTTGCAGGAGGAAGAGGTCAGCGAAGTATGCTGGCTGACGCCGGAGGAAATTACCGCCCGCTGTGACGAATTCACCCCGGACTCGCTAAAAGCGCTGGCGCTGTGGATGACCCGCAACGCCAAAAACGAGTCTGCAAAAGGTGAGCGGCAACAAGAAGAACAGCAAGAAAAACAGGAAGAGGCGGAATAACGCCTCAGCAACTGTCCCGCAGACATAAACTGGAGGCGATTGGCTGTTGATCGCGCCAGTTTCCATCCTGAATTCTTTCCAGTAAGGCCCGTCCGGCCTCAAGACCGATTTTGCGGTGCGGAACCGCCATCGTGGTCAGCGGCGGTTGACAGACCCGGCTGACGTCGCTGTCGCCAAACCCCACAACCGCCAGGTCGTCAGGGACTTTAATCCGTCGGCGCTGGCATTCATACAGGACGCCGCAGGCCAGTTCATCCGACACGCAGACCAGCGCATCCAGTTCCGGCCACGCCAGGATAAACTCCGGCAGTTGCGAAGCCCCGGTGGAAAAATTGGGCGGCAGGGCGGCGTTAATCACCCGGTTGGGCGACATATGATGGCGCAGCATCGCTTTATACCAGCCCTGCAAATGCTGTTGAAAGATCCACTGTTCCTGATTCGCACACAGCAGGCCAATGTTCTGGTAGCCACGTTGAATCAGCATCTCCGTCAGCTCAAACATGGCGGCCACGTTATCAATCCCGATATTCATATCAATGGGATCGGTACGGATCGCGCCAATCTCCATGACCGGAATCGACGCGTTCTTTAGCCAGTGTCGGACGGTGTCGCTGTGCTCGACGCTGAGCAATATCGCCGCGGCGATATTGGAAGCCAGCAGCGTTTCCAGCAGTTTTTCTTCCTGCTCAAGACGGTGACGGGATTCCGCCAGCATGATCTGGTATCCGGCGGGTTGCAGAATATGCTGCAATCCGGCAAACATTTCTGAACATCCTGCTTCGGCAAGATTTGGCACCACCATCGCAATGGTACGTGACGATGCTGACGCCAGCGCGCTGGCGGCGAGATTCGGCATATATCCCAGCTCGTGGACAGCCGCGTCGATTTTCTCCCGCAGTTTATCGGAAACCTGCTCCGGCGTGCGCAAGGCACGCGAGACGGTCATGGTGCCGACACCCGCAAGCTGTGCGACATCGGCGATGGTCACTTTACCGGTACTACGCCGTTTTCGGGTTAGAGACATACAAATTCCTGCGCAATTACAACCAGTTGAGACGCTTTTTTATGATCGTTCTTTGCGTCACGTTTAGCGCAGTATACGCCTTAATTGTCCTTGTTTGCTCTGATTTCACACAGCAATCTGTTTTTGATAGCGCTATCACATATCTGAACGATAGCGTTTGATAGCGCTATCTTTGTGATTGCGATCGCAGATAAGGTGGTTGGGGTTGAATAAAGTTTGCTCATGTTAAGTCAAGAGAGAGGGACGATCGTGCTTGAAACCTGGTTAACGGATAACACGATTCAACTGCGCGAGCAGGTGAGCGACTGGCGGGAAGCGCTTGGGATTTGCGCCGGGCCGCTGCTGCAGGCGGGCGTCATTACGCCTGATTATGTTAGCGCTATCATCGCACAACATCAGAAGCTGGGGCCGTATTATGTGCTGGCGCCCGGGCTGGCGATGCCGCATGCCCGCCCGGAGGAAGGCGCAAAGGCTATCGGCTTATCGTTGCTGAAGCTGACGGACGGCGTGTCGTTTGGCGCAGGAGAAAATGATCCGGTTGATATTATTATTTTATTAGCCGCAGCGGATAAACACAGCCATATCGAAATGATTTCGGCCCTGGCTGAATTATTTTCAAACGATGACGATCTGGCGAAATTACATCAGGCAGCCACCCTGGAGGAGATTAAAAAAATAATTTCACGTTATTAATTTTACGCATGCCTCTGTATTGATGAAACATTACGCCTGCGCGTGATGCGAACAAACTCTACTTAAAAAAGGTAATAACAATGAAAATTATGGCTATTTGTGGCTCCGGCCTGGGCAGTAGTTTTATGGTCGAAATGAATATTAAAAAGGTACTCAAAAAACTCAATATTGACGCTGAGGTGGAACATTCCGATCTCTCCTCGGCGACGCCGGGCGCCGCCGATCTCTTTGTGATGGCGAAAGATATTGCCGCCAGCGCCAGCGTGCCCGAGGCGCAACTGGTGGTAATCAATAACATTATCGATATCAATGAACTCGAAACACAGCTACGGGCATGGTTCGATAAACAATAATTCTGTCTGCACTCAATCCTTCGCGCTGTCTCACCACAGCATGACCGCAAATATGCATCGAGGTGGCTATGTTTATCCTTGAAACGCTGAATTTTGTTGTTGATATTCTTAAAGTGCCTTCCGTACTGGTGGGCTTAATTGCGCTTATTGGCCTGGTGGCGCAAAAGAAAGCCTTTTCGGATGTCGTAAAGGGAACCATTAAAACAATTCTGGGGTTTATTGTTCTTGGCGGCGGGGCTACCGTTCTGGTCGGCTCATTAAATCCGTTAGGCGGTATGTTTGAACACGCTTTTACTATCCAGGGGATTATTCCGAATAATGAAGCGATTGTCTCGATTGCGCTGGAAAAATACGGTGCCGCTACCGCACTGATTATGGCGTTCGGAATGGTGGCGAATATTATTGTCGCGCGCTTTACGCGGCTGAAATACATATTTTTAACCGGGCACCACACCTTTTACATGGCCTGTATGATCGGCGTGATCCTGACCGTCGCCGGTTTTGAGGGGGCGGGGCTGGTCTTTACCGGCTCGCTGATCCTCGGGTTGGTGATGGCCTTCTTCCCGGCGTTGGCGCAACGCTACATGAAACGCATCACGGGTAGCGACGACATTGCCTTTGGTCACTTCGGTACCCTGGGGTATGTGCTGTCAGGCTGGATCGGCAGCGTGTGCGGTAAAGGCTCCCGTTCGACCGAAGAAATGAATCTGCCGAAGAATTTAAGCTTCCTGCGCGACAGTTCGATCTCCATTTCGCTGACCATGATGATCATCTATCTGATCATGGCGGTTAGCGCCGGTCGGGAGTATGTGGAAAGCACCTTCAGCGGCGGGCAGAACTATCTGGTCTACGCCATCATCATGGCGATTACTTTTGCCGCCGGGGTGTTCATTATCCTGCAAGGGGTTCGCCTCATCCTTGCGGAAATTGTTCCGGCGTTCACCGGCTTCTCTGAAAAACTGGTGCCCAACGCGCGTCCGGCGCTGGATTGCCCGGTGGTGTATCCCTATGCCCCCAACGCTGTGCTGATCGGCTTTCTGTTTAGCTTCCTCGGTGGGCTGGTGGGGCTGTTTCTGCTCGGGCAAATGAAGCTGGTGCTGATATTGCCAGGCGTCGTGCCGCACTTCTTCACGGGAGCGACGGCGGGGGTGTTCGGTAATGCCACCGGCGGCCGTCGTGGCGCTATGCTCGGCGCGTTCGCCAACGGTCTGTTGATTACCTTCCTCCCGGTACTGCTCTTGCCGGTACTCGGCGCCATCGGCTTTGCCAACACCACCTTCTCGGATGCCGACTTTGGCGCGATTGGCATTGTGCTCGGTAACCTGGCCCGCTACCTGTCGCCTCTGGCGATAACCGGGCTGGTGGTCGGATTGTTTGTTGTACTGGTCCTCTGGAATCTGTTCGCAAAGAACAAGACGGCGACAGGTCACTCAGCGGAAAATAACGGAGCCAAACCATGAATGTAAAAGAAGTGACGCAGTTGGCGCGGGATATTCGCGTAGCTACTCTGAAATCACTCACCCATCTGGGCTTCGGCCACTATGGCGGCAGTATGTCGGTGGTGGAAACCCTCGCGGTACTGTACGGCGCGGTAATGAAAATCGATCCGGCCGATCCAGACTGGCCGGAACGCGATAACTTTGTTCTCTCGAAAGGGCACGCGGGACCGGCGCTTTACAGCACGCTGGCGATCAAAGGCTATTTCCCGATCGACGAGTTGAACACGCTGAATCAGAACGGCACCCGGCTGCCCAGTCATCCGGATCGGCTGAAAACCCGTGGCGTGGACGCGACCACGGGATCGCTGGGGCAGGGGATCTCCATCGCCGCCGGAATGGCGCTCTCGCATAAGTTGGCGCAGCGTCCGAACCGGGTCTTCTGTATTGTCGGCGACGGTGAGCTGAACGAAGGACAGTGCTGGGAAGCGTTTCAGTTTATTGCTCATCATTGCCTCAACAACCTGACGGTGTTTGTTGACTGGAATAAGCAGCAACTGGACGGCGAGTTAGATGAAATTATTCGCCCGTTCAGCCTTGATGCAAAATTCCGCGCGTTTGGCTTCGATACCATCACGGTGAAGGGCGATGATATACCGGCGCTACTGGCTGCCGTCCAGCCAGTTCCCGAGGCGCAGGCCCGCCCACGGGTAATCATTCTTGACAGCATTAAAGGGCAAGGGGTGCCATGCCTTGAACAGTTGAGCAATTCTCATCACCTGCGCCTGACAGAGGACATGACGCAAACCCTGAATAACGCCATTCGCCAACTGGAGGTCACGCATGATTAATCTCGCGCCCGCAGGACAAAAAGATCGCGTGGAGATGCGCAAGGTATACGCCGGATTCGTGGCCCGGCAGATAAAAGACGGCAGCCCGATCATCGCGCTGGAAGCAGACCTGATGAGTTCAATGGCGATGGATGGCGTAGCCCGTGATTACCCGCAGCATGTGATTAACTGCGGCATTATGGAAGCTAACGTGATTGGCACCGCCGCGGGATTGGCGTTAACCGGGCGCAAGCCGTTCGTGCATACCTTCACCGCGTTTGCCAGCCGCCGCTGTTTCGATCAACTGTTTATGTCGCTGGACTACCAGCGAAATAACGTCAAGGTGATCGCCTCGGATGCGGGCGTCACCGCCTGTCATAACGGCGGTACGCACATGTCGTTTGAAGATATGGGGATCGTGCGTGGACTGGCGCACGCCATTGTGCTGGAGGTGACGGATGCGGTGATGTTTGAGGATATCCTGCGTCAGCTCATCGACCTTGAGGGATTCTACTGGGTCCGCACCATTCGTAAACAGGCGCCGAGTATCTACGCGTCCGGCTCGACGTTTACCATCGGTAAAGGCAACGTGCTGCGGGAAGGTAATGATATCACCCTGATTGCTAACGGAATCATGGTGGCCGAAGCGCTGGAGGCGGCGCGGCAGCTGGAGAGAAACGGGGTCAGCGCCGCGGTGATCGACATGTTCACCCTGAAACCTATCGATCGGATGCTGGTGAAAAACTACGCCGAGAAAACGGGACGCATCGTGACCTGCGAGAACCACAGTATTCACAACGGACTGGGGTCGGCGGTGGCGGAAGTGCTGGTGGAAACCTGTCCGGTGCCCATGCGTCGGGTCGGCGTAAAAGAACGTTACGGCCAGGTTGGCACGCAGGATTTTTTGCAGGAGGAATACGGGCTGACTGCCGCCGCGATTGTCGAAGCCGCAAAATCACTGCTGTGATGGCGTGAGGTTGATGCCGGATGACGACAGCGCCATCCGGCATGTTTCGTTACTGATAGCCCATGATCTGCGCGCCAACCACCAGCACGCTGGAGAAGGCAAACAGCAGACCAGCCAGGGCCAGCGCGGGCTTAATCCAACTGCGGAAATCGACCCGGCAAACGCCAAGCGTCGCCATTAACGATGCTGAGGTAGGGTAAATAATATTGCTGAACCCGTCGCCTAACTGAAACGCCAGCACGGCCACCTGGCGATTAACGCCGACCAGATCGCTGAGCGGGGCCATCAGCGGCATGGTCAGCGCCGCCTGGCCTGAACCCGAGGTGACGAAGAAGTTGAACAGCGTCTGGAACAGCAGCATAAACCAGGCGGCGACCGCGGTGTGCAGCTCGCCAATGCCGCCAGCGATGGCGTTGAGGAGAGTATTTAACACGCTCGGCGTGCTGGCGTCGCCGTTACCCAGCAACAGCATAATGCCTTTGGCGAAGCCGACCAGCAGCGCGGGGGCAATCATGATTTTCGCCCCTTCGGTGAAGGCGTTCGCCATATCGTTTAGCGTCATGCCGTTGAGACGAAACACCACGCCGATCAGGCCGATAACGATGCCCATCGTGAAGAACTGACTGGCGATTTCAGGAATAAACCAGGCGTGGACGATAACGCCCCATATCACCCAGCCGATAGCGGCGGTTAGGATCGCTAATACCAGCCAGTCTCCCGCGCCCAGCTTGCGCTGTGTAATCTGCTGCTGCTGTTCGCGGAAAAAACGGTCAGACTGCCAGCAGGCAGAGCGCTCCGGCGATTTACGGATCCGTGACGCGTAAAGCAGCGTGAAGGCCATCGCCAGCAGTGTCGCCAGCAGCCAGATGATAATGCGCAGCCCCGAGCCGGAAAGTACGGGAACACCGGCAATCCCCTGCGCAATGACCACGCTGAACGGGTTCATCCATGACGTGGCGAAGCCGACCTGGGTTGCGACATAGGTCACCAGTACCGTGGTAATACTGTCATACCCTAAGCAAACCATCAGCGGGGCGATGATAATAGCGAAGGCGACCGCCTCTTCTCCCATACCGAACACTGCGCCACCGAGGGAAAAGAGCATAAACAGCACCGGTATGAACAGGATTTCATTGCCTTTGGTCCGGTTAATTAGCGCGAGGATACCGTTATCGATGGTGCCTGTGCGCATGACGATGCCAAAAGCGCCGCCAATCACCAGCATAAACATGATAATACCAATGGCGGAACCGTATTTATCGCCTGCCGTGAGCCCTTCAAAGGGAAAGTTCATGAGTCCCGCTCCGGCGTCGCCGGTCGAGAAGAACTGCACCCGGTTATACTGCGCTTCACCTGACGCGTCGGTCACGATGCGAAACGACGCAGGATCGACAACCTGGCGGCTTTTCTCAACGCCTTCCACCTGATAGTGAATTTTCTGCGTGTCAAATTGCCCGGCTGGGATCAGCCAAGTCAGGAGGCTGGTAAAAATCGCCACGAAAAAAATGATCACCAGCGTATCGGGCATAGCGAATTTTCTGCGTTGCGTGGGGTGAGAGGATGAAACCGAGGACATAGCATACCTTCCATGTAGCGTTTTAATGGAATAAGTATGCATTTTGATGAATATAAATGCAATTTGTAAGCGCGTTTTTTATGCCGGTTTCAGAATTTGCTACCGCACAGTGGGGGATTTTTAGGCAAAAAAAATCCGGATGCTTGCACATCCGGACGGTATTAACCCCCTTACTCGCTTAAGTGGCGAGAGGGGGAAAACGATTAGCCCTGCTGGGAAGACTGAATCGCGGTCAGTGCGATAGTGTAGACGATATCGTCTACCAGCGCGCCACGAGACAGGTCGTTCACCGGCTTGCGCATACCCTGCAGCATCGGCCCGATGGAGATCAGGTCGGCTGAACGCTGTACCGCTTTGTAGGTGGTGTTACCCGTGTTCAGATCCGGGAAGATAAACACGGTAGCGCGACCGGCAACCGGGGAGTTCGGCGCTTTGGATTTCGCCACGTCAGCCATTACCGCCGCGTCGTACTGCAGCGGACCGTCGATCATCAGGTCAGGACGTTTTTCCTGCGCAATGCGGGTCGCTTCACGGACTTTCTCTACGTCGCTACCTGCACCAGAGGTACCGGTAGAGTAGGAGAGCATCGCCACGCGCGGTTCGATACCGAAAGCAATTGCCGATTCAGCGGACTGAATGGCGATCTCAGCCAGTTGCTCAGCGGTCGGATCCGGGTTGATCGCGCAGTCGCCGTAAACATATACCTGTTCCGGCAGCAGCATAAAGAACACGGAAGAAACCAGGGAGCTACCCGGTGCGGTTTTGATCAGCTGCAGAGGCGGACGGATAGTGTTCGCGGTGGTGTGAACCGCACCGGACACCAGACCGTCAACTTCATCCTGCTCCAGCATCAGCGTACCGAGCACCACGTTGTCTTCCAGCTGTTCGCGGGCAACGGTTTCGGTCATGCCTTTGCTCTTACGCAGTTCGACCAGACGAGCGACATAGCTTTCGCGAACCACTTCCGGGTCAACGATTTCAATGCCGGCACCCAGCTCAACGCCCTGAGAAGCGGCAACGCGGTTGATTTCATCCGGGTTACCTAACAGTACGCAGGTTGCGATACCGCGTTCAGCGCAGATCGCCGCCGCTTTCACGGTACGCGGCTCGTCGCCTTCCGGCAGGACCACACGCTTACCGGCTTTACGCGCCAGTTCGGTCAGCTGATAGCGGAACGCCGGCGGAGACAGACGGCGGCTACGCTCGGAGGTCGCGGTCAGAGAGTCAATCCAGTCAGCGTTGATGTAGTTAGCCACGTACTCCTGAACTTTCTCGATGCGCTCGTGATCGTCAACCGGCACTTCCAGGTTGAAGCTCTGCAGGCTCAGGGAGGTCTGCCAGGTGTTGGTGTTCACCATGAATACCGGCAGGCCGGTCGCAAATGCGCGCTCGCACAGTTTAGAAATGCGCGCGTCCATTTCGTAGCCGCCGGTCAGCAGCAGGGCGCCGATTTCCACGCCGTTCATCGCGGCCAGGCAGGCGGCAACCAGCACGTCAGGACGGTCTGCGGATGTGACCAGCAGAGAACCGGCGCGGAAGTGCTCCAGCATGTGCGGAATGCTGCGCGCGCAGAAGGTCACAGATTTCACGCGACGGGTGTTGATATCGCCTTCGTTGACGATTGTCGCGTTCAGGTGACGCGCCATATCGATCGCACGGGTGGCGATCAGATCAAAGCTCCACGGCACCGCGCCCAGAACCGGCAGCGGGCTGCTTGCGCTCAGTTGCGCCGGATCCACTTTGATCACCTGCGCTTTTGACGAGTCGTCAAAAATCTCGGACAGGTCCGGACGGGTACGGCCCTGTTCATCCACCGGCGCGTTCAGTTTATTAACGATAACGCCCGTGATGTTGGTGTTTTTAGCGCCGCCGAAGCTGCTGCGCGTCAGTTCGATACGCTCGTTCAGCTGTTCCGGGGTGTCGGTACCCTGAGACATGACGAAAACGATTTCCGCGTTCAGCGTTTTTGCGATTTCGTAGTTCAGAGACTGCGCGAACTGGTGTTTACGGGTCGGAACCAGACCTTCAACCAGCACGACTTCCGCGTCTTTGGTGTTCGCGTGGTAGTTCGCGATGATCTCTTCCATCAGCACATCTTTCTGATTGCTGGACAGCAGAGATTCAACGTGGCTCATCTTCAACGGTTCAGCCGCTGGCAGATTGGAGTTCGCGCGAACGATAGTGGTGGTCTGGTCTGGCGCATCGCCGCCAGCACGCGGCTGAGCGATGGGCTTAAAGACGCTCAGACGAACGCCTTTGCGTTCCATAGCACGGATGACGCCGAGGCTGACGCTGGTCAGGCCGACGCTGGTTCCGGTAGGGATCAGCATAATAATTCGGGACACGATTTATCCTCTTTCGTTACCGCCGACATCGGCGGGTGACAAAACAGCACCGCCAGCATGGTGGCTGGCGGTGTGGTATCAGGCAGTCAGACGGCTCGCGTCTTGCGCGATAACCAGTTCTTCGTTGGTTGGGATCACCACTGCAGGACGGGTGCCTTCTTTGTTGATGAAGCCAGATTTACCGAAGCGTGCGGCCAGGTTACGTTCGTGATCGACTTCAAAGCCCAGCACGCCCAGTTTGCCCAGAGACAGTTCGCGAACCATCGCGGCGTTTTCACCAATGCCCCCGGTGAACACGACAGCGTCCAGACGACCTTCCATCAGCGCAGTGTAGGAGCCGATGTATTTCGCCAGGCGGTGGCAGTAAACGTCCATCGCGCGCTTGGCGTCTTCTTTGGTCGCGTAGTTGTCTTCGACATAACGGCAATCGCTGGTCACTTCGGTCAGACCCAGCAGGCCGGACTCTTTGGTCAGCATCTTGTTGATCTGGTCAACGCTCATGCCCAGGGTGTCGTGCAGGTGGAAGATAATCGCCGGATCGATATCGCCGGAACGGGTACCCATCACCAGACCTTCCAGCGGAGTCAGACCCATAGAGGTATCAACGCACTTGCCGTTACGGATAGCGGAAACGGAACCGCCGTTGCCCAGGTGGCAGGTGATGATGTTCAGTTCTTCAACCGGCTTGTTCAGCATTTTTGCCGCTTCCTGAGTCACGAAGAAGTGGCTGGTGCCGTGTGCGCCATAACGACGAACGCCGTGTTCTTTGTACAGGCTGTACGGCAGGGCATACAGGTAAGATTCTTCCGGCATCGTTTGGTGGAACGCGGTGTCAAACACGGCGACGTTCTTGTCTTTCAGCTGCGGGAAGGATTTCAGTGCTTCGGCGATACCGATCAGGTGGGCCGGGTTATGCAGCGGTGCAAAAGAGGCGGAATCTTTGATACCCTGAATCACGGAGTCATCAATAACGACGGAGCTGGTGTACTTCTCGCCGCCGTGTACGATACGGTGACCGATTGCAGTCAACTGCGCAGACAGTTCTGGTTTTTGTGCCAGAATAGTATTAACGATAAAGTTCAGCGCTTCACTGTGAGCGGCGCCTGCGCCTAAAGCCGCTTCTTGTTTACTGCCGTCCATTTTCCATTTGATACGGGCTTCTGGAAGATGGAAACATTCGGCTAAACCAGAAAGGTATTCTTCACCATTAACTGCATCGATGATTGCAAATTTCAGTGAGGAGCTACCGCAGTTCAGAACCAGTACTAACTTACTCGACATGGAAGTACCTATTATTGATACGTGGCTAAAAAAACGTCAGGGAGCCATAGAGCGTAGCGCAGTGTGACGCTGACATTTATGATTAACATCATGCGCAGTTGTCTTTTTTGGCATGATGGAAGAAATACCTATGAGTCTATGCCATTTTGCGTATTTTTCAGCCAATGGCATACTATATGTCAATTTGACGACTCAATACTTTTGGACTACAGGCCAATGACAGGCCGCTACAGGATACCTGATAGTGGGTAGCAATGACAAAATGTTTTGAACGTTGTCCCTCATAGTTGTTGTTTTGCACAATTTTTTGAATTTTTATATGTGAAGTTGAGGTAAGCCATGTCGACGCCGGATCACCGCTCCGTAAATTTTTTCAGCCTTTTTCGCCGGGGGCAGCACTACTCGAAGACGTGGCCGATGGAAAAGCGCCTTGCGCCCGTCTTTGTGGAGAATCGCGTTATTCGGATGACCCGCTACGCCATCCGCTTTATGCCGCCGATTGCCGTTTTTACCCTGTGCTGGCAAATCGCCCTCGGCGGTCAATTGGGACCGGCCGTCGCCACCGCGCTGTTCGCGCTCAGTTTACCCATGCAGGGGCTGTGGTGGCTGGGTAAACGTTCCGTTACGCCGCTACCGCCTACAATTTTGAACTGGTTTTACGAAGTCAGGGGCAAATTACAGGAAGCCGGACAGGCGCTGGCCCCGGTTGAAGGCAAGCCGGACTACCAGGCGCTGGCTGACACGCTTAAGCGCGCCTTCAAACAACTGGATAAAACTTTCCTTGATGATTTGTAATTGACCCCGGATTACGCATATAAAAGAAGGCATATTGATGCCTTCTTTTTTTTCACTTTTTTCACCGCAGTAGAGTGATACAGGAGTCCCAAATGGAAATGACCAACGCTCAACGTCTTATTTTGTCTAACCAGTACAAAATGATGACCATGCTCGACCCGACCAACGCCGAGCGTTATCGTCGCCTGCAAACCATTATTGAACGCGGCTATGGCCTGCAAATGCGCGAACTGGATCGCGAGTTTGGCGAGCTTAAAGAAGAGACCTGCCGCACGGTGATCGACATCATGGAGATGTACCACGCGCTGCATGTTTCCTGGGCTAACCTGAAAGATGCGCAAAGCATCGACGAACGTCGCGTGACCTTCCTCGGCTTCGACGCCGCCACAGAGGCGCGTTACCTCGGCTATGTTCGTTTTATGGTCAATGTCGAAGGACGCTATACCCATTTTGACGCCGGCACGCACGGCTTCAACGCGCAAACCCCCATGTGGGAGAAGTACCAGCGCATGCTGAGCGCATGGCACGCCTGCCCGCGTCAATACCACCTGAGCGCCAACGAAATTAACCAAATTATCAACGCCTGAGGAGGTACACGTGCAGTGTAAAGGCTTTCTGTTTGATCTGGATGGAACGCTGGTCGATTCACTCCCCGCCGTCGAGCGAGCATGGTGTAACTGGGCCGATCGTTTTGGCCTGGCGCACGATGAGGTACTCGGTTTTATTCATGGCAAGCAGGCGATTACCTCGCTGCGTCATTTTATGGCAGGTAAGCCTGAAGCGGAAATCGCCGCTGAGTTTACGCGTCTGGAGCAAATTGAAGCCACGGAAACGGCCGGCATCACTGCGCTGCCGGGGGCGATTGCCTTGCTCAACCATCTGAATAAATCCGGGATCCCGTGGGCGATTGTCACCTCTGGCTCTATGCCCGTTGCCCGCGCCCGCCATCAGGTGGCAGGGCTCCCCGCACCGGAGGTTTTTGTGACCGCCGAGCGTGTCAAACGCGGCAAGCCGGAACCGGACGCCTATCTGCTGGGCGCGCAGCTGTTGGGCCTGGCGCCCCATGAATGTGCGGTGGTGGAAGACGCGCCTGCGGGCGTGTTATCGGGCTTAGCGGCTGGCTGCCATGTTATCGCCGTTAATGCTCCGGTAGACACCCCACGTCTGGCGGACGTCGATTTTGCGCTGACCAGCCTCGAGCAGCTTTCGGTGACGAAACAGCCGAAGGGCAATGTGGTTGTACTCAGCAATACCTGATCATGATTTCGCCCCGGCTTGTCGGGGCTTTTTTATGGCAGAATCATGCCATCTTCTCATCTGACAAGGATAGGTTGTGAACGGTGAATTGATTTGGGTTCTTTCATTACTGGCTATTGCCGTAGTGTTATTTGCGACGGGCAGAGTGCGTATGGACGCGGTTGCTTTGCTGGTCATCGTGGCGTTTGTTTTGAGTGGAACGCTGACCCTCAGCGAAGCCTTTTCTGGCTTTAGCGATCCGAACGTGGTGTTGATTGCCGCGCTGTTTATTATCGGCGACGGGCTGGTGCGTACCGGCGTCGCCACTGTTATGGGCACCTGGCTGGTTAAAATGGCTGGCAGCAGCGAAATCAAAATGCTGGTGCTATTGATGCTGACCGTGGCCGGGCTGGGCGCCTTTATGAGTTCCACCGGAGTGGTTGCCATTTTTATCCCGGTGGTGTTAAGCGTCTCCATGCGTATGCAAACCTCGCCGTCGCGCCTGATGATGCCGCTCAGTTTTGCCGGGCTTATCAGCGGCATGATGACGCTGGTGGCGACGCCGCCAAACCTGGTGGTGAACAGCGAACTTCTGCGTGAAGGGTTTAGCGGATTCAGTTTTTTCAGCGTCACCCCCATCGGGCTGGTGGTCCTGGTACTGGGTATTTTCTATATGCTGCTGATGCGCTTCATGCTGAAAGGCGATCCACAGGCGCAGCAGCGTGATGGCTGGAAACGCCGCACCTTCCGCGATCTGATCAAAGAGTACCGTCTGACCGGGCGAGCGCGCCGGCTGGCGATCCGCCCCGGGTCGCCGATGATTGGTCAGCGCCTTGACGATCTCAAACTGCGCGAACGCTACGGCGCTAACGTGATTGGCGTCGAGCGTTGGCGGCGTTTTCGCCGGGTGATCGTCAACGTCAATGGGGTATCTGAATTTCGTGCGCGTGACGTTTTGTTAATTGATATGTCCGCCGCCGATGTCGATCTGCGGGAGTTCTGTAGTGAACAACTTCTGGAGCCGATGGTGCTGCGCGGCGAATATTTCTCCGATCAGGCGCTGGACGTTGGCATGGCGGAGATCTCGCTGATTCCAGAATCGGAGCTAATCGGCAAGTCGGTACGAGAGATCGGCTTTCGAACCCGCTACGGGCTGAACGTGGTTGGCCTGAAGCGTGACGGCATGGCAATCGAAGGATCGCTGGTCGACGAACCGCTGCTGATGGGCGACATTATTCTGGTGGTCGGTAACTGGAAACTGATCGGGATGCTGGCAAAGCAGGGACGAGACTTTGTGGCGCTGAACCTGCCGGAAGAGGTGAGCGAAGCATCGCCCGCGCACAGCCAGGCGCCGCACGCCATTTTCTGTCTGGTGCTGATGGTCGCACTGATGCTGACCGATGAAATCCCGAACCCCATCGCGGCGATTATCGCCTGTCTGCTGATGGGCAAATTTCGCTGTATTGACGCCGAAAGCGCCTATAAAGCGATTCACTGGCCAAGCATTATCCTGATTGTCGGCATGATGCCTTTCGCGCTGGCGCTGCAAAAAACCGGCGGCGTCGATCTGGTGGTGAAAGGACTGATGGACGTGGGCGGCGGCTACGGGCCGTATATGATGTTGGGCTGCTTGTTTGTACTGTGCGCCACCATTGGCCTGTTTATCTCGAATACGGCAACCGCGGTGCTGATGGCGCCTATCGCGCTGGCAGCGGCGAAATCAATGGGCGTATCACCCTATCCGTTTGCGATGGTGGTGGCGATGGCGGCATCCGCGGCATTTATGACGCCGGTCTCTTCGCCGGTCAACACGCTGGTGTTAGGACCGGGGAACTATAGCTTCAGCGATTTCGTGAAGCTTGGCGTACCGTTTACCGTTATCGTTATGGCGGTGTGCGTGGTGATGATCCCCATGCTGTTCCCGTTTTAACCGCAAGCCCGTCATGCCGGATGGCGGTCAATAACCGCGCCATCCGGCAAACCTTACAACGGTGAATCCTGACTGATCTCATCCAGCGACAAATGGAAACTCGGCACGAAGACCGCCATAAAATAATCCATTTCCGGGCTGCGACGGGACGCAAGCGTTTTTTCCAGCCGCGTTTTCGCCAGCAGAAACTCATTATTTCCCGCCGACAGTTCTTCCAGACATTTCAGGTAGGCGCAAAGGGCGTCGGCCTGCTTAACTATCGATTTTTCTTCATCGCTGTAAGCGTGTTCGTCAATCAGCGGCGCGAAGATATCCCGCAATTCGTCGGGCACCATATCCACCAGTTTCTGCTGGGCAATTTTTTCAATGGCTTTATATTCCTGCGCAATCTGCGAGTTGAAATATTTAACCGGCGTCGGCAGATCGCCAGTGAGTACCTCTGACGCATCATGGTACATCGCCAGCAGCGCAATACGTTCGGCATTCACCTGACCGGCAAATTTGCGATTTTTGATCGCCGCCAGCGCATGCGCCACCATCGCGACCTGTAGACTGTGCTCAGAGACGTTTTCCGTACGCACATTGCGCATCAAAGGCCAGCGGTTAATAAGTTTGAGGCGGGAGAGGTGGGCAAAAAAATGACTCTGCTTCATAGCGACCTTTTCGAGTTAACAACCTGAACGTCATTGTGTGCAGAGAAAGGGGGCGGATGCAAATACTCTTCAACGAGGCATTGCATCCGACCCGGGGCAGATTACAGCTGGTGATAACCTGACAGGAAGCGGGCAAATTTATTTAGCGACATTTCGATATCATCAATGCGCGGCAGGGTGACAATACGCACGTGATCCGGCCACGGCCAGTTAAATGCGGTCCCCTGCACCAGCAGCACTTTTTCCTGCAGCAGGAAATCGAGCACCATTTTTTGGTCGTCATGAATATTGAAACGTTTTGCGTCGATTTTCGGGAACATGTACAGCGCGCCGCGCGGCTTCACGCAGGAGACGCCTGGGATGTCGTTGATCAGTTCCCATGCGCGGTTGCGCTGCTCATAAAGACGACCACCGGGCATGATAAATTCGCTGATGCTCTGATAACCGCCCAGCGCGGTTTGAATGGCGTGCTGGGCCGGAACGTTGGCGCAAAGACGCATCGAGGCCAGCATTTCCAGTCCTTCAATGTACCCTTTAGCGTGCTTTTTCGGCCCGTTGAGCACCATCCAGCCCTGACGGAAACCGGCAACGCGGTAGGTTTTGGACAGGCCGTTAAAGGTGACAGTCAGCAGATCCGGCGCCATGGCGGCAATGGAGTGATGCTCTGCATCGTCATAGAGAATTTTGTCGTAGATCTCATCGGCAAAAATGATCAGGTTGTTCTGGCGGGCGATCTCGACGATCTCCATCAACAACGCTTTCGAATAGACAGCGCCGGTGGGGTTGTTTGGGTTAATGATGACGATGCCTCGGGTGCGCGGGGTGATTTTCGCGCGGATGTCGTCAAGATCCGGGAACCAGTCAGAAGATTCATCACAAAGATAATGCACGGCGTTACCGCCGGAGAGCGCGACCGCCGCCGTCCACAGCGGATAATCCGGCGCGGGCACCAGCATTTCATCCCCGCTATTCAGCAGCGCCTGCATCGCCTGAACAATCAATTCAGAGACGCCGTTACCGATGTAGATATCTTCAACAGTAACGTCACGCATCCCGCGCGCCTGATAATGCTGCATGATGGCTTTACGCGCGGAGTAAAGGCCTTTCGAGTCGGAATAGCCCTGTGCGGTAGGCAAATTGCGGATCACGTCGACCAGAATTTCATCGGGCGCGTCAAAACCAAAAGGGGCGGGGTTACCAATGTTCAGTTTAAGAACCTTATTGCCTTCTTCTTCAAGACGTTTCGCTTCTTTCAGAACCGGACCGCGGATGTCGTAACAGACATTATCTAATTTGCTGGATTTTTCTATGGGGGACATGAATCTTGACCTTTAAGCTGTTATCGCCACTCCCTGCCGTGGAAGTCAGCTTGAAACAATGTACTCCCCCAGCGGTGCGTTTTGAAGGCTTTGCAGAAGAAGATTTTGCAAAATTGTGAAGTGAGAATTTGCTACCAATGACTGGAATTACCTGTTTTTGTGGTTTTATATTCTGAATTTTTATTTGAAAATGGTTTTATAACCTAAGCTGTTGGCGTTGGTGGGGCTGATTCTGTTGTTTGAAAAATAACGCGACGTCGTGAAGAGGAAAAACGTTGCGTCTCTGTTATTTGCATAATTCGTAAATAGTGAACGATTAATCCTGAAGCGTGTTTATGGCCGGCGGGTGATACCGTTAGCTGTAAAACTAATGTTAAGCAAGGTTTATGATTGCCTCCAATTCATATTAATTATTATTTAATATTTAAAAAGGCTTTACGTAACGCGTTATTATTAATGAGGTAGTTTGCCGAACCTAACAAATCTTTGCATCAGATTATTCGCATTAAGGCTTATAAATAAAGTGGTTTTAGGTTAAGATACAAGGGACGAATGACGTGCGGTCCGCATTATTTGCTAATATTCAGGACGGATAAATGTGGCTAACTTACTGCCATATATGCTTATTTCTCGTTGATGTATGCTCGGCTCTTTTCTTGTTCTTACCATTTTGGCATCAGCTCGGGTAGAAATCCGCGTTCACTTAATAGGTGAGGCCGTTCTTGATGAAATATCCTGAGAAATTGCGTCAGGTATTATTACTGAAGAAAGGGAGTAGCATTTCACCCGTCACATGATATACATATTTACTTTCACCCTGTTACATCGGGATATCCTGCTAAGGAAGCGCATTACAAACGGAATTGCTTGTTTTTGTATGCACAGCATTAACGAGCTCAAAATGAGCCGCCAGTAAGTGAAAAATTATGATAAACGCAAATCGTCCGATAATTAACCTCGACCTCGATCTGCTGAGAACATTTGTTGCTGTTGCCGATCTGAACACTTTTGCAGCAGCTGCTGCTGCGGTGTGTCGTACGCAGTCGGCGGTGAGCCAGCAGATGCAGCGTCTTGAGCAACTCGTAGGGAAAGAACTTTTCGCTCGTCACGGTCGTAACAAACTGTTGACGGAACACGGCATTCAGCTTCTGGGCTATGCCCGGAAAATCTTACGTTTCAACGATGAGGCGTGCTCATCTTTGATGTTCAGCAATCTTCAGGGGGTATTAACAATCGGCGCCTCTGATGAATCTGCCGACACCATTCTGCCTTTTCTTCTGAATCGCATTAGTTCGGTTTATCCGAAATTAGCGCTGGATGTCAGGGTGAAGCGTAATGCCTATGTCGTCGACATGCTGCAGTCGCAGGAAGTCGATCTGATCGTGACCACCAATCGTCCCACTTCTGTGGACTTTCTGACGTTACGCACTTCACCTACCCACTGGTATTGCGCGGCGGAATATGTGTTGCAAAAAGGCGAACCGGTACCGCTGGTGCTACTGGACGATCCCAGCCCTTTTCGCGACGTGGTGCTAAAGACCCTGAACGCCGCGAACATTCCCTGGCGTCTGGCTTATGTGGCCTCTACGCTGCCGGCGGTTCGCGCGGCGGTGAAGGCCGGTCTTGGCGTAACGGCGCGTCCGGTTGAAATGATGAGCCCGGATCTGCGTGTACTTGGCGCCGTGGACGGTTTACCGCCGCTGCCCGACACTGAGTATCTGCTCTGTCGCGATCCGGCCAGTCAGAATGAGCTGGCGCAGGTTATCTTTCAGGCGATGGATTCCTGGCAAAATCCCTGGCAATACAGTTCGATTACCCCGGAAGGGGGAGATGACTCGGTGCTGGTCGAAGGGGATTTCGAGTAACGCTTTGCGTTCATCGGTTAAAAATTGTGTTTGTAAAAAAGAGCCACTGATGATGAAAAAACATCCAGTGGTTCTTTTTTTGTACTAATATCGTTAACGGGCAGGAGAAAAAGGGCAAAATTCCTCAAAAATCAGCGAGTAGAAATCACGCTTAACCATTGCGCAAAAAACACGCTAAAACCGAACCGCTGTTTTTGCATGTTAAAAAAAGCGAGAAATTGTTGCTGTTTTTTATGGTGAATTAACAAAAGCGTGTCACAGATCAAGAAAATACTCCCTTTTAGGGGAAGGCATTTGCCCTAATTCCTGTCAAAATAGGCGCGCTTTTTTCCTTTACCTCACTACGGACACGATTCAACAACCGCGATTTTAGGCAGTGAGTCGATCGACACGGCGCTAAAACGCATTAAATGTTAAGGTTGTTGTGGTCATGTAAATTAATGTGAGGAAACTTTTGTTAAAGTTGACAAAAGGTTATAGAAAGGAGTAAAAAACCCCATCAATTGGCTGTGTAAAACGATTTTCTACAGTGATTGTAAGGTTTTTTTTATTCCTCCCCATGAATCGATGTGGCGTTCATCTGCCGATAAGAGCAGAGAATTTGGCGCTACTTTTGATGAGTAAGCAATGAGTATGTCAACATCCACTGAAGTCATCGCTCATCACTGGGCATTCGCTATCTTTCTTATTGTTGCCATTGGCCTGTGCTGCCTGATGCTCATCGGCGGTTGGTTTTTAGGCGGTCGCGCACGCGCGAGGTCAAAAAACACCCCGTTTGAATCAGGTATCGACTCGGTCGGCACCGCCCGCTTACGCCTGTCCGCCAAGTTTTATCTGGTGGCCATGTTCTTCGTTATCTTCGACGTTGAAGCGCTGTATCTGTTCGCATGGTCAACTTCTATTCGCGAAAGCGGCTGGGTTGGCTTTGTGGAAGCCGCAATTTTTATTTTTGTGTTACTGGCAGGTCTGGTTTATCTGGTGCGTATTGGCGCGCTGGACTGGACGCCCGCGCGTTCACGCCGCGAGCGTATGAACCCGGAAACGAACAGTATCGCTAATCGTCAACGCTAACCGCGAGGCATTAAGATGGATTATACGCTCACCCGCATAGATCCTAACGGTGAGAATGACCGTTACCCCCTGCAAAAACAGGAGATCGTAACCGACCCCCTGGAGCAAGAAGTCAACAAAAACGTGTTCATGGGCAAACTGCATGACATGGTTAACTGGGGGCGTAAAAACTCTATTTGGCCGTACAACTTCGGCCTTTCCTGCTGCTACGTTGAAATGGTGACCTCGTTTACCGCCGTGCATGACGTGGCGCGTTTTGGCGCGGAAGTATTGCGTGCGTCGCCGCGTCAGGCTGACCTGATGGTAGTGGCAGGCACCTGCTTTACCAAAATGGCGCCGGTGATTCAGCGCCTTTATGACCAGATGCTGGAGCCGAAATGGGTGATCTCCATGGGCGCATGCGCTAACTCCGGCGGTATGTACGATATTTATTCGGTTGTGCAGGGGGTCGACAAATTTATCCCTGTGGATGTTTACATCCCGGGTTGCCCGCCTCGTCCGGAAGCGTACATGCAGGCGTTAATGCTGTTACAGGATTCGATCGGCAAAGAGCGCCGTCCGCTCTCCTGGGTGGTGGGCGATCAGGGCGTTTATCGCGCCAACATGCAGTCAGAGCGCGAGCGTAAGCGCGGCGAACGCATTGCAGTAACCAATCTGCGTACACCAGACGAGATTTAATTTGCGCCTGTCGGCAGCAGCGTATGACTTCGCTAATTATTAGATAGACACAAAATCGTTCAGGTCTGAAAGATGAGTGGATAAATCGCGCGAAGCTCTGTCGACAGTCACCACGGACCATTTGCAATGGTGAACAATATGACCGACTTAACCGCGCAAGACGCCGTATGGCAGACCCGGGACCACCTTGATGACCCGGTCATTGGCGAACTGCGCAACCGTTTTGGGCCGGATGCCTTTACCGTTCAGGCGACTCGCACCGGGGTACCCGTTGTTTGGATCAAGCGTGAACAATTACTGGAAGTGGGCGATTTCTTAAAGAAACTGCCGAAACCTTACGTCATGCTGTTTGACTTACACGGCATGGACGAACGTCTGCGCACGCACCGCGAAGGGTTACCCGCCGCGGATTTTTCCGTTTTCTACCACCTGATTTCCATTGAACGCAACCGCGACATCATGCTCAAGGTGGCCTTGTCTGAAAACGACCTGCACGTGCCGACATTTACCAAAGTGTTCCCGAACGCGAACTGGTACGAGCGTGAAACCTGGGACATGTTTGGTATTGAGTTTGACGGTCACCCACACCTGACACGTCTGCTGATGCCGCCGACCTGGCAAGGGCACCCGCTGCGTAAAGATTACCCGGCGCGCGCCACCGAATTCGATCCGTTTGAGCTGACCAAAGCGAAACAGGATCTGGAGATGGAAGCGCTGACCTTCAAACCGGAAGACTGGGGCATGCAGCGTGGTACCGAAAACGAGGACTTCATGTTCCTCAACCTCGGTCCAAACCACCCGTCTTCTCACGGTGCTTTCCGTATCGTTCTGCAACTCGACGGTGAAGAGATCGTCGACTGCGTGCCGGACATCGGCTACCACCACCGTGGCGCTGAAAAAATGGGCGAACGCCAGTCCTGGCACAGCTACATTCCGTATACCGACCGTATCGAATACCTCGGCGGCTGCGTCAACGAAATGCCTTACGTGCTGGCGGTAGAAAAACTGGCGGGCATCACCGTGCCGGATCGCGTCAATGTGATCCGTGTGATGCTCTCAGAGCTGTTCCGCATTAACAGCCATCTGCTGTATATCTCGACGTTTATTCAGGACGTCGGCGCAATGACGCCGGTCTTCTTTGCCTTTACCGATCGTCAGAAAATCTATGACGTGGTTGAAGCGATCACCGGTTACCGCATGCATCCGGCGTGGTTCCGCATCGGCGGCGTTGCGCACGATCTGCCGCGCGGGTGGGAAAAACTGCTGCGTGAATTCCTTGACTGGATGCCGAAGCGCCTGGCCTCGTACGAAAAAGCCGCGCTGCGTAACACCATTCTGAAAGGCCGTTCCCAGGGCGTTGCCGCCTATGGGGCGAAAGAGGCGCTGGACTGGGGCTGTACGGGCGCTGCCCTGCGCGCCACCGGTATCGATTTCGATGTGCGTAAAGCGCGTCCGTACTCTGGCTATGAAAACTTCGACTTTGAAGTGCCGGTGGGCGGCGGGGTCTCCGACTGCTATACCCGCGTAATGCTGAAAGTGGAAGAGTTGCGCCAGAGCCTGCGTATCCTTGAGCAGTGTCTCAATAACATGCCGGAAGGCCCGTTCAAAGCGGATCATCCGCTGACAACGCCGCCGCCGAAAGAGCGCACGCTGCAGCATATCGAAACCCTGATCACCCACTTCCTGCAGGTGTCCTGGGGGCCGGTCATGCCAGCGAATGAATCTTTCCAGATGATCGAAGCGACCAAAGGTATTAACAGTTATTACCTGACCAGCGATGGCAGCACCATGAGCTATCGTACCCGTATCCGTACCCCGAGCTATGCGCACCTGCAGCAGATCCCGGTGGCGGTACGCGGCAGCCTGGTGTCCGACCTGATCGTCCATCTGGGTAGTATCGATTTTGTTATGTCAGATGTGGACCGCTAATTATGCACGAGAATCAACAACCACAAACCGAGGCTTTTGAGCTGAGTGCGGCAGAGCGTGAGGCGATTGAGCACGAAAAGCACCACTACGAAGACCCGCGTGCGGCGTCCATTGAAGCGCTGAAAATCGTCCAGAAACAGCGTGGCTGGGTGCCGGACGGCGCGATCTACGCGATCGCCGACGTACTGGGGATCCCGGCGAGCGATGTCGAAGGCGTGGCGACGTTTTACAGCCAGATCTTCCGCCAGCCGGTTGGCCGACACGTGATCCGCTATTGCGACAGCGTGGTATGCCACATTACCGGTTACCAGGGGATCCAGGCGGCGCTGGAGAAAAAACTCAACATCAAGCCGGGGCAAACCACGTTCGATGGTCGCTTCACCCTGCTGCCGACCTGTTGCCTGGGGAACTGCGATAAAGGGCCGAACATGATGATTGATGAGGACACTCACAGCCATCTGACCCCGGAAGCGATTCCAGAACTGCTGGAGCGGTATAAATGAAAAACATTATCCGTACTCCCGAAACGCATCCGCTGACCTGGCGTCTGCGTGATGATAAACAGCCGGTTTGGCTGGACGAATACCGTAGCAAAAACGGTTACGAAGGCGCGCGTAAGGCGCTGACCGGTCTGTCTCCGGACGAGATCGTCAACCAGGTGAAAGACGCTGGCCTGAAGGGGCGCGGCGGCGCAGGCTTTTCTACCGGCCTGAAATGGAGCCTGATGCCGAAAGACGAATCCATGAACATCCGTTACCTGCTGTGTAACGCTGACGAAATGGAGCCGGGCACCTATAAAGACCGTCTGCTGATGGAACAACTGCCGCACCTGTTGGTGGAAGGCATGCTGATCTCCGCGTTTGCGCTGAAAGCGTACCGTGGCTACATCTTCCTGCGCGGTGAATATATTGAAGCGGCGGTTCACCTGCGTCGCGCCATTGCCGAGGCAACCGAAGCCGGTCTGCTCGGCAAAAATATCATGGGCACCGGTTTTGACTTCGAACTGTTTGTGCACACCGGGGCAGGGCGCTACATCTGCGGTGAAGAGACCGCGCTGATTAACTCCCTCGAAGGCCGCCGCGCGAACCCGCGTTCCAAGCCGCCATTCCCGGCGACCTCTGGCGTCTGGGGCAAGCCGACCTGCGTGAACAACGTTGAAACGCTGTGTAACGTCCCGGCGATTCTCGCTAACGGCGTTGAGTGGTATCAGAACATTTCGAAGAGCAAAGACGCTGGCACCAAGCTGATGGGCTTTTCCGGTCGCGTGAAAAATCCAGGCCTGTGGGAACTGCCGTTTGGCACTACCGCGCGTGAGATCCTTGAGGATTATGCGGGCGGTATGCGCGATGGCCTGAAATTCAAAGCCTGGCAGCCTGGCGGCGCGGGAACTGACTTCCTGACCGAAGCGCATCTCGACCTGCCGATGGAGTTCGAAAGTATCGGTAAAGCAGGCAGCCGTCTGGGGAC
This sequence comes from Citrobacter sp. Cs237, assembly GCF_030332325.1. Classification (NCBI taxonomy): domain Bacteria; kingdom Pseudomonadati; phylum Pseudomonadota; class Gammaproteobacteria; order Enterobacterales; family Enterobacteriaceae; genus Citrobacter; species Citrobacter sp. Cs237. Next base: position 103,833 of record NZ_JAOWIB010000102.1, on the reverse strand, counting down.
GGCGCTGGCGATGGCGGTGGACCATGAAATTGGCATGGTGTCGCTGGTGCGCAACCTGGAAGAGTTCTTTGCCCGTGAGTCCTGCGGCTGGTGTACGCCGTGTCGCGATGGGTTACCGTGGAGCGTAAAAATTCTGCGCGCACTGGAGCGTGGCGAAGGCCAGCCGGGGGATATCGAGACGCTTGAGCAACTGTGTCGGTTCCTGGGCCCGGGTAAAACCTTCTGTGCACACGCACCGGGCGCGGTGGAACCGCTGCAGAGCGCAATTAAATATTTCCGCGAAGAATTCGAAGCTGGCATCAAGCAGCCGTTCAGCAATACCCACGGAATTGGTGGTATTCAGCCGAACCTGCTGAAAGAGCGCTGGTGAGTTAAATTTTTTAATTTGGAAGCATGCTAATGGCTACGATTCATGTAGACGGCAAAGAATATGAGGTGAACGGAGCGGACAACCTGCTTGAAGCGTGTCTGTCTCTCGGCCTTGATATTCCGTACTTTTGCTGGCACCCGGCGCTGGGAAGCGTCGGTGCTTGCCGCCAGTGTGCGGTGAAGCAATACCAGAACGCGGAAGACACGCGTGGTCGCCTGGTCATGTCCTGTATGACACCGGCCTCCGACGGCACCTTTATTTCTATTGACGACGAAGAAGCGAAACAGTTCCGCGAAAGCGTGGTGGAGTGGTTAATGACCAACCACCCGCACGACTGTCCGGTCTGTGAGGAAGGGGGGAACTGCCACCTTCAGGATATGACCGTGATGACCGGCCACAGCTTCCGTCGTTACCGTTTCACTAAACGTACGCACCGTAACCAGGATCTGGGGCCGTTCATCTCTCACGAAATGAATCGCTGCATCGCCTGCTATCGCTGTGTTCGTTACTACAAAGACTATGCGGACGGTACGGATCTGGGCGTGTATGGCGCGCACGACAACGTCTACTTTGGTCGCCCGGAAGATGGCGTACTGGAAAGCGAGTTCTCCGGCAACCTGGTGGAAATCTGTCCGACCGGCGTCTTTACCGATAAAACGCACTCCGAGCGTTATAACCGTAAATGGGATATGCAGTTTGCCCCGAGCATCTGCCAGCAGTGCTCTATTGGTTGTAACACCAGCCCGGGTGAACGCTACGGCGAACTCCGCCGTATCGAAAACCGTTACAACGGTACCGTGAACCACTATTTCCTCTGCGACCGCGGTCGTTTCGGCTATGGCTACGTCAATCTGAAAGATCGTCCGCGTCAGCCGGTACAGCGTCGTGGAAACGATCTGATTACCCTCAATGCCGAACAGGCCATGCAGGGCGCGGCGGATATTCTACGTCAGTCGAAGAAAGTCATTGGGATCGGGTCTCCGCGCGCCAGCGTGGAAAGCAACTTTGCGCTGCGTGAGTTGGTTGGTGCGGAAAACTTCTACACCGGAATCGCGCAGTCGGAACAAGAACGTCTGCAACTGGCGCTAAAAGTGCTGCGTGAAAGCGGCGTTCATACCCCTGCGCTGCGCGATATTGAATCTTACGACGCCGTGCTGGTGCTCGGTGAAGACATCACCCAGACCGGCGCGCGCGTTGCGCTGGCGGTTCGTCAGGCGGTGAAAGGGAAAGCGCGTGAAATGGCGGCGGCGCAGAAAGTGGCTGACTGGCAGATTGCGGCAATCCTTAACATTGGCCAGCGCGCTAAACATCCGCTGTTCGTCACCAACGTCGACAACACCCGTCTGGACGATATTGCCGCATGGACCTACCGCGCGCCGGTAGAAGACCAGGCGCGTTTGGGCTTTGCCATCGCCCATGCGCTCGACGCCGCCGCGCCAGCGGTGGACGGTCTGAGCAGCGACCTGAAAAGCAAAATCGACGTGATTGTTCAGGCTCTGGCTGGCGCGAAAAAACCCCTGATTATCTCTGGCACCAACGCCGGGAGCAGTGACGTGATCCAGGCGGCGGCTAACGTCGCGAAAGCGCTGAAAGGTCGCGGCGCGGATGTCGGTATCACCATGATTGCCCGTTCCGTAAACAGCATGGGTCTCGGCATTATGGGCGGGGGTTCGCTTGACGACGCGCTGACCGAGCTGGAAACCGGGCGTGCTGACGCTGTCGTGGTGCTGGAAAACGATCTGCATCGTCATGCTTCCGCCACCCGCGTTAACGCTGCGCTGGCAAAAGCGCCGCTGGTGATGGTGGTTGACCATCAACGCACCGCGATCATGGAAAACGCCCATCTGGTCCTTTCCGCCGCCAGCTTTGCTGAAAGCGACGGTACGGTCATTAACAACGAAGGCCGCGCACAGCGTTTCTTCCAGGTTTATGACCCGGCGTACTATGACAGCAACGCCGTGATGCTGGAAAGCTGGCGCTGGCTGCACTCGCTGCACAGCACCGTGCAGAACCGCCAGGTCGACTGGACGCAGCTTGACCACGTCATTGACGCCGTCGTGGCCGCGATGCCAGAGCTGGCCGGTATTAAAGACGCCGCGCCGGATGCTTCTTTCCGCATTCGCGGTCAGAAACTGGCCCGTGAACCGCACCGCTATAGCGGTCGTACCGCGATGCGCGCCAATATCAGCGTGCATGAGCCACGTCAGCCGCAGGATAAAGACACCATGTTCGCCTTCTCAATGGAAGGGAACAACCAGCCGTCGGCGCCGCGTTCACAGATTCCGTTTGCCTGGGCGCCAGGCTGGAACTCGCCACAGGCGTGGAACAAGTTCCAGGATGAAGTGGGCGGTAAACTGCGTCACGGCGATCCGGGCGTGCGTTTGATTGAAGCGTCCGAAGGGGGGCTGGATTATTTCACCACCGTTCCGGCGAGCTTCCAGCCGCAGGACGGTCAGTGGCGTATCGCGCCGTACTACCATCTGTTTGGTAGCGACGAGCTGTCCCAGCGTGCGCCGGTGTTCCAGAGCCGGATGCCGCAGCCGTACATCAAGCTCAACCCGGCCGATGCCGCGAAGCTGGGCGTCAATGCCGGTACCCGCGTCTCCTTTAGCTACGATGGCAATACGGTAACGCTGCCGGTTGAAATCGCGGAAGGGTTAACGGCAGGGCAGGTCGGTCTGCCGATGGGTATGCCAGGCATTGCGCCAGTGCTGGCCGGTGCGCATCTTGAGGATCTGCAGGAGGCACAACAATGAGTTGGATTACACCGGATCTGATCGATATCCTGCTGACTATCCTCAAAGCGGTGGTGATCCTGCTGGTCGTGGTGACCTGCGGGGCCTTCATGAGCTTTGGCGAACGTCGCCTGTTGGGTCTGTTCCAGAACCGTTATGGACCAAACCGCGTCGGCTGGGGCGGTTCGCTCCAGCTGGTGGCGGACATGATCAAGATGTTCTTTAAAGAGGACTGGATCCCGAAATTCTCGGATCGCGTCATCTTTACGCTGGCGCCAATGATCGCCTTTACCTCGCTGCTGCTGGCCTTTGCGATTGTGCCGGTTAGCCCGGGTTGGGTGGTTGCGGACCTGAACATCGGCATCCTGTTTTTCCTGATGATGGCGGGTCTGGCGGTGTATGCGGTGTTGTTCGCCGGTTGGTCGAGCAATAACAAATACTCGCTGCTCGGCGCGATGCGCGCCTCTGCGCAAACTCTGAGCTATGAAGTGTTCCTTGGACTGTCCCTGATGGGCGTGGTGGCGCAGGCCGGATCGTTCAACATGACCGACATTGTGAACAACCAGGCTGACATCTGGAACGTTATCCCGCAGTTCTTTGGTTTTGTCACCTTCGCTATCGCGGGCGTGGCAGTGTGTCACCGTCACCCGTTTGACCAACCGGAAGCCGAACAGGAACTGGCCGACGGTTACCACATTGAATATTCCGGTATGAAATTCGGTCTGTTCTTTGTGGGGGAGTACATCGGTATCGTCACCATTTCCGCGCTGATGGTTACCCTGTTCTTCGGCGGCTGGCAAGGCCCGTTCTTACCGCCATTCATCTGGTTCGCGCTGAAAACCGCGTTCTTCATGATGATGTTCATTTTGATTCGTGCGTCGTTGCCGCGTCCGCGTTATGACCAGGTAATGTCCTTCGGCTGGAAAATCTGCCTGCCGCTGACGCTCATCAACTTGCTGGTAACGGCGGCTGTCATTCTCTGGCAGGCGCAATAAGGGGCACTAAGACCATGACCTTAAAAGAGTTGTTAGTAGGTTTCGGCACCCAGGTACGCAGTATCTGGATGATCGGCCTGCATGCGTTCGCAAAACGCGAAACAAAAATGTATCCGGAAGAGCCGGTGTACCTGCCGCCCCGTTTTCGTGGTCGTATCGTCCTGACGCGCGACCCGGACGGCGAAGAGCGCTGCGTTGCCTGTAACCTGTGTGCGGTAGCGTGCCCGGTAGGCTGTATTTCTCTGCAAAAAGCGGAGACCAAAGACGGTCGCTGGTATCCGGAGTTTTTCCGTATCAACTTCTCACGCTGCATCTTCTGCGGTCTGTGCGAGGAAGCCTGTCCGACAACGGCGATCCAGCTTACCCCGGACTTTGAACTGGGTGAGTATAAGCGCCAGGATCTGGTTTTCGAGAAAGAGGATCTGCTGATCTCCGGTCCGGGTAAATATCCGGAATATAACTTCTACCGGATGGCAGGTATGGCAATCGACGGCAAAGATAAGGGCGAAGCGGAAAACGAAGCTAAGCCTATCGACGTCAAGAGCCTGTTACCGTAAGGAGAGGGGCAATGGAGTTCGCTTTTTATATCTGTGGCCTGATAGCCATTCTCGCAACCTTGCGAGTGATCACCCATACCAATCCGGTGCATGCGCTGCTGTACCTGATTATTTCGCTGCTGGCGATTTCCGGGGTGTTCTTCTCGCTGGGCGCTTACTTCGCCGGTGCGCTGGAAATCATCGTCTACGCGGGCGCCATCATGGTGCTGTTCGTGTTCGTGGTGATGATGCTCAACCTGGGCGGGTCTGAAATTGAACAGGAACGCCAATGGCTGAAGCCGCAGGTGTGGATTGGCCCGGCGGTTCTGTCGGCCATCATGCTGGTGGTGATTGTCTACGCCATTCTTGGCGTTAACGACCAGGGCATTGACGGTGAGCCGATTAGCGCGAAAGCCGTCGGTATCACCCTGTTCGGACCTTACGTTCTGGCGGTGGAGCTGGCGTCTATGCTACTGCTGGCCGGTCTGGTTGTCGCTTTCCACGTGGGGCGTGAAGAACGCGCCGGGGAAGTGCTGAGCAACCGTAAGGACGACAGCGCGAAAAGAAAAACGGAGGAGCACGCATGATCCCCTTACAACACGGACTGATCCTCGCGGCAATTTTATTTGTTCTGGGCTTAACCGGTCTGGTTATCCGCCGCAATCTGCTGTTTATGCTGATTGGGCTGGAGATCATGATCAACGCTTCCGCGCTGGCTTTTGTGGTCGCCGGAAGCTACTGGGGCCAGACCGATGGTCAGGTGATGTACATTCTCGCCATCAGCCTTGCGGCGGCTGAAGCGAGCATCGGCCTTGCGCTGCTGCTGCAACTTCATCGCCGTCGCCAGAACCTGAACATCGATTCAGTAAGTGAGATGCGTGGATGAACATGCTTGCCTTAACCATTATTCTGCCATTGATTGGCTTTGTACTGCTGGCGTTCTCTCGCGGACGCTGGTCGGAAAATCTCTCCGCGACCGTGGGCGTTGGCTCCATCGGTCTGGCGGCGCTGGTAACCGCATTTGTCGGTATGGACTTCTTCGCGAACGGCAAGCAGGCGTACAGCCAGCCGCTGTGGACGTGGATGTCGGTCGGTGATTTCAATATCGGCTTCAACCTGGTGCTGGACGGCCTGTCGCTGACCATGCTTTCCGTGGTTACCGGCGTGGGTTTCCTGATCCACATGTTCGCTTCCTGGTACATGCGCGGCGAAGAGGGTTACTCTCGCTTCTTCGCCTACACCAACCTGTTTATCGCCAGTATGGTTGTTCTGGTGCTGTCCGATAACCTGTTGTTGATGTACCTCGGCTGGGAAGGCGTGGGCCTGTGTTCTTACTTACTGATCGGCTTCTATTACAGCGATCCGAAGAATGGCGCCGCGGCGATGAAAGCGTTCGTCGTAACCCGCGTGGGTGACGTATTCCTCGCCTTCGCGCTGTTCATCCTCTACAACGAGCTGGGTACCCTGAACTTCCGCGAAATGGTTGAACTGGCGCCAGCGCATTTCGACGCGGGCAACAATATGCTGACCTGGGCGACGCTGATGTTGCTGGGGGGAGCGGTAGGGAAATCCGCACAGCTGCCGTTGCAGACCTGGCTTGCCGACGCGATGGCTGGCCCGACGCCTGTCTCCGCGCTGATCCACGCCGCGACCATGGTCACCGCCGGCGTCTATCTGATCGCACGTACGCACGGCCTGTTCCTGATGACCCCGGAAATCCTGCATCTGGTTGGGATCGTGGGCGCAATCACGCTGGTGATGGCCGGTTTCGCCGCGCTGGTGCAAACCGACATCAAACGTGTGCTGGCATACTCCACCATGAGTCAGATTGGCTACATGTTCCTGGCGCTCGGCGTGCAGGCGTGGGATGCGGCGATTTTCCACCTGATGACGCACGCCTTCTTTAAAGCGCTGCTGTTCCTGGCGTCTGGCTCCGTTATCCTGGCCTGCCATCATGAACAGAACATCTTCAAGATGGGCGGCCTGCGTAAGTCCATTCCGCTGGTGTATCTCTGCTTCCTGGTGGGCGGCGCGGCGCTGTCGGCGCTGCCGCTGGTGACCGCAGGCTTCTTCAGTAAGGATGAGATTTTGGCTGGCGCGATGGCGAACGGTCATATCAATCTGATGGTGGCAGGTCTGGTCGGTGCATTCATGACCTCTCTGTATACCTTCCGAATGATTTTCATCGTATTCCACGGTAAAGAACAAATTCACGCACATGCAGGGAAGGGGATCACCCACCATCTGCCGCTGATTGTCCTGATGGTGCTGTCCACCTTTGTCGGCGCGCTGATTGTGCCGCCGCTGCAGGGGGTTCTGCCGCAGACTACCGAACTTGAACATGGCCGCGTAATGACGCTGGAAATTACCTCTGGTGTCGTGGCGATCGCGGGCATCCTGATTGCCGCATGGCTGTGGCTGGGCAAACGCACGCTGGTGACGTCCATCGCCAACAGTGCGCCGGGCCGTCTGCTGGGCACCTGGTGGTACAACGCCTGGGGCTTTGACTGGCTGTACGACAAAGTGTTCGTGAAGCCGTTCCTTGGCGTGGCCTGGCTGCTGAAGCGCGATCCGCTGAATGCGCTGATGAACGTACCGGCAATCCTTTCCCGCTTTGCAGGTAAAGGCCTGCTGTTCAGCGAGAACGGCTATCTGCGCTGGTATGTGGCATCCATGAGCATCGGTGCGGTTGTGGTGCTGGCGTTGTTGATGGTTTTACGTTGATTTGAGATCGCGGTTTTGCCCGGTGGCGCTGCGCTTACCGGGCCTACAAGACCGTAGGTCGGGTAAGCAAAGCGCCACCCAACACAACAAACCGCACTCAAACGTGAATTTGTTGAAATTCGTTGAAAATCAGGTCCGACAGGACAGGCGTTATCGGCGAAGTCAGAGTGGACACCGCCTGCGCACAGCAACCGAAGCGTACTTAAGTACGTGCGGATTGCGAGCACAGCCGGGGTCGCTATGACGAGCAAGATAGCCTGAACCGGACTTAAACAAGGAACAAATACTGCCATGTTATTACCCTGGCTAATACTTATTCCCTTCATTGGTGGGTTTCTGTGCTGGCAGACCGAACGCTTTGGCGTGAAGGTGCCGCGCTGGATCGCGCTGATCACCATGGGACTGACGCTTGCGCTTGGCCTGCAGCTGTGGTTGCAGGGCGGCTATTCACTGACGCAATCCGCTGGCATTCCGCAGTGGCAGTCTGAATTTGTCCTGCCGTGGATCCCGCGCTTTGGCATCTCTATTCATCTGGCTATCGACGGTCTGTCGCTGCTGATGGTGGTGCTGACCGGCCTGCTCGGCGTTCTGGCGGTACTTTGCTCCTGGCGAGAAATCGAAAAATACCAGGGCTTCTTCCACCTGAACCTGATGTGGATCCTGGGCGGTGTGATCGGCGTGTTCCTCGCCATCGACATGTTCCTGTTCTTCTTCTTCTGGGAAATGATGCTGGTGCCGATGTACTTCCTGATCGCGCTGTGGGGCCATAAGGCGTCCGACGGTAAAACGCGTATCACGGCGGCAACCAAGTTCTTCATTTACACCCAGGCGAGCGGTCTGGTGATGCTGATTGCGATCCTGGCGCTGGTGTTCGTGCATTACAATGCAACCGGCGTCTGGACCTTCAACTATGAAGCGTTGCTGAATACCCCGATGTCCCACGGCGTCGAATACTTGCTGATGCTGGGCTTCTTCATCGCCTTCGCGGTGAAAATGCCGGTGGTTCCGCTGCACGGCTGGCTGCCGGATGCGCACTCTCAGGCGCCGACCGCCGGTTCCGTTGACCTTGCGGGGATTCTGCTGAAAACCGCGGCCTACGGTCTGCTGCGTTTTTCTCTGCCGCTGTTTCCGAACGCCTCTGCGGAGTTCGCGCCGATTGCCATGTGGCTGGGTGTGATCGGCATCTTCTACGGTGCGTGGATGGCGTTTACCCAGTACGACATCAAGCGTCTGATTGCCTACACCTCCGTCTCCCATATGGGCTTCGTGCTGATTGCTATCTACACCGGCAGCCAGCTGGCGTACCAGGGGGCGGTGATCCAGATGATCGCGCACGGTCTGTCCGCGGCGGGTCTGTTTATCCTTTGCGGCCAGCTGTACGAACGTCTGCATACGCGTGATATGCGTATGATGGGCGGCCTGTGGGGCAAAATGAAGTGGCTGCCTGCGCTGTCGATGTTCTTCGCAGTGGCAACGCTCGGTATGCCTGGCACCGGTAACTTCGTCGGTGAATTTATGATCCTGTTCGGCAGCTACCAGGTTGTTCCGGTGATCACCGTCATCTCCACCTTTGGTCTGGTGTTTGCCTCTGTTTACTCGCTGGCGATGCTGCATCGTGCTTACTTCGGTAAAGCCAAAAGCCAGATTGCGAATCAGGAACTGGCAGGGATGTCGCTGCGCGAGCTGTTTATCATCCTGTTGCTGGTCGTGCTTCTGGTACTGCTTGGCTTCTATCCGCAGCCGATTCTGGATACGTCGCATTCCGCGATGAGCAACATCCAGCAGTGGTTTGTTAATTCCGTTTCTACTACAAGGCCGTAAATCGCCATGACAATAACTCCACAACACCTGATTGCGCTGCTACCGCTGCTGATCGTCGGCTTGACGGTGGTGGTTGTGATGCTCTCCATTGCGTGGCGACGCAATCACTTTCTCAATGCCACGCTGTCGGTCATTGGGCTTAACGCTGCGCTGGTTTCGCTCTGGTTTGTTGGCCAGGCGGGCGCCATGGACGTCACGCCGCTGATGCGGGTTGACGGTTTCGCCATGCTCTACACCGGGCTGGTTCTGCTGGCGAGCCTGGCGACCTGTACGTTTGCCTACCCGTGGCTGGAAGGCTATGACGACAACCGGGAAGAGTTCTACCTGCTGGTGCTGATTGCCGCTCTGGGCGGGATCCTGCTGGCGAACGCTAACCATCTGGCCGCGCTGTTCCTCGGTATCGAACTGATCTCCCTGCCGCTGTTTGGTCTGGTAGGCTATGCCTTCCGCCAGAAGCGCTCGCTGGAAGCCAGTATCAAATACACTATCCTGTCCGCCGCCGCGTCTTCCTTCCTGCTGTTTGGTATGGCGCTGGTGTACGCACAGTCCGGCAACCTGTCGTTCGTGGCCCTCGGCAAGAGCCTCGGCGACGGTATGCTGAGCGAACCACTGTTGCTGGCGGGCTTCGGGATGATGATTGTCGGCCTCGGCTTTAAACTGTCTCTGGTGCCGTTCCACCTGTGGACGCCTGACGTCTACCAGGGCGCGCCTGCGCCGGTATCGACCTTCCTGGCGACGGCGAGCAAAATCGCTATCTTCGGTGTGGTGATGCGTTTGTTCCTCTATGCGCCAGTAGGCGACAGCGAAGCGGTACGCGTGGTGCTGGGCATTATCGCCTTTGCCTCCATCATCTTCGGTAACCTGATGGCGCTGAGCCAGACCAACATTAAGCGTCTGCTCGGTTACTCCTCCATCTCTCACCTCGGCTATCTGCTGGTGGCGCTGATTGCCCTGCAGAGTGGCGAGATGTCGATGGAAGCGGTAGGCGTCTACCTGGCCGGCTATCTCTTTAGCAGCCTTGGCGCGTTTGGTGTGGTCAGTCTGATGTCCAGTCCGTACCGTGGGCCGGATGCTGATTCACTGTTCTCCTATCGCGGTCTGTTCTGGCATCGTCCTGTTCTCGCCGCGGTCATGACGGTAATGATGCTGTCGCTGGCGGGTATCCCGATGACGCTCGGCTTTATCGGCAAGTTCTACGTGCTGGCGGTCGGCGTGCAGGCCAGCCTGTGGTGGCTGGTTGCCGCCGTGGTGGTCGGTTCCGCGATTGGTTTGTACTACTACCTGCGCGTTGCGGTCAGCCTGTACCTGAGCGCGCCGCAGCAGCTTAACCGCGATGCGCCGTCGAACTGGCAGTACAGCGCGGGCGGCATTGTGGTGCTGATCTCCGCGCTGCTGGTGCTGGTGCTCGGCGTCTGGCCGCAGCCGCTGATCAGCATTGTGCAGTTAGCGATGCCGCTGATGTAAGCGAAACGCAGACCTAAAAAAACCCGCTTCGGCGGGTTTTTTTGTGGGCTGGCATAACGCCCAGCCTCTCTGGTGTTATTAGGATCCGCTTAACCGCTGTCTGCTCACCAGCGGGCCGTCAATTCTGTTCACCGCGCGCGTCATCACTTCCTGAATAACTGACGACAGCTCGTTGATTTCAAACTTCGCCACATAGCCGTCAGCTTTCACTTTGCGTACGTGATCTTCGTTGGCGCTGCCAGACAAAGAGGAGTGGATCACCACTGGAATGTGCTTTAGGCGTTCATCGGTTTTAATCTTACGGGTAAGGGTGAATCCGTCCATCTCTGGCATTTCCAGGTCGGTAAGCACCAGGGCGATTTTTTCGCTGATGGCTTTGCCTTCCGCTTCGGCCTCTTTCGCCAGTTGCTGGATTTTCTCCCACGCGTCTTTTCCGGTAACGTGCATCTGGTGCGGAATGTCCATTGCGTTCAAGCCTTTTTCCAGCATCGCCCGGGCCACGCGAGAGTCTTCGGCGACAATGGCCACCGCTCCGGGGGTAATGTTGAATTTACTGGTTTTCAGTTCCGTGGCGCGTAGGTCATGGTTTGCAGGCACGATGTCATACAGGATCTGCTCAACGTCCAGCACTAGCGCCAGGTTGTTGGTCTCTTTGTCCTCGTCCAGGCAGGCGATACTGGTGATGTAACGTCCGTTTACCGCTTTCTCGGCGGTATGCACCTGCTGCCAGTCCAGACGCATGATGTTTTCCACTGACTCGACGGCGAAGGCCTGGACGCTGCGGGCGTATTCAGTGATCAGCAGGATATTCAACCCGTTTTCCGGTTGACACCCGGCGACGGCGGGGAGGTCGATCACCGGGATCACCTGATCGCGAATATTCACCATCCCCAGCAGCGGCGCCTTCATGCCTGCCGGACGCGTAAACGTCGGCATTGGCACAATTTCACGCAACTTAAAGACGTTAATGCCAAACAGCTCAGACTTTTGCTCGTGCAGGGAGGTTCCCAAACGAAACAGCAGCAGCTCAAAGCGGTTGGACAGGGTGAGATTCGCCCTGTCATCGATATCTTTCTGGAAATTGTCCATTCTGTCCTCAGTGTGAATACTGCCTTTTTACTGTTATCGGCACCGGGGACAAAAAGTGGAGCGTTAAACCGTGAAAACGGCGAAATCCGCAGCCAGTTCCGTGTGCGGAAAAATGGCCCGACACTCCGCCAGAAGGCGCTGGCAGCCAGTTTCATCGTAGCGTGAACTGATATGCGTCATGATGAGCTTGCCGACTCCTGCCTCTTTCGCCAGCATCGCCGCCTGACGGGTGGAGCTGTGACCCCGGCTGTTGGCCTTCTCTTCCATCGAGGCATCCAGGGTGGTTTCGTGAATCATCACGTCAACCCCTTTCGCCAGCGCAAGGGCGCCGATGCAGGGCGCCGTGTCGCCAAAAATGGCCACCGCTTTGCCCGTGGTTGCCGGAGCAAGGTAGTCCGCGCCGTTGATGGTGCGGCCATCATCAAGGGTAATTGTCTTTCCGGCTTTCAAGTCCTGAAACCAGGGACCCGGCGTAACCCCCGCGGCTTTCAGCGCGTTGGCGTCAAGCGCACCCGGTTTGTCGTGTTCTTCAACGCGGTAGCCGTAGCATTCCAGCGGGTGTTCAAGCGGGTAGGCGGTCACCTTTCGCAAGCCGTCGTCAAGGATTTCACCGGCGGTAATCTCGATGATATCCAGTGGATAATCGGTCCACGAACCGCTCAGGCGCAGGCTGGTTTCGGTGAATTCACGAAGCCCTTTGGGACCATAAAGGGTCAGCGGATGCGGATTGCCTGCCATCGAGCGGCTACACAACAGACCCGGTAAACCAAACAGATGATCGCCATGCAGGTGGCTGATAAAAATGCGTTCAATCTTGCCGGGATGAAACGCCGTCTCCAGCATCTGCTGCTGCGTGCCTTCCCCGCAGTCAAACAGCCACAGCGCAGGCTGAGTGGGATGGTGCAGATGCAACAATATCGCCGTGACGTTGCGCGCGCGGGTAGGGACGCCCGCCGAGGTACCTAAAAAGATAAATTCCATTATTTCATTACACTTTTTCAACTTATTCTGGCTAGTATAAAACGTTTGAGCAAAAGGAGGGCGCGATGATTACCTGGCAAGATCTGCATCATTCACAATTAACGGTTCCCGCGTTGTACGCGCTACTTAAACTGCGCTGCGCGGTGTTTGTCGTCGAACAGCACTGCCCTTATCTGGATATTGACGGCGACGATCTGGTGGGTGAAAACCGCCATATCCTCGGCTGGCATAACGATGAGCTGGTGGCGTACGCGAGGATTCTGAAAAGTGACAACGCGCTGGAGCCGGTGGTCATTGGCCGGGTGATCGTCAGCGAAGCCCTGCGTGGCGAAAAGCTTGGCCAACATCTGATGTCCCGGACGCTCGCCGCCTGCCAGCAGCACTGGCCGCAAAAAGCGCTGTATCTCGGCGCGCAGGCGCATCTGCAAAACTTCTACGCGCGATTCGGTTTTACGCCTGTGACCGATGTCTATGATGAAGACGGCATTGCCCATATCGGTATGGCCCGTGAGGCAATTCAGGCGTAAATCCGCGTCGTTGTCTATAGTTAGGAACAGGTTTTACTAAAATGGAGAACGAGAATGTCTTATCAGTTTGGTGATTCGCGTATTGATGACGACCTGACGTTGCTGAGCGAGACGCTGGAAGAGGTGCTGCGCTCTTCGGGTGACCCTGCCGATCAAAAGTATATCGAACTCAAAGCGCGCGCAGAACAAGCGCTGGAAGATGTAAAAAATCGCGTCAGCCATGCGTCCGACAGCTATTACTATCGCGCAAAACAGGCGGTATATCGCGCTGATGACTATGTGCATGAAAAACCGTGGCAGGGGATCGGCGTGGGCGCAGCGGTAGGTATGGTACTGGGCTTGCTGCTCGCACGGCGTTAACCCTCACCGGAAACGCATCGACTCCCTAAACTGGGGTACTGCATTTTTTCTGTAGTACCCCGTATAATGTGAGGTTTTTAACAGGGAGAGGTCCGCGTGAATTCACTCACTACTGCGCTGGAAAGCCTGACGCGCCTTTTATCGCAGGAATTACCCGCCGCGCCGGGCATGCGGGTTTTCGATGTCCCTTTCCCCCTCAATGACGCTTTCGACGCGTTAAGCTGGCTTGCGAGCCAGCCTGTTTACCCACAATTTTACTGGCAGCAGCGCAACGGCGATGAAGAAGCCGCCGTGCTCGGTTCGGTTTCCCGCTTTTCCTCGCTTGATGCCGCGCAGCGTTTTCTTCGCGACCACCCACAGCAAAGCGACCTGCGAGTCTGGGGACTGAACGCCTTCGACCCGAAAACGGGCGAACTCTTTTTGCCCCGTCTGGAATGGCGGCGCTGTGCGGGCGTGGCGGTGCTGCGGTTGCATGTCTGGAGCGACAGATCGCTGCGTGAGGATGCCGACCGGGCGCTGTCGTTTCTCGCTTCACTGGCGAGCGTCAAACCGCTGGCGGCGCTGCGGCTCACCCTGGTTGGCGAGCAGCACTGGCCGGAAAAAGCAGGCTGGGTGACGCTGATTCAGCAGGCAACGCGCACGATTGCCGAAGACCAACTGGAAAAAGTGGTGTTGGCGCGCGCCAGCGACCTGCAATTTTCTCGTCCGGTGAATGCGGCCGCGATGATGGCGGCAAGCCGTCGTCTGAATCTGAACTGCTATCATTTCTATATGGCCTTTTGCGCGAACAGCGCTTTTCTTGGCTCATCCCCGGAGCGACTCTGGCGGCGGCGGGATACCGCGCTCCGGACCGAGGCGCTGGCGGGGACAGTCGCTAACGATCCTGATGACTACAAAGCCTGGCAACTGGGCGAGTGGTTAATGAAGGACGATAAAAATCAGCGCGAAAACATGCTGGTGGTCGAAGATATTTGCCAGCGATTACAACAATATACCCATTCGCTGGACGTGCTGCCGCCAAAAGTGCTGAGGCTGCGAAAGGTCCAGCATTTGCGCCGCTGCATCTGGACGGCGCTGAATCAGCCTGACGATACGCTGTGCTTACTGCAACTCCAGCCGACGGCGGCGGTGGCGGGGATCCCCCGGGATCGCGCGCGGATGTTCATTCATCAACATGAACCGTTCGAACGCGAATGGTACGCCGGGTCGGCGGGTTATTTGTCGTTACAGCAAAGCGAGTTTTGCGTGTCGCTGCGCTCAGCGAAAATCACCGACAACGTGGTCAGACTGTATGCCGGAGCGGGCATTGTTCGCGGTTCCGATCCCGAACAGGAATGGCAGGAAATCAACAATAAAGCCGCAGGTCTGAGAACTTTGTTACAGATGGACGGATAATGAGTCACTTAATTCCGATTCATATCAATAATCCATTTTTTCCATTCTTTATACTGAGTCGCAATATTGATACCGGACAAACTCATGTCAGTAAGCGCATTTAACCGACGCTGGGCGGCGGTCATTCTGGAAGCATTAACTCGCCACGGTGTCAGGCATGTCTGCATTGCCCCTGGCTCGCGTTCCACGCCCCTCACGCTGGCGGCGGCGGAAAACGCGGCATTTATTCACCACACGCATTTCGATGAGCGTGGACTTGGTCATCTGGCGCTGGGACTGGCAAAGGCGAGCAAACAACCGGTGGCGGTAATCGTCACGTCCGGTACGGCGGTGGCTAACCTCTATCCGGCGCTGATTGAAGCGGGGCTGACCGGTGAAAAGCTGATTCTGCTGACGGCCGATCGCCCCCCTGAACTGATCGACTGCGGTGCGAATCAGGCCATTCGCCAGGCAGGGATGTTTGCGTCCCATCCGTCGCAAACGATCTCGCTGCCGCGTCCGACGCAGGATATTCCTGCAAGCTGGCTGGTTTCGACCATCGATAACGCGCTGGCGTCGCTGCATGCAGGCGCCGTGCACATCAACTGTCCCTTTGCCGAACCGTTGTATGGTGATATGGACGACACGGGACTGGCCTGGCAGCAGCGCCTCGGCGACTGGTGGCAGGATGACAAGCCCTGGCTGCGCGAAGCGCGTCGGCTGGAAAGTGAAAAGCAGCGCGACTGGTTTTTCTGGCGCCAGAAGCGAGGGGTGGTCGTTGCCGGGCGCATGAGCGCGGAAGAGGGTAAAAAGGTTGCCGAGTGGGCGCAAACGCTGGGCTGGCCGCTAATTGGCGATGTGCTGTCGCAAACCGGACAACCGCTGCCCTGTGCCGATCTGTGGCTCGGGAACGCGAAGGCGGTCACCGAACTGCAACAGGCGCAGATCGTCGTACAGTTGGGCAGCAGCCTGACCGGGAAACGGTTGCTGCAGTGGCAGGCAACCTGCACGCCGGACGAATACTGGATTGTCGATAATATCGAAGGGCGGCTGGATCCGGCCCATCATCGCGGTCGCCGTCTGGTGGCGAAAATTGGCGACTGGCTGGCATTGCATCCGGCGGAAAAACGCAAGCCCTGGTGCGTGGCGATCCCGCGTCTGGCTGAGCAGGCCTGGCAGGCGGTGGCGGCGCGTCGTGACGCGTTTGGCGAAGCGCAACTGGCGCACCGCCTCCGCGACTATTTGCCCGAACAGGGACAGTTGTTCGTCGGTAACAGCCTGGTGGTGCGCCTGATCGATGCGTTTTCACAGTTACCCGCGGGATATCCGGTATACAGCAACCGTGGGGCGAGCGGCATTGACGGCTTATTGTCAACCGCCGCGGGCGTACAGCGCGCCAGCGCCAAATCAACGCTGGCGATTGTCGGCGATCTTTCGGCGCTCTACGATCTTAACGCGCTGGCGCTGCTGCGCCAGGTATCCGCGCCGTTCGTACTGATTGTCGTCAACAATAACGGTGGACAGATTTTCTCACTACTGCCGACGCCGCAGAGCGAACGCGAGCGATTTTATCTGATGCCGCAAAATGTCCATTTTGAACACGCTGCCGCGATGTTCGAGCTGAAATATTATCGTCCGGAAACCTGGGATGAACTGGACGCGGCGATAGCCGGCGCGTGGCGAACACCCGCGACGACGGTGATTGAACTGGTGGTTAACGATACCGACGGCACCCGGACGTTGCAGCAACTGCTGGCGCAGGTAAGCCATCTATGAACCTGCACGCGCAGGCGAAACCCGCTAAGCCCGGCGCGCCCTGGCTGGTTTTTCTGCACGGTTTTTCCGGCGACTGCCGGGAATGGCAGGCGGTCGGCGAGCAGTTGACGGCGTTTTCCCGTCTGTATGTCGATCTGCCCGGCCACGGCGGTTCCGCTGAGATTCGCGTAAGCGGATTTGCGCAGGTGATCGAATTACTGCGCAGTACTTTAATTAGTTACAACATACTGGACTACTGGCTGGTGGGTTACTCGCTCGGCGGCAGAGTGGCGATGACGGCAGCCTGTCAGGGGATGACCGGACTGTGTGGCCTGGTGGTTGAAGGCGGTCATCCGGGGCTACAAAGTGAGGCGGCGCGCGACGCGCGCCGTCGTTCCGATGCCCACTGGGCGCAGCGTTTTCGCCAGGAAGCGCTGCGAGACGTTTTCAGCGACTGGTATCAACAACCCGTTTTTGCCTCGTTAAATGCCGGGCAAAGGGCCGAACTGGTTGCCCTGCGAAGCGACAATAACGGCGGCACGCTGGCGGCGATGCTCGAAGCCACCTCGCTTGCGGCGCAGCCCGATTTACGCGCGGCGCTCACCGCGCGGACATTTCCGTTTTATTATTTATGTGGTGAACGTGACAGCAAATTCCGCGCGCTTGCGGCGGAATTAGCGGCGGAAAGCCATGTGATTCGTAACGCCGGACACAACGCGCACCGGGAAAATCCCGCTGGCGTGGTGGCGTGTCTGGCGCAGATTCTGCGTCTCTGACTAAAGGACACACTATGATCTATCCTGATGAAACAATGCTTTACGCACCGGTTGAATGGCTCGACTGCTCTGAAGGCTACACCGATATTCGCTATGAGAAGTCCAGCGACGGTATTGCAAAAATCACCATTAACCGTCCACAGGTGCGCAACGCTTTCCGTCCTTTGACCGTTAAAGAGATGATCCAGGCGCTGGCGGATGCCCGTTATGACGACAACGTGGGGGTGATTATCCTCACTGGCGAAGGTGACAAAGCCTTTTGCGCGGGTGGCGACCAGAAGGTGCGCGGCGACTACGGCGGTTACCAGGACGACTCCGGCGTACATCACCTGAACGTGCTGGATTTCCAGCGCCAGATCCGCACCTGTCCGAAGCCGGTAGTGGCGATGGTGGCCGGTTATTCCATCGGCGGCGGCCACGTGCTGCATATGATGTGCGATCTGACCATCGCAGCGGAAAATGCAATTTTCGGCCAGACCGGCCCGAAAGTCGGTTCGTTTGACGGCGGCTGGGGCGCATCTTACATGGCGCGGATCGTTGGACAAAAGAAAGCGCGTGAAATCTGGTTCCTGTGCCGTCAGTATGATGCGCAGCAGGCGCTGGATATGGGGCTGGTTAACACCGTAGTTCCGCTGGCGGATCTGGAAAAAGAGACCGTGCGTTGGTGTCGCGAAATGCTGCAAAACAGCCCGATGGCGCTGCGCTGCCTGAAAGCCGCGCTGAACGCCGACTGTGACGGGCAGGCGGGTCTGCAGGAACTGGCGGGAAATGCCACCATGCTGTTCTATATGACGGAAGAAGGTCAGGAAGGCCGTAACGCCTTCAACCAGAAACGTCAGCCTGATTTCAGCAAATTCAAACGGAATCCGTAATGCGTAGCGCGCAGGTATACCGCTGGCAGATCCCCATGGACGCGGGGGTGGTTCTGCGTGACAGGCGGTTAAAAACCCGCGACGGGCTGTATGTCTGTCTGCGTGACGGCGAACAGGAAGGGTGGGGAGAGATCTCCCCGCTGCCAGGCTTTAGCCTCGAAACCGTTGAAGATGCGCAGGTGGCCCTGCTGGCCTGGGTTAACGACTGGCTGCTGGGCGGCGAGTTACTGCCGGATATGCCGTCGGTGGCGTTTGGCGTCAGCTGCGCGCAGGCGGAACTGACGGGAATGCTGCCCGCGGCGGCGGACTATCGCGCCGCGCCGCTGTGTACCGGCGATCCGGACGATCTGGTGCTGCAACTGGCCGACATGCCTGGCGAAAAAGTGGCGAAGATTAAAGTCGGCCTGTACGAAGCGGTACGCGACGGCATGGTGGTTAACCTGCTGCTGGAGGCGATACCGGAACTGCATCTGCGTCTGGATGCCAACCGTGCCTGGACACCGCTGAAAGCGCAACAATTTGCGAAGTACGTCAACCCGGACTATCGCCATCGCATCGCTTTCCTGGAAGAACCGTGTAAAACCCGCGACGATTCCCGGGCATTTGCCCGTGAGACCGGTATTGCCATCGCCTGGGATGAAAGCCTGCGCGATGCCGACTTCGCCTTCGAGGCGGAAGAGGGCGTCCGCGCGGTGGTGATCAAGCCGACGCTGACCGGCTCGCTGGACAAGGTTCGTCAACAGGTTGAGTCCGCACATGCGCTGGGGCTGACGGCGGTGATCAGTTCGTCCCTTGAATCGAGCCTGGGTTTAACGCAGTTGGCGCGTATTGCCGCGTGGCTGACGCCGCAGACCATTCCCGGTCTCGACACCCTGAACCTGATGCAGACGCAGCAGCTTCGCCGCTGGCCGGGCAGCACGCTACCGTGTACAGAACTTGATGCGCTGGAACGGGTGCAATGAGCTTTTCTGACTGGCCGTGGCGTCACTGGCGGCAGGTAAGAGGGGATGCGCCCGCTCTGCGCCTGAATGATGAGGTACTCACCTGGCAAGCGCTCTGCCAGCGCATTAACGCGCTGGCGGGCGGCTTTGCCGCGCAGGGCGTGGTGGAAGGCAGTGGGGTAATGCTGCGCGCCTGGAACCATCCTCAGACGCTGTTGGCGTGGCTGGCGCTATTGCAGTGCGGCGCGCGTGTTCTGCCGATCAACCCGCAGCTTCCGCAGTCGCTTCTGTCCACGCTGCTGCCGGATCTGACGTTACAGTTTGCGCTGGATCGCGAAGGCGACAATCCCTTTGCTTTTTTGACGACGCTGACGATGCGGGAAGAGGCGGGCGATCATGGCGTGGCCTGGCAACCACAGCGTCTGAGTTCAATGACGCTGACGTCCGGCTCTACCGGTTTGCCTAAGGCCGCCGTGCATACCTGCAAGGCGCATCTCGCCAGCGCCGAAGGCGTCCTCTCGCTGATACCCTTCGGCAAAGACGACGACTGGCTGCTTTCCCTGCCGCTGTTTCACGTCTCCGGTCAGGGCATCTTATGGCGCTGGCTGTTTGCCGGCGCGCGGATGACCGTACGGGAAAAACAGCCGCTGGAGCAGATGCTGGCCGGATGCACCCATGCGTCGCTGGTGCCAACGCAACTGTGGCGGTTGCTGATGAACCAGACGCCCGTTTCGCTGAAGGCGGTGCTGCTCGGCGGCGCGGCGATCCCGGTTGCATTAACGGAGCAGGCGCGCGCGCAGGGCATTCGCTGTTGGTGCGGCTACGGACTGACCGAATTTGCCTCGACGGTATGCGCCAAAGAGGCCGATGGGCAGGCGGACGTCGGGGAGCCGTTACCGGGACGCGAAGTCAACGTTGTTAATGACGAAGTGTGGCTGCGTGCGGCGAGCATGGCGGCAGGTTACTGGCGAAACGGCAGACTGGCGCCGCTGGTTAACGACGAAGGATGGTTTGCTACACGCGATCGCGGTGTGCTGTCTAATAATAAATTAACCCTTCTCGGGCGGCTGGATAATCTCTTTTTTAGCGGTGGCGAAGGGATCCAACCGGAAGAGGTTGAGCGGGTGATTGCCGCCCATCCGCAGGTGCAACAGGTCTTTATTGTTCCCGTGGCGGATGCCGAGTTCGGCCAACGTCCCGTTGCGGTCGTGGAATATGACGCCAGCGAAGCGGTTCCGGACCTTCGCGAATGGGTGAAAGACAAGCTGGCGCGTTTCCAGCAGCCGGTGGGGTGGTTGATCTTGCCGGATACGCTTAAAAACGGCGGCATCAAAATTTCACGCCGGGCGTTGACCGACTGGGTGCGACAGATTTACGCGGATCGATAATGAATACGCGGGGGGAGCAATCTCCCCGAAAAACGTCATTAAACTCTTCGGGAAATAATTATTAAATAGCGGGTAATGCAATATTAGCAGGCGAACATTAATTTAACCTTAAGAAATAAAATAAAGACGAAAAAGGGATTATTCGCCTGAATAACCTTTGCTTTTATTCAGATTTTAAGGCATTTTCACGACACGAATTTTCGACTGGTAAACCGAAAGGTAGACCACATTTTATTTATTTTTATTGCGTGGAAAGTGACGTGTCAGCTTTTTTCCAGTATTTTTCTCATTCCCGAAAATATGCCGCTATTTTGATCGTCAGTCTGGTTGTTCTGATTGGTGTTAGCGGCAAGGTGGCGTGGAGCAGCAACGGTTTGCCGCGCATCAATACCCCGACGCTCGCCTTGCTGGCAAAGCAGCACCCCGTCATCGTTCTGTTTCGCCATGCTGAGCGCTGCGATCGTTCCGAACATCCCTGTCTGTCAGATAAAACCGGTATTACCGCATACGGCGCGCATCAGGCCAGGGCGCGTGGAGAGACGTTCGCCGCACAAATTAACGATTATTCATTATTTGCCAGTCCTGCCGTACGCACTATTCAGTCGGCGACGTGGTTTTCCGGCGGTAAGAAACTCACCGTGGATAACGCGATGCGTACATGTGGAGGCGGAACGCAACGGGCTATTCTACGCCTCGCCAAACAGTCACAGGGTAAAAATACGGTTATTTTTACGCATAATCATTGTCTGACGTGGCTGGCGGAAAATATGCGCGGCGTTAAATACGATCCGGGATATCTGGACGCTTTAGTGATGCATGCCGATCACGGTAAGCTTTATTTAGATGGTCAATTGATGATTCAATAATAAAAGCTTATCTCATCAGCGTCTCAATGACAGCCATAAAGGCTGTCATGTTCTGTTAAAGTAATCCTTTCAGTCCCAACGTTTTTCGCGTGGCGATATTCAGATCATATTTCGGTAAATCTTCCGGTTTGACCCAGGCGAAGGCCTGAAACTCTTCGTTAATATGCACTTCACGGTTAGCGGCAATGCAGTCAAAGATCAGGTAAATCATGTAGATCTCTTCCTGACTACCGTCCGGATAGGTTTTAGTACGGATATCATCGCTGAACGTCCAGGGTTTAATATCACTCAGTATCAATTCATCTCCGAGCTCTTCGCGGATCTCACGACGCAGGGCGTCTTCAATTAGCTCCCCCGGCTCCACGCCACCGCCTGATAAGGCCCATTGACCCGGAAAAACACCGCGATCGTCGGCCATCTGGCACAACAGGTAACTGCCATTATTCTGTATTAAGGGGCAAACAATAGTCCTTTGACGCACGATAATGTTCCTTAAAGCAGAGGTAAATGTGCCAGCGAAAAGCATATCGCCTGACAACACGAGTAAAAAACGTCTCTTTTCCAGACAAAACCGGGAATTAATGTAAGGAAGATTGATCAATAAAAAATTGATCCTGGGCAAGCCCCTATTGGCTATACGGATTTCGTTACCGTTTCCCCTTACCAGACCGATCTTATTTAGTTACAAAACCCTGAACTAACCATTTTTTAACACCTTGATTCCTGCGTTAATGACAGTACAATCCGGCGGTTTTGGGACGTTTTGCGCAATTGCTTGCTGGAAAGGGTAAAAATGAAAAAAAGCGTAATAGTTGGACTGGCTGGAATGCTGTTCGTGTCTGCGACCGTGAATGCGATGAGTATCAGCGGTCAGGCGGGGGAAGATTACACCAATCTCGGTGTTGGATTTGGTACGGAGTCCAGCGGCCTGGCGCTGAGCGGTAACTGGATGCACAACG
Organism: Citrobacter sp. Cs237; assembly: GCF_030332325.1. Taxonomy (NCBI): domain Bacteria; kingdom Pseudomonadati; phylum Pseudomonadota; class Gammaproteobacteria; order Enterobacterales; family Enterobacteriaceae; genus Citrobacter; species Citrobacter sp. Cs237. Next base: position 81,300 of record NZ_JAOWIB010000102.1, on the reverse strand, counting down.
ATGACGACGGCGACGCCGCAGGTCTGGGTTTGGGGTTAAATATTCCTCTTGGACCCATGCTGGCAACGGTCGGCGGCAAAGGCATTTATACCAATCCCAAGGATGGTGAAGAAGGTTACGCGGCGGCGGTCGGCGGCGGGCTGCAGTGGCCGATTGGCGACAGCTTCCGTCTGTTTGGCGAGTACTATTACTCACCGGACTCGCTGTCCAGCGGTATTGACAGCTATGAAGAAGCTAACGCTGGCGCACGCTGGACCCTTCTGCGTCCGCTGAGCATTGAAGCGGGCTATCGCTATCTGAATCTGGCGGGCAAAGACGGCAACCGCGACAACGCAATTGCTGACGGTCCGTATGTTGGGGTTAACGCCAGCTTCTAATCGCTTCGGCGCGGCGTCCTGCCGCGCCTGTTTTTTTCTCCTCCTCCTTCTTCATGCGTTATAGTGTTTGCATCATAAAAGCAGGAGAACACGATGTTACACGTGGAGATGCTATCCACCGGGGATGAAGTGTTGCATGGGCAAATTGTCGACACTAACGCCGCCTGGCTGGCCGATTTTTTCTTTAATCAGGGATTACCCTTAACGCGTCGCAACACGGTGGGCGACAATCTTGACGACCTGGTCGCCGTTTTGCGCGAGCGCAGCCAGCACGCAGATGTTCTGATCGTCAATGGCGGGCTGGGCCCCACCAGCGATGATCTGAGCGCCCTGGCGGCGGCGACGGCAAAGGGGGAGGGGCTGGTGTTACATGAACCCTGGCTTGCTGAAATGGCGCGTTTTTTCCGCGAGCGCGGTCGGGCGATGGCGCCCAGCAACCGCAAACAGGCGGAGCTGCCGGCCAGCGCCGAGTTTATCAACAATCCGGTCGGGACCGCCTGTGGCTTTGCGGTTCAGTTGAATCGCTGCCTGATGTTTTTCACGCCGGGCGTGCCGTCTGAATTTAAGGTGATGATTGAGCACGAGATCTTGCCGCGCCTGCGTGAACGCTTCGCGCTGAGCGAAGCACCGCTGTGTCTGCGTCTGACGACCTTTGGACGTTCGGAAAGCGATCTTGCCCAAAGCCTCGACTCGCTGACGCTGCCGGAAGGGGTGACGCTGGGGTATCGTTCGTCAATGCCGATCATCGAGTTGAAGCTCACTGGCCCATACGCCCAGCGTGAAGCGATGCAAACTCTGTGGCAGGAGGTGAAGCGCGTTGCCGGACAAAGCCTGATCTTTGAAGGCACGGAAGGCCTGCCTGCGCAAATTGCCCGTGAACTGCAGAAAAGGCAGCTTAGCCTGACGCTCAGCGAGCAGTACACCGCAGGGCTGGTGGCGTTGCAGCTTTCAAGGGCGGGCGCGCCGCTTCTGGCCAGTGAAGTGGTGCCTTCTCAGGAAGAAACGCTGGCGCAAACCGCGCACTGGACGAACGAGCGTCGCGGTAACCATTATGCCGGTCTGGCGCTGGCGGTATCCGGCCTGGAAAACGAACATCTTAATTTTGCCCTGGCCACGCCAGACGGCACCTGGGCGCTACGGGTTCATTTTAGCGTCACACGGCATAGCTTGCAGGTGCGTCAGGAAGTCTGCGCGATGATGGCGCTGAATATGCTGCGCCGCTGGCTTAACCATCAGGAGATCGCGACAGAGCACGGCTGGATTGAGGTGGTCGAGTCGTTTACGCTGTGATCGCGCTGACTCGCTTGTAAAAAAGTATCCGGCACACTGCCCGGTTGCGTTACGGCATACCGGGCCTGGGCGATAGCGCTTTTTAAGATGCCCACCGTGGCGTCAGTCGCCATCCGGCAATAAGCCGTCATGCTTGTCCAACCTGCTGTACTCCCGCCGAAAAAATCCGTGCGTTTATTCACATTTTTCCTCATTTTTTTTCCATTCTACTGGAAGTGAGGCGCGATTTGATGTGCTTCACAAATTTCCCCCCGCGTACCGATCACACTGATTCCAGTATCTCAGACTGGAGTCCAGTATGTTGGAATCAAGTAAAGTGCCGGCGCTTACCCGCGCCATCGACATCCTTAATCTGATCGCGAGGATTGGCCCGTGCAGCGCGGCGACGATCATTGAGACGCTGGGCATTCCCAAGAGCACCGCGTATCTGCTGCTCAACGAACTGAAGCGCCAGCGATTTATCAGCGTCGACCATCAGGAGAATTTTTGCCTGTGGACCAAACTGGTGGAGCTTTCCGGACATGCGCTTAGCAAAATGGATCTGCGTGAACTGGCACGCCCGCGCCTGACACAGTTGATGGATGAAACCGGCATGCTCTGCCATTTGGGGATCATCGATCACGAGAGTGCTTACTACATCCTGAAAGTGGAATCTTCCTCCACCATCAGCGTTCGCTCCCACGAAGGTAAAAGCCTTTCGCTCTATCGTTCCGGTATCGGCAAATGTCTGCTGGCCTGGCAACCGGCGCCGGTGCGCAAAGCCATCATTGCGCAACTGGTATGGGAAAAGGCGACGCCGACGACCATTACCGATCCGCAACAGCTTAGCGACGAACTGGAGCGCATCCGCCAGCGTGGATGGAGCTTTGACAACGGTGAAGATTACCCGGACGTGCGTTGCGTCGCCGCGCCAGTTTTTAATGCCAACAATGAACCCGCCGCCGCCATTTCGGTGGTCGGCACCCGATTACAAATCAACGATGAGAACCGTGATTATCTGGCCGGGAAGGCGATTGCCTGCGCGAAGGATATTTCACGCCTTCTGGGATGGAAAAGTCCCTTCGATTCACTCGCATCATAAATGGAGAACATCATGACCCTACCTAAAATTAAACATGTTCGCGCCTGGTTTACCGGCGGCGCTACGGCTGAAAAAGGCGCTGGCGGCGGTGACTATCACGATCAGGGGGCCAATCACTGGATTGACGATCACATCGCCACGCCGATGAGTAAATATCGCGAGTACGAACAGTCGCGTCAGTCTTTCGGGATCAACGTACTGGGCACGCTGATTGTGGAAGTCGAAGCCGATAACGGCCAGACGGGCTTTGCCGTTTCCACGGCGGGCGAGATGGGCTGTTTTATCGTTGAAAAGCATCTCAATCGGTTTATCGAAGGGAAATGTGTCAGCGACATCAAACTGATACACGATCAAATGCTTGGCGCGACCATGTACTATTCCGGTTCCGGCGGTCTGGTCATGAACACGATTTCCTGCGTCGATCTGGCGTTGTGGGATCTGTTCGGTAAAGTCGTTGGCCTGCCGGTTTACAAACTGCTTGGCGGCGCAGTGCGGGACGAAATTCAGTTCTATGCCACTGGCGCCCGTCCTGATCTGGCGAAAGGGATGGGCTTTATCGGCGGGAAAATGCCGACCCACTGGGGGCCGTATGACGGCGATGCGGGGATCCGTAAAGACGCGGCAATGGTCGCCGATATGCGCGAGAAATGTGGCCCGGACTTCTGGCTGATGCTCGACTGCTGGATGAGCCAGGACGTGAACTATGCCACCAAACTGGCCCACGCCTGTGCGCCTTACAATCTGAAATGGATTGAAGAGTGTCTGCCGCCGCAGCAGTACGAAGGCTACCGCGAACTGAAGCGCAATGCGCCGGCGGGGATGATGGTCACCAGCGGTGAGCATCACGGCACCCTCCAGTCTTTCCGCACCTTGTCGGAAACCGGCATCGACATTATGCAGCCGGATGTGGGCTGGTGCGGCGGCCTGACCACACTGGTCGAGATCGCCGCTATCGCCAAAGCGCGCGGACAGCTGGTGGTGCCACACGGTTCCTCGGTCTATTCGCATCACGCGGTCATTACCTTCACGAATACGCCATTCAGCGAATTCCTGATGACCAGCCCGGACTGTTCAACGATGCGCCCGCAGTTTGACCCGATCCTGCTCGATGAGCCGGTGCCGGTGAACGGACGCATTCATAAATCTGTACTGGATAAGCCTGGATTTGGCGTCGAGCTTAACCGCGACTGCAACCTGAAACGCCCTTATAGCCACTAATGACCTGTGCGTTGCCGTTTATCCGGCAACGCCCTCCCTGTTGAGGATCTTGCTATGAGTACCACTTTGCTTGACCGCGTCGTAAAGAAAAACCGCGCGCGTTTGATCCCGTTCATGCTCACGCTGTACGTACTGGCGTTTCTGGATCGTTCGAATATTGGCTTCGCCAAAGAGACCTATCAAATTGATACCGGGCTAAGCAATGAAGCCTATGCGCTGGGGGCGGGGATTTTCTTCGTGGTCTACGCCTTTCTCGGGGTGCCTGCCAACCTGCTGATGCGCAAACTGGGGGCGAGAACCTGGATCGGCACCACCACGCTGCTGTGGGGCTTTCTCTCCGCGGCGATGGCGTGGGCGGATACAGAGGCGAAATTCCTGATTATTCGTACCCTGCTGGGGGCGGCGGAAGCCGGTTTCTTCCCCGGCATGATCTATCTGACCTCGCAGTGGTTCCCGCAGCGCACCCGCGCAAGCATTATGGGGCTGTTCTATATGGGCGCGCCGCTGGCGCTGACGCTGGGGTCGCCGCTTTCCGGCGCGCTGCTGGAAATGCACGGCTTCATGGGGCATCCGGGATGGTTCTGGATGTTCGTTATCGAAGGTTTACTGGCGGTTGGCGCAGGCGTGTTCACGTTTTTCTGGCTGGACGACACGCCGCAACAGGCACGTTTCCTGAGCGCAGAAGAAAAGGCCGCGCTGATAAGCCAACTGGCGAGCGAAGAAGAGAAGAAAGTCACGTCAAAACTCACCGATGCCCTGCGTAACGGACGCGTCTGGCAACTGGCGATCATTTACCTGACGATCCAGGTGGCGGTGTACGGCCTGATCTTCTTTCTGCCGACGCAGGTGGCGGCGTTGTTGGGCACCAAAGTGGGGTTCACCGCGTCGGTGGTCACCGCCATTCCGTGGGTCGCCGCGCTGTTTGGCACCTGGCTCATCCCGCGCTATTCCGACCGCACCGGCGATCGCCGAAATGTCGCCGCGCTGACGCTGTTAGCGGCTGGCATTGGTATTGGGCTTTCCGGGCTGGTTTCTCCGGTGCTGGCGATACTGGCGCTTTGCGTCGCGGCGGTGGGCTTTATTGCGGTACAACCGGTGTTCTGGACCATGCCGACGCAGCTGCTTTCGGGTACGGCGCTGGCGGCGGGGATCGGCTTTGTTAACCTGTTTGGCGCGGTAGGGGGATTTATCGCACCGATCCTGCGCGTGAAGGCGGAAACGATGTTCGCCAGCGATGCGGCGGGTCTGCTGACTCTGGCCGGGGTCGCCATCATTGGCGCGTTAATCATCTTCACTCTGAGCGTGAACCGTGCCGCGTCGCAACCGGGTGCTGCGCATCAATAATTTTATCCACGTTGTAAGGATCATTATGAACGCATTGTTAGCAAACCCTTTTAAGGAAGGTTTACAAAAAGGGGAAGTGCAAATTGGGCTGTGGCTGAGTTCGACCACGTCTTATATGGCGGAAATTGCCGCGACCTCCGGTTATGACTGGCTGCTGATCGACGGTGAACACGCACCGAATACGGTGCAGGATCTGTATCATCAATTACAGGCTATCGCGCCGTATGCCAGCCAGCCGGTGATCCGGCCGGTTGAGGGAAGCAAAGCGCTGATTAAACAAGTCCTGGATATCGGTGCGCAAACGCTGCTAATCCCGATGGTCGATACCGCCGAACAGGCGCGTCAGGTGGTTGCCGCCACCCGTTACCCACCGCTTGGCGAGCGCGGCGTAGGGGCCAGCGTCGCGCGGGCGGCACGCTGGGGACGTATCGACAACTACATGGCGCAGGCCAACGAATCGCTGTGCCTGCTGGTACAGGTCGAAAGCAAAACGGCGCTCGACAATCTCGACGCTATTCTCGACGTGGACGGCATTGACGGCGTGTTTATTGGCCCGGCGGATCTCTCTGCGTCGCTGGGTTATCCGGATAACGCCGGACACCCGGACGTGCAGCGCATCATTCAGGAAAGCATTGCTCGCATACGCGCCGCCGGTAAAGCGGCAGGGTTCCTCGCGGTTGACCCGGCCATGGCGAAAAAATGCCTGCAGTGGGGGGCTAACTTCGTCGCCGTGGGCGTCGATACCATGCTTTATACCGAGGCGCTGGATCGCCGACTGGCGATGTTTAAAGCTGTCGGTTCAGCGACCCCGGTAAAAAGTAGCTACTGAGTAAACGTGCCGGATGGCGACGCTTCGCTTATCCGGCCTGCTTATGGCATCAGTGGTGGCTGGCTATGACCTCATCAACAGAGATACCGGTGATGGTCAGCACCAAATCACGTTCGATCCCTTTCTCGATCATCATTCGCGCAATGCGCAGCGCCTCTTCTCTGGTGCCTGTTCGCTTACCTTCGTGTAATCCTTGCTGCAGGCCTTTTTGCAGCCCCTCCTGCAATCCATGACGGTGGCCTTCCTGCCGCAGTCGTTCTGCAATTGTCATCAGTCTCTCCTTATGATGGGGGGAACGTTCGGCGACCTCGCGGATAAACTCGCTAAAGCGCGTCGCATCGCCGTACTGCACCAGATAATTAAACAGCGTTTGCAGCTGGCTGTCATTAGCAATACCGTTAATTAACAGCGTCACCAGCCGGTCAACCAGACCCATCAGATCGCGATCCCGGATATGCTTTTGCATAAGCTCAAGCAGAGCAACGCGCTGGTGTTGCATGATTTCATCGTCAGGCACCACCGTTATGTCCACCAGCGGAAAGGCCTCCGTATAGAGCTGCCGTGCCAGCTGCGGATTATCAAATTCGTCCAGCCAGTTTAGCGACCAGGGATACGGACTTTGCACGCCGTGGTAAAACAGCATCGGGATCACCAGCGGCAGCGTTTTATGCCCGGCATCCAGATGATGTTGCATGGCGGCGGTGGCATAGCGCATGAGCCGAAAGGCCATATGCGGCACGGCAGTGCTCTGATGTTCAATGACGCAATAGATATAGCCTTCGCCTTCTTTTGTTTTCAGCGACCACACGACGTCAGAATAATATGCGCGGAGATCCTGTTCGATAAACGTGGTGGCTTCCAGCCTGAGCGTTGTTAAATCGCACATTTCGCGCAATGGCGCGGGAAGGTGGATAGTGAGAAAGTCCCGTGCCACTTCAGGACTGGAAATCAGCTTTTTAAACACCGCATCGTGCGGAGTGGATGTGGTTGAATGCGTCATGGTAGTCCGTCACCTTAACATTGTGTTGTCGTGACGTTACAGGCTGATGGCGCGGGTTGCATTAGTTGAATACAGGCTTTGCGCGGCGGGACGAGGGAAAGTTGCTTGCGGTTGCAACGTATACAGTTTTATGGAAAGAATCACGCAAAAATGCCGGATGCAATCCGGCATGGATGTGATGTTCAGGCTCTGCGTTTTGCGCCGTCAGGTAAGTGCGTTAACCGAGCGCCTGCGCTAACAGCGTTATCGGATGTTCGCAGCGTTTGCTGGTGGACATCTCAATTTGCCATTTGCAGGTTTCGCAGTCGGTGACCACCAGATCGGCGCCGCTCTCTTCAATCTGCTTAAACAGCGGCGCGCCAATGGACTGCGAGGTGGGGTAGTTCTCTTTCTTAAAGCCATAGGTTCCGGCGATTCCGCAGCACTGAGAGTCCAGCACCGTTAGCTCCAGACCCGGTATCCGGCGCAGCAGTTCAAGGGTATACAGCGTCCAGCCCATTTTTTCCATGTGGCACGGCGTGTGATAAACCACTTTCAGCGGCAGCGTTTTCAACGGCAACGTTTTGCCTTCATCAAGTCTGCGCCACAGCCAGCGGGTCGCCAGTTCGATGTGCTCTCGGAGACCGCGGTTGTCGACATCCAGCACTTCCGGATACTCGTCGCGCAGGGCGAAGGTACAGGTGGAGGAGGTGGCGATAACGGGGATGCCTTTTACCGCAATCGCTTCGCGCAGCGATTCGACGTTCGTCACCGCCTGCTTACGCGCTTTGTCGGTGAAACCGTTGGCGATAAGCGGTACCCCGCAACACTTCTCTTTGCTCAACAACTGGACGCCGGTGCCCATGGCGTTCAGTACCTTAATTAAGTCCTTTCCGAGTTGCGGATGGTTGTAATTGACAAAACAACCATGAAAGAAGGCGACCTGATCCTTATACTGCGCCTGCTGCTGCGCTACGCTGCGATACCAGCGACGGAAGGTGCCAAACGAGTATTTGGGCAGGGTGCGACGATGGTCGATTTTTAGCGCGTAATCAAGCAACTGGCGCACCGGTTTTAGCGATGTTGCGGTATTCACCACCGGGGCGAACGGCGTAGAGACGCTTCCCATCAGATCCGTATGGCTGAGGATGAAATTGCGTAGCGACGGGCGCGAAGTGTCATATTTTGCCCGCGCGCGCTGAATGATATCGCCAATCTTCACATCAGACGGACACGCCACTTCGCAGCGCTTGCAGTTAATGCAATATTTCAGCGCCTCATCGTATAGCGCACCGTCTTTCAGACGCAGACGCTCGCCGTCGGGTCCGGCCTGTTTGGGGCCGGGATAACCGGGATTGACGCGGCTGACCGGACAGGCGGTGGTGCACACTGTGCACTTGATGCAACTTTCAAAACGGGTATCGCTCATTGCTCACCTCCTGCACGTTTTGCGATCTCATGGGCGGCGTGTAAGGCGGTGACGGCGCAGACGCCGCCGCCGCATCCCTGGGTTATCGGGTCGAATCCGCCGAGCACCGAACCAATGGCAAACAGGTTTTCTACCGTTTGCCCGGCCAGAGATGGACGTAACGCTGCGTCGGTGGTGACGCCAAACTGCTGCCAGGGTTGGGCGTCAAAGAAATCTTGTCGGTACCACCCGGCACGGTTGGCCGTTTGCTGAACATCCAGTCCAAGAATCGGTTCGCGAATGCCCTGACGGTCAGCCACCAGCCCACTGCTGAAGAAGCTGCCGCTGGCCAGTACCGCGAAGCGCGGACGGAGTGGAATATCAGCATGATTGCGGGTCCAGATTTCGCTCACCGCGCCGTTTTTGCAGGTCACTTTCTTCACTTCATCGCCTGGCATCCAGATCCCGCCCTGACGTACAAACTGGCGCTGAAGCTGATTATGCAGACGAATGCCCAGCACAGACGGCGGCAGGGTCGGCAGCAGCGTCAGCGGACACGGCAGGCGCGCGTTGAGCCAGCGCCATAGGCGCTCATCCGCGAGGCCAAAGCAGGCGGGCATCATCACCATCTCGCAGCTTTTCGCCACGGGTAACAGCGCGTCGAACAGCAGCGGCCATTTGTCTTCGTTGTCAAGAAAACGCGCAATGTTCACCGCGCGAAACTCCGTGGCGTTGTCGCGTAGCACGTCCAGTTCGGGCAGGTCGATCTCCGCCGTGTCGACCGTCAAACCGGCCTGCTGCAGAGAGGCGGCGGCAAGATGCGCCTGAAAATCGAGCAGACCGGTGATACCGACCACGCACAAATGTTTTGCGGTAAGCGGCCAGACCGGAATTTCCGGCGCGCTAAGCCAGGTTGTCCGCAGCGTGCCCAGCGGGGTGACGCGCTGATGCGATTGCCTTACGTCGCCCTGCATCTGCGCGCCGGATGCCTGCAGCACTGCCTGTGCTTGCTGTGCAAGCTGTAGCACATGTTCTGTTCCCAGTTGTGAATAAGGGTGGGCAGGCGCCTGTTTTTGCAGTGCGTCCAGACCGGCAGCGATATCCGTTACCGGTTGTCCATCCGGTAATGCGCTGAGCAGATCCAGCGAACCGGAGGAGAAGTGCAGCGCGCTCTGCCCGCGGGTGACGATCGCACAGCGCTGGCCATGTTTTTGCAACTGCAAACCGCAGAGGAGTCCGGCCAGACCGCCGCCCATAATGACTGTATCAAATCTCATCGCGCGGCTCCTTTTCCAGACCACATAAGCCCTGGTATACCCAGCGGGTGAATTCGCTTTCGCGCAGCGCGTCGCCCCAGGCGATAGGCTGCACGCCTTTCCAGCGTTCATTTAAGAAATCAGAGAGTTGGCTGATGGATTGTGTGGCGGTGGTGATATTAAAACGTTGCAGCAATCCGGCGGCACGGCAGGCGCACAGTTCACCCTGGCAGGTGCCCATGCCTACGCGGGTACGGCGGCGCAGGTCAAGCAGGCTGTTCACGTTTAAATTTTCCACCGCGTACTGGACTTCGCCAGCGGTGACGGCTTCACATTCGCAAACCACGCTGCGATGCTGACGTCCCTGGCTTAACCACGCCGGCGTGCGATCGCCGTGGCGATAAACGGCGGAGCCGCGCAACGGCGCGGGCAGGGAGATCACGCGCTTAAGGGTGGTTTCTGTCGGTTCGTGCGAACCAGGCAGCGGCGTGTCGGCGGTCATGCAGGGGCGAGTATTACCCAGTTTGCGACAGACCGCATCGGTGGCCCACTCCGCCATCAGGCGGTAGGTCATCAGTTTGCCGCCGGTAATGGTGATAAATCCGTCCAGACCATCGCGTTCCGCATGGTCGAACAGCACTATACCGCGGCTGACGTTGCGTCCGCTCGGATCGTCGTCGCTGGCGACCAGCGGCCTTACTCCGGAGTATGCACGCAGGATACGGGTCTTCGCCATCACGGGCGCCAGTTTTTCCCCTTCACGCAGCAGAATATCCACTTCCTCGGCGGTGACGCGGTTGCTGTCGATATCGTTGTAATCAATGTGGGTTGAGGTGGTGCCAATGAGTGAAATGGTGTCGCCCGGCACCAGAATATCGGCATCGGACGGCTTACGGCAGCGGTTTATCACATGCTGATTAATACGGTGATCCAGAATCAGCAGCGATCCTTTCGCCGGGAACATGCGGATGCTCAGGTCGGCGTATTCCGCGATTCGTTGCCCCCAGATCCCGGCGGCATTGACCACCACTGGCGCATGCAGCGTTTGCGTTTCGCCAGTCAGCGCATTGCGTACATGCACGCCGCTGACCGTTGCCCCTTCGCGGATCAGGCCGGTCACTTCATGAGCGGTCAGAATCACTGCGCCATGCTCCTTCGCATCAAGCATATTCGCCGCCGTGAGGCGGAACGGATCGACCGTGCCGTCAGGGACTTTTACCGCGCCAGTCAGCTGTGGATTGACTGAGGGTTCAATTATGCGCGCCTGCTGCGGATCGATCGCCTCTGCGCGGATCCCGGCCTCTTCGCAGGCGCGAATAAACGTGGCCTGGAATGCGAGGTCGTCTTCGGGCAGGGTAATAAACAGACCGTCCGTCGGTTCAACGCAGTGACGGGCGATACGTTTTAAAATCTGGTTTTCGCTGATGCACTCGCGGGCGGACTCTGCGTCAGTGACCGCATAGCGCGCGCCGCTGTGCAGCAGACCGTGGTTGCGCCCGGTCGCGCCGGTGGCGATGTCGTGGCGTTCAACTAAAATAACGCGCAGGCCGCGTAGCGCGCAGTCACGGGCAATACCGGCCCCCGTGGCGCCTCCACCAATGATAATCACGTCAGCAGTTTGCGAGTCGCGAGTTTTCATTGTTTTCCCTCACAGTTCGTTTTTTATCATTTAGCCACATAAAACGCATGGTTTGTTTGATTTCGCGCATATTCGCTCATGATTCGAAAATGAAACGTGATTTCGTGCGCCTTTCTGAACATTTGTCATAAAACTGTAACAATATGTGCTGTAATTCACATTAACCGCATGTATCTTTACTTAACATCGCGGCCACACTGGAAGCAGCGGGGTTGTTTGTACGAACTGCGGTGTTGACCACTTATAAAGAGACGGGCCACGGAGGCTACATTATGTTGAGTATTTTTAAACCAGCCGCGCATAAAGCGCGCTTGCCGCAAGCGGAGATTGATCCGACCTATCGTCGGCTCCGTTGGCAGATTTTCCTGGGGATATTCTTTGGCTATGCCGCGTATTACCTGGTGCGCAAGAACTTCGCGCTGGCCATGCCGTATCTGGTGGAGCAAGGGTTTTCGCGCGGCGATCTCGGTTTTGCGCTGTCAGGGATTTCCATCGCTTACGGATTTTCGAAATTCATCATGGGGTCGGTGTCCGACCGCTCGAATCCGCGCGTTTTCCTTCCTGCCGGTCTGATTCTCGCGGCGGCGGTTATGCTGTTCATGGGCTTTGTGCCGTGGGCGACATCGAGCATTGCCATTATGTTTGTCCTGTTATTCCTGTGTGGCTGGTTCCAGGGGATGGGGTGGCCGCCGTGTGGTCGTACTATGGTGCACTGGTGGTCGCAGAAAGAGCGCGGCGGAATCGTGTCGGTATGGAACTGCGCGCATAACGTCGGCGGCGGGATCCCTCCACTGCTGTTCCTGCTTGGTATGGCATGGTTTAACGACTGGAAAGCCGCGCTGTATATGCCTGCGTTTGGCGCCATCATCGTTGCGCTCTTTGCTTTCGCCATGATGCGCGACACGCCGCAGTCCTGCGGCCTGCCGCCGATCGAAGAGTACAAAAACGATTATCCGGACGACTACAACGAAAAAGCGGAAGAAGAGCTGACCGCGAAGCAGATTTTCATGCAGTACGTGTTGCCGAACAAACTGTTGTGGTACATCGCTATCGCTAACGTCTTTGTTTATCTGCTGCGCTACGGCATCCTCGACTGGTCGCCGACCTATCTGAAGGAAGTGAAGCATTTTGCGTTGGATAAATCGTCCTGGGCTTATTTCTTGTATGAATATGCAGGCATTCCGGGCACCCTGTTGTGCGGTTGGATGTCGGATAAAGTGTTCCGCGGCAACCGTGGCGCCACCGGCGTATTCTTTATGACCCTGGTGACCATTGCGACCATCGTCTACTGGATGAACCCGGCGGGCAACCCGACTGTCGACATGATTTGCATGATCGTTATCGGCTTCCTGATTTACGGTCCGGTTATGTTGATTGGTCTGCATGCGCTGGAACTGGCGCCGAAAAAAGCGGCAGGGACTGCGGCAGGCTTTACCGGTCTGTTTGGCTATCTCGGCGGTTCTGTGGCGGCGAGCGCGATAGTGGGTTACACCGTTGACTTCTTCGGCTGGGACGGCGGCTTCATGGTGATGATTGGCGGCAGCATTCTGGCGGTGGTCCTGCTGGTTATCGTCATGTTCGGCGAGAAACGCCATCACCAGGAGATGATGCTGAAACGCAACGGAGGCTAATGTAATGAAAACGACGTTTAAGAACCTGAGCCTGGCGCTGATGATGAGCGGGATGGTGCTGGGAAGCAGCGCGCTGGCTGCCAGCGATAACGACAAAGTGGTGATTGCGCACCGCGGCGCAAGCGGCTATCTGCCGGAGCATACGCTGCCTGCGAAGGCGATGGCCTACGCCCAGGGAGCGGATTACCTGGAGCAGGATCTGGTGATGACGAAGGACGACCGGCTGGTCGTCCTCCATGACCACTATCTTGATCGCGTCACTGATGTCGCTGAGCGCTTCCCGGATCGCGCGCGGAAAGACGGACGCTATTACGCTATCGACTTCACCCTTGAGGAGATCAAATCCCTGAAGTTTACCGAAGGGTTCGACCTGGAAAACGGCAAGAAGGTGCAAACCTATCCGGGCCGTTTCCCGATGGGAAAATCGGATTTCCGCGTGCATACTTTTGAAGAAGAGATCGAGTTTGTGCAGGGGCTGAATCACTCTACCGGCAAAAACATCGGCATCTATCCGGAAATTAAAGCGCCGTGGTTCCACCATCAGGAAGGAAAGGACATTGCGGCAACCACGCTGGACGTGCTGAAAAAGTACGGCTACAGCGACAAGCAGGATAAGGTTTATCTGCAAAGTTTTGACGTCGCGGAACTCAAGCGCATCAAAAACGAGCTGGAGCCAAAGATGGGGATGGATCTCAACCTGGTGCAGCTCATTGCGTATACCGACTGGAATGAGACTCAGGAAAAACAGCCGGACGGAAAATGGGTGAACTACAGCTATGACTGGATGTTCAAGCCCGGGGCGATGAAGCAGATTGCCGAATACGCCGATGGCATTGGCCCTGACTATCATATGCTGATTGATGAGACGTCGAAAAAAGACAACATCATCCTGACTGACATGGTGAAAGACGCGCACCAGAATAAGATGACGGTTCATCCTTATACGGTACGCGCGGATCAACTGCCGGACTACGCCGCGAATGTCGACCAGCTTTATGACATTCTTTACAACCAGGCGGGTGTTGACGGGCTGTTTACTGATTTCCCCGATAAAGCGGTAGTGTTCCTGCGTAAAGAGTAAACCGCGCCGTATCAACCTTACCACTGCACCCAAAAGCGGTTTTTCGCGCACCCGGGTGCAGTTTTTATTTTTACCCTCCTGGCCGCGCAGCCGAGCGTGAAGTCCGCAACCGAACATCACCTTCTCATGTATTTCTTATGTAAGCGATCTATATTTCCTGTCTAAATCGTTTTCCACGTGACTATAACGGATGGTGAAAGATGGCGCAGGACGTTCTGCAGTCAACCTTTTATGACTGGTGGGCCACGGAAGGGGATTGGGTGGAAGAACCTAACTCCCGACGCAAAGGCATGAGCGGAGTACAGTGTATTGAGCGGGACGGAACCCGGCTGTACGTGAAGCGGATGACGCAACATCTATTTTACTCGCTGCGTTATCCGTGGGGGCGCCCGACGATTGTGCGTGAAATCGCGGTGATCAAAGAACTGGCGCGAGCTGGCGTTATCGTACCGAAAATCGTATATGGCGACGCGATGAAAGTTAACGGCGAGTGGCGCGCGTTACTTGTTACTGAGGACATGAGCGGCTTTGTCAGCATTGCCGACTGGTACCACCAGCATGCGCTAACGCCCTATCCTGATGATCTGCGGCAGGACATGCTCAAAGCCGTGGCGCTGGCCTTCAAAAAGATGCATGCCGTGAACCGTCAGCACGGTTGTTGCTATGTACGTCACATCTACGTAAAAACGGAAGGTGAAGTGGAAGCCGGATTTCTCGATCTGGAAAAAAGCCGTCGCCGCTTTCGTCGGCGTAAAGCCGCGCAGCACGACTTTTCCCAGTTAGAGAAAAACCTGCATCCGATTCCGCAAGCGGACTGGGAGGCGGTTAAAGCGTATTATGCCGCGCTGTAATACGCGTTACATCTCAATCTCAATATCGCCTTTTGCCCTGCAACAGCAGGGTAAAATTTCGTCAGGCTGCACAAAGGCCAGCGGTTCGGTGAGCCAGTCAACCTGACCGGCGACCAGACGGATGCGACACGAGCCGCAGTAGCCTTCGCGGCACTGATATTCCACTTCCACGTTATGCGATTCAAGCGCGGCGAGCAGGGAAGGGTGCTCATCCTGGCACAGCAGCTGTGTGCCAGTGATGCGCAGCGTAACGCGTCCCATCAGAGCTGGAAATTGCTCAGATCGTCGGTATCGACTTCAGAGTCGATCTGACCGACCAGGTAAGAACTGACTTCCACTTCCTGCGGCGCGACCTGCACGTTGTCCGACACCAGCCAGGTGTTGATCCACGGGATCGGGTTGGAGCGCGTCTGGAAGGGGAGATCAAGGCCAACCGCCTGCATGCGGATGTTGGTGATATATTCCACGTACTGGCAAAGAATGTCTTTGTTCAGACCGATCATTGAGCCGTCGCGGAACAGATAATCTGCCCACTCTTTTTCCTGCTGCGCCGCCTGGACAAACAGGTCATAGCACTCTTGCTTGCACTCTTCGGCAATCTCCGCCATTTCCGGATCGTCGCTGCCGGAACGCAGCAGGTTCAGCATGTGCTGAGTGCCGGTCAGGTGCAGCGCTTCGTCGCGGGCAATCAGGCGAATGATTTTGGCGTTGCCTTCCATCAGTTCGCGCTCGGCGAAGGCGAACGAGCAGGCAAAGCTGACGTAGAAGCGAATGGCTTCCAGCGCGTTAACGCTCATCAGGCACAGGTACAGCTTTTTCTTCAGTTCACGCAGGTTCACGGTGACGGTTTTGCCATTTACCGTGTGCGTGCCTTCGCCCAGCAGATGCCAGTAGCTGGTCATCTCAATCAGTTCGTCATAATAGCTGGCGATGCCTTCAGCGCGTTTCTGAATTTGCTCGTTGGTCACGATATCATCAAACACCACCGCCGGATCGTTGACGATATTACGAATGATATGGGTGTAAGAGCGGGAGTGAATTGTTTCTGAAAACGCCCAGGTTTCGACCCAGGTCTCCAGCTCCGGAATGGAGATCAGAGGCAGCAGCGCCACGTTCGGACTGCGTCCCTGAATGGAGTCCAGTAGCGTCTGATACTTCAGATTGCTGATAAAAATGTGTTTTTCATGCTCCGGCAGCGCCTGGTAGTCGATGCGGTCGCGGGAAACGTCCACTTCTTCCGGACGCCAGAAGAAGGAGAGCTGTTTTTCAATCAGCTTTTCGAAGATGTCATATTTTTGCTGATCGTAACGCGCAACGTTCACCGGCTGGCCGAAAAACATCGGTTCCAGCAACTGGTCATTTTTCGTCTGTGAAAAAGTGGTGTATGCCATTGAAGTGAGTCCTTTGTGGGATGAGCGCCGGATAGGGGCAAGCACCGTATCCGGCCTACAAACCGTGCAATCGTAGGCCGGGTAAGCGTAGCGCCACCCGGCATCTTTCATCAGATCTTACATGCGCCGCTTTCGCAGCCATCGTCCTGAATGGATGGCACCAGATCGTCCTGGGCATCTTCCGCACCATCGCGGGTGTTCTGATAATACAGCGTCTTGACGCCGAATTTATAGGCGGTGAGCAGGTCTTTCAGCAACTGCTGCATCGGCACTTTTCCTGACGGGAAGCGTGTCGGGTCATAGTTGGTGTTAGCCGAAATCGACTGATCGATAAATTTCTGCATGATGCCAACTAACTGCAGATACCCATCGTTACCCGGCATTTCCCACAGCAGTTCGTAGGCCTTGCCCAGATGCTCATAGTCCGGTACCACCTGACGCAGAATGCCGTCCTTCGACGCTTTAATGCTGACGTAACCGCGCGGCGGCTCAATACCGTTGGTCGCGTTCGAGATCTGCGAAGAGGTCTCGGACGGCATCAGCGCAGAGAGCGTGGAGTTACGCAGGCCGTGGGTCTTGATGGATTCACGCAACGCTTCCCAGTCGTGATGCAGCGGCTCGTTGGCAATCGCGTCGAGGTCTTTCTTGTAAGTATCGATCGGCAGAATGCCCTGCGCATAGGTGGTCTCGTTAAACCACGGGCAGGCGCCTTGCTCGATCGCCAGTTCGTTAGAGGCTTTCAGCAGATAGTACTGGATCGCTTCAAACGTTTTGTGCGTCAGGTTGTTGGCACTGCCGTCGGAGTAGCGAACGCCGTGTTTCGCCAGATAGTAGGCGAAGTTAATGACGCCGATACCCAGCGTACGGCGACCCATAGCGCCACGTTTCGCGGCCGGGATAGGGTAGTCCTGGTAATCCAGCAGCGCGTCGAGGGCTCGAACCGCCAGCACCGCCAGCTCTTCCAGTTCGTTAAGGCTGTTGATCGCGCCGAGGTTAAACGCAGACAGCGTACACAGCGCGATTTCGCCGTTTTCGTCGTTAACGTCCATCAGCGGCCTGGTCGGCAGGGCGATTTCCAGGCACAGGTTGGACTGACGTACCGGCGCGACCTGCGGGTCGAACGGGCTATGGGTGTTGCAATGGTCAACGTTCTGAATGTAGATACGGCCCGTGGACGCACGTTCCTGCATCATCAGAGAGAACAGATCTACCGCTTTTACGCGCTGTTTACGGATACTGTCGTCTTTTTCGTATTTGGTATACAGACGTTCGAACTCATCCTGATCGGCGAAGAACGCGTCATACAGGCCCGGGACGTCAGACGGGCTGAACAGGGTGATCTCTTCCCCTTTCAGCAGGCGGGTGTACATCAGTTTGTTGATCTGTACGCCATAGTCCATGTGACGCACGCGGTTGCCTTCCACGCCGCGGTTGTTTTTCAGCACCAGCAGGCTTTCGACTTCCAGATGCCACATCGGGTAGAACAAGGTTGCTGCGCCGCCGCGCACGCCGCCCTGCGAGCAGGATTTCACCGCCGTCTGGAAGTGTTTGTAGAACGGGATGCAGCCGGTGTGGAACGCTTCGCCGCCGCGAATCGGGCTGCCCAGCGCGCGGATGCGACCGGCGTTGATGCCGATACCGGCGCGCTGGGAGACGTATTTCACGATGGCG
The DNA here is from genome assembly GCF_030332325.1 of Citrobacter sp. Cs237. Classification (NCBI taxonomy): domain Bacteria; kingdom Pseudomonadati; phylum Pseudomonadota; class Gammaproteobacteria; order Enterobacterales; family Enterobacteriaceae; genus Citrobacter; species Citrobacter sp. Cs237. The sequence continues at coordinate 63,254 of NZ_JAOWIB010000102.1, read as the reverse complement.
CTGGAGGTCGCGTTAATCGAGTCCAGGCTGTCGCCGCACTCAATTAGCACGCAAGAGCTGAACTGGCGCGTCGGGGTGCGCACGCCGGACATAATTGGCGTCGGCAGGGAAATCTTGAACGTAGAAACGGCATCGTAAAAACGCTTAACGTAATCGAGACGGGTTTCTCGCGGATAGTTCGAGAACAGGCAGGCGGCCACCAGAATATACAGGAACTGGGCGCTCTCGTAGATCTCGCCGGTGACGCGGTTCTGCACCAGGTATTTGCCTTCCAACTGTTTCACGGCAGCATAGGAGAAGGTCATATCGCGATCGTGCACGATGAACGAATCCATCTGCTTGAACTCTTCTTCCGTGTAGTCTTCCAGCAGATGATTGTCGTATTTGCCCATCTCAACCATTTTCACCACATGGTCGTACAGCGCGGGCGGTTCGAACTCGCCGTAGGCTTTTTTACGCAGATGGAAAATCGCCAGGCGAGCGGCCAGGTACTGGTAGTCCGGCGCGTCGCGGGAGATCAGATCGGCGGCGGCTTTGATGATCGTTTCATGGATATCGGATGTCTTGATACCGTCATAAAACTGGATGTGGGAGCGCAGTTCGACCTGAGAAATCGAGACGTTGTTCAGTCCTTCTGCCGCCCAATCCAGAACCCGATGGATTTTGTCGAGATTGATGCGCTCTGTACTACCATCACGCTTTGTCACCAGCAGACTCTGATTCATGTGGTTTTTACCTGTCCGTGAAAGAAAAAATATCCCCCGCATTATCCACAGCGCCACCTTGTGACTAACTCTGTGGATAAATACTATATGTAGGGGGTGGGTGTTAAAGTAAACGCTATATGGTGAGTATTCTAGTAGGGAATCTTTTCAGTACAAGAGTTGATTTTAAGGTTAAATTGAGGTTGCAAAAGGGTAAGAAAGGCTAAGTGCGCGTCTTATAAGGCCTGGCGGGGATGTCAATAATTCATAAAAAAAATAGATAATTTGATCGAGTGCTGATTTCTTCAACGAAGGTGAAGAAAGTTCTTATGAGCTGGCACAATTTTTTCGGATTTTTATTTTTTCCGCAGGCCGGACAGGACGCCGTAGCGTCTCATCCGGCGACGGGATTACTCAGCTTTAGCCGTGGTGTGCACCATGTAGTTGACGTCAACGCCTGGGCCCAGCTTGAAGCTGTTGGTGAGCGGGTTATAGTGCAGGCCGGTGATATGGCGTTCTTTCAGTGCCGTCTCGTCCACCCAGCCTAACAGCTCGGCGGGCTTGATAAATTTTTTCACATCATGCGTGCCCTTGGGCACCATTCGCAGAATGTATTCTGCGCCGACGACCGCCATCAGCCAGGACTTACCGTTACGGTTAATCGTCGAGAAAAAGACTTCGCCGCCGGGTTTGACTAACTGTGCGCAGGCGCGAACCACCGACTGCGGATCCGGGACATGCTCCAGCATCTCCATGCAGGTCACCACATCATACTGTCCGGCATGCTTCGCCGCGTGTTCCTCCACGGTTTCCTGCACGTAATCGACGTGAATACCGCTTTCCAGCGCATGCAGTTTTGCCACCTGCAGCGGCTCGAAGCCCATATCCAGCCCGGTAACGCTGGCGCCTTCGCGGGCCATACTTTCAGCCAGAATGCCGCCGCCGCAGCCGACGTCGAGCACCTTTTTCCCAAACAGACCCCCGGAACGCTCCGCGATGTAACCGAGGCGCAGCGGGTTAATGCGGTGCAGCGGCTTAAATTCGCCTTCCAGATCCCACCAGCGCGACGCGACTGCTTCAAATTTGGCAATTTCTTCGTGGTCAACGTTCTGGTTTACCGGCTGTTTTTCGGCATTCATCGGGGCTATTACTCCTTATTTGGCATGACGAATGAGTATATCAGGCATTCACGCTGAATAAAGCGCAGATCCCGGTCATACAGCAGGTCGCGGCCAGCTTAAGTATTTAGGGGATAGGTTTACCTCAATCAGCGCGGTTGTGTTATAATTTGCGACCTTTGAATCCGGGATACAGTAGAGGGATAGCGGTTAGATGAGCGACCTTGCGAGAGAAATTACACCGGTCAACATTGAGGAGGAGCTGAAAAGCTCTTATCTGGATTACGCGATGTCGGTCATTGTTGGCCGTGCGCTGCCGGATGTCCGAGATGGCCTGAAGCCGGTACACCGTCGCGTACTTTACGCCATGAACGTATTGGGCAATGACTGGAATAAAGCCTATAAAAAATCTGCCCGTGTCGTTGGTGACGTAATCGGTAAATACCATCCTCACGGCGATTCCGCGGTGTATGACACCATTGTTCGTATGGCGCAGCCGTTTTCGCTGCGCTATATGCTGGTGGATGGTCAGGGTAACTTCGGTTCTATCGACGGCGACTCTGCTGCGGCGATGCGTTATACGGAAATTCGTCTGGCGAAGATTGCCCATGAACTGATGGCCGATCTGGAAAAAGAGACGGTAGATTTCGTTGATAACTATGACGGCACGGAGAAAATCCCTGACGTTATGCCAACGAAGATCCCGAACCTGCTGGTAAACGGTTCGTCCGGTATCGCGGTAGGTATGGCGACCAACATCCCGCCGCACAACCTGACGGAAGTGATCAACGGTTGCCTGGCGTATATCGACGATGAAGACATCAGCATTGAAGGGCTGATGGAACACATCCCGGGTCCGGACTTCCCGACTGCGGCGATCATTAATGGTCGTCGCGGCATTGAAGAAGCCTACCGTACCGGTCGCGGCAAAGTGTACATTCGCGCGCGCGCCGAAGTGGAAGCGGACGCGAAAACCGGTCGCGAAACCATTATCGTTCATGAAATCCCGTACCAGGTGAACAAAGCGCGCCTGATCGAGAAAATCGCTGAGCTGGTAAAAGATAAGCGCGTTGAAGGCATCAGCGCACTGCGTGACGAGTCCGATAAAGACGGTATGCGCATTGTGATTGAAGTGAAACGCGATGCGGTTGGGGAAGTGGTTCTGAACAACCTCTATTCCCAGACGCAGCTGCAGGTCTCCTTCGGTATTAACATGGTGGCGTTGCACCACGGCCAGCCGAAGATCATGAACCTGAAAGATATCATTTCCGCGTTCGTGCGCCATCGCCGTGAAGTGGTGACTCGCCGTACCATTTTCGAACTGCGTAAAGCACGCGATCGCGCGCATATCCTTGAAGCGTTGGCGATTGCGCTGGCGAACATCGATCCGATCATTGAACTGATCCGCCGCGCGCCGACTCCGGCAGAAGCGAAAGCCGCGCTGATCGCGCGTCCGTGGGATCTGGGCAACGTGGCGGCGATGCTGGAGCGTGCGGGCGATGACGCTGCGCGTCCGGAATGGCTGGAACCGGAATTCGGTGTGCGTGATGGTCAGTACTATCTGACTGAACAGCAGGCGCAGGCGATTCTGGATCTGCGCTTGCAGAAGCTGACCGGTCTTGAGCATGAAAAACTGCTCGATGAGTACAAAGAGCTGCTGGAGCAGATCGCTGAACTGCTGCATATTCTGGGCAGCGCCGATCGTCTGATGGAAGTGATCCGCGAGGAGCTGGAGCTGATCCGCGATCAGTTCGGCGATGCGCGTCGCACCGAAATCACCGCCAACAGCGCGGACATCAACATCGAAGACCTGATCAACCAGGAAGACGTTGTGGTGACTCTGTCGCACCAGGGTTACGTGAAGTATCAGCCGTTGACCGACTACGAAGCCCAGCGCCGTGGCGGAAAAGGCAAATCAGCGGCACGCATTAAAGAAGAAGACTTTATCGACCGCCTGCTGGTGGCCAACACCCACGACACCATCCTCTGCTTCTCCAGCCGTGGACGCCTGTACTGGATGAAAGTTTACCAGTTACCGGAAGCGAGTCGCGGCGCGCGTGGTCGTCCGATCGTTAACCTGCTGCCGTTAGAAGCTGATGAACGTATCACCGCTATCCTGCCGGTACGCGAGTACGAAGAGGGCGTGAACGTCTTTATGGCGACCGCCAGCGGTACGGTGAAGAAAACCGCGCTGACCGAGTTCAGCCGCCCGCGTTCCGCCGGTATCATTGCGGTGAACCTGAACGAGGGCGACGAGCTGATTGGCGTCGATCTGACCTCCGGTCAGGACGAAGTCATGCTGTTCTCTGCCGCCGGTAAAGTGGTGCGCTTTAAAGAGGACGCCGTCCGTGCGATGGGCCGTACCGCGACCGGCGTGCGCGGCATCAAGCTGGCGGGCGAAGACAAGGTCGTTTCGCTGATTATTCCTCGTGGCGAAGGCGCGATCCTGACCGTGACGCAAAACGGTTACGGTAAGCGTACCGCGGCGGACGAATATCCGACCAAGTCACGTGCGACGCAGGGTGTTATCTCTATCAAAGTGACCGAGCGTAACGGTTCCGTTGTTGGCGCGGTGCAGGTAGACGATTGTGACCAGATCATGATGATTACCGATGCCGGTACGCTGGTGCGTACCCGCGTGTCGGAAATCAGCGTGGTGGGTCGTAACACCCAGGGCGTGATCCTCATCCGTACTGCGGAAGATGAAAACGTCGTGGGCCTGCAGCGTGTTGCTGAACCGGTGGATGACGAAGAGCTGGATTCTATCGACGGCAGCGTCGCGGAAGGGGATGATGACATCGCTCCGGAAGCGGAAACCGACGACGATGCGGCGGATGACGCAGACGAGTAATTGACTCACCGCTGAGTGCGAAGGGCCGGATATTCTCCGGCCCTTTTTATTTAGTTCATCCTTTCCACGATCATGGCAATTCCCTGCCCGCCGCCAATACACAGCGTCGCCAGTCCCAGCGTTTTATCTCTCGCTGAAAGCGCGTGCAGTAACGTCACCAGGATACGTGCGCCGCTGGCGCCGATAGGATGGCCCAGCGCAATCGCGCCACCGTTGACGTTGACTTTTTGCGGATCAAACCCCAGCGTTTTACCGACCGCTAAAAATTGCGCGGCAAAGGCTTCATTCGCTTCAATCAAGTCAATATCTGACAGCGCTAGTCCACATTGCTGTAACGCTTTTTGGGTGGCGGGAACGGGGCCCATCCCCATTAACGCGGGGGCGACGCCGCCGCTGGCATAGGCTTTGATCCGCGCCAGCGGCTTAAGCCCTGCCGCCAGCGCCGCCGATTCGGCCATGACGATAAGCGCCGCCGCGCCGTCGTTGATCCCAGAAGCATTACCGGCCGTTACCGTACCCGCCTTGTCGAAGGCGGGACGCAGCCCGGCCAGACCTTCCGCCGTACAGTCCGCTTTAGGAAATTCGTCGCGTTCCACCACCGCCGTTTTCTTCCGCGACGTGACGCTAACAGGGACGATTTCAGCCTCGAACGCGCCGGCGTTAATCGCGGCAACCGCCTTCTGCTGAGAGAGCAGCGCCAGTTCGTCCTGCATTTCGCGGCTGATGCCATATTCGCGGGCCACGTTTTCCGCCGTAATTCCCATGTGATAGCCGTGCGTGGCGCAAAGTAAGCCATCGCGCAGGATCACGTCAGAAAGCTGGCCGTCGCCGAGGCGATAACCCCAGCGGGCCTTTGCATCCAGGAGATACGGCGCCTGGCTCATGTTTTCCATTCCCCCTGCGATAATCGCCTGAGCCTGCCCGGCCTGAATCGCCTGAGCAGCAAGCGCGACGCTCTTAAGGCCTGAGCCGCAAACCTTGTTGACGGTAAAGCCGCAAACCGTTTCATTTAGCCCCGCTTTTAGCAGCGCCTGACGGGCCGGGTTTTGCCCGAGACCAGCCTGCAACACGTTCCCCATAATCACTTCATCCACGCGAGTAGGATCAAGCTGTGCGCGTTCCAGGGCTGCTTTAATGACTGTCGCCCCCAGTTCGATTGCGCTGGTAGTGGCCAGCGCGCCATTGAAGCTGCCGATAGCGGTACGTGCTGCGCTGACGATGACACAATTTTTCATCTTCTGTTCCTTAAACGTGAGGGTTGCCGTCAGAACAACGTCAAACCAATAACAAAAATGATTCCGGAGAACAGCAGGGCGGTGATGCAGTAACCCATGATGTCGCGGACCCCAAGCCCGGCGATAGCCAGAGCGGGCAGCGCCCAGAACGGTTGCGCCATGTTCATCCACTGCTCGCCATAGGCGATAGCCATGACCGATTTACCGAGGTCGGCTCCCAGTGCTTGTGCGGCGGGTATGACAAACGGACCCTGGATCACCCAGTGACCGCCCCCTGACGGCACCGCGAAGTTGATCAGTGCAGAGCTAAAAAAGGTCATGATCGGGAACGTGTCTTTGTTGGCGACGTTGATGAAAAACTCAGTGATCAATCCACCGAGTCCGGAGTGTTCCATCATCAACTGGATCCCCGCATAAAACGGGAACTGCACCAGAATCCCGGCGGTGCTGCGCGCTGCGGCGCTAATGGCGCGCATGTAGGCCATCGGTGTTTTATGCAGTAGCAGACCGGCAATCATAAACATGAGATTGACGGTGTTAATGGTGATGTTGAACCCTTTCTCGGCAAAGTAGATCCCGAGATAGGCGATACCCAGCGCACCGATGATCAGCGCCAGAATCCGGCTCTCTTCCAGCTTTTCTGACGGTGGCGCATCTGCCGGCAGGGTCTTCTGGAAATCAGGTTCTTCCATCAGCAGTTTCGGGTCAACGCTGACCACATCAGAGGGTTTCGGCGTCATCATGCGAGTAATAAAAGGCATGACCACAATGAGACCAAGCGTAATGAAGATGTTGAAGCCGGTGAACAAGGTGTCGCTGACCGGGATTAACCCGGCAATATGTTCGACCGGATTGCCTGGTGTCGCCGCCAGCAGGGGCATTGAACCGGAGAAACCGCCTCCCCAGGTCAGAAACCCAATATAGGCGCAGGCGATCAGCAGCGGATAGTCAGAGCCGGGTACGCGACGGGCCACTTCCCTGGCAAACATGGCGCCTACCACCAGGCCGAAGCCCCAGTTGATCACGCAGGCGACAGAGCCAAAAAAGGTCACCAGCATAACGCCCTGAGCGGGCGTTTTAGCCGCGGACGCGGCGGTCCTCAGCAGCTTTTTCACCGGACCCGAGCTGGCCAGCGCGTGGCCTGTGACGATAATCAGCGCCATCTGCATGCCGAACGCCAGCAGATTCCAGAAACCGTCACCCCAAAAGCGCACCATGGCGACCGGCGTTTGCGGCGTAAGCCACAGCGCGATGCCGAACGTTAACAGTGTCAGCAGCATGGCAAAAATCAGCGGATCGGGAAGCCAGCGACTGACGAAGCGCGTCATAAAACGCGAGATACGGCCAATCATGCATCACCTCGCTGGATCAACAAGTCGGCGGCCACGTCAAAGTGCGCTTCGGTTTTCGATCTCAGCGTTTGCAGGTCGCAGTCTTCAGCGATTTCACACAACCACATTTTGCCATCGGTAAAACGGAATACCGCCAGTTCGGTGACCAGCATATGTACCGCATGTTGGGCGGTAAGCGGCATCGTGCAGTGGCGGAGAATTTTCGCCGATCCGTCTTTCGCGCAGTGTTCCATCGCAATAATGACTTTACGCGCGCCAGTGACCAGGTCCATCGCGCCTCCCATGCCGGGCACCATTTTGCCCGGCACCACCCAGTTCGCGAGGTTGGCCTGCTCGTCAACCTGAAGGCCGCCAAGCACGCAGGCATCCACATGCCCGCCGCGAATTAGCGCGAATGACATTGCGCTGTCGAACATCGCCGCCCCGGGTAAAATTCCGCAAGGTTGGCCTCCGGCATTCACCAGGTCCGGATGCGCGGTTGTCACCGGTCCGAGTCCGAGAAATCCATTTTCCGATTGCAGGGTGATATGAATATCTGCAGGCAAGTAATTGGCGACCATCGTTGGCAGGCCTATACCTAAGTTCACAATGTCGCCATCACGAAGTTCGTGCGCCACACGGCGCGCAATACGTTGTTTCGCATCCATTATTTGCTCTCCTGTGGCATGACGATATAGTCAATGACGGCGCCGGGCGTAACGATGTGGTCCGGCAGCAGATCGCCTGTCGCAACCAGTTCGTCGGGTTCCACCAACGTGATGTCAGCGGCAAGGGCGATCAGCGGGTTAAAATTGCGGGCGCTGAGTTGATAGGTCAGGTTGCCAAGGGGATCGGCCCGATGCGCGCGTATCAGCGCTAAATCGGCGCGCAGTGGGCGCTCAAGCAGCCAGGTCTTACCGTCGAGCGTGAGGGTTTGTTTGCCCTCTTCGACAACCGTACCGACGCCGGTAGGGGTCAGGAATCCGCCGAGACCGGCACCGCCGCAGCGAATTTGTTCAATCAGGGTGCCTTGCGGGACCAACTGAACATCCATCTCTTTAGCAATCATTCGCCGTCCGGTTTCCGGGTTAGTGCCAATGTGCGAGGCAATGACTTTTTTCACCCGACCATTGACAATCAGAGGGCCGATACCGGTATCGACAAAAGCGGTATCGTTGGCGATAAGGGTCAAATCCCTGACGCCGGATTCCAGTAGGGTGTCGATAAGGCGAGGGGGCGTGCCAACCCCCATAAAACCGCCAACCATGATGGTCATGCCGTCACGAAAGAATTCGGCGGCGTCCTGTAAGGTAATCAGTTTTGTTTTCATTATGTTTCCCTTTTGCATACTCCATTTTGGGTACGAAGCGGGAATTGCAAACAGGATGCCAGAGTTGGGAGGAGAGGGGTTTTGAAATTAACTGATTGAATAAAAACGAAAAATAGCAAAATCTCCGTGTGCTGTGAGGCACGGAGCTATGCAGAAAATTGCGCACTGTGCAAAATTCTGCATAGCAAATTCCGGGACTAAAGATCCGTCGGATCGATACCGTACTCCTGAAGTTTATACATCAGGGCGCGGCGGCTAATGCCTAACATCAGGGCTGCACGGGTGCGGTTACCGTCTTGTTGTTCAAGGACTTCCATAATGATCCGCTTCTCTTCGCGCTTAATCTCTTCTTTTAAATTTCGTTCGCCGGGCTGCGCGGATTTGACCTCCGCTATGCTGCTTACCGGCTGGCGTAGCGGGGCGGGCAGATCGTCGGCAAAAATTACCGCTCCAGTATTCATCACCACTGCGCGTTCAATAACGTTTGAGAGTTCACGTATATTGCCAGGCCACGGCCAGGCGGTCAGCATCGACATGGCCGTGGGGTCGATCTCAATGATGTCGCGCTGATTTTCAGTACTGAATTTTTGCAGAAAATGGTTGGCAAGCAGCGCAATGTCCTCCCGCCGCTCGCGCAGCGGAGGCAACTGCAAATGGATGACGTTTAGCCGATAAAAGAGATCTTCGCGGAAGGCGCCTTCCTTCACTATTGCCGGAAGGTCCCGGTTGGTGGCGGCAATAATACGGATATCGACCTGAATGGTCTGATGTCCGCCCACCCGTTCGAATTCTCGCTCCTGGAGAATCCGCAACAATTTTGCCTGCAACACTAGCGGCATTTCGCCAATTTCATCCAGAAGCAATGTTCCCGTATGAGCACGCTCAAACAGTCCCTGACGCAGGGACTGGGCGCCGGTAAAGGCCCCTTTCTCATGGCCAAATAACTCGCTTTCCAGCAGTGACTCTGGCAGCGCGGCACAGTTGATTTTGATAAACGGACCGTTGGCGCGCCGCGAGTTATAGTGAATGGCGCGGGCTATCAATTCTTTTCCGGTACCGCTTTCTCCGCTGATCAACACATTGGCCTGGGACATGGCAATTTTGGCGGTGTCTTTGCAGATATCCATCATTCGCGGACTGTTGGTCAGAATATGTCCCCATTGCCAGCTGGTACTCAGCGCCTGATGCAGACGACGAATCTCTTGCCTCATCGCCTGAAGTTGCAGCGCCCGCTGAATTAATAAATGCAGTTCATCAAGGTCGAAGGGCTTTATGACATAGTCAAACGCGCCGCTGCGCAGCGCTTCGACTGCGGTTTCGACTTCGGCATATGCCGTCATCAAAATAACGGGGATACGTGGTTGGCGGGCGCGCATCGCCTTTAATGCGTCGAGCCCGTTCATTTCCGGCATGCGGATATCCATCAACACCACGTCCGGCGGCACGTCGGCAAATTGCTGCAAGGCTTCCTCGCCATTACTGGCGCAGTGGGTTTCATGTCCCTGGAGGGAAAACGCGGTGGTGAGCATACGACGAACGTTGTCTTCATCATCCACGATAAGGATTCGGTAGCGGGTTTTCATACTAACAAGTTTCCCTGCGGATTAATCGGTAAAATGAGGGTGAAGGTCGCGCCGCATCCCGGCATGCTGCTGATGCGAATGTCTCCCTGGTGGGCATTGATGATGCGCTGGCTAAGCGCAAGTCCAAGACCGGTTCCTGACGCTTTGGTGGTAAAGAACGGATCAAAGATTTTTTTCTGTAGCGCGATATCAATCCCGCAGCCGTTATCTTCAATCGATACTGCCTGCTGCGAAGGGGCGTATTGCCAGGTACGAATCCGGATTTCACCGCGCGCGTTAATCGCCTGCACGGCATTGATGAGAATATTGAGGATGACCTGTTTCAATAGTTCACGGTCAGCAATGATGGCGGGCAGTTCCCGGTTAAGTTCACAATTAAAGGCAATCCGCGCCTGTACACCGGAGGTTTTGACCAGAATTAACGTCTCTTCAATCAACGTGTTGAGCTGAACCCGCTGCCACTGGCTTTGTCTCGGTCGGGAAAAATCGAGAAGTTGCTGAATCACTTTATTAATAGAATCAATCTCTTTTAGCACAACGGACAAATATTCCTGGTGTACGGGGAGGGTGAGTTGCTGGCGAATAATCTGTACATAACCACGAATAGCGGTAAGCGGGTTACGGACCTCATGCGCCACGCCGGCCATTAACTCGCCCAGCGTGGCCAGCCGTTCGGTTTGTGCAAGGCGGCGCTGGGACTCTTTGCGCGCGGTCAGGTCGGAAAAAATCACTAACGCGCCAATCAGTTCACCATTGGCATTATGAATGCGACTGGTGGTGACGCTGAGCTCAATGGTACGGTCACGCGCCGGGAAACTCACTTCCTGCGCCAGATGTTCTGTGCCGTGCGCCAAAGTATCAAGCACCGGGCTGGCGAAGTGCGGGTCGGAGAAAAGTGTCGCATAGGGCCGACCGACAAGTTCACTGAGTGTATAACCGGTAATGGCTTCTGCCGCAGGGTTCATTGTGGTGACATCCCCCTGACGATCAATGGCGATGACTCCGTCGGCGGCGTTTTCAATAATCAGATCGTTGAGCGTTTTGGTTTCGCGTAACGTTTGCGCCAGTGCGTTAACGCTGCGGCTAATTTGCCCCAGTTCGCCGGGGAGATTGGGAAGTTGGGTGGGCGTTTTATGCGCCAGCGTCGACAGACCATCGGTAATGATGTCGATATTGGCGCCGAGACGTCGGGAGAAGAGGACTATCAGCAGCAGACTGCAAAGCAGCCCCGCCACCAGTACCGCAATAATGCGCATGTCCATCTTCCATGCCTGACGTCGGATATCTTCTGTGAGCTCATTGGCCCAGATATAACCCAGAACTTCGCCGTCTCGTCGGATAGGGATCATTGAATTGAGAATATCCCCACGAACCTGGCGACCGGAAAAGACCACAGGGGTGTTGCTACGCATTACGTCACGACCGGGATGATCGGCAGCAATGGTCACGCCAACATTGTTCTGATACAGCGCGGAAGGGGCATAAGTAATGATCGCATCCAGTGCTTTGTGATAATAGCCCGCGCCGATGCCGGGAAACGCTTGCGTGATTCGCTCGGTAATCGGGCCAAGTTCCGCATTCAGCGCCTGGATGCGTGCATCGCGCGGCAATGTGCTGAAGTGGAAAAAACGTTCTTCCAGCGCCTGGTCGAGCAGATGAACGACGGCGGACAATTTTTTCTCTTTTTCCGCTAAGACCGCTGAACGTCCTTCGGTTTCGACGATATAACCAATCGACACCGTTGGCACGATGACCATCAGGATAGCCATCAGAATCATTTGATTGCGCAAGCGTCGCGGATAGAAACCCCTTAAAAAACGCATTCTGGCATCCCTGTTACCCTTTTCAGGTAAACGCCAATTATCCGCAGTTGCGCAAAAGGTTTCTCAGCGGTGTATCATATTCCGGCAAAGAGGGGCGTGAGGATTGCGACATCGCACTTTTACCGCTACCTTAACCACACTCTATTTATCGCCTCAGGCGGAGCTTTGCCCCTTTGAAATACCTGGCTTCCTTTCGTACAACCCTGAAAATCTCGCGCTACCTGTTCAGAGCGCTGGCGCTGTTGATATGGCTGTTAATCGCCTTTGCTTCGGTGTTCTACATTGTCAACGCGCTGCATCAGCGGGAGTCCGAGATTCGTCAGGAATTTAATCTCAGTTCCGATCAGGCCCAGCGCTATATTCAGCGTACGTCGGATGTGATGAAAGAGCTAAAGTACATTGCCGAGAATCGTTTGACGGCGGAGAACGGGGTACTTTCTTCACGCACCCGCGATGATAAAACCGTCGTGCCAACCTTTGAGCCCTTGTTTGCCGACTCGGACTGCGCGGCGATGGGCAACGCCTGGCGCGGATCGCTGGAGTCGCTGGCCTGGTTTATGCGCTACTGGCGGGATAACTTCTCCGCGGCGTACGATCTTAACCGCGTGTTTCTGATTGGCAGCGATAATCTGTGCATGGCGAATTTTGGCCTGCGCGATATGCCGGTTGAGCGCGACAATGCGCTGAAAACGCTGCATGAACGGATCATGAAATACCGCAGCGCGCCGAAGGATGATTCCGGAAATAACCTTTACTGGGTGGGGCAGGGGCCGCGTCCGGGTATCGGCTACTTTTACGCGCTGACGCCCGTATATCTGGCTAACCGGCTGCAGGCCCTGCTGGGCGTAGAGCAGGCGATCCGGATGGAAAATTTCTTTACCCCCGGCAGCCTGCCGATGGGCGTGACCATTCTTGATGAAAATGGTCATGCGCTCATCTCACTGACGGGGCCGGAAACCACCATTAAAGCTGAACCTCGCTGGATGCAGGAACGCTCCTGGTTTGGCTATACGCCCGGTTTTCGTGAGCTGGTGCTGAAGAAAAACCTGCCGCCATCCTCGCTCAGCATCGTCTATTCGGTACCGGTCGATCTGGTGCTGGAGGGGATTCGGATGTTAATTCTGAATGCCATTCTGCTGAACGTTTTGGTTGGCGCCGCGCTGTTTACCCTCGCCAGAATGTATGAGCGGCGAATTTTTATCCCGGCGGAAAGCGACGCCCAGCGGCTGGAGGAGCACGAACAGTTCAACCGCAAAATTGTGGCTTCGGCACCGGTTGGGATCTGTATCCTGCGTACCGTCGACGGCGTCAACATTCTCAGTAACGAGCTGGCGCACACCTATCTGAACATGCTCACCCATGAGGATCGGCAGCGGCTGACGCAAATCATCTGCGGACAGCAGGTGAATTTTGTCGATGTGTTGACCAGCAATAACACCAATTTGCAAATCAGCTTCGTTCATTCCCGCTATCGTAACGAGAACGTGGCGATATGCGTGCTGGTGGACGTCTCCGCACGCGTCAAAATGGAAGAGTCCTTACAGGAGATGGCGCAGGCGGCGGAGCAGGCAAGCCAGTCGAAGTCTATGTTCCTCGCAACCGTCAGCCATGAACTGCGCACCCCGCTGTACGGTATCATTGGTAACCTCGATCTCCTGCAAACCAAGACGTTGCCGAAAGGGGTTGATCGCCTGGTGACGGCGATGAATAACTCTTCCAGCCTGTTGTTGAAGATTATCAGTGATATTCTCGACTTCTCGAAGATTGAGTCCGAGCAGCTGAAAATCGAGCCGCGAGAGTTCTCCCCGCGTGAGGTGATGAGCCACATCACCGCCAACTATTTGCCGCTGGTGGTGCGCAAACAACTCGGTCTTTATTGCTTTATCGAGCCGGACGTGCCGGTAGCGATGAATGGCGATCCAATGCGGTTGCAGCAGGTTATCTCCAATCTTCTGAGCAACGCGATTAAGTTCACCGATATCGGCTGCATTGTGCTGCACGTGCAGCGTGATCATGACTATCTGAGTATTCGGGTGCGCGATACCGGCGTTGGTATTCCGGCGAAAGAGGTCGTGCGTCTGTTCGACCCGTTCTTCCAGGTTGGCACCGGGGTGCAGCGCAATTTCCAGGGAACCGGGCTGGGGCTGGCGATTTGTGAAAAGCTGATCAGCATGATGGACGGCGATATCTCGGTGGATTCAGAGCCGGGGATGGGGAGCCAGTTTACGGTGCGTATTCCGCTCTACGGCGCGCAGTATCCGGCGAAGAAGAGCCTCGACGGGTTGGTCAACACGCGCTGCTGGCTGGCGGTGCGGAACGCCTCGCTGTGCCACTTTGTTGAGAACAGCCTGACGCGCGGCGGGATGGACGTGATCCGTTATGAAGGTCAGACGCCCGCCGCCGACGACCTGCTGATCACCGACGATGCGCTGGAGCAGCCGTGGCAGGGAAGAGCGGCGGTGATGTTCTGCCGTCGTCACATTGGTATTCCGCTCGAAAGAGCGCCGGGGGAATGGGTGCACAGCGTGGCCTCCCCGCATGAACTGCCCGCGCTGCTGGCCCGTATCTACAGCGTTGAGCTGGACAATGAAGAACTGACAGCCTCGTTACCGGCGCCAGAAAAGGTGGCGATCGCCAACGACGATATGATGATCCTGGTGGTGGACGATCATCCGATCAACCGTCGCCTGCTGGCCGATCAGTTGGGATCGCTGGGCTATCAGTGCAAAACGGCCAATGACGGTGTGGATGCGCTGAATGTGTTGAGCAAAAACCACATTGATATTGTGCTGAGCGACGTCAACATGCCGAATATGGACGGTTACCGTCTGACCCAACGTATTCGTCAGCTTGGCCTGACGCTGCCGGTGGTCGGGGTGACGGCGAACGCGCTGGCGGAAGAGAAGCAGCGCTGCCTGGAATCGGGCATGGACAGCTGTTTGTCTAAGCCGGTGACGCTGGACGTGCTGAAACAAACCCTTGCGGTCTATGCCGAACGGGTGCGCAAAACGCGGACATAAAAAATGCCGGATAAGCGTAGCGCTATCCGGCATTTTGCACAGGAAAGGAATTACTCTTTGTCAGCCGGACTCAGGGTCACAGAAGACAGGTAGTTCAGCAGTGCGATATCGTTCTCGACGCCCAGTTTCATCATCGCTGATTTCTTCTGGCTGCTGATGGTTTTAATGCTGCGGTTCAGCTTCTTGGCGATTTCGGTCACCAGGAAACCTTCGGCAAACAGACGCAGCACTTCACTCTCTTTTGGTGAGAGGCGCTTGTCTCCATAACCGCCCGCGCTGATTTTCTCCAGCAAACGGGAAACGCTTTCCGGCGTAAATTTTTTCCCTTTCTGCAGCGCCGCGAGCGCTTTCGGCAGGTCGGTCGGCGCGCCCTGTTTCAGGACGATCCCTTCGATATCCAGATCCAGTACCGCGCTCAGAATCGCCGGGTTGTTGTTCATGGTAAGAACAATAATCGACAGGCTCGGGAAATGACGCTTGATGTATTTGATTAACGTGATCCCATCACCGTACTTGTCGCCCGGCATAGAGAGATCGGTAATCAATACGTGTGCATCCAGTTTTGGCAGATTGTTAATCAGTGCTGTGGAGTCTTCAAATTCGCCGACAACATTCACCCACTCGATTTGTTCAAGTGACTTGCGAATACCGAACAGTACAATCGGATGGTCATCGGCAATAATTACGTTCATATTGTTCATGTATAAGGCTACCTTGCTACAGCAAGCTCTTGACGTAGGCGTCAATGTCGCTGATGTATTTTTCTATTCCTGGAGCATCTTTCTCGCGAATAAGATGTTCCAGCGTTTCACATAACTGCTTGCCGGGTACCAGATTTAGCATGGCAAACACGCCTTTCAGGCGGTGAGCCGTTTGGGCTAGCGCAGCAAAATCGCTGGTTGCCGCCTCAGTATACAACCTCTTAACATCATCCGGTACTGTGTCTACAAATAGCGCGTAATAACCGCTGGCATGAAGTTCGGCATTTTCATCGCCGCCCAGGGGGGATTCCGGAATATCTTCCTGCGCCAGCTGTTCTTCTATTAGTTGTAGTACAGCTTCCTGCATAGCATTACTCATATTAAAGTTGACGCGAAGCTGGCCGGGGCCTATTTTCCGCACGCCTGACTCATCATCGCTTAAAAGCAAGCCGGAAGCAGTAAGATTAGACGGATTATCCGTTAAAAAGAGATCATATTCTTGACTTATGAGTCTTTCGTCCGGCGTGATGCAGGTGGCTCCCCAGTTTTCTAACTGGCGAAGCACGATGGTGCGAATCTCGTTAGAGGTCACGTCAATCATTACGCTGACATCATCCAGCAGACGCTCCTCGTCTTCTACATGCTGATCCAACGGCGTCATTTTAACATGGACCGTATAGCGTGTACCCAGCGTATCTCGCGCTTTGATATTCAAATGTCCGCCCAGCTTGCGCGCCAGTTGATCGCACAACCAGAAGGTGAGGGGATTCGCTTTACCATACCGGTCTTTCTGCGTTTCGCTGATAAACGGGAAATGCAGATTATCGATTTCGCTCAGCGTCACGCCTTCACCGGTGTCCAGGATGCGGAAGGTTAAGCGCTCCGCCACGGATTCATCCTGATCAACTTCAAGCGTGATTTTGCCGATCTGGGTGGTGGTGACAGCATACTGCATCAGCAGCATTAATATACGGCGCAACGCGTTACGGTCGCCATGGCGCTCGTCGTTAGCGTTCAGACGGTTGTTGATCAGCAGTTGCAGCCCTTTCCGCTTCATTGCCGGCAGGACTTCCGGCACCACTTCATCAATCAGCGTCTGCACCGAGAATCGGGTCGGTTCACTTTTCCAGGCATCGTTTTCCAGCATGTTCGCCAGCTGGATTTCATCAATCATGCGAACCAGCACGTCAGCCTGAGTGGCCAGCTTCTGCGAGTCGGGCGCTGCGACCTGAGCAATCTCGTCGGCCAGGGTTTTGACCGGCTCCTTCAGCGTATCGCTGATATTTTGCATGAAGGCGATGCGCCCCTGCTGATTTTTTTCATACAAGCGCTGCGCCTGTTTCAGTTTTTTATTCACCAGCACTTCACGATCCTGATCGCGGATGATGAAGATTTGGGTACGCGGCGCAACCTGACTGCGGAACAGGCGGATTTCGTACAGTTCGTTATTGATCGTCGCCTGGATCACCCCCTGATGCTGCTCTGCCATGCTGGTGATATTCTGCAGGTTCAGATGCGGCAGCAGATGGTCGGCAATTTTGTTGCTGATCACCGTTCGGTTGGCCTCCTGGTCGTGCACCAGCAATCCCAGCGGCAGCAGGGAAACGATCTCTTCATTGATGGCGCGCAGGATCCGCAACTCATTATTCGCCGCCGTGTTGGGCGCAACCTCTGTTGAGCGTCCCGGCTGGTGACGGAAAGTGGTATAGCCAAACAGCGCCAGCGCAAGCAGGCCGATATTCAGCAACAGCGGCAACAGAATATTTTGCAGGGTGTCGAGCAGCAATGTACCGAACGGCACCTGCCAGACTAGGCGCATATCCGTTGAATTCAGCGCAGATGAAATTTCAATTTTTGAACTGTTAAAGCTAATGCTGACGCTGTCCGGCGACTCTTTCTCATTATTTCGCGTGGTCGCGGGCGTGGTATCCGGCTCAAGGCGGAAACTGTCCAGCGGCATACCGGGCGGGATGAGATCGTTGATCGGCAGGTCAAACGCGACCACGGTCGCCAGATGTCCCGGCTGGTTGAACGTGGTACGCAGGGTAAAATAGTGCCCGTTCTGCCATGCCAGACGCCGCAGCGAGGAGAAGCTCTCCCGCTCGTCCAGCGCGTTGGCCTGCTGAAGCATCTCCGCCCGACGGGAGTCGACGATATTGCCAATAGTGGATTCTTTAAATCCGGAGGAGAGGTCTTTCAGCGGCAGCGTGGAGATGAGGATCAGACTGTTATCCTGACCATTGAGATAGTACATTGACCACGGCACCGTTTCCGCCCCCCAGAGGGTGTCGAGATAGGTCGAAATGCGCTGGGTCATTTCCAGCGTGGCGCTGTCGTGCGAGCCAAAGATCAGCGCTTCCGTTTTACGGCGCGGTTTCTCGAGATAGTAAACATCCTGCTTCAGCCGTGTTTCCTGCAATCCTTCGCCAGTGGAAGGGCTGGTGGAGGCGGCAATGTTGTCATAGATTTGCCAGGTCACGTACCGCCAGGTATCCACCCTTTTATGGATAGCATGGGTAATGTCGACAATCTGATAGCTCTTATCTTTCAGCCATGCGTTCACCGCGCTCTGCACCATTACCCCCATCGTCACCAGCAGTACGATGATCAGTAATAAAAAGAAGCGGGTGATGCTTCCTGGCAGGAGGGAGAAGCGGGATGTAGCCGTGGTTTCAGACTGACTCATTCGTGGTTATGACCTGTAAAGCAACGCAAAAGGTGATAGGGCAGTATAAAGGCTACGCTGTAGATTTCCACACTCTCGTCGCGTCGGATGAACAGCGCTATTCACGGAATATACGGGAAACGAACGGCTTGCGTTAAACGTGTACAGCCCGACAGGCGTCGTACAAATATCACCCGATGCTGTGTGATAAATAGCACTAATTAACAAGAAAATGTTTATGAATATCATTCAGGAAATAAACGAAGCGGAATGATTGATAGTGGTGATTGTTTTTATGCGGTAGCACATAAACAGAAAGAGAGTGTAAAGAAAAGTAAAAAAAAACCGAATGCGAAGCATCCGGTTGAAATAGGGGTAAACAGACATTCAGAAATGAATGACGGTAATAAATAAAGTTAATGATGATAGCGAGATTATTTTAGTTGTGAGTGACGATTTTGTTTTGTCATTCAGTGCTATGTTTTATTTGTCTGTATTTTATTGTATTTAAAGGGTTTTTATTATTTCTTGTACATTTGTGCTTATTTCTTGACTTTCAGAGCGATATAAAAAGTTCCTTCTTGTTAATGTTTTGAAACATCTATGTGGATATCTGAAACATCTTAAAAGTTTTAGTATCATATTCGTGTTGGATTATTCTGCATTTTTGCGGAGAATGAACTTGCCGACTGGTTAATGAGGGTTAATCAGTATGCAGTGGCATAAAAAAGCAAATAAAGGCATATAACAGAGGGTTAATAACATGAAAGTTAAAGTACTGTCCCTCCTGGTACCGGCTCTGCTGGTAGCAGGCGCAGCAAATGCGGCTGAAATTTATAATAAAGACGGCAACAAATTAGACCTGTTTGGTAAAGTAGACGGTCTGCACTATTTCTCCGATGACAACAGCGCTGACGGCGACCAGACCTACATGCGTATCGGCTTCAAAGGCGAAACGCAGGTAAACGATCAGATCACCGGCTACGGCCAGTGGGAGTATCAGATCCAGGGTAACGCGCCTGAAAGCGAAAACAACTCCTGGACCCGTGTGGCGTTCGCTGGGGTTAAATTTGGCGATGCGGGTTCTTTCGACTACGGTCGTAACTACGGCGTGGCGTATGACGTCACCTCCTGGACTGACGTACTGCCGGAATTCGGCGGTGACACCTACGGTTCTGACAACTTCATGCAGCAACGTGGTAACGGCTTCGCGACCTACCGTAACACTGACTTTTTCGGTCTGGTTGATGGCCTGAACGTTGCGGTTCAGTACCAGGGTAAAAACGGCAGCCCGTCCGGCGAAGGTATGACCGGCATTACTAACAATGGTCGTGAAGCCCTGCGCCAGAACGGCGACGGCGTTGGCGGTTCTGTCACTTACGATCTGGGCGAAGGCTTCGGTCTGGGTGCGGCAGTCACCAGCTCCAAACGTACGGATGAGCAGAACAACGGCATTTACATTGGTAACGGCGATCGTGCTGAAACCTACACCGGCGGCCTGAAATACGACGCCAACAACATCTACCTGGCGGCACAGTACACCCAGACTTACAACGCAACGCGTGCGGGCGACATTGGCTGGGCAAACAAAGCGCAGAACTTTGAAGTGGTTGCGCAGTATCAGTTTGACTTCGGCCTGCGTCCGTCCGTGGCTTACCTGCAGTCCAAAGGCAAAAACCTGGGAACTGTTAACGGCCGTAACTACGACGACGAAGATCTGCTGAAATATGTTGATGTGGGCGCGACTTACTACTTCAACAAAAACATGTCCACCTATGTTGATTACAAAATCAACCTGCTGGACGACAATGACTTCACCCGCGCTGCTGGTATCGGTACTGACGATATCGTCGCACTGGGTCTGGTTTACCAGTTCTAAGGTCATTTCATGACGACAAAAGGCCCTGCGGGGCCTTTTTTTATGGACTTTTCGCGGCGTACAGTCGGGCGTTTTTAGTGTAACCTTGCGCAATTTCGCAGAAGGACAATCACCAATGGAAATTTCTTTTGCGCGGATGGCCCTCCTTGCCGCCACGCTTTTTTTTACCGGGTGCGATAGCGCGCCTGACGCGACGCAGGTTCCCGCATCGGCGCCGGTGATGCTTGAAGGTAAAACCATGGGCACCTTCTGGCGCGTGAGCGTGGTCGATATAGACGCCGCGCGCGCAGAGAAACTGCGTAACCGGATCCAGGCGCAACTGGATGCTGACGATCGGCTTCTCTCGACGTATAAAAATGATTCCGCGTTGATGCGCTTTAACCACACCAAAAGCCTCACGCCCTGGCCAGTTAGCGAGGCGATGGCGGACATCATCACCACTTCGCTGCGTATTGGCGACAAAACCCTGGGGGCGATGGACATTACCGTCGGTCCGCTGGTGAATCTCTGGGGATTTGGTCCGGACAAACAGCCGGTGCAGGTACCCACTCAGGCGCAGATCGATGCGGCGAAGGCGAAAACCGGACTCCAGCACCTGACGGTGATTAATCAGGCGCATCAGCAGTACCTGCAAAAAGATCTGCCGGATCTGTATGTTGATTTGTCCACGGTGGGGGAGGGCTATGCGGCGGATCATCTGGCGCGGCTCATGGAGCAGGAAGGCATCGCGCGTTATCTGGTTTCCGTTGGCGGAGCGTTAAACAGTCGCGGTATGAACGCCGAAGGGCGTCCGTGGCGGGTGGCGATCCAGAAACCGACCGATCGCGAAAACGCCGTTCAGGCGGTGGTGGACATTAATGGTCATGGCATCAGCACCTCCGGCAGTTATCGCAACTATTATGAAGTGGACGGTAAGCGGCTTTCGCATGTTATCGATCCGCAGACCGGCCGCCCTATTGAACATAATCTGGTTTCGGTCACGGTTATCGCCCCGACGGCGCTGGAAGCGGACGGCTGGGACACCGGGTTGATGGTGCTCGGCGCCGAGAAAGCGAAAGAAGTCGTGCGCCGCGAAGGGCTGGCGGTGTACATGATCACCAAAGAGGGCGAGGACTTTAAAACCTGGATGTCGCCACAGTTTTCCGCCTTTCTGATCGGTGAACAAAATTAAACAGCAAGATTGCGGGTTTTTGCGAAAGGGGTTTCGAACATACTGTCGTTAAGCAGGCACTATGCCAGGAGCCTGGCCCAATAGACGATGTCATTTGCCATTTTGCCTCCGGCAGTGCTCAGGATCCTCCCGTACGCCGTGTACGCTCCGGTTCTTCCGCGCTGTCCGTGTTGAAACTCTGCCACAATGACGCCTCTTAGGTTAGGCTCTTATTTAAGGAGTCCCGTATGAAACCGAATCTGTCGAACAATCCTGATGAATGCTGGCAGGCTGTGCTCGCACGCAGCGCTGCCGCTGACGGCCAGTTTGTCTTTGCGGTACAGACCACCGGCATTTTTTGTCGGCCATCCTGCAGCGCTAAGCACGCGTTGCGTAAAAACGTGCGCTTTTTTCCCGATGCGCAGGCCGCGTTATCCGCAGGGTTTCGTCCCTGTAAGCGCTGTCAGCCGGATAAAGCCCATCCCCGGCAGCACCGACTGGATAACATCACCCGCGCCTGCCAGTTGCTGGAGCATGATAACCCCATCACGCTGGCGGCGCTGGCACAGCAAGTGGCAATGAGCCCGTACCATTTTCACCGCCTGTTCAAGGCCGCCACCGGCATGACGCCGAAAGCCTGGCAGCAGGCCTGGCGCGCGCGTCGGTTACGCGACGCGCTGGGCAAAGGGGAGAGCGTCACGCAGGCGATTCTCGACGCCGGTTTCCCTGACAGTAGCAGCTATTACCGTCACGCCGATACGGCGCTGGGGATGACGGCAACGCAGTTTCGCCGCGGCGGTGAACGGCTGACGGTTCGCTATACGCTTGCAGACTGCGCGCTGGGGCGCTGCCTGGTGGCGGAAAGCGAACGCGGGATCTGCGCAATCTTGCTGGGTGATGACGACGCAGGTTTGATCGCCGAACTGCGCGCGCTGTTCCCGTCGGCGCGCGGCGAACCGGCTGATGAGGCGTTTCACCAGCGTGTGCGTCAGGTGATCGCCAGTATTGACGGGCGCGATGTGCCGCTATCGCTGCCGCTGGATATTCAGGGCACGGCTTTTCAGCAGCAGGTCTGGCAGGCGCTGCGCGCCATTCCTTGTGGTGAAACGGTCAGTTATCAGCAACTGGCCGCCGCGCTCGGCAAACCGAAAGCGGTACGCGCCGTTGCCAGCGCCTGCGGGGCGAACAAACTGGCGATCGTCATTCCTTGCCATCGGGTGGTGCGGGGCGATGGCGCGCTTTCGGGCTATCGCTGGGGGGTAACGCGCAAAGCGCAACTGCTGCGGCGGGAGTCATCAGATAAGGAGTCATAATGCTCGATCTGTTTGCCGATTCACAACCCTGGCAGGAGCCGCTGGCGCCCGGCGCGACAATCCTGCGCCGTTTTGCCTTCAGCGCGGCGCAGAGGTTAATGCTGGATATCGACGCGGTGGCCAGCCGTTCGCCGTTTCGCCAGATGGTCACGCCCGGCGGTTACACCATGTCGGTGGCGATGACCAACTGCGGACAACTGGGCTGGACCACCGATCGACGCGGCTATGTCTATTCCTCTATTGATCCACTCACTGGTCACGCCTGGCCGCCCTTTCCGGCATCGTTTGTCGAACTTTGTCGGCGGGCGGCGACGGCGGCGGGCTATACGGATTTCCAGCCGGACGCCTGCCTGATCAACCGCTACGCGCCTGGCGCGAAGCTGTCGCTGCATCAGGATAAAGACGAGCCGGATTTGCGCGCGCCGATTGTCTCGGTGTCGCTGGGCCTGCCTGCCATTTTTCAGTTCGGCGGCCTGAAGCGCAGCGCTCCGCTGAAACGCCTCATGCTGGAACATGGTGATGTGGTGGTATGGGGGGGCGAATCGCGGCTGTTTTATCATGGCATTCAACCGCTGAAGGACGGGCTTCACCCGTTAACCGGAAACTGCCGCTACAATCTCACCTTTCGTCAGGCGGGTAAAAAAGAATTAAAATAAGAATTATTATTGCCGATCGCGTTGAGATGTTTAAACTGCGGGCAGTTATTCCTTGTCCGGGTAGTCTCAATGGAACTCCTTCTTCTTGTCTGGCGGCAGTATCGCTGGCCATTTATCGGCGTGATGGCGCTCAGCCTCGCCAGCGCCGCGTTAGGTATCGGGCTGATTGCCTTTATTAATCAGCGGCTGATCGAAACGGCGGATACGTCGCTCCTGGTGTTACCGGAATTCCTCGGTTTATTACTGTTGCTGATGGCGGTAACGCTGGGTTCGCAGCTGGCGTTAACCACCCTCGGCCATCACTTTGTCTATCGTCTGCGCAGTGAGTTCATCAAGCGTATTCTGGATACCCACGTCGAGCGCATCGAACAGCTCGGTAGCGCGTCGTTGCTGGCCGGACTGACCAGCGATATCCGTAACATTACTATCGCTTTTGTGCGTCTGCCGGAGCTGGTACAGGGAATTATCCTCACCGTGGGGTCCGCGGCATATCTGGCAACGCTGTCGACCAAAATGTTGCTGGTGACCGCAATCTGGATGGCGATCACCATCTGGGGCGGATTCGTGCTTGTTGCGCGGGTCTACCGACATATGGCGACGCTGCGTGAGACGGAAGATAAGCTGTACAACGACTATCAGACGGTGCTGGAAGGGCGCAAGGAGCTGACCCTTAACCGCGAGCGGGCCGAACAGATCTTTAATCATCTGTACGTGCCGGACGCGCGGGAGTATCGCCACCATATTATTCGCGCCGATACGTTCCATCTGAGTGCAGTGAACTGGTCGAATATTATGATGCTCGGCGCCATTGGCCTGGTGTTCTGGATGGCGAATAGTCTTGGCTGGGCGGATACCAACGTCGCGGCCACGTATTCGCTGACGCTGCTGTTCCTGCGTACGCCGCTGCTGTCGGCGGTAGGGGCATTGCCGACGCTGCTGACGGCTCAGGTGGCCTTTAACAAGCTGAACACATTCGCGCTGGCGCCGTTCAGAGCGGAATTTCCCCGCCCGCAGGCGTTCGCGGACTGGAAAACCCTCGAACTGCGCGACGTCACCTTTCACTATCAGGACAACGCCTTTGCCGTGGGGCCAGTGAACCTTACCCTTCATCGCGGCGAACTGCTGTTTTTGATCGGCGGTAACGGTAGCGGCAAGTCGACGCTGGCGATGTTGCTGACGGGGCTGTACCAGCCGCAGTCCGGCGAAATTCTGCTCGACGGCAAGCCACTATCCGCAGAGAAACCGGAAGATTACCGTAAGCTGTTTTCGGCGGTATTTACCGACGTCTGGTTGTTTGATCAACTGCTTGGTCCGGAAGGCAAACCGGCAGATCCGGCGCTGGTTGAGAAGTGGCTCGCGCACCTGAAAATGGCGCACAAGCTGGAACTGCGCGACGGGCGGATCCTGAATCTTAAACTGTCAAAAGGGCAAAAAAAGCGCGTGGCGCTGCTGCTGGCGCTGGCGGAAGAGCGGGACATCATTCTGCTTGATGAATGGGCGGCTGACCAGGACCCGCACTTTCGCCGCGAATTTTATCAGGTGCTGCTGCCGCTGATGCAGGAGATGGGGAAAACCATTTTCGCCATTAGCCACGACGATCACTACTTTGTACACGCCGACCGCCTGCTGGAAATGCGTAACGGTCAACTGAGCGAGCTGGTGGGCGCTGAGCGCGACGCTGCGTCGCGTGATGCGGTGGCGCGTACCGCCTGAAGCTGACAACCGTTCGCCCGATGGCCCTGCGCACATCGGGTGAGCGGATTGTCGTCTGCCGTTTTTTTATCCGTCCGCTAATGCCGTTTATTGTTATTTACATCATCTCGCACCATGCTTAATGGCAACTCATATCATGGATTTATGATTAATGTCTGTAAAAACCAAAAACAGCGCAAGGCTGCGCGATGAAGAACGTGCGCGCCTGATCTGGCTTCTCACGACCGACAAAGCGGTCGTTTCCACCTTACTGGGCAAACTCACCCTGGCTGAGCAATATGATGTCGGTACGCTTGCCGACGATATTGCTGAGGTAGGCGCTCTGGTCGCCCATCTGCCGCCGCCGGATTTGGCGGATACCCTTGAAGCGCTGCCATCAGAGGAACGCCACGCGCTGTGGCACCTGGTTGATAAGGCAAAGCGCGGTTACGTGCTGCTCGAAGCGTCGGAAAGCGTCTGGGATGACCTGATCGACGAAATGACCGACAGGGAACTGCTCGATGCCCTGCAATATCTGGACATTGACGAACAGATCTATCTGGTGCAGCACCTGCCGAGAAACCTGACCGGACGACTGCTGGCGTCATTACCGGCGGACGAGCGCGCCCGCGTGCGCCAGGTGATGCATTACGAAAAGAACCGCGTCGGCGCGATCATGGAGTTCGAGGTTATTACCGTGCGTCCCGACGTGACTCTGCAGGCGGTGCAGCGTTATTTGCGTCGGCTGGGCAAGATGCCTGAGAACACCGACAAACTGTTCGTCACCCGTCGCGATAAAACGCTGGTTGGGGAGTTGTCCCTGACCTGCATTTTACTCAACGACGTACAGCGCCAGGTCAGCGAGGTCATGGATAACGATCCCCTGACCTTTGAGCCGGAAGATATCGCGGAAAACGCGGCGCGCACGTTTGAACGTGACAACCTGGTCAGCGCGGCGGTGGTGGATCCCGCCGGCAAGCTGATGGGGCGCTTAACCATTGATGAGATCGTCGACGTGGTGTACGAAGAAACCGACAGCGATCTCCGGCGGATGGGGGGGCTGAGCGCCGAGGAAGATGTCTTTGCCCCAGTGCCGAAAGCGGTAAAAACGCGCTGGGCGTGGTTGGCTGTCAACCTCTGTACGGCGTTCATCGCCTCGCGGGTCATCGATGGGTTTGAACATACCATCTCGCAGCTGGTGGCGCTGGCCTCGCTGATGCCTATCGTTGCCGGGATAGGCGGTAATACCGGCAATCAGACCATCACCATGATCGTCCGCGCGCTGGCGTTGCAGAACATTCAGCCCGGTAACCTGAGCTTTTTGATCCTGCGTGAAATGGGCGTCGCGCTGGTGAATGGTCTCGTCTGGGGCGGGATTATGGGCGGCATCACCTGGTGGTTGTATGACGACATGGCGCTCGGCGGCGTGATGACCCTGGCGATGGTGCTCAACCTGCTGGTGGCGGCGCTGATGGGGGTCATCATCCCTATGACGATGGTCAGGCTCGGGCGCGACCCGGCGGTCGGCTCGAGCGTCATGATTACCGCGATTACCGATACCGGCGGTTTCTTTATTTTTCTTGGGCTGGCGACGCTGTTTCTTCTGTAGCGCGTTTTTTACTTCTGATGACGCGCGGAAGCAGGCCCATCGCCAGCACACCGGCAACCACGCCAATCGCCAGGTTGTCGGTAGAAACCGTTGCACCCACGGTGACCAGCATCACCAGCGTTTCTGTGACGGGCAGAGTTGACAGCGTGCTGGGCTGAATGCTGTGCCAGCTAAAGGTTTTTACCGCCACAATCACCATGATCCCCGCCAGCACCGACATGGGGATTTTTGCCATCACCTCGCTCAGAGCCGTAACCAGCAGAAGCAACACCACACCCGCGGCGAAAGTCGATACGCGGCTGCGTCCTTTCCCCATCTCAACGTTGACGATGGTCTGGCCGATCATCGCGCAGCCTGCGATCCCGCCGTAAAAACCGGCGCAGATATTGGCGATGCCCAGACCGGCGCTTTCGCGATTTTTGTTTGACGGCGTGACCGTCAGGTCGTCGACCAGCTTCGCGGTCAGCAGTGACTCCATCAGACCGACAAACGCGATGCTCAGCGCGCACGGCCAGATAATGGTCAGCGTATCCAGATTCAGCGGCACCCGCAGTTGCGTCAGTCCGGGGAGTCCGCCGCTCATTGAGCCTTCATCGCCCACCGTCGGCAGGATCTGACCGGTGGTCACCGTAAACACCGTCAATAACACAATGGCGATCAGCGGCGCGGGAACGCTTTTGATAAACCGCGGCGCCCACAGCACGATCAACAGCGTCAGGGCAAACAATCCCCAGATTAACGGGCTTTTACTCCAGAAATGGGGAACCTGTGCGAAGAAAATTAAAATACCGAGGGCGTTGACAAAGCCGGTCATCACCGCAGAGGGGATAAAGCGCATCAGACGCGCCATACCGGTCACGCCGAACAGGATTTGAATCATCCCGGCCAGAATGACCGCAGGCAGGATGTATCCTACGCCGTGCTGATGCACCATCGGACCAATTACCAGCGCCACGGAGCCTGCGGCGGCGGTTACCATCGCCGGACGACCGCCGAGTACCGACATCGCCAGGCATAGCACCACCGAGGCGATCAGGCTGACTTTCGGATCAACGCCAGCGATAACGGAAAAGGAAATCACTTCGGGGATCAGCGCCAGCGCGGTGATCACGCCCGCCAGCGTTTCGCGCGCCAGCAGGCGTGGCGAGCGCATGACACCGCTGACGGTGTTGTCTGCCGCGACGGCAGAAGAAGGGGTTACAGACATAAATACTCTCAGGTCGGAAATGGCCTGATAACAGCAGACCGACTGGCGTCCGTGCGATGGAAACAAAGCGTCGCATAGTACCTGCCTGGCGTGCGAGTTTCCAGAAAATCTTGTGAATATCCTTATAAAAAATCAACGTATTAATAACATCTTTAAAATCTTAATATAATTTATAAACAATATTTAAATCTTATTGTTGAAATGTTAACGTTGATGCCGCTCAATTTTCACCTGCAAAAAGCAAAAAAACGATACTAAAAGTAAGGCATTACAATATGAAAAAAGTGACTGCCATGCTCTTCTCAATGGCCGTGGGGCTGAATGCTGTCTCTATGGCGGCAAAAGCGAAAGCGACGGAAGAGCAGGAAACGGACGTGCTGCTGATTGGCGGCGGCATCATGAGCGCCACATTAGGAACCTATCTGCAAGAACTGGAACCTGACTGGTCGATGACCATGGTGGAACGCCTTGACGGCGTGGCGCAGGAAAGCTCGAACGGCTGGAATAACGCCGGCACCGGGCACTCGGCGCTGATGGAGTTGAACTATACGCCTAAGAAAGCCGACGGCAGCATCAGTACCGAAAAGGCAGTCGAAATTAATGAAGCCTTCCAGATTTCCCGTCAGTTCTGGGCGCATCAGGTGAAGAACAACGTTCTGCACGATCCGCGCTCCTTTATCACCACCGTCCCGCACATGAGCTTTGTCTGGGGAGATGAGAACGTCAACTTCCTGCGTGCCCGCTACGCCGCGCTACAGCAGAGCACGCTGTTCCGTGGAATGCGCTATTCCGAAGATCATGCGCAGATTAAAGAGTGGGCGCCGCTGGTGATGGAAGGGCGTGACCCGAACCAGAAAGTGGCCGCCACGCGTACCGAAATTGGTACGGACGTCAACTATGGTGAAATCACGCGACAGCTGGTGGCCTCGCTGAAGAAAAGGCCTAACTTTGCGCTGGAGCTGAATACAGAAGTGCGCGGCTTTAAACGCAACAGCGACAACACCTGGACGGTTACCGTCGCGGATCTGAAAAAGGGTGAAGCGGAACATCAGATTAAAGCGAAGTTTGTCTTTATTGGCGCAGGCGGCGCGGCGCTGAAGCTGCTGCAGGAAACCGGTATTCCTGAAGCTAAAGACTATGCTGGTTTCCCGGTGGGCGGCCAGTTCCTGGTTGCGGAGAATCCGGACGTGGTGAATCGCCACCTGGCGAAAGTATACGGTCAGGCTTCCGTTGGCGCACCGCCGATGTCTGTCCCGCATATCGATACCCGCGTGCTGGACGGTAAGCGCGTGGTGCTGTTCGGGCCGTTCGCCACTTTCTCGACAAAATTCCTGAAAAACGGCTCGCTGTGGGATCTGCTAAGCTCCACTACCACCTCGAACTTTATGCCGATGGTGAACGTTGGAATGGATAACTTCGATCTGGTGAAATACCTGATTAGCCAGGTGATGCTGAGCGACGACGATCGTTTTGAGGCACTAAAAGCGTATTATCCGCAGGCGAAAAAAGAAGACTGGCGTCTGTGGCAGGCGGGCCAGCGCGTGCAGATCATCAAGCGTGATGAAGACAAAGGTGGCGTACTGCGTCTGGGCACCGAAGTGGTGAGCGATAAAGAAGGAACCGTTGCGGCGCTGTTAGGCGCATCGCCGGGCGCCTCCACCGCAGCACCGATCATGCTGCACCTGATGGAAACGGTATTCAAAGACAAGGTGGCGACTCCGGAATGGCAGGCGAAGCTGAAGACGATTATTCCGTCTTATGGCACGAAACTGAACGGAAATGTGGCGGCAACGGAGCAGGAGTTGCAGTACACCAGCGAAGTGCTTGGTCTGAAATACGATACGCCGCAGGCCGCGGACGTCGCGCCGAAACCCCAGCTAAAACCGCAGGCGCAACCGCAGCCCGCGCGTAAAGAAGTGGCGGATATCGCGCTTTAATCCCGAGTCGCGGTTAGCGCTGCGCTCATCCGGCCTGCAACGAAAATCCGTAGGCCGGATGAGGCGGTGCCGCCAGCCGATAAACCGTGCCTTAACGCGCTACCGCATCCTGAATTTTCTCTTCCGCTTTCCAGATACGGTACTTCACGTCGACGTTCGCTGGGGTATACACCACGATCGGCAGTTTGCTGTTATAGCGCAGCATCCCGTCGTCGCCCAGATAAGCGGTAACAAATTTTTTCTCTTTCTTACCGTCCGGGCAGGCCATCATAGTGGAAACCGGCGAGGTGAGTTTATCAAACACATAATAGTCATAGCCCCAGCCTTCCAGCGTCTTGCTGTCCAGTTCGCCGCCCAGGCGGTGCTGATTGCAGTCGACTTCCAGCGTCTGGCCAATCAGCAGTTCTACTTTCAGGGTAGATTCGTCTTCCTGATGGGGTAGCTGAATCACCTGGCGCTTCATGTCTTTTTCCGCCTGTGGATACGGCGCGATTTTTTCCAGTGGCTGTGGACTGCTCTCCGTTGAGGCCGCCCAGGTGGCGGTACTGGCGAAGGCAGCGAACATAACGGCAGGGACCATTGTCTTCATTTTTGAGTTCACAGGAGTTCCTTTTTATGTCTTATGAACGGTTTTAAGGTCAGGCTAACACATTCCTTTAATCAATAACTTCAGCTTTACGTATTTTTAAAGTGTATTAACTCTTTGTTGGGTTTTAGAATGGTGATTTATTCTGAATAATTTAATGTGTATAAGATAAATCGCTCACATGAATTGTTGCTGTATAAAGTATTATATAACCCTTTGATTTGTGCGCAGAAGCACATTCTGACAAGCTTCTTTAACACTCTTTTGATCCGACCACCTGTTTTACCCCGATTGGGGTATGCACCTCTGACACATCCTTTAATATCTTAGCCAACATAATAATGACGTAGTTGTAATGCGGTTTTTATTGTCGTTCACCCCGCCTGGGGGAGCGTCGTTTATGGAAGGGCGATGCCATGGTTGATCTATCCCGTCGAGGCATACTGACAGGCAGTTGGCGCAGCGCCAATAGCGGGATCCGTCCGCCGTGGAGCAGGGAAGAATCTCATTTTCTGTCTCATTGCACCCGCTGCGATGCCTGTGTCCAGGCGTGTGAAAACGACGTCCTGCAACGCGGCGCGGGCGGCTATCCGAGCGTTAATTTCAAACAAAACGAATGCAGCTTCTGCTATGCGTGCGCGCAGGCCTGCCCCGAATCTCTCTTTCTTCCGCGCCACACCAGGGCATGGGATCTGATTTTCACTCTCGGGCAAGGCTGTCTGGCGTACCAGTCGGTAGAATGCCGCCGCTGTCAGGATAGCTGCGAGCCTCAGGCGATTACCTTTCGCCCGACGCTGTCCGGCATATATCAACCGCAGCTCGACAATCTGGCCTGTAACGGATGCGGCGCGTGTGCCGCCAGCTGTCCGGTGTCAGCCATTACCGCGGAGTACAACCATGCACACTAACTGGCAGGTCTGCAGCCTGATTGTTCAGGCCAAAGGCGAACATTTACAGGATATCAGCGCGCGGGTGAACGCCTTTTCGGGTTGCGAAGTGGCGGTCAGTGACACCGAAAGCGGTCAGCTGATTGTGGTCGTCGAAGCAGAACACAGTGAAACGCTGATGCAAACAATTGAGTCGGTACGCAACGTTGCGGGCGTGCTGGCGGTGTCGCTGGTTTATCACCAGCAGGAAGAGCAAGGTGAGGAAACACCATGAAACTCAGTCGTCGTAGCTTTATGAAAGCTAACGCCGTTGCGGCCGCTGCGGCGGCTGCCGGGCTAAGCGTGCCGGGCGTCGCCCGCGCAGTTGTGGGTCAGCAGGAAGCCATTAAATGGGATAAAGCGCCCTGCCGTTTTTGCGGTACGGGTTGTGGCGTTCTGGTGGGAACCCAGCAGGGGCGTATCGTCGCCTGTCAGGGCGACCCGGACGCGCCGGTTAACCGTGGTCTGAACTGCATCAAGGGCTACTTTCTGCCCAAAATCATGTACGGCGATGATCGTTTAACGCAGCCGTTGCTGCGCATGAAAGACGGAAAATACAGCAAAGACGGCGAATTTACGCCGATCAGCTGGGATCAGGCTTTCGATGTGATGGAAGAGAAATTCAAAACCTCACTGAAAGAGAAAGGCCCGGAATCTATCGGTATGTTTGGTTCCGGTCAGTGGACCATCTGGGAAGGCTACGCCGCGGCGAAACTGTTTAAAGCCGGTTTTCGTTCAAACAACATCGATCCAAACGCCCGCCATTGTATGGCGTCGGCGGTGGTTGGTTTTATGCGTACCTTCGGGATGGACGAACCGATGGGCTGCTACGACGACATTGAGCACACCGACGCTTTCGTGCTGTGGGGCGCCAACATGGCGGAGATGCACCCGATCCTCTGGTCACGCATCACCAACCGTCGTCTGTCCGATCCGAACGTGACCGTCGCCGTACTGTCCACCTTCCAGCATCGTAGCTTTGAGCTGGCGGACAACGGCATGATCTTCACCCCGCAGACTGACCTGGTGATCCTCAACTACATCGCGAACTACATCATTCAGAACAACGCGATTAACCAGGACTTCTTCAGTAAACACGTCAACGTGCGCAAAGGGGTGACCGATATTGGTTACGGCCTGCGTCCGACCCATCCGCTGGAGAAAGCGGCGAAGAACCCCGGCTCCGACGCCTCCGAACCGATGAGCTTTGAAGATTACAAAGCCTTTGTTGCGGAATACACGCTGGACAAGACCGCCGAAATGACCGGCGTGCCCAAAGATCAGCTGGAAAAACTGGCGCAGCTGTACGCCGATCCGAATAAAAAAGTGATCTCCTACTGGACGATGGGCTTCAACCAGCATACCCGCGGCGTGTGGGCCAACAACCTGGTGTACAACATTCACCTGTTGACCGGCAAAATCGCCCAGCCGGGTTGCGGACCGTTCTCGCTGACCGGTCAGCCTTCCGCCTGTGGTACCGCGCGTGAAGTGGGGACGTTCTCTCACCGTCTACCGGCGGATATGGTGGTGACCAACGAAAAAC
Source organism: Citrobacter sp. Cs237 (assembly GCF_030332325.1). Lineage (NCBI taxonomy): Bacteria > Pseudomonadati > Pseudomonadota > Gammaproteobacteria > Enterobacterales > Enterobacteriaceae > Citrobacter > Citrobacter sp. Cs237. The sequence goes on along the minus strand of NZ_JAOWIB010000102.1, from coordinate 30,395 downwards.
ACCGCGATATCTGTGAGAAGCACTGGAATATCCCGGCGGGGACGATTCCGGCGAAGGTGGGGCTTCACGCTGTCGCTCAGGACCGGGCGTTGAAAGACGGTAAGCTTAACGTCTACTGGACAATGTGTACCAACAATATGCAGGCCGGTCCGAACATCAATGAAGAGCGTATGCCTGGCTGGCGCGATCCGCGCAACTTTATCATTGTCTCCGATCCGTATCCGACCGTCAGTGCGCTGGCCGCCGACCTGATCCTGCCTACTGCGATGTGGGTGGAAAAAGAGGGGGCTTACGGCAACGCCGAGCGTCGCACCCAGTTCTGGCGTCAGCAAATTAAAGCGCCGGGTGAGGCTAAATCCGACCTGTGGCAACTGGTGCAGTTCTCGCGCCGTTTCAAAACCGAGGAGGTGTGGCCGGAAGAACTGCTGGCGAAGAAACCGGAACTGCGCGGTAAAACGCTGTACGACGTGCTGTTTGCCACCCCGGCGGTCACGAAGTTCCCGGTGGCGGAGCTGAAAGAGGATCAGCTTAACGATGAGTCCCGCGAGCTGGGCTTCTATCTGCAAAAAGGGCTGTTCGAAGAATACGCGTGGTTTGGACGCGGTCACGGTCACGATCTTGCCCCGTTCGACGATTATCACAAGGCGCGGGGGCTGCGCTGGCCGGTAGTGGACGGCAAAGAGACGCAGTGGCGCTACAGCGAAGGCCATGACCCGTACGTGAAGGCGGGCGAGGGCTACAAATTCTATGGCAAGCCAGACGGCAAAGCGGTGATCTTCGCGCTGCCGTTTGAGCCAGCCGCCGAATCGCCTGACAAAGAGTATGACCTGTGGCTCTCAACCGGCCGCGTACTGGAGCACTGGCATACCGGCAGTATGACCCGCCGCGTGCCGGAATTGCACCGCGCGTTCCCGGAAGCGGTGCTGTTTATCCATCCGTTGGATGCGAAAGCCCGCGATCTGCGTCGTGGCGACAAAGTGAAGGTGATCTCCCGTCGTGGCGAGGTTGTCTCGATTGTCGAAACCCGTGGACGTAACCGTCCGCCGCAGGGGCTGGTGTACATGCCGTTCTTCGACGCCGCGCAGCTGGTGAACAACCTGACGCTGGATGCGACGGATCCGCTCTCTAAAGAGACGGATTTCAAGAAGTGCGCCGTGAAACTGGCGAAGGTGTAAGCCATCATGTCCCGGTCAGCGAAACCGCAAAATGGCCGCCGCCGCTTTCTGCGCGACGTGGTTCGCACAGCGGGCGGGCTGGCAGCTGTAGGCGTGGCGCTGGGGCTGCAACAGCAGACCGCGCGAGCCACAGGCGTGCGGCTGCGCCCGCCTGGCGCGCTGAGCGAAAACGCGTTCGCCAGCGCCTGCGTGCGCTGCGGGCAGTGCGTACAGGCGTGTCCGTACGACACCTTAAAGCTGGCGACGCTGGCGTCGGGTTTGTCGGCGGGAACACCCTATTTTGTTGCCCGCGATATTCCCTGCGAAATGTGCGAAGACATTCCGTGCGCCAGGGTCTGCCCCAGTGGAGCGCTGGATAAAGACATCGAATCCATTGATGACTCGCGCATGGGGCTGGCGGTGCTGTTGGATCAGGAAAACTGCCTGAACTTTCAGGGACTGCGTTGCGACGTCTGTTATCGCGAGTGCCCGAAAATCGACGAGGCCATCACGCTGGAGCTGGATCGCAATATGCGTACCGGCAAGCATGCGCGATTTCTTCCCACCGTTCACAGCGACGCCTGTACCGGCTGCGGTAAGTGCGAAAAAGTCTGCGTCCTGGAACAGCCCGCCATCAAGGTGCTGCCGCTGTCGTTGGCGAAAGGGGAGTTAGGCCACCATTACCGCTTCGGTTGGCTGGAGGGGAACGATGGCAAATCGTAAACGTGACGCCGGGCGCGAAGCGCTGGCGAAAAAAGGCTGGTGGCGCAGTCACCGTTGGCTGGTGCTTCGCCGCCTCAGCCAGTTTGCGGTGCTGGGCATGTTTCTTAGCGGACCGTGGTTTGGGGTGTGGATCCTGCATGGCAACTACTCCGGTAGCCTGTTGCTGGACACCATCCCGCTGACCGATCCGCTGATGACCCTGCAAAGCCTGGCGAGCGGTCATCTGCCCGCAGCGCTGGCGCTGACCGGGGCGGTGATTATTGCTCTGCTGTACGCCCTGGCAGGAAAGCGATTGTTTTGCAGTTGGGTCTGTCCGCTGAATCCCGTGACCGATTTTGCGGCCTGGCTGCGCAGAAGATTTGACCTGAATCAGTCCGCAACGCTGCCGCGTCATATACGGTACGTGCTGCTGGTTGTGGTCCTGGTCGGATCGGCCCTGACCGGAACGCTGCTGTGGGAATGGATCAACCCCGTCTCCCTGATGGGGCGTAGCCTGGTGATGGGCTTTGGTAGCGGCGCACTGCTGATTATCGCTCTGTTTTTGTTTGATTTACTGGTCGTTGAACACGGCTGGTGCGGACATCTCTGTCCTTTAGGCGCGCTGTATGGCGTGCTGGGTAGCAAAGGCGCATTAACCGTTGCGGCGACTGACCGACAGAAATGTAACCGCTGTATGGACTGTTTTCATGTTTGCCCGGAACCGCATGTGCTACGTGCCCCGGTGCTGGATGAGCAAAGCCCGGTGCAGGTCACCAGTCGCGATTGCATGACCTGCGGTCGCTGCGTGGATGTCTGTTCTGAGGATGTATTTACAATAACTACACGATGGAGTTCGGGAGCGAAATCATGAAAAGCCATGACCTGAAGAAAGCGCTGTGTCAATGGACGGCCCTGCTTGCCCTGGTAGTCAGCGGCGCGGTCTGGGCGGCAAACGGAGTGGATTTTAGCCAGTCGCCGGAAGTGTCCGGTACGCAGGAAGGGGCGATTCGCATGCCGAAAGAGCAGGAGCGTATGCCGCTGAATTATGTCAACCAGCCGCCGATGATTCCCCATAGCGTCGAGGGTTATCAGGTGACCACTAACACTAACCGCTGTCTGCAATGCCACGGCGTAGAAAGCTATCGCACCACTGGCGCGCCGCGCATCAGCCCGACGCACTTTATGGACAGCGACGGTAAAGTGCTGGCGGAAGTGGCGCCGCGTCGTTATTTCTGCTTGCAGTGTCACGTCCCGCAGGCCGATGCCGCGCCGATTGTTGGCAACAGCTTTACGCCATCCAAAGGTTACGGAAAATAAGAGGTCGTTATGGAAAATGCTAACCGTAAACCTGGCCGGATTAAGCGCCTCTGGCAATGGTGGCGTCGCCCCAGTCGCCTGGCGCTGGGCACGCTGCTGTTAATCGGGTTCGTTGGCGGCATTATTTTCTGGGGTGGATTCAACACCGGGATGGAAAAAGCCAACACCGAAGCGTTCTGCATCAGCTGCCACGAAATGCGTAACACAGTGTACCAGGAATACATGGAAACCGTGCACTACAACAACCGCAGCGGTGTGCGCGCAACCTGTCCGGACTGCCATGTGCCGCACGAATGGGGACCGAAGATGATCCGCAAGATCAAGGCCAGCAAAGAGCTGTATGCCAAAGCGCTCGGCCTGATCGATACGCCGCAGAAATTCGAAGATCATCGTCTCACTATGGCGCAAAACGAATGGCGAAGAATGAAAGACAATAATTCGCAGGAGTGTCGCAATTGTCACAACTTCGAATTCATGGACTTAACTGCCCAAAAAGGCGTCGCGGCGAAAATGCACGACCAGGCGGTGAAAGACGGCCAAACCTGTATTGACTGCCATAAAGGGATTGCCCACAAGCTTCCCGATATGCGCGACGTTAAGCCGGGCTTCTGACGGGATGGTAATGAGTGGGTAGTATGCTTGAAGCCAGAAAGTTGCTCTGCGAACGGGATGAGCGGATCTTATTCAGCGATTTGTCATTCCGGGTCAACGCGGGTGAGTGGATACAAATCACCGGGCGCAACGGCGCGGGGAAAACAACCCTGCTGCGGTTGCTGACGGGGCTTGCTCGCCCCGACGCCGGGGAGGTGTGCTGGCAAGGGCAACCGCTGCATCGTGTGCGGGACAGCTACCATCAAAATTTGTTGTGGATTGGACATCAGCCGGGCATAAAAACCCGGCTGACGGCGTTGGAGAACCTGCGCTTTTTCCATCAGGATGGCGACACCGCGCAGTGCCTGGCGGCATTGGCGCAGGCTGGTCTTGCCGGATACGAAGATCTTCCCGTTAATCAACTTTCTGCCGGTCAGCAGCGCCGGGTGGCGTTAGCGCGCTTGTGGTTGACCCACGCCCGGCTGTGGATCCTCGACGAACCTTTTACCGCGATCGATGTGAACGGCGTTGAACGCCTGACGCAGCGTATGGCGCAACATACCGACCAGGGGGGGATGGTTCTCCTCACCACTCACCAGCCGCTGAACGTCGCCGCAGATCGCATTCGTCGCATCGCGCTTAACGCCGTGAGGGAAGCGTTATGATGTGGCGTATTTTCCGGCAAGAGCTGCGCGTCGCGTTTCGCCATAGCGCGGAAATCGCCAATCCGCTGTGGTTCTTCCTGATCGTTATTACGCTGTTTCCCCTGAGCATCGGCCCCGAGCCACAGCTGCTGGCGCGTATTGCCCCTGGCATTATCTGGGTCGCCGCACTGCTGGCCTCACTGCTGGCGCTGGAGCGACTGTTTCGCGACGATCTGCAGGACGGCAGCCTTGAACAACTGATGTTGCTGCCGATCCCCCTGCCAGTGGTGGTGTTGGCGAAAGTGCTGGCCCACTGGGTGGTGACGGGCTTACCGCTGTTGATCCTTTCTCCGTTAGTGGCGCTGCTGCTGGGCATGGACATTTACGGCTGGAAAATTATGGCGCTGACGCTCTTGCTGGGAACGCCGACGCTGAGCTTTCTCGGTGCGCCGGGGGTGGGGCTCACGGTCGGACTGAAGCGCGGCGGCGTGTTGCTGAGCGTGCTGGTGCTGCCCTTGACCATTCCCCTGCTGATTTTTGCGACCGCCGCTATGGACGCGGCGTCAATGCATTTACCGGTCGACGGTTACATGGCGATTTTAGGCGCGCTACTGGCGGGAAGCGCGACGTTGAGTCCGTTTGCGACAGCGGCGGCGTTACGTATCAGCGTGCAGTAGACCGGTACAGGCTGTAGGCCGGAGAAGGCGAAGCCGCCCCCGGCGCCACGGAATTTCATTGGTTTAGAGAGGTCTGGTGACTTATATGTGGAAAACACTTCATCAACTGGCTATGCCCCCACGGCTGTATCAGATCTGCGGCTGGTTCGTCCCGTGGCTGGCCGTCGCCAGCGTCATCGTCCTGGCGACCGGCTGGATTTGGGGATTCGGCTTTGCCCCTGCGGATTATCAACAGGGGCAGAGCTACCGCATTATTTATCTGCACGTTCCGGCGGCGATCTGGTCGATGGGGATATACGCCGCCATGGCGGTAGCGGCGTTTATCGGTCTGGTCTGGCAGTTGAAAATGGCAAACCTGGCGCTGGCCGCGATGGCGCCGATTGGCGCGGTGTTCACCTTTATCGCCTTGGTGACTGGCTCCGCGTGGGGCAAACCCATGTGGGGCACCTGGTGGGTGTGGGACGCGCGGCTGACCTCTGAACTGGTGCTGCTGTTTCTCTATGTTGGCGCCATTGCGCTCTGGCACGCTTTTGACGATCGCAAGATGGCCGGGCGCGCGGCGGGGATCCTGGTGCTGATCGGCGTCGTTAACCTGCCCATCATCCATTACTCCGTGGAGTGGTGGAATACCTTACACCAAGGCTCGACCCGGATGCAGCAAAGCATTGACCCGGCGATGCGTACGCCGCTGCGCCTGGCAATTGTCGGCTATCTGCTGCTATTTATCACGCTGACGCTGATGCGCATGCGTAACCTGATTCTGATGATGGAAAAACGCCGCCCGTGGGTGAGCGAACTGATTTTAAAAAGGGGCCGCCAATGACCACTGCATTTGCATCCTGGAGTGAATTTTTCGCCATGGGCGGCTACGCCTTTTATGTCTGGCTGGCCGTGGCGATGAGCGTGATTCCGCTGGCAGTATTGGTTGCGCATACCGCTACCCGGCAGCGAGCCATTTTGCGCGAGGTTGCCCAACAGCGGGCGCGCGAAGCGCGGATGCGCGCCGCCCAGACTCAGCAGGAGGCCGCGTGAATATTCGACGTCGAAACCGCTTATGGATAGCCTGCGGTGTGCTGGCAGGGCTGGCGCTGACCATTACGCTGGTGCTGTATGCGCTGCGTTCCAATATCGATCTGTTTTATACCCCCGGCGAGATCCTTTATGGCAAGCGAGAAACCCAGGAGATGCCGGAAGTTGGTCAGCGCCTGCGCGTCGGCGGCATGGTGATGCCCGGCAGCGTGAAGCGCGATCCGGACACCCTGAAGGTTAATTTCAGTATTTATGACGCTGAAGGCGTGGTGGATGTGAGCTACGAAGGCATACTGCCGGATCTGTTCCGTGAAGGGCAGGGCGTCGTGGTGCAGGGGGAACTCGGCGAGAAAAACCATATCCAGGCGAAAGAGGTGCTGGCGAAACATGACGAAAACTACACGCCGCCGGAAGTGGAGAAAGCGATGCAGGAAAACCATCGCCGCCCGGAAAGCGTGTATAAGGATGCGTCGTCATGATGCCTGAAATCGGCAATGCGCTGCTCTGCCTGGCGCTGGGTGTCGCGCTCCTGCTTTCCATATATCCGTTATGGGGCGTGGCGCGTGGCGACGCGCGGATGATGGCCTCGGCGAGACCCTTTGCCTGGCTGCTGTTTATTCTGGTAATAGGCGCATTTTTGGTGCTGGTCAACGCTTTCGTGGTCAATGATTTCACCGTGATTTACGTTGCCAGCAACTCGAATACCCAACTGCCGGTGTGGTACCGGGTTGCCGCAACCTGGGGCGCCCACGAAGGCTCTCTGCTGCTGTGGGTGCTGCTGATGAGCGGCTGGACCTTCGCCGTGGCGCTGTTTTCGCAACGCATGCCGCTGGATATCGTCGCCCGCGTACTGGCGGTAATGGGGATGGTCAGCGTTGGCTTCCTGTTGTTTATACTCTTCACCTCCAACCCGTTTGCCCGCACGCTGCCCGATTTCCCCATTGAAGGGCGCGACCTGAACCCGCTGCTGCAGGATCCGGGGCTTATTTTCCATCCGCCGCTGTTGTATATGGGCTACGTCGGCTTCTCGGTGGCCTTTGCTTTTGCCATTGCCGCGTTGTTGAGTGGCCGTCTGGACAGCACTTTCGCCCGCTTCTCGCGCCCGTGGACGCTCGCGGCGTGGGTGTTCCTGACGCTCGGCATTGTGCTCGGTTCGGCCTGGGCTTACTACGAACTTGGCTGGGGCGGCTGGTGGTTCTGGGACCCGGTAGAAAATGCGTCGTTTATGCCGTGGCTGGTGGGAACGGCGCTGATGCACTCGCTGGCGGTGACTGAACAGCGCGCCAGCTTTAAAGCGTGGACGCTGCTGCTTTCCATCAGCGCCTTTTCGCTCTGTTTGCTCGGCACCTTCCTTGTGCGCTCCGGGGTGCTGGTATCGGTACACGCCTTTGCCTCCGATCCGTCACGCGGTATGTTTATCCTCGCCTTTATGGTGCTGGTGATTGGCGGATCGCTGCTGCTGTTTGCTACCCGGGGGCACAAGGTTCGTTCACGGGTGAACAATGCGCTCTGGTCGCGTGAGTCGCTGCTGCTCGGTAACAACGTGCTGCTGATTGCCGCGATGTTAGTGGTGCTGTTAGGGACGCTGCTGCCGCTGGTGCACAAGCAGCTGGGGCTGGGCAGTATTTCCATCGGCGAGCCGTTCTTTAATACCATGTTTACCTGGCTGATGGCGCCGTTTGCGCTGCTGCTGGGCATTGGACCACTGGTGCGCTGGGGGCGGGATCGCCCGCGTAAGCTGCAACGCCTGTTGGTCGTCGCCCTTGTCAGTACGTTGGCGCTCTCTTTCCTGCTGCCGTGGCTGTTTGAGGACAACATCGTCGCGATGACGGTGGTCGGGCTGGTGATGGCCTGCTGGGTGTTCGTGCTGGCGATCGCCGAGGTGGCGCAGCGCGTTACCCGCGGCACGAAAATGACGCCGGGCTACTGGGGGATGGTATTAGGGCACGTTGGCCTGGCGGTGACTATCGTGGGTATCGCGTTTAGCCAGAACTACAGCGTTGAGCGCGATGTACGCATGAAGGCGGGCGATAGCGTTGATATTCATGAATATCGCTTTACCTTCCGTGAAGTGAAAGAGATCACCGGACCAAACTACCGGGGCGGCGTAGCGATTATCGGCGTTACGCGGAACGGGAAGGCGGAAGCGACGCTGCATGCGGAAAAACGTTTTTACAACAGCACCCGTTCGATGATGACGGAAGCGGCAATTGACGGCGGGATCACCCGCGATCTTTACGCAGCGCTGGGTGAAGAGCTGGAAAACGGCGCATGGGCGGTACGCCTGTATTACAAACCGTTTATCCGCTGGATTTGGGCGGGCGGGCTGCTGATGGCGCTGGGCGGGCTGTTCTGCCTGTTCGATCCGCGCTACCGCAAGCGCAAGCAACCGCAAAACACGGCGCCGGAGGCAGTATGAAGCGCAACGTACTTTTGATCCCATTGATAATTTTTCTGCTGATTGCGGCGGCGTTGCTGTGGCAGCTGGCGCGTAACGCCGAAGGGGATACGCCAACCAACCTTGAGTCGGCGCTGGTGGGTAAACAGGTGCCCACCTTCCGCCTTGAGTCGCTGGAGAACCCCGGCAAGCACTATGAAGCGGATGTCCTGACCCAGGGCAAACCGGTGCTGCTTAACGTCTGGGCAACATGGTGTCCGACTTGTCGCGCCGAGCATCAGTATCTGAATCAGCTGTCAGCGCAGGGTATTCGCGTGGTGGGCATGAACTATAAAGACGACCGGCAGAAAGCGATCGCCTGGCTGAAAGAATTAGGAAATCCTTATGCCCTGAGCCTGTTTGACGGCGACGGGATGTTGGGACTGGATCTGGGCGTGTATGGCGCGCCGGAAACCTTCCTCATCGACGGTAACGGCATTATTCGCTATCGCCACGCCGGTGATTTGAACGCCCGGGTATGGGAAAGTGAGATCAAGCCGCTGTGGGAGAAGTACAGCAAGGAGGCCGCGCAATGAGGACTCTATTAGGCGCGTTGATGCTGCTGCTTTCAGCGAACGCGCTGGCCACTATTGATGTCATGCAGTTTAAGGACGAGGCGCAGGAACAACAGTTTCGCCAGCTCACCGAGCAGCTTCGCTGTCCAAAATGCCAGAATAACAGCATTGCCGATTCCAACTCGATGATCGCGACCGATCTGCGCCAGAAGGTATATGAGCTGATGCAGGAAGGAAAAAGCCAGAAAGAGATCGTCGACTACATGGTGGCGCGCTACGGCAATTTTGTGACTTACGATCCGCCGCTGACGCCGTTGACCATCCTGCTGTGGGTGCTTCCTGTCGCGGCGATCGGCGCCGGAAGCTGGATAATTTACGCGCGCTCGCGTCGCCGGGTAAGGGTGAAACAGGACGCTTTTCCTGACGAGCAGCCTGCACAGGCGGGTAAGCGCGCCGGGTTTGGCGCGTATCTGCCGGGCATAGTGATTGCCCTGGCGGTTGGCGGCGTTAGCTATTATCAGACCGGAAACTTTCGTCAGGTACAAATCTGGCAGCAGGCGACGGCGCAAACGCCGGCACTGCTGGAACGTGCGCTGGATCCGAACGCCCAGCCTCTGAATGAAGAGGAGATGACCCGCCTGGCGCTGGGCCTGAGAACCCGCCTGCAGGATGATGGGGCAAATGTGGAAGGCTGGATCATGCTGGGGCGGATTGGCATGGTGTTAGGCAACGCCAGCACCGCGACCGAGGCCTATGCCAACGCGTATCGGCTGGATCCGAAGAACAGCGATGCCGCGCTTGGCTACGCCGAGGCGCTGACTCGTTCTTCCGATCCTGACGATAATCTGCGCGGCGGGGAACTGCTTCGACAGCTGGTGCGCAGCGATCATGCCAATGTTCGGGTACTGAGCATGTATGCCTTTAACGCCTTCGAGCAGCAGCGCTTTGGCGAAGCGGTGGCGGCCTGGGAAATGATGCTGAAACTGTTGCCCGCCAACGATACCCGCCGCGCGGTTATCGAACGCAGTATTGCGCAGGCGTTACAGCAGCTTTCGCCGCCGAAGGAGTAACCTTACGGCTGCCCGATGGCGTTACGCTTATCGGGCCTGAATGCCTGTGAGCGGTGGTCCGGATAAGACGCGTTGCGTTGTTATCCGGTAGCAGATAGCTGTGTGACTTTATTGCATCCCGCGCGTTTGCAGGAAAAGGATGGTGGCCGCAACGCGCGAACGCACGTTGAGCTTACGCAGCAGATTGCGGATATGCACTTTTACCGTTTGTTCGGAAATGTTCAGCGCCGAGGCGATCTGTTTATTCGACAGCCCCTGCGCCAGTTCGTGCAGAACGTCCAGTTCCCGCTCGGTCAGTACGCTAAAGGGATCGTCCTGCTCGCCGAACAGTTCCCGTTCGCGCAGGTATTCGCTTACCCGTTCACTGAAGACCTGACCGCCGTTAGCGCCCTTGCGAATGGCTTCCAGTAAGACTTCCGGATCGCTGTCCTTCAGCAGATAGCCGTCTGCGCCTGCATCGATCAGCGCATACACATCGCTGGCGGAATCCGACACGGTGAGAATAATAATTTGCGCCGTTACGCCGTCCCGACGCAGGGCGTTAAGGGTATCCAGACCGCTCAGACCTTTCATATTCAGATCGAGCAGGATCAAATCCAGGTCGAGACGGTTCGCCAGATCAATCGCCGTTGCGCCATCGCCCGCTTCGGCAACCACGTCAAATGCGGGGTCCAGTTCCAGTAATTGACGAATACCGCGCCGCATAAGGGGGTGGTCGTCTACAACCAGCACCTGAAAAGGCGTTGCTTCAGGCATAGTTATCTCCCGAGATTTTCTTAGCATCATTATTGTTATTAGCGCATAAATCGTCCAGATTCATCGCGTCGAAAAGCAGGGTAATTTTACCCCAATTTACGCATGGGTAAGTAGTAAAACCGTGGGGAAATAAGGTCTGCCTCCCACAGATGTGGGAGGCGAAAGCTCAGGGGTGCAACGAGAGAGTCGTGACGTCGCCTGCAGGAATGGCGGTATAGTACCAATATTCGTCATTGATCTGCGCAGACGCAAAGCCGCTTAACGGCAGGTCTCTCTCTTTTGCGTTCACCGAGATATGCAGCGTGCCGGTTACGGGACGAGAGCTGACCAGCATCACGTCGCCATCGCGATTGTAGTGCGCCACCACCCCTTCAGGTAACGACATCATTTTGCCGGATGTCAGTACGGAGTAATCGAAATGAACTTTTTTCTTTTCGACACTTCCGGCGCCGAAATAGCGGCCATAGATTTGCGGATCGTGGAAGAAACCGAAATGGCCGCCGCTGTTTTGCATTTTGAGGAAATGAAAGTCCGGGACAGTAAAGTCACGCTGGTGGCGGCTCAACTGTGTGTGGATGATATTCACCCGTACCTGATCCTGCTGGTAAACGCGGGTATAAGCCGCATACATCAGCGAGAACGACCAGACGAATACGCCTGCCATGAGTCCCGTGATGGCGTAAACGCCAATCCTGACGCCTTTACTGGTGTAAATAACCAACTCTTTAAGCAGAAAAGAGAGCGCTAACAGGAAAAACAGGAATGTCGACATCATTACCCGGTCCGGATAAGACGGGGAGGCCACCATAATAAAAGAGGTGCCCAGCCCGACCAGCAGCATCAACACAACCATGGCGAGATTGCCGCTTTTAACGCGCGGGCCGTTGCGTCTGGCGAAATACAGAATCGCCGCCAGCAAAACCAGCACGACGTAGGCGATCCAAACCAGCGCTAAATGGCTGAAGAAACGATCGCTCAGGTGAATGACGAGGCGCTCAATAATCGATTTTTCATACCAGACTTTATGCGCCCCCTGTGCGCGAATAAAATTACCCGGTGAAAAGATCAGAATAGCCGCGCCCGCCAGGGCAGATAAAAAATAGGCGACTTTGTTGCCGTACAGACGCTTGTCCTGCCAGAGATCGTAAATGATGGCCAGCAGCGCCAGGCCAACCACAAACGGCGCAACGCTCTCGTTAGAGCAGCCTGCCAGCACCCCCAGCAGTAGCATAACGACACGCGTGTTTTTTTCCCGCCGCATCTGGATGCGGTACAGGTTCCACAGCCAGGCGGCGACAAACAGATTGGTCCACAGATAATTGGCGCTGCCGACAACCCAGAATACGGTCTGTCCTATATTAGGATTGGCGACCCAGAAAGTCAGAAAAATAAGGGTGAAGGTTACCGCGTCATATTTCTTCCACTTCAGCGTGCCGTCGGGCGTTTTGACAATCAAATAGCAGAACGCGACCACGGCGAGCCCGGTCATCATCGAGATAAAAATACGTGATTCCGAGGCCAGCAAAAGCGCGCTGGTGTAGTCAGCGACCAGGCGTCCGCTCCAGGTTAAATAGTGATGCAGATGGGCATCAAATGAGAGGCCAATTAAGGCGTAGCGATAATCATCAGAATGAATTGGGGTATACCATTCAAGGATGAAAACGGCAAAAAAAGCGACAAGAATGATGCTTTTATTAACATACTTAACCATCAGCTATCCTTTCCTGAATTCTGTTCCACAGTGTGTCGTTTTTTGAGCAAGTAACGAGGACGTTGCTTGGTCTCAATGTAAATCCGCCCTATGTATTCCCCCAGTACGCCAATGCCAATCAACTGGACGCCGCCTAAAAACAGGATCGATACAATCAGCGAGGCATAGCCGCGAACCGGATTCCCCCACAAGAGAGTGTCAATAAGCATTCCCGCGCCGTAGGTGAATGAGATAAGCGCAACGGCGAGGCCAATATAGGTCCAGATACGTAGGGGGAACGTCGAGAATGAGGTGATTCCCTCCAGCGCGAGGTTCCAGAGCTTCCAGCCGTTGAATTTGCTTTTTCCGGCACAGCGATTCGCCCGGGCGTAAAGCACCACCTCCGTTTTGCCGCCTACCCAGGATAAAATGCCTTTCATAAACAGGTTACGTTCCGGCATCTGCTTGATGTTTTCCACCACTTCCCGACTCATCAGCCGGAAATCGCCAACGTTTTCTTCGATGTGCGGCGTGCTGATTTTATTGTGCAGCGCATAAAACCATGCGGCGGTTTTGCGCTTCAGTCGACCGTCCACCGAGCGGTCTGAACGTTTTGCCAGCACAATGTCCGCACCGTCCTGCCACTTACGGATGAGGTGCGGTATCACTTCTACCGGATCCTGAAGATCGACATCAATAGGGATCACCGCATCGCCCGTCGCGTTATCAAGTCCGGCGAACAGGGCGGGTTCCTTACCGAAATTTCTCGTTAACGACAACGCGACAACCAGCGGGTCGGCAACCGCCAGCGCAGTAACGATCGACTCCGTTGCATCGGTACTGCCATCGTTGATAAAGACAATTTCGACGTCATACGCTTTTAGCGCGTCATATTCGCGCACCGTTTTGTAAAAGATGCCGATGGTCTCTTCTTCGTTGAAAACCGGAACGACCAGCGAGATTTTCATTGAACGTCCTTAAACACAATCAGTCTGGAATAGATAAACCCGCAGATGAGGCTAATTGCTGAGAAAGCGACCAGCGTAACGAGAGGGGGCAGGCCGCACCGTTCGGCCGCCCAGCCGGTCAGGAAACTCAGCAACCCCATAAAACCGACGTAAAGGAAATAGCGCCGTGCCGTAGTGGTTTGTCGGAAGGTAAACCGGGCGTTGGCATAAAAGGAGAAGCTCACCGCGAGGCTGAAGCCAAGAAAATTGGCCAGCGCCTGGTGGATATGAAAGGCGTAAACGCAGACCGCGAAAACCAGCCAGTGGATCAAGGTGTTGATCACGCCTACGGAGGTGTACTTAATAAAGTAATGCCACATTATCAAAGAAGTCGGTTATGCAAAGGCGGAAGTGTAACATTATTTTCTACCGCTGCCCGAGTCTGAAATGCCTTTGACCGGCAAAAGTGTGCTGACAAACCGCATTAACCTCCCCTGGCGTACATCTGCGGGTTTTGTCCTGAGCCTGTTACGCATCCTGCCTGCGGTTTGTCGAAAACATGATGGCGCGGGACCCGCCCTGAAGTCCTGCGGGAATTCTGCCGATAGCGTAAAGTTATATCCCGCCTGTTGGTTCCACGCGTTGTGTTTATCGTTGAGCAGATCTTTTTATTGTGGAAGGCTAAGCGTATTCTCCAGGAATTTTCATTGCCTGTCGCAGGCCGGGCATGATTTTCAGAAAAAGACAGTGCGGACAGCGCATTTATAGTTCATTTCACAACAGGTGAACTGAAAAAAAGATTTTTGACCTGATGTCGGGGCGAATACAGGTGGGTTTGCCTTATTTTCTGTTCGGTTATTCGTTTTATAAATACTTGCTATTCGAATTATTAAAGTTATGCATAAGGAATTATCTTAGATAATCCCTCCCGTCGTCTCTCATTTGCGAAGCAGCACTGCTGCTTTTTTTTTGCTGAAACTCATATTGTTATGAAAAAGCAAATCCTGACCCCCTGTAAATAATGATCTAAGTCAATAAATAACAAAAATTCAAGCATATCTCTGCTATTTAGCTGGTGGGCAGGGATTTCCCCTGTCTTTCATGTGAATTATCGGTCAAAATTTTGTAATGAAGGTGGTTGAGTAGCGATCTCTGTTGTTTTGATTTGGAGGAAAATTCTTAAGTATAGTCTAAATATGGACTTAAGATCTGATTAATTGATCTTGAATGGTGTTTTGTACTAACATGCTTTTGTAAAGAAATGCCGTTTCATTAACAATCATTCCTTAAGGAAAGGGACTACTATGGCTGATTCATTCCAGAATGAAGTGCCGAAGGCACGTATAAATCTCAGGCTGGCGCTGCATACAGGTGGCGCGCAGAAGAAAGTCGAACTGCCGCTGAAACTGCTCACCGTCGGTGATTTCAGTAATGGCAAAGAAACCCGCCCATTATCTGAAAGAGAAAAAATCAACGTCAATAAAAATAACTTCAATAGCGTACTTTCAGAATTTAACCCGGAAGTAAACCTCACTGTCGAGAATACGCTGGCGGGCGATGGCTCTGAAGATAATGTGAAGCTGAGCTTTTCCGATATTAAAGATTTCGAACCGGAACAGGTTGCCCGCCAAATCCCCCAGCTTCGCGCCATGCTGGCAATGCGTAATTTATTACGCGACCTCAAGTCCAATCTTCTTGATAACGCCACTTTCAGAAAAGAACTCGAGAAAATTCTCAAAGACCCGGCGCTGTCTCAGGAATTACGCGACGAAATGAGTGCACTGGCCCCGAAATAACGGCGTGCGTCTTTTAATGGATTAACCGGGAATATGCTGATGTCTGTAAATACTGAAACCGCCTCTGCCCAGGGGCAGACCACCGTACTGGAAAAAGAAGGCGTTTACGCCTCCCTGTTTGAAAAAATCAACCTGACCCCGGCCTCCAGCCTGGGCGACATTAACGCGTTTATGGATGATGCCGCGCTCTCCGACGCGCCGGCGGGCGAGCGCCTGACGGCGGCGATGCAGGTGTTTATGGACTGTATCCGCAAATCCGGTCAGCAGGTGGAGAAACTCGACAAGACCTTAATCGACCACCATATCGCGGAGCTGGATTATCAAATCAGCCGCCAGCTGGACGCGGTGATGCACCATCAGGAATTCCAGAAAGTGGAATCCCTGTGGCGCGGTCTGAAGCAACTGGTGGACAACACCGACTACCGCCAGAACGTGAAAACCGAAATCCTGGACGTCTCCAAAGACGACCTGCGCCAGGACTTTGAGGACGCGCCGGAGCTTATTCAGAGCGGCCTCTACTGGCACACTTACACCGCCGAATACGACACCCCGGGCGGTGAGCCGATTGGCTCGGTCATTTCTGCTTACGAATTTGACGCCAGCCCGCAGGACGTGGCGCTGCTGCGCAATATCTCGAAAGTCTCCGCCGCCGCGCATATGCCGTTTATCGGCGCCGTCGGCCCGACATTCTTCCTGAAAGAGACGATGGAGGAGGTGGCGGCCATTAAGGATATCGGCAACTACTTCGACCGCGCCGAGTACATCAAGTGGAAATCGTTCCGCGACACCGACGACTCGCGCTATATCGGCCTGGTGATGCCGCGTGTGCTGGGCCGTCTGCCATACGGCCCGGACACTGTGCCGGTACGCAGCTTCAACTACGTGGAGCAGGTTAAAGGTCCGGATCACGAGAAATACCTGTGGACCAGCGCGTCATTTGCCTTCGCGTCCAACATGGTGAAGAGCTTCATTAACAACGGCTGGTGCGTGCAAATTCGCGGTCCGCAGGCGGGCGGGGCGGTGAAAGATCTGCCCATTCATCTGTATGACCTCGGCACCGGCAACCAGGTAAAAATCCCGTCGGAAGTGATGATCCCGGAAACCCGCGAGTTTGAGTTCGCGAATCTCGGCTTTATCCCGCTGTCGTACTACAAAAACCGCGACTACGCCTGCTTCTTCTCGGCGAACTCGGCGCAGAAACCGGCGCTGTATGACACCGCCGATGCGACGGCCAACAGCCGCATCAACGCGCGCCTGCCGTATATCTTCCTGCTGTCGCGCATTGCCCACTACCTGAAGCTGATTCAGCGTGAAAACATCGGTACGACGAAAGACCGCCGTCTGCTGGAGCTGGAACTCAACACCTGGGTTCGCGGCCTGGTCACTGAAATGACCGATCCGGGCGACGAGCTGCAGGCGTCTCATCCGCTGCGCGATGCGAAGGTGGTGGTGGAAGATATCGAGGACAACCCGGGCTTCTTCCGCGTGAGGTTGTATGCGGTGCCGCACTTCCAGGTGGAAGGCATGGACGTGAACCTGTCTCTGGTTTCGCAGATGCCGAAAGCGAAAGCGTAAGGCGGGAACAGGGATGAAAATTTATCGTCCGTTATGGAGTGACGGGGCGTTTCTGGCCCCGCAACAGTTCCAGCAGCAGGCCCGCTGGGATGCGCATGTTGCAGATACTGTCGCACGAATGGCGCTGGCGCATCCCTGGGGGGTGCTGAGTGCTGAGTTTGACGACAGCGCGCTCACACTTTCCCGGCTTAATGCCACCCGACTGGCGGTGCGCTTTGCGGACGGGACGCTGATAGACACGGATCTGGCGGATAACCTGCCGCCGGTCTGCGATGTCTCCTCCGTGAGGCAGGAGAGTGTGGAGGTGCTGCTGTGCCTGCCCTTGCTCAGCGCGAACGGCGGTAACCTGGATGACGGGCGCGACAGTGCCCGGCCCCGCCGCTGGCTGTCTGAACGGGTGACGGTGCAGGAGCTTGCCGGCCATGAGCGCAGCGATCTGGCTGTACTGCGTCATTCGCTGACGCTGCGCCTGTCCACTCAGGAGAACAGCGCGTACCTGACCTGCCCGGTGGCGAGGCTTATCCGTAACGCACAGGGACAGTGGGTTCGCGATGCCGGTTTTATCCCGCCGCTGCTGTCGCTGGACGCCAGTCCAGTACTGACCGGCGAACTCAGGGAGCTTCTGCACCGCCTGTCGGCGCGGCGTAAGCGCCTGATGGCGATGCGACGCGAAAGCAATGAGCGGATGGCCGACTTTGCGGTGGCGGACGTATCGCTGTTCTGGCTGCTCAATGCCCTGAGCAGCGCCGGACCCGTGCTGGCGGAACTGCACCAGACACCGTCACGTCATCCCGAGCTGCTGTACCGTGAGCTGGCAAGGCTTGCCGGCAGCCTGCTGACGTTTTCCCTTGATCACGACGTCGACGATATTCCCGCTTACCGGCATGACATGCCGGAACAGGTTTTTCCGCCGCTGTTTAGCCTGCTGGACCAGCTTCTGGAGGCCAGCCTGCCGTCGCGGGTGATCGCCATTGCCCTGGAGCAGGGCGAGGACCGGGAGATCTGGCGTGGCAGGCTGCACGATGCGCGCCTGCGGGAAGGGGCGGATTTCTATCTCTCCGTGCGTTCCTCCATGCCAAATCATGAACTGCAGACCCGCTTCCCGCAGCTGTGTAAAGCCGGCAGTCATGATGATGTCTCTGAAGTGGTGAACATTGCCCTGAGCGGGATGGTGATTAAACCGCTGAGCCATGTCCCTGCGGCTATCCCGCTGCGTCTGGAAAACCAGTATTTTGCGCTGGATCTGTCCACTGATGCCGCCCGTGCGATGCTGGAGGCCGGCAACTGTACCTTCTATACGCCGCAGTCGCTGGGCGAAGTGAAACTTGAACTGTTTGCGGTGCTGCGCTCATGAACACGTCTGATACTGACCTGATAAATAAAATTTTCTATCCGGGCTGGCTGATGGTCAGCCAGTTACGCAGCGGCCAGGAAATCAGGGAGGGGGATGCCCTCTACCGCCGCGCCTGCCGCTGGGTGAGTGACGCCCGCGAATCGCTGACGCAGGCGGGGTACAGTGAAACGAGCTGTGAGCGGATGTTATATGCGTACTGTGCGCTGCTGGATGAGAGCGTACTTAACCGTGATAAACAGGATGACGGCTGGCGCAAATGGCGCAAGGACCCGCTCCAGGCGCGTTTTTTCAGCACACTGAATGCCGGTGAGGAGTTGTGGGAACGTATTCGTACCATTCTGCGCGAACCCGCGCCGGATGTGGCGGTACTGACCTGTCTTTACCGGACCCTGCAACTGGGTTTTGTCGGCCAGTATCGCGCGCAGGATGATGAACGGCGCGAGGATGTGGTGCGTGCGCTCAGCGAGCGGGTGCCACCGTTTACTCTGACGCAGGATTCGCCTGTGGTGGTCAGGGCACCCGGTCTGCGCAACGGACGCCGGATGTACTGGCTGGGCTGGGCGGCAGGTGTTGTGGTGCTGGCGGCGCTGTGGTTCACCTTCTCCTCTGTACTGGCGCAGATGGTATCGCAGATAGCAGGACGGGGATAAGGAATGCGTGAATTTCCCCGTGTGATGCTGACCGCGCTTGTCGCTGTGCTGGCGCTGTGGCTGGTGCTGGGGTACTGGCCGCTTTCCGGTGGAAGCCGGTTTGCGCTCTGCCTGTGCATTTCACTGATTTGCGGTGCGGTTCTGTGGAGGCAATGGCGACGGTTTCAGTGCGGCAGGAAAGTCAGTGAACAGCCTGACGAAAGCTGTCTGCCGCCGGAAGGGTTTCAGGGCGCGGTGGTGCTGGTCTGTGGCGACACCGAATCCCTGTTTCCTGCGGGGGCGGCATATCGTGAAACGGGTCCGGGATGGTATCTGCGGGCGGAGAATGCTGAGCAGTTGCCGTTACAGGCGCAACTGCTGGCAAACGCCCGACCGGCGCTGGTGCCGCAGGTTTCTGTACTGCTGGCGGTAATGCCGGAACAGCATCATTCTGCGGAGGTGCTGGCCCAGTCTCTGCGCGGTTGGCGCTGGAGTATTGCGCAGTGCCGGACCTGGCTAAACGGCCTGCCTCCGGTCTGGTGCGCGGTGTGGGTAACGCCGCCGGACAGTGAACGCCAGGAAGAGGTCCGCTGGTTTACTGTCACGCCTGACCTGCCGGGTATCCGGGTCTGCCAGAGCCGTCATGTCGCGCTGCCGGTTGATGACTGGCAGCGGGAGGCCGGAAGCAACGCCTCGCGCCTCTGTCATGCGCTCTGGCTGGACAGCGTACTGGCTCTGACGGAGCGGCAGATTACCGGGCCGTTGAATACCCGGCAGGGAGAACTGGCCGCCCTGAAACTCTGCGCCAGCGGCATCTGCCTGGCGCCGGTTATGGGCGTGGCGGATAATCTCTGGCAGCAGCAGGTCGCTGCTGTTACCACGCTTTCTCCGGCGAGCCCGCAAGCGCCGGAGATGCCACCCCTTCCGGATGTTCTGCTTGCGCACTTGCCGCGCCGCCAGGGCATCAGCCGCCGGATGCAGGATATCCGCCTGGCGGGCGGCGTCTGTTTTCTGTTCCTTGCGCTGGCGATGCTGGCGTCCTTTATCAATAACCAGCGCCTGGTCCGCAGCGTCGGCGACCACCTTGCGGTCTATCACCGTCTCAGTGGCACGCCGCCGGCGCCGAAGCAGCAGGCGCAGCAGCGTCTGCGTGCCGACAGCCGAAGGCTTGATGACTGGCAGCGACGCGGCGAACCGCTGCGCTACGGTCTCGGGTTGTACCAGGGGATGCGGCTGATACCGCCCGTGGAAGCGGCCATTAATAGCTGGACGCCGCCGCCTCCGCCTCCTCCGGTAATAAAGAAAATCGTGCAGGGGCCGCAGACGGTGCGCCTCGACAGCATGTCGCTGTTCGACACCGGCAAATGGGCGCTGAAACCCGGCTCGACAAAGCTGCTGGTGAACTCGCTGGTGGGGATTAAGGCGAAGCCGGGCTGGCTGATTGTGGTGGCGGGCCATACCGACAGCACGGGGGATGACAAATCCAACCAGGCGCTGTCGCTTAAGCGTGCGGAATCAGTGCGCGACTGGATGCGCGACACCGGCGACGTGCCGGAGAGCTGTTTTGCGGTGCAGGGCTACGGCGAAAGCCGTCCTGTCGCCACCAACGACACGGCGGAAGGCCGGGCGCTGAACCGACGTGTCGAAATCAGTCTGGTGCCGCAGGCGAATGCCTGTCAGCTGCCGGGCAACACCCCCGCGCCATCGCAGGATGATGGCGTCTCAAAAAATGAAATGGAGTAATTAACATGGCAATTCCTGTTTATCTGTGGCTGAAGGACGACGGCGGCGCGGACATCAAAGGGTCCGTGGACGTTCAGGATCGTGAAGGCAGCATCGAGGTTGTCGCTCAGGAACACAACCTGTACATCCCGACCGACAACAACACCGGCAAGCTGACCGGCACCCGTATCCACACGCCGTTCCTGTTCACCAAAGAAATCGACTCCTCCAGCCCGTATCTGTACAAGGCGGTGACCACCGGCCAGACCCTGAAATCTGCGGAGTTTAAGTGGTACAAAATCAACGATGCCGGCCAGGAAGTGGAGTACTTCAACACGAAGCTTGAGAACGTGAAGGTGGTGAAGGTGAATCCGGTGATGCACGACATCAAGGATCCGTCTTTCGAGAAGCACAACCATCTGGAGCAGATTGAGCTGCGCTACGAAAAAATCACCTGGACCTACAAGGACGGCAACATCATTCATTCCGATTCCTGGAACGAACGCGCCACCGCCTGAGTCTCGTGCGGGCGGGTTCTCCCGTCCGCCGTTTTTGCTGAACGCCTGTAGCCGCGGACGTTCAGCAAAGAAAAACACAGTCTGCCTGCCCGACCTTATGCGCTTTGGGTTCCTGAATGAAAGGAAAAGCGACGGGCGGTAGCGTGTCCGGAACTGATAAAGAGAGAGCCTCATGGAAAATCCAGCCAGCCTGTTACGTCGTCTGAACCCCTACTGCGCCCGCGCGATGGAAGGCGCTGCCTCCCTGTGCCAGACCCGCGCCCATGCGGAAATTCTGCCCGAGCACTGGCTGCTGAAACTGCTGGAGCAGGGCGAGGGCGACCTGACGGTGCTGGCGCGGCGCTACGAATGGGATATGGACGCCATCTGGCAGGATTTACTGGCATTTCTCGACACGCTGCCCCGTTCGGTGCGCAGCCGCCCGCAGTTATCGGACAGCATTCAGACCCTGATGCAGGACGCCTGGCTGCGCGCCTCACTGGCGGGGGAAGCGCATATCCGCAGTATTCATCTGCTGATGGCTATGGTGGAGAAACCAACGCTGGTGCGCTGCGACGGCCTGTGGCCGCTGTTAACGCTGGCGCAGAGCCAGCTTGAGCGTCTGCGTCCGCTGCTTGATGCGCAGTCGGACGAGCGCCCGGAGGTGCAGCAGGACGAGGAACTGACGCACGGCGGGGAGGTGGCGTTCGTCGGCCGTCCGGTGAATGCGGAGGTTAAAGAAGGCGAACTGAACCCGGCGTTACAGAACGCGCTGGACAAATTCACCCTTGACGTCACTGCCCGTGCCCGGGAGGGTAACATCGACCCGGTGTTTGGCCGCGACAACGAAATCCGCCAGATGGTGGATATTCTTTCAAGACGCCGCAAGAACAACCCGATACTGGTGGGTGAGCCGGGTGTCGGCAAAACCGCGCTGGTCGAGGGACTGGCGCTGCGAATCGCCGAAGGCAACGTCCCGGACGCGCTGAAATCGGTCTCTGTTCGCACTCTTGACCTTGGCCTGCTGCAGGCGGGCGCGGGCGTTAAGGGCGAATTCGAGCAGCGGCTGAAAAACATCATCGACGCGGTGCAGCAGTCGCCACTGCCGGTGCTGCTGTTTATCGATGAGGCGCATACCATTATCGGCGCCGGCAATCAGGCGGGCGGCGCGGATGCGGCAAACCTGCTGAAACCGGCGCTGGCGCGTGGCGAACTCAGAACCATCGCCGCCACCACCTGGAGCGAGTACAAACAGTACTTCGAGCGCGACGCTGCGCTGGAGCGCCGCTTCCAGATGGTCAAAGTGGATGAGCCGGACGACGACACCGCCTGCCTGATGCTGCGCGGACTCAAGTCCCGCTACGCACAGCACCACGGGGTGCACATTACCGATGAAGCGGTGAAAGCCGCCGTCACGCTTTCACGACGCTATCTCACCGGCCGCCAGTTGCCGGATAAAGCTGTGGACCTGCTGGATACCGCCTCCGCCCGTGTCCGTATGAGCCTCGACACCGTGCCGGAGCCGCTGACCCGGCTGAAGGCGCAGGTGACGGCCCTTGAAATGGAAAAGCAGGCGCTGCTGGAAGATATCGCGGTCGGCAGTCAGACGCACGGCGAACGTCTGGCCGTTATTGAACAGGACGAAATCCGCATCATCCTGGAACTCGACGCGCTGGAAACCCAGTACGGCCAGGAGCTGAAGCTGACGGAAGAACTGCTGGCCTGCCGCAGCGATATCTCCCGCCAGGCGGAAATTGCTGATTTGCAAAACCAGCTTACCGGCGTGCAGCAGACTAACCCGCTGCTGGGGCTGGACGTGGACACTCGCACCGTCGCCACGGTAATTGCCGACTGGACCGGTGTGCCGCTCTCCTCATTAATGAAGGATGAGCAGACGGAATTACTGAGTCTTGAGCACAACCTGTCAAAACGCGTTGTTGGTCAGGACGCGGCGCTGAACGCCATTGCACAGCGCCTCCGGGCCTCCAAAACCGGCCTGACGCCGGAGAATGGCCCGCAGGGCGTGTTTTTACTGGTGGGGCCGAGCGGCACCGGCAAGACCGAAACCGCGCTCACACTGGCGGATGCGCTGTTCGGCGGGGAAAAATCGCTTATCACCATCAACCTCTCCGAGTACCAGGAGCCGCACACCGTTTCCCAGCTCAAAGGCTCCCCGCCGGGCTACGTCGGCTACGGCCAGGGCGGCATCCTCACTGAAGCCGTCAGAAAGCGCCCGTACAGCGTGGTGCTGCTCGACGAAGTGGAGAAGGCGCACCGGGACGTGATGAACCTGTTCTACCAGGTGTTTGACCGTGGCTTTATGCGGGACGGGGAAGGGCGTGAGATTGATTTCCGTAATACCGTGATTCTGATGACCTCAAATCTTGGCAGCGACCCCATCATGCAACTGCTGGAGGAACAGCCGGACGCCACAGAGTCTGACCTGCATGAACTGCTGCGCCCGTTGCTGCGCGACCACTTCCAGCCCGCGTTGCTGGCGCGCTTCCAGACGGTGATTTATCGCCCGCTCACACAGACGGCGATGCGCACGATTGTGGAAATGAAGCTGAATCAGGTGAGTAAACGTCTCAACCGTCACTACGGAATGAAAACCACCATCGATGAATCCCTGTACGACGCGCTGACGGCCGCCTGCCTGCTGCCGGATACCGGGGCGCGCAATGTGGACAGTTTGTTGAATCAGCAGATTTTGCCGGTGCTGAGCCAGCAGTTGCTTACGCATATGGCTGCAAAGCAAAAACCATCTTCCCTGACTCTGGGATGGAGCGAGGACGAGGGTATTGTGATGGAGTTTGCCTAACAGGCTTATCTAAAGGGTAACAATTATGGATAGCGCAAAAGAGATTGCCAGAGATATGCTTGAAGCCATTAATATCGATGGTTCTGGTTTTTGGGGCGCAACAGGAAAAGGTTTTATTTCATTTCCAGTCAGCCTTGCCTATCTGGGGTATGATTTCATTGATGCTGAGCATCGCAGGGATAATCTGGATGATAAGTTCAGGCTGGCGCGATTAGTTAAAAAGGGCGTATTTAATCATCAGATTATTGAACAAATCATTAAGACCTCTCTCGAAGATTTTATTTCACGCATTCACGCCGAAAAAATATCTTCTATCGTGAAAAATGTTTCCGGTTCGTTCATGGGAAAAATGGCGTTTACTGAACTAACGGGGGTGAAGTTGGGCGAAGCAATAGCATCCAGAGGTGTATCAGCCTTTTTTGCCGGAAGTCTGGCTGGTTTATTGTTATCTGTTGGTGCTGAAACATCCAGAGCAATTTATACATCAAGAGACCTCGAAGACAGAAACCCTGTTTTGCACAATAAACTCCAGCGTCTTGGTGACCTGGATCTTCTTTATTTTATTGTTGAAGATATCGTTAAGCCTTTTGAAACCGCTTGTGAGGTAGGAGACAGAAATCCTGCCGAGTTTGATAAGATATGCGAATATTTTTTTGGAGGCTTATGAATGTCAGGGTTATTTTGTTGGTAATCCTTTCCCGATTAATTCGCGGGGTGGGGATGGGGCTGGGTGTTTCTGGTATCGCATTTACTATTTGGTTTTTTTTCTTATCTTCAAGCGAATCCAGATATATCTGGGGCATGTTTTCGATAGCAGAGTTTTTTGCAGGTTATCTTATATATCGCTTTGCTTATACATACGTTTATGATGAATAACCTTACGGTTTCATCATCCCCCAGGAAATCAAACAGGAAAGTATTTGTAACGTTCCACCAACAGGCATAGAGATAACGTGGCTATACGGTGGAGTAGCTAAATAAAATAATTTAAACCTTATATCGTTGTCTTTCTTTCCATCACTGGTCATTCAGGATGCTGAAATATTACACGGAGTAAAGATCGTGAGCCTGACAGATACACTGAGCAGTTTAATCCAAACCCCGCTAAACCGTTACCAACTGGATATTCCGTCGTGTGCGGCAAATATTGACGTGGAAGATTTCAGCGGCTCAGAGGCGATGAGTGCACTGTACAGGTACACCATCAACTTCACCAGCGCAGATAAGAACATTGATGCCCGCCAGATGCTGAGTAAGCCGGCAACCCTGATCATGGGCGCGGGCAACCAGCTCTCCCTGACGGAGAGAAAAGTGGTTCATGGGGTGGTGACCCATTTCCAACGTACCGGCGGCTCCGCGGATGAAGCGCAGTACTGCATCATACTGGAGCCGTTTCTGGCACTGCTGGGCAATCAGTTCCGTACTCACCGCTTTTTCGTCAATAAGTCGGTGCCGGAAGTTGTTGCAGAGGTACTTCAGGAGCATGGCCTGAAAGGCTGGGAGTATGAGTTTACCCTTAAAGCCGACTATCCAAAGCGTGAGCAGATTAACCAGTATCAGGAAAATGACCTCGCTTTTATTGAACGCCTGCTGGCCGAAGTGGGGATTTTTTACTTCTTCACTCTGCAACCGGACACCCTGACTGAAGTGGTGCATTTTGCGGACAAGCAAAGCGCCTGGACGTTCGGTAAAACACTGCCGCTGAACAGCCCGTCAGGGGCGAATGACAACGGAGCTGGTTCGGTGTGGGGCGTGCATGTCTGGCACAACGTGGTAGAGCATTCGGTTACGGCCAGTGACTACAACCACCGTGAAGCCCAGAACGTCCTGATGTCCGTACCGGCTGACATGACCCGGGGTGACGGTGATGGCATCACTTATGGTGATGTGTACCATTACCGCCCGCGCCATCTTGAGCGTGGCGACAAAATTAACCCAACAGCCGAAACCGGTAACTTCTGGGCGCGTCTGGAGCATGAACGCTTCCTGTCTGCCCAAACCACGGTGACCGGCAGCAGCACCGACCACACCCTCGGCCCGGCGCAGGTACTGACTATTACCGAAACAGCTATGCCGCCAACACTGCCCCGTGAAACGGAGAACGGTGTTGTTATTATCCGTACTGGCTATTACGCCAGCCGTAAGAATGCCCTGAAAGTGGCATGGGTAGCGATGCCGTACTACGAGAACCGATGCTGGCGTCCTGCCGCTAAAAAGCGCCCGGTGGTCAGCGGCACGCTGATGGCGCGCGTGACCAGCGCCAAAGAGAACGATATCTACGCCTGGCAGGATGCATCGGGCATGTACCGGGTGAAATTCGATGCCGACCGCGACGACAAACGCCAGGGCATGGAAAGTATGCCGGTGCGCTTCGCTAAACCCTACGGCGGCGATAAATACGGCTTCCATTTCCCACTGATACAGGGTACGGAAGTCGCCATCGCGTTCCATGAAGGCGACCCGGATCGTCCTTATATTGCCCATGCCCTGCATGATTCCCGCCACGCTGACCATGTCACAGAAGCCAACAGCACGCGCAATGTTATCCGCACAGCTGGCCTGAACAAGCTGCGGATGGAAGATAAGCGGGGTGAAGAGCATGTTAAGCTCAGTACGGAGTACGGGGGTAAGACGCAGCTTAATCTGGGTCACAACGTGGATGCTGACAGGGTACTGCGGGGTGAAGGTGCGGAGTTACGTACTGATAAATGGGTTGCCGTTCGCGGTGGGGCTGGTGTATTTATCACTGCAGATAAACAGCCACAGGCTGGCGATAAGATGCTGGAGATGCAGGACACCCTGGATCGGTTAAAACAATCCGGCGACCTGATGGATTCTCTTTCCAGGGATGCTCAAACGGCCAGCGCAGATCCGGCCCAAGTGGATGCGCAGCTTGCGTTTATGCGAGAACAAATCGAAGAGCTTAAACAGGCCGTTGCTGTGCTTAGCGCACCGGACGGTATTGCCATGACCAGTGGTAAACATTTGCAACTCACGGCGCGTCAAAATTTGATGCTTAGTGCGGGTGCAGATGCTGATATGGGCATAATGAAGCGCCTGTTTATTGGTGTTGGTGAAGGGCTGAGTCTGTTTGTTCGCAAACTCGGTATGAAGCTGATAGCAAACCAGGGGCCGGTCACCATCCAGGCACAAAATGATCAAATGCAGCTATTAGCCCGTAAGGGACTGGAGATCGTCAGCACAGAAGATGAAATCCATATTGTGGCGAAAAAGAAAATCATTCTGAATGCCGGAGGGTCTTATATCACCCTTGCCCCCTGCAAGATAGAGCTTGGAACAACTGGTGACGTTGAAATCAAATCTGCTGATTTTGACTATGCTGGTCCTGCGAAAATGGATGCCAGCCATCCGGAATATCCTGTACTTCAAGGGGATATCAAACAATCGCTGCATTTCAGTGTACCGCAGGCACCGAATGCCGAAGGTAGCGGTTGGGCGGGAATGCCCTACATACTATACGCCGATGGGACTCCTGTGAAACAGGGCGTGCTGGATAAGAACGGTCGGGTGGCAATAGATCATCAGGTAGTCACACAGCAATACCAACTGGAGATGGCAAATGGTGTTCGTTATCAGGTTCCGATAGTTGAAGCTTACAGCAACCCTGAACAGGGGAAACTCGCCAATCGCGGTTTTCACAATCATTCCTCACAGGTGGATGGCGATATAAATCCTCCCGCCTCACACACAGAACACCGCAATTTGTATGCTGAACTGCTTGATGGCCCCAGTGATAAGGAAGAGAGTTAATGAGCCAGCCCGATATTGTTACCCCCATTTTAATGGTCGACACTAGTCAGTGCGTTATGACGGCCCCGTGGTTTGTGGCGGACACTGAATTCCCACCCACTCAGGCGACATACAAACCACTGGTCAATGGGAAAGAGGCCTTTGCGGCTGTTTATGAAGCCATTGCGAATGCCACAACGTCAGTGGACATTATCTGCTGGGGATTTCAGCCCTCCATGTATTTTGTGCGTGATGGTAAATCTCCCTGTATTGGTGAGCTGCTGGTGAAAATTGCCCGCGAGAAAGGCGTTCAGGTGCGGGTTCTGGGGTGGGAAATGCCCTTCAATAGTGCCGGTTTTGCGGATGAAGCCAACCTGCCGGGAAAAGGCGCAATCAGAATCAAAGACCGTGCGGGGCAGTCAGCTTCAGAAGAACAGTATCATTATGATAAGGCGTGGTTTACCGAACATTCCTGGACTGGAGAATGGGCGGATTTAGCACTTGAAGTCAGTCCTGTCGTCCAGGCGTTGAGCCGCAATGCCCGGCTTCATTCACGTGGCCCGTTATTTGTTGGGCGTGGATTTGATGCAGAGGAACGGGCAGAAATAGCCTATCGCCTGTCACGGCAAAGCAAGGACAAGGATATCAGTATGATGTCCGTAAGTGTGATGACAGGGACGGCCACTCATCACCAGAAAACGGTGCTGGTGGACTATGAAATACCGGCGCTGGCGGTGGGATTTGTCATGGGGCATAACATGCTGGATGAGTACTGGGATACGGATGCGCACAGCGCTAAAAATCGCGGTGTCAGCAAAGTTGCCCCCAATGCTGGTGCCAGGGGAAACCGTCCGCGACAGGACATTTCCAGCCTGGTGACCGGGCCAATTCTGGAGCATCTGCATGAAAACTTTGCCACGGCCTGGCGTAAAGAAACAGGCCAGGATTTGCTGGCAATGCGTAATGCAAAAGGGGTGGCAAAGCAGCTGAAAATCCGCCCGGAACTGGGGACGCCACTGATGGCGCAGTTGCTCCGCACTCAGGCACAGGAAGGAAAGCGCGATATCGAGACGCTGTACCTGCAGAGTACCAATAACGCCACCCAGTTTATCTATATTGAAAACCAGTATTTCCGTTGGCCACCGCTGGCGGAGGCCATCAAAAATGCGGCGGCCCTGCAGGTCAGTAAAGGCCGCGACCCGGGTGTTCATGGATCGCTGCATCTGTTTGTGGTGACGAACGTGACGGACGAAGGAATAGGGGCCGGGACGGTGAACACCCAGCGAATGCTCGACAGCCTCGGGCGTGCCGATACCATTCCGGAATTAACAAGGCTGCGTAAAATTGAAAAAGCACGGGAAGCAGGACCGGGTATTGGGTTTTTCGATAATGAAAAAGAAGTGCGCCAGAAGATGGAGGCGTTTGAAAAAAAGATTCAGGGAATTAAAGAGAGCGTTATTGTTCCTGAACCCCGGCCTGGCCTGAAGGTCCATATCTGTTCGCTGGTGGCGAAAGATTCCCCACCTCAGGAGTGGATGCCGGTGTATATCCATTCCAAACTGATGATTATTAACGACATCTTTACTACTCATGGTTCTGCTAATATCAATACCCGCAGTATGCAGGTGGACAGTGAAATGAATATCGCTCATGAATGGAGTTATGTGACAAAGGCCCTGCGACGGCGGCTGTGGAATATGCATACTGCTGGGCAGGGTGTGCAGGATGATCCGGAGAAGGCGTTTGAAGCATGGCTGAATATTATTGATGAAAATACTGCATTGCAAGGAACACAGAAAAATAAACCCAAAGCCCCCTTAATTAAGTTTAACTACGATAAATCCACCCTCAAGGACTGGGACTGATGCGCAAATTATTACTTCTGGCCTGCCTTGCACTGGCAGCCTGCGATGGGGGAACGTCCCCGACCTCTGTAAAAAAGGAAACTGACGTGGACCCGTTATCAACTATCAATACCCGGCTGGCGTTCACCTGCAAACATGAAAATATTCCGCAGCCTTCTGTGGAGAGTGATGTGTTATTTAAGTACGCGCGCTGGCTGCAGAAGAATAACCAGTTAAAGGAAGACGCAAAAGTCGATGCAGAAATTGAACGGCTTTACCGTATAGCGGCAGAAAACGGGCACTATAAGGCTAATATTAATCTACAAAACGGTGCGATGCGGGGGCATTTTCATCTCAGCGGTGCTGAGCGTCTGCGGATGAGCCAGGCGCTAATCGATGCCGGTGTGGCTTCAGGTTATTACTTTGTCGCGGTTTATCTGCAGCACGGCGCTGCGGGATTGCAGCAGGACGATGAGATGGCGCTGCGTTACTACCGAAAAGCGGCTGACGAGGGGAATGCGCAGGCACAGGCCTATGTCGGTGACAAATTAGCTCCGGCAAAAATGGCTCCCGATATTGCACAGCAAATGCGACGTTGTGCTGCAGAACAAGGGCAAGGTGAGGCTGCTCGATTCTTGGGTATTAGTTTGAAGATTCAAGAACAGTATGATGAAGCTCTGGAAGTATTTCAAATGGGAGTTGCAGCAGGGGATGATGCAGCCGCGAGCAGGCTTAGTAATGCATTTTTAAATCCTGATTCAGAAGCATCTTTATATTTTCTGGGATTAAAAAAAGATCAAGAGCGAGCACTCCGCTATGAAAAAATCTGGAAAATCCTGTCTGATTATTCCTACGCCAGTCCAACTGTCCCGGAAATC
>NZ_JAOWIB010000101.1:0-113359 GCF_030332325.1 Citrobacter sp. Cs237 | reverse complement strand
ATTTCACCGCTCGCCGGGAACGCCGCCATCCGGTCGCGGACCAGCTCGCCCAGCGACTGCCCTTTCAGGCATACCAGCTCCGCCACCAGCAGCCACGGGATCATCCCGCTGTCGCAGTAGGCGAAATCACGGAAGTAGTGGTGGGCGCTCATTTCGCCGCCGTAAATAGCATCTTCCGCACGCATCCGCTCTTTGATGAACGCATGACCGGTTTTCGACATCACCGGCGTGCCGCCTGCGGCCTTCACCACGTCGACAGTGTTCCAGGACAGGCGCGGGTCGTGGATGATCTTCGCGCCCGGGTGTTTTTCGAGGAACGCTTCCGCCAGCAGGCCGACGATGTAGTAGCCCTCAATAAACTGCCCTTTTTCGTCGAACAGGAAGCAGCGATCAAAGTCGCCGTCAAAAGCAATCCCCATGTCCGCGCCGTGCTCAATCACCGCATTGCGGGTATCGTCGCGACATTCCGGCAGCAGCGGATTAGGAATACCGTTCGGGAAGTTGCCGTCCGGGGTGTTATGCACCTTGATGAACTCCACCGGTACGCCCCGGGCCTTAAAGCGCGCTTCAATAGCGTCCACCACCGGACCCGCCGCGCCGTTACCCGAGTTGATCACCAGCTTCAGCGGGGTGAGGTTGTTGACGTTGATGTAGCCAAACAGATGATCGATATAGGCGTCGCGCAGGGTGATCTGTTTATAGCTGCCGCGCTTATCCATATTGACCGGCGGAAAGTCATTGGCTTCCGCCAGGCGCTGGACGTCGCGCAGGCCGGTGTCGCCGCTGATTGGGCGCGCGCCCTCACGCACCAGCTTCATGCCGTTGTAGTCCATCGGGTTATGGCTGGCGGTGACTTCAATGCCACCGTCAACGCCGAGGTGGAAGGTGGCGAAATAGATCTCTTCGGTGCCGGAAAGGCCAATATCCAGCACATCGACGCCCGCGTCCTGTAACCCCTTCGCCAGCGCCAGCTTCAGCGCCTCACTGGTCAGACGCACGTCGCCGCCGAGTACAATGGTTTTCGGTTTGAGAAATTCGCCGTAGGCGCGGCCAATCCGCCACGCAATATCTTCGTTTAATTCTTCGCCCAGTCTGCCGCGAATATCGTAGGCTTTGAAACAGGTTAATTTTGTCATGTTTTTTTACCCTTCTTCAGGCAACAGTTAGCCCTCTCCCGGAAGGAGAATTATCATTTCGGATACCCATTCGATTTCGCGTTACAGGAAGCCTGCGCCCCTGCGCCGCGAAAGATGATGGTCAGACGCGGCCGTAGCGATCCTCGAAGCGAACGATGTCGTCCTCTTCCAGATAGGCGCCGGAGCGCACCTCAATTAAGTCGAGCGGAATTTTTCCCGGGTTTTCCAGACAGTGGGTCGCGCCCAGCGGAATATAAACAGACTCGTTTTCACCAAGCAGTTTGATCTCGCCGTTGATGGTGACTTTGGCGGTGCCCGCCACCACCACCCAGTGTTCGGCGCGGTGGTGGTGCATCTGCACCGACAGCCCCTCGCCCGGTTTAACGGTAATGCGTTTCACCTGGTAGCGGTCACCGGCGTCGATAGAGTCGTATTTGCCCCACGGACGGTACACTTCACGGTGAATATGGTGTTCATGACGCCCGTCGGCTTTGATTTGTTCAACCACTTTTTTGACATCCTGCACCGCGTTGCGATCGGCAATCAGCACCGCGTCTTTGGTCTGCACCACCACCAGGTCTTTAACGCCAACGGTCGTCACCAGGCCAGACTCGGCATAGACGTAGCTGTTCTCGGTTTTGTGGCTGATCACATCGCCGTGGTGTACGTTACCTTCGGCGGTATGCGCGCTAATCTCCCATAGCGAGGACCAGGAGCCCACGTCGCTCCAGCCCGCGTCCATCGGCATCACTACCGCATCCGCCGTGCGTTCCATTACCGCGTAATCCACCGATTCTTCCGGACAGGCGAGAAACGCCTCTTCATCCACCCGAATGAAGTCCAGATCCGGGTCAACGACGCTCATCGCTTTTTCGCAGGCCGACAGAATATCGGGACGGTATTTTTGCAGTTCTTCCAGATAACGACCGGCGCGGAACAGGAACATACCGCTGTTCCAGTAGTAATCGCCGGTTGCCACATACGCCTGAGCGGTCTCCAGATTCGGTTTTTCGACAAACTGCGCCACCTCAAAGGCCACCGCGTCTTTCTCGCCCGGCACCACCTCGCCGCGACGAATATAGCCATAGCCGGTTTCCGGCAGATCCGGCACGATGCCAAAAGTCACCAGCTTACCCGCCTCAGCGTACGGCATGGCGTTACGTACGGCCTCACGGAAAGCGTCTTCGTTGGCAATCACATGATCGGCCGCCAGCACCAGCATCAGCGGATCGCTGTCCGGACTGTGGCGTTTTGCCGCCAGCGCAGCCAGCGCGATCGCCGGCGCGGTGTTACGACCCGCCGGTTCGAGAATGATGTTTTCCGTGAGTTTATTGAGCTGTCGCAGCTGTTCGGCGACAATAAAACGGTGCTGCTCGTTGCAGATCACCACCGGGCTTTCGCACTCCACGCCGTTCAGACGACAAATGGTCGTTTGCAGCATGGTCAGATCGCCCTTCAGGCATAAAAACTGCTTTGGATAAAGTACGCGGGAAAGCGGCCACAAACGGCTACCGGAGCCACCAGCCATCACAACCGGATAGAGTTTATTTTGCCCCATGATTCATCCCCGAATATCTGTAATAAATTGACGTAACACGTTCTCTTTATCGAGCGTGCGTTCGGCATATTCACGTGCCACCGTGTTGTGTTTTGGCATGGCGAGTGCGGTGGTAATCCCCGCGACCAGCGCCGGGACCGATTCCGGCTCAACGCAAACGGCGATACCCGGCGCGTTGCTGCACAGCTGGCCCAGTTCCGTTTCCGGTTCGGCGGTGATGACCGCGTTGCCGCCGACCGCCAGAATGTTGGTTAACTTGGACGGTAAAACCGCATCCGCCGCGCCGCGCTTTTGCACCACCAGATGGCAATCGCCCATTTTCAGCAGCGCAGGCAGCGCTTCGTAAGGCTGCAACGGATAAAACCTGATGTTATCGAGGCCGCGCTCACGGGCCATTTTTTCCAGTCGCGCTTTGCCGCCGCCCTGCCCGACAATGGCGAACACCAGCGGCTTATCGCACAACTGAGCCGCGGCTTCGATGACGTTTTCCAGCCCCTGCTTTTCTCCGATATTGCCGGAATAAAGCACGATTTTTTTGTCATCCGGCAGACCAAGCTGATTGCGCAGCGCAAGCACATCCGCGTCATTGACGTTCTGAAAGCGCGCCACTTCCGACCAGTTCGGAAAGAAAATCACTTTTTCCGCCGGGACACCTTTTTCCTGCGCTTTATTCATCATTGAACGCGAAATGGTGGAAACGTTGTCGACGTTATGCAGGCCGCTGCGCTCAAAGGCGGAGGCCAGCTTTGCCACTTTGCCGCTCTTGCCCTTTCCGGCCAGACCGAGTCCAAGCATCGCGTCCACTTCATAATCCTGAATATGCAGTAAGGTGCGCGCGCCAGAGAGCTTCGCCAGCAGGCGCATGCCCGGTGTGCAAAACAGCGTCGGCACCACGCCGATAATGCGATCCGGCTTCCAGCGGCGCTGGGCCATCAGCGGGAAAAAGCTGCTCAGCGCGAAACTGCCGAGATGCAATAATCGTTTCAGCGTCGAGGGCTGCTTCGGCACATACAGCGGGCAACGCCAGACGGTGGCATCGCCCTCTTCCCGGCGGTAGCGCCAGGCGGAATAGCGCTCGCCCACCTTCCACTGCGGGTAGTACGGCGGCGCGGTAATGACCCGCACCTCATGCCCCTGACGCGCCATCCACTCGACCATCTCGCCGGTGTATTTGCCGATGCCGGTCAGCTCCGGCGAGTAGTTGATTCCATACACCAAAATTTTCATAAGCCCGGCACTCCGGACTGACGATCAGCCAGGAAATAGGCACGACTGTTGTCGTGCACGTTGTCACTGGCAAGCAGCGCCTCTGGCGACAGCCAGCGGTAGTCGTCATGCTGAGAATCAGGCAGAGGCAGGTCAGCCTCTCTCACCTTCAGACGGAACCCCAGCACGATGTAGTGCGTGGTGAAGTCGCTGCCCGAAAAGTTATCGTCATAGAAGTGCTGCCAGACCCCGTAAAACTGGCCCGCTGCCATCGGCAGTCGCAGGCCCAGTTCCGCCAGAGTAAGGCGCGCAAAGGCATCGCTGAGCGTTTCATCCTTCTGCACACGCCCGCCGGGCACGAACCAGAAGCCCTGTGCAGGACGATTCGTTCGTTTTCCCAGCAGGAACTCGCCGCGTTCGTTTTCCACAATCAAATCAATGGAGATCAGCGGCGTGGAACGAACGATCGTGGCAAAATCTTCCTGACGTAAAAACATGCTTACCCCCGAAACCGGTGCTGATTCTCAAGGAACCACTGGTAGGTGCTGGCGAGTCCAGCGTCCAGCGAGATCTCGTGATACCAGCCCAGTTGATGCAGGCGGGTGACGTCGAGCAGTTTGCGCGGCGTGCCGTCCGGTTTGGTGGCGTCGAACACCACGCGGCCCTTGTAGCCCACCACCTGCGCGATCGTCTGCGCCAGCTCGCGGATGGTGCAGTCAATGCCGGTACCGACATTAATGTGCGACAGCATCGGCTGGGTGTTTTCCTGCCAGACTTCGCGATCCAGCTCCATCACGTGAATGCTGGCGGCGGCCATGTCGTCAACGTGGAGGAATTCACGCATCGGCGTACCGCTGCCCCACACCACCACATCCGGCGCGTTTTCCACGGTCGCCTCATGAAAACGACGCAGCAGCGCCGGGATCACATGGGAATTGCTCGGGTGGAAGTTGTCGTGCGGCCCGTACAGGTTGGTCGGCATCACCGAGCGATAGTCGCGGTCATACTGACGGTTGTAGGACTCGCACAGCTTGATCCCGGCAATTTTGGCAATGGCGTAAGGCTCATTGGTTGGCTCAAGCGTTCCCTGCAACAGCTCGCTCTCAGCCATCGGCTGTTTCGCCAGCTTCGGGTAGATGCACGATGACCCGAGGAACAACAGCTTATTGACGTTATTCAGGTGCGCGGCATGGATGATGTTGCTTTCCATCATCATGTTCTCAAAGATGAAATCCGCCGGGTAGGTGTTATTCGCGACAATGCCGCCCACTTTCGCCGCCGCCAGATACACCTGATCGATGCGTTCACTGGCGAAGAAGTCATGAACGGCACGACTGTCCAGCAGGTTCAGTTCCTCGCGGGTGCGCACGATCAGTTCCGCGTCGCCGCGCTGTTCAAGCTGGCGTTTTATCGCGGAACCGACCATCCCGCGATGGCCGGCAATGAAAATTCGTTGTTTGCTCATTCTCAGGACTCCAGCGCGATGGCAACCTCGTAGCCGTGAGACTTCAGCAGGGAGTGTTTCTTCGCCGCTTCCAGATCTTTCGCGACCATTTCGGAAACCATTTCCTGCAGGGTAATTTCCGGTTTCCAGCCCAGCTTCTCGTGCGCTTTACTCGGATCGCCCAGCAGGGTTTCCACTTCCGCAGGACGGAAATAACGCGGGTCGACGGCAACAATCACATCGCCTGCCTTCACGCCTGGCGCGTCGTGGCCCGTGACGGAGACGACAATGCCTTTCTCATTTACGCCTTCGCCTTCAAAGCGCAGTTTGATGCCCAGCTGTGCCGCGGCCATCTCAACGAACTGACGCACTGAGTACTGCACGCCGGTGGCGATAACGAAGTCTTCCGGCTGTTCCTGCTGCAGCATCATCCACTGCATCTTGACGTAATCTTTCGCATGGCCCCAGTCACGCAGGGAATCCATGTTGCCGAGGTACAGGCATGACTCCAGACCCTGCGCGATGTTAGCGATCGCACGGGTAATTTTGCGGGTGACAAAGGTTTCGCCGCGGCGTGGGGATTCGTGGTTGAACAGAATGCCGTTACAGGCGTAAATGCCATAAGACTCGCGGTAGTTAACGGTGATCCAGTAGGCATACAGTTTCGCCACGGCATACGGTGAACGCGGATAGAACGGCGTGGTCTCTTTCTGCGGAATTTCCTGCACCAGACCGTACAGCTCAGAGGTGGACGCCTGATAGAAACGGGTTTTCTTTTCGAGGCCCAGGAAACGAATCGCTTCCAGCAGACGCAGGGTCCCCATGGCGTCAACATCGGCGGTGTATTCCGGCGACTCGAAGGAGACCGCAACGTGACTCATCGCGCCCAGGTTATACACTTCATCCGGCTGCACTTCCTGCAGGATACGGGTCAGGTTGGAAGAGTCCGTCAGGTCACCGTAATGTAGATGGAATTTGGGGTTGCTGGCGTGCGGATCCTGATAAATATGATCAACACGTTCCGTGTTAAAAGAAGAGGCACGACGCTTAATACCGTGCACTTCATACCCTTTTTCCAGTAGCAGCTCTGCCAGGTAAGAACCATCTTGTCCGGTAACGCCGGTGATGAGAGCGACTTTAGACATGTTTATTTTCCTCTGTACTTATCAAAGTTTTCAAACCCTGCTCATAAGGCTATCTGTCTTGCCATTCTGAACCGGGCTCTTCGTTTCAACGCGTTCGCGTATCACCACTGCGGGATTGCCACGGCAAATCGTATTTGCCGGTAGCGATTTAAAAACGCTGCTGCGGGCGCCAACGACCGTGCCATCGCCAATCGTCACACCGGGCGCAACGAAGACATCGGTTGCCAGCCAGCACTTCTCGCCAATCACAATCGGCGTGGCGGTAATATCAAAATGCGCGCTGGCGTGATCGTGACTGCCGGTACATAAATAACTTTTTTGCGAAACCACCGAGTTTGCGCCGATAATAATCTCGCCGAGGGTGTATAAATTGACCTCATCGCCGACCCAGGCGTAATCCCCTAACGTTAATTTCCACGGATAGGTAATTTTTACCGAAGGTCGGATGACTACGTTTTTTCCGATTTTCGCGCCAAATAAACGGAGCAAAAATGCGCGCCAGCGATAAAGGACCTGCGGAGACCAGGCAAATAATGTCGCCTGTACCGCCCACCACAATTGAACTTTTATGCCATTCGCGCCACGAAAACCTTTCGGCACGGAAAAGCCGCGTAAATCCTGCATATTATTTCCTTATATTTATGATTTGTTATATAAGGCTTTCGTTTTACCCGTCGTGCGCTGGCGTAAATGCCATGACAACTCCGCCCAGAAACCGGGGACATGTAATATGTTACGCTGAACCTTTTTCGCATCTTCGCAGAGTTCAAGATTATTCGTTGTCGACACGCCGCCCATAGAAAATTCAGACACCAGGCCATTTAATTTTTTAAAACGATAACCCGCTTTATACATTCTGGCGGCCAGCGCATAGTCGGATGACACTTTATATTGCAAATCGTAATACCAGATTTTTAACCCTCTGACCGGGAAAAAGATCGCCTGATGGCTGGCTGGCAGACTGTGATAGATATACCAGCCGGGTTTCGCGCTGCGTTTAATTTTATGACCATTGCCAAAATCCAGCAGCGCATCACCGGTCATCATGGCGTCATCTTTTTGTGTCTTCAGCTGACGCACGAACCGGGCAGCATCCGGATGAAAAATATCACCGGAATTGAGGAACAGCGCAAACGTTCCCTGCGCCATCTCTATGCCTTTATTCATCGCATCATAGATGCCATTATCCGGTTCGCTCACAAAGCGTAAGTCGTACTCACCATTGAGGTTTTCGAGAAACTCGCGGGTCCCGTCGTTCGAGCCGCCATCCACCACAATCCACTCGAAGCTGATATCATTTGCCTGGGCCAGGTGCGCAAGTGACGCATGGGTTTTGACAATGCCGTCCAGATTGCGAAACGCGACGGTGATAATGCTGAGCAGCATAGGAATAACCTCATCATACTTTTGTAATATTGAGCGCTTTGCGCAAAATAAACGGACAGACAATTAGAAACGCATATTCCGGGCTAAATATTGAACCGGTAAAAAACAGTGACACCGGGGTAAAAAGATAAAGCTGCACCCGAAAATTCTGATTATCACCAAACGCATTAAGCGTCATTTTTACCACTTTCCCCATGTACCACAGAGTCATGAGTACCGCGAACCAGGAAAAATAAATAATCAGCAGATACAAACCATTGTCTATTGTTTTTCCGACATCCGCACCGTTAAAGATTCCGAATGATGCGACATATTCGTAAAGTGAGCCAAATCTGACAACGCCGTCAATATGGGTCAAAGAATAGCCGACCATAACCAGCGGGCCGACGATACGATAATAAGACGATGACCCTTCTGTGCCTAAATCACCGAGGCGCGTGGAGATATAAGGAAATGCGAACATCACCCCCACCAGAAATACGGTTAATGAAATTATCGCCAGCGGCAGTTTTTTCTTAATCGCATCCTTATTCAGATACTGAAATGCCCATTCCAGCAGGTAAAACAAGATAAATGTCATTACCCCTGAAAACGATCCTGATAATACTATCCCTGCCAGAATCATAGCATCGGTTTTAGGTGTTTTGATACCAAACTGTTTGATGCTGAGCCAAATTGAGATTAACGCCAGAGCAAAAAAGGCCGGTTCGAAATAGAGTGCGGTGGTTCGCTTGCCGCCAAATTTAATAAAGTTCAGTACATAACTGTTACTGTAAATAAGATATTTCGAAATCGCTTCCATTAAGCTACTGCCGCCGGTGAGGATAATTTGCGCCATCTCGGCAGCGGCGAGCAGTACCACCAGCCCTACCACCAGATAAAAAAAGCGCAGGATCTTGCGGTGGTTGTGCGGCGAAATGGTTTTAAAGCGAATACTCCAGACCATGCCGATAATGATCACAATGTAAACAAACAGCATGGTGGAAGTGACGTACTTGCTGGCGTCCAGCGACTGGCCGAAAAGGTAGTTAAACGCCGTCAGCCCGGCGCCGATCCCCAATGCAATCATCAGTTTTTTCAGGTTGATGCGTTCCACATAAAGCAGCAGCAAAACCGGCAAAAAGGTGACGATGGTGATGGGAAAACTTTCGCCCAACTGGGCAATTTTGACGTTGACCAGCAGGTAGATCAGCGGCAGCAGCAGATAGCTACAGATTCTGATAGAACGAGACATATTCCTCCAGCATCTGTTGTCCACTGTAAGCCGCCCGGCTGCGCTCGCGAAAGGCGTCGAGCGAAGTGCCAAAGACGGCCTGCGCGATATCGGCTTTGCTTAACTGTACCAGGCGAAGTACGTCGCTGTCGTCGAAGGTTTTACCGCCGGATTTTTGCAGGACCTCCTGCGCCGCCTCGCTATGGGTGGCGATAACCGGCACGCCAATCGACAATGCTTCGCAGAGAATCAACGGATAGTTATCCACCCGTGAACTGAACACCAGCGCGTCCATCTGGTTCAGTGCGCTCATCAGCTTACGCTTGTCGGTTTCAAATCCGTGATTGACCACGTTCGTTCCGTCAAACGGCGAAAACTTACCGAAGGTATGTAATTCGATCGCCTCGCCCAGCGCCATCATTTCGCGCACCAGCCGCTGGTTGGTTTTACCGTCATAGCGCAGATCGTGGGCCACCACCGCGATTTTCGGTTTTCCTTCCGTCGCGCTGACCGGGGTCAGCTCCGCGAGAATCGCTTCGGTCGCCACGTCGATACCGTTATTGATGATGCGGCAACGCCCTGCCCCGTACAGGCTGTTAAAGGCATCGGCGACGTGCTGGCTTGGTGAGATAAACTGACAGCCGAGCGCCAGCATGTCACGGAAAAGCTGGCGCTTACCGTGCACCAGCGCATGGGCGCGGTCGACCTTCACCGGTGGGTAATTGTTCAGCGTCGGGCATTTCCGGCAGTCCGACTTCCAGCCTTCGCAACCGTCGGTAAAGGCGCAGCGGCCAGTTACGCTCCAGTGGTCGTGCAGCGTCCAGACCAGCGTGACGTCCGGCTTGTGGTTTTTCACCTTTTCGCAAAACGCCACCACCTCGGCCAGATTCAGCCAGTAGCTGTGCAGGACGTGAAAATGCAGCACCAGCGGCCCCGGCGTGCGGGTGACGCTGCGGTATACATTATTGAGATTGCCAAACAGGTCGCGGTTAAACAGACGAAACAGAGCGATATTCGCCACCGACGTCAACCGTGGCGTCTGCTTACTCACATGCGGATAATGATTGTGGCTGACGCTTTTCTTTCCGCCTTTGCCGTAGCCGTACACGAAACGTGAAGCCAGTCCTTTTTGCAGCGCGCGCTGATGCAGATCTAATGCCACTCCAGCCGCACCGCCTTCCGCCAGCCGCACATTAAATTGCAGAATGTTCATTTTATTCCCTTCACTCGTGCCTTCTCGCCTACCACCAGCGCATTGTCCGGCACGGCGTCAAGCACCACGCTCCCGGCGCCAATGGTCACGTTATTACCAATAGTGATATCACCCAGCACAATGACGTTCGCGCCCAGCTCCACCCCGTTGCCAATCACCGGGCAGGCGAGGCTGTCGGCGCCGCGGTTGCCGATGGTGACACCATGACGAATCGTAAAATCGTCCCCGGCGACCACGTTTTTATTTATCACCACGGCATAACCGTGATGAATAGTGAAACGTCGGCCAATGGTCGCTGCGGCCTGTATCTCGTAGCCAAACAGGCACTCGGTGATCAGGCGATACAGCACCAGCACCGGCGCGGCCCACAGGTTGTTAAGGACATTTTTTTTGCGCCAGACGGAACAAAAGTGGGCGACGCGATAAGCCAGCACCATGCAGCACGGGCGCAGACTCCAGCTGTTGGCGCGAATATCTTCCAGCATGCTTAACGCCCTCGCAGTCCGTCAGCCAGCCGTTTGCCGTTACGAACGGACAGCAGCGTGAGCAACGTGCGCCAGGTCATCCGTTTATTGCGGATCTGGTAAAGGGTGAACAGCTGATATTTCTTGCTCGCGCGGTCGAATTTATCTTTGTGCTTGCGATAAAAATGGAAATAGCCGGAGAATTTTTTCGGCGACGAGGTGATCTGCATTTCGCCGTGGTTGATATGCAGGATCTGCGTCGCGTCTTCCACCTTCCACGGTTCGCCGTACTCCACCACCATGCGCAGGAAAATATCGTAATCCTGCGCCGCCTTCAGTTCAGTGTCGAACAGGCACTCTTTAAAACGCCACGCCCAGGTAAACACCTGGTTGCCGATGATGTTGCGCTTGTAGAACAGGCGGCGAGAGTACGGGGACTTCGGGTAGAGCGGCAGACTGGCCGGTTGCGAATAGACTTCGCCTTCACAGACATAATCGTTCGCGTAAAGGAACGCATGAGTGACCAACTGATGCTTATGGGCGAGAAACACGCTCAGGCGATTTGGCGTCCATTCATCGTCATCGTCAATACCCGTGATGTACTGCCCGTTCGCCTGTCGGATCGCCTGGTTACGCACCGCGCAGGCGCCGGAATTGACGTCGTTATGGGTATAACGCACCCGTGGATCGTTTAATCCTTCGACGAACTGTTGCAGCTGTTCATAGGCGCTGGAGCAATCATCGACAATGATCATTTCCCAGTGGGTATAGTCCTGGCGCAGCACCGATTTGATGGCCCGAATCGCCAGTTGTTGCCTGTTCCAGGTGGGCATATAGATTGAAATCAGCGGGTTGTCTTTATTCATGCTCGTTCCCCAAAGCGTTTTCGCAGGATGGCGTTTCGCTGCCATCCGGCATTCTCGTTTTTTATTTGGAATCTGACTTATATTCGTACTCGTAATACCCGTAATCCTGGTATCCGGTGGCGCGACGGAAGATAGAGTTGAGGATCACCCCTTTCACCTGAATGCCGTTTTGCCCGAAGCGGCTGAGGCTGGTCTCCACCTCTTTCAGGGTATTCACGGCGTAACGCGCCACCATCAGGGTGGTTCCCGCGTGGCGACCAACAATCGCCGCGTCAGTCACGGCCAGAATCGGCGGCGTATCGATCAGCACCAGGTCATAGTGACTGCTGGCCCACTTAATCAACTCGCCAAAACGTTCACTCATCAGCAGTTCCGACGGATTTGGCGGCACCTGGCCGCGCGGGACGAGATCGAAGTTTGGGATAGAGGTTGGTCTGGCGCAGGCGGAAATATCTCCCTTGCCGACCAGAATATCGGACAGACCGTTCACGTTGTTGGTGCCGAGCAACTCGTGGGTGTACCCCTTACGCATGTCGCAGTCGATCAACAACACGCGCTTGTTGGTCTGGCTGATGACCGCCGCCAGGTTGGCGCAGACAAAAGTTTTACCGATTGATGGGCTGACCCCGGTCAGCATCAGCACGTTGTTCTGCGCCTGCATCATGGCGAAGTGCAGGCTGGTACGCAGACTACGCACCGCTTCAATCGCCAGATCGGTCGGGTTCCCTACCGCCAGCAACTGGCTCTGCTTGTAACGCTTCACGCCTTTGATGGTTTTCACGTTATCGCGCGCTTTCTGCCATTCCGACAGCGGAATGCTGGCGTAAACGCTGATCCCGTTCTCTTCAAGCACCTGCGGGCTTTCGATACCGCGATTGAACAACGAACGCAGCAGGACGCCGACGATTGACAACATCAGGCCAAGAATAATGCTGCCCAGTATGATCAGCCCCTTCTTCGGCTTCAGTACACCCGGTTGGGCAATCGCCGGGTCAACAATTCGCACATCGCCGACGGTGCTGGCCTCGTTGATCTGCAGTTCCTGTTGCTTATTCAGCAGCTGCATGTAGACCTGCTGACCGGACTCCACGTCACGGGTCAGACGCACGATCTCCTGCTGCGTTTTCGGCATTGCCGTCACGCGCCCGTTGAGCTTCGCTTTTTCATCCTCCAGCGCCTGGCGTTTTTCCAGCAGTGTGCGGTAAGCCGGGTGCGCTTTGGTGTACAGCTTGGAGATTTCCGCTTCTTTAAAGGTCAGCTCATTCAACTGGGCGTCGATATTGACCATTGAGTCCAGCACCGCTTTTGCTTCCAGCGGCAGGTCAACGGAGTCTTTATCCTGGCGGAAGGCGTTGAGTTTGTTCTCCGCGACGTCCAGACGGCTGCGCACTTCCGGCAGTTGTTTTGCCAGGAATGCCAGGCTTTTCGCTGCCTCTTCCGATTTACGCGCCACGTTCTGTTCAAGGTAGTTGCGGGTAATGCTGTCGAGAATTTCGCGAATTTGTTCGCGATCCTCACCGGTAAACGTCAGGCTTAACACGCCGGTGTCTTTGCCGGTTTCGGTTACCGTCAGGTTGTTTTGCAGGGTGTTGATCATCCCGAGCGTGGAGAATTTATTGACGGTAAATTCGGTGTCCGGGCGGGCATGGATCTCGCTCACCACCATCGTCACGCCGTCTTTGTTCAGGGTTTGACCGATCTGCCCACGGGCGCTAAACCCGCCGTCGCTGGTCAGCGAGTAGGACTTATCGTCCAACACGTTCAGCGTGAAAACCTGGTCGTTCATTCCCTTCGGCAAGGTAAAGGTGGTGACTTTCACCGTCTCATTCTGGCGTCCCATCAGCCGTTCCCAGCCTGCGCCAAACAGCGGGAAGGTGTTTTTGCTGACGGAGATATCCAGGTCCAGGTCATCCACCGTTTTGCCTAACACCAGACGCGAGCGAATCAGCTGAATTTCGGCCTCAGAGGCGGGGGGTTTATCGGACAACGCCGAGTTGATATCCTGCACCAGCGAGCTGCCAGCGTTCTGTTCAATCTGCACCAGCGCATCCGCACTGTAGATTGGCGTGGCGAAGAGCGTGTAAATCACTGCGCAAAATGCGAATAATGCCGTAATCCCCAGCACCCACCAGCGTGCTTCAATGACGGTGCCCACCAGGCGGCCGATATCGATTTCATCGTTGCCCGTTACCGGAGCGGCAGACTGTCTTACTTTTTCTGTCATTATTTTACCTGCTCTGCGTTCAATGCCTGCGCCCACTGGCGGGCAGACCGTTCAAGTAATGCGTACACCGCTTCAAACGCCTCGCGGCTTTTACGATACGGGTCGGGAATGTCGCGCTCATCGTCCCAGTGACCAAACAACATGACTTTGCCGCGCATTTCCGGCGCCAGCTCATGCAGAGACGCAATGTGTCTTTTCTCCATTGCCAGGATCAGGTCATAGTCCCGGCACAGCCGTCCGGTGATCTGCCGCGCGCAGTGTCCGTCCAGCGACAGGCCGTGATCGGCCGCCACGCTAAGGGCAGACGCATCTGCGCCCTTACCCACCAGCGCGCCAAGCCCCGCCGACTCGACGGTCAGCGCCGGGTGGTAGCGCTTCAATAAGCGTTCTGCCGTTGGGGAACGGCAAATGTTCCCCACGCAAACAACTAATATTTTGTTAAACATGACGATTACCAGGCGTGAATGTCGCTGGCCGTATCCGTCATATAACGGACACCGCTGATGGTCGGCAGCAACTGATTGATCAGACGGTTCCAGCGCGCAACCGGTGCGGTGGTGACATACACCACGTCATAAGGCTGCAGACGGAATTCCGTCGCCATGACCAGAGAGGTCGCATCAGACATATCGAGCTGATAAATATTGGCAATCTTGCCGCCCGGACCTTTG
This sequence comes from Citrobacter sp. Cs237, assembly GCF_030332325.1. Lineage (NCBI taxonomy): Bacteria > Pseudomonadati > Pseudomonadota > Gammaproteobacteria > Enterobacterales > Enterobacteriaceae > Citrobacter > Citrobacter sp. Cs237. The sequence goes on along the minus strand of NZ_JAOWIB010000101.1, from coordinate 98,833 downwards.
CCTTTCAGCGGACGGATCACGAAGATGCCGCTGGCGTTGGAGGTGGTCAGATCGATACCTTCGGCGTTGCCCAGCGCTTCGGTCAGCGTCATGCCGCTGAAGTCCATTTTGAGCGTGCTCTGTTTCTTCACTTCACCCATCACAAACACTTTCAGATCGTCATTGCGCGGAACATAAAGAATGTCGCCCGGATACAACAGGCGGTTCTGGCTGAGATCGCCGTTTTGCATCAGCGCCTGCAGGGAAATCCGTTGTTCTTTGCCGTTATGGGTCAGCACGACGTTGCGCCAGTCGGCGTCTTCGGTCAGGCCGCCTGCGGCGTTGATCGCATCCAGTACGGTGAGCGGCACGTTGGTGATCGCCTGCTGGCCGGATTTGTTCACCTGGCCGGAGATATAGGCTTTTTGCGAACGGAACGCGGCGATATTAACGTCCACCTGCGGGTCAGCGATGTACTTCGCTAAGCGCCCGGTAATATCACTGCGGATCTCTGCGAGTGTTTTCCCCACCACGCTAACCTTGCCGATATAGGGATAAAACATCGTGCCGTCCGGCTGCACCCAGTTGCCGGTGTCGCTGGAGCTGCGGTACTGCCCCGCTGGCGTTGTCAGCTCAGGGTGGTCCCATACCGTCACGTTCAGAACATCCCCTGCCCCGACGCGGTACTGATAGCTGGCAAGCTCCTGGTCCAGCGACATATTCGGTTGCGCCACGTTTGGCCGCGGACGCAATTGCTCAACCAGTCGCGGGGTGAGTGGATACACATTCACCATCCGGTCGAGATCAAAATCAGCGTCCTGCTGTTTAATCACGTCTTTACCCATCGTAGACATATTGCTGCCCGGAAGTACTGTGCAACCGCTTATCAAGGTTACCGACACCAATAATGGCATCAATTTCATTTTGGATTTCATCATTGATTATTTATCACTTTGGCAGAGTAATTATCCTGTGCAATTTAAATAGCGACTTCGCCGTACACATTTACATTGCAGTTAATTGAAAAGAAATTTAACTGGCATCAGTCCTAAAAAATTTGAATTCATCCGTAAGCTATTGACAGAATAATGCAGACTCGTCATCAGGCGTTCAGGCACGCTACCGCCCTTGGCTTTTTAGCTACCAATACACTGATTAAGTTAGATTTTTGCAAACCTCGTGATTTTTCTCCTGCCACAACAGAGAAATACGTAAGGTAATAAGAATGTCGGCGGTTAATGATTAACGATGCCGGTCAATATATTTCTTCACACCTCATTAACGCTGGAAGAATTGTTACAGCTAACGTATTAGCAGGCAAGGCAACAAGCCTGCTATTTTGTCTTTTTAAGATTAATATTAAGTCATATAAAGCAGCATTTTTAGGAATTACTTGATGTTGACAAAATGCATATATTCCACCGACCCTGCGATATATCCGAAATTGTTTTTAATCCAGAATTTATTCCCGACAGAAACATTAAGGTTATTATTACGGGTGGGACGAAATACAAAAGCAGGATAAATCCCGCTCTGGCATTGCATTTTCCGCCAGCTTTATCCATGATCGAATTGTGACAATTGTCATATAACGAAGGGTTTTACGCTTACTATGGAATGGATTGCCGATCCGTCAATCTGGGCCGGTCTCGTCACGCTGGTGGTGATCGAGCTGGTCCTCGGCATTGATAATTTAGTCTTTATTGCCATCCTCGCCGAAAAACTGCCGCCCGCGCAACGAGACCGCGCGCGCATCACCGGCCTGATTCTGGCGATGCTGATGCGCCTGCTCTTGCTGGCGTCAATCTCCTGGCTGGTCACCCTGACGAAGCCGCTCTTTAGCGTTCAGAGCTTAAGCTTTAGCGCGCGCGACCTGATCATGCTGTTCGGCGGGTTCTTCCTGCTGTTTAAAGCCACGATGGAGCTTAACGAGCGGCTGGAAGGGAAAGACAGCGACAACCCCACCCAGCGCAAAGGGGCTAAATTCTGGGGCGTGGTGGCGCAAATCGTGGTGCTGGACGCCATCTTCTCGCTCGACTCGGTCATTACCGCCGTCGGTATGGTGGATCACCTGGCGGTGATGATGGCGGCGGTGATTATCGCGATTACGCTGATGCTGCTCGCCAGCAAATCACTGACCCGTTTTGTCAACAGCCACCCGACCATCGTCATTCTCTGTCTGAGTTTCCTGTTAATGATCGGCTTTAGCCTGGTGGCGGAAGGTTTTGGTTTCCACATTCCGAAGGGTTACCTGTACGCCGCCATCGGCTTCTCGGTGATGATTGAAGCCCTGAACCAGTTGGCTATCTTTAACCGCCGCCGCTTTCTTTCCGCAAACCATACGCTGCGCCAGCGAACGACCGAAGCAGTGATGCGCCTGTTAAGCGGGAAGAAAGAGGACGCCGAACTGGATGCGGAAACAGCCTCGATGCTGGTGGATCATGACGACACGCAAATTTTCAACCCGCAGGAGCGGCGGATGATTGAGCGCGTACTCAACCTGAACCAGCGCACCGTCAGCAGCATTATGACCTCGCGCCATGATATCGAGCATATCGATCTCTGCGCGCCTGAGGCGGATATCCGCGCCCTGCTCGAAAAAAACCAGCATACGCGACTGGTAGTCACCGGCGAAGATGACCAGGAGGATCTGCTTGGCGTGGTGCACGTTATCGATCTGCTCCAGCAGTCGCTGCGCGGAGAGCCGCTCAACCTGCGGGTACTGGTGCGCCAGCCGCTGGTGTTCCCGGAAACGCTCCCGCTGCTGCCGGCGCTGGAGCAGTTCCGCAACGCCCGCACGCATTTTGCCTTTGTGGTTGACGAGTTTGGGTCTGTCGAAGGGATTGTGACGCTGAGCGACGTGATGGAAACCATTGCCGGTAATTTGCCGAACGAAGTGGAAGAGATCGACGCCCGCCATGATATTCAGAAAAATCAGGACGGTTCGTGGACGGCAAACGGTCATATGCCGCTGGACGATCTGGTGCAGTATGTTTCCCTGCCGCTCGATGAGAAACGCGAGTATCACACCATCGCCGGCCTGTTGATGGAATATCTGCAACGCATACCGAAAGAGGGTGAGGAGGTTCAGGTGGGCGACTACTTGCTGAAAACGCTACAGGTAGAAAGTCATCGCGTACAGAAGGTGCAACTGATTCCGTTACGCGCGGACGAAGACGGGGAATACGACGCGTAGTGGCAATCGCCGGACAGCGGCGCTTCGCGCCCTGTCCGGCCTTACAAAAAGGGACTCGCCACAGGCGGTTACAGCTTATCCAGCAGCTTCCTGACATCTTTGCCGTCGCGGGTATCTTTGTTCCGCTCCGCCCAGTCGTTGAGACGACGTTTCGCTTCATCCTGGACATGCTTACGCAGCACCTGGTCAACCTGCAGGTTATAATTCAGCGCCTGCCACTTACCGTAAACCCGCAGCGGCACCGGCGTGTTTTTCAGGAAATCGATCAACTTACCTTCCCCTTTCCAGCCGCCGAGCACCCGCACGTTAAACTGCGTGTCGCACGACTCTCCGACCAGATCGAGCGTACCTTTACCAGTCAGGGCCAGCACAGAGGATTCGCCTTCCATGCTGTTCAGCCCCAACTTACCGTGGTCGAGCGTCAGGTCAGTGACGAAACGATCGAGACGGGTGGCGTTATCGTAATTACGCATCGCCTCAACGTCGCCGCCGCTGCGCTCCACCGCCTGCTGAACCAGCTGCTGAAAGTTCATGCCATCCATCCGCGTATCGCGCATCTCGACGCGCGCCTGACCTTGCCAGTTATGGCGAAACGCCTGGGCATCAATGTCCGCGCCGGAGAAATCGCCCGTCAGCGACATTTTACCGGTCAGGGCAATGGGATAATGGAACGCGTTCAGAATCGTGCCTATCTCCACATCATTAAGACGCGGCTGGAACACCACGCGCGGAGTGTCAGCGCTGGCATCCAGCGTGCCGGGCAGTGAAATCGTGCCGCCATCAAGCTTGCCCTCGAGCTGCGCGATTTTCAGCACGCCGGCCTGATTCGTCATTCGCGTCGAAACGGACGAGAAATTCATCCCGCGCCATAATACGCTCTCTGCATTCAGCGCGATCTCCGCGGAAAACCCCTTCAGCCCCTGATAGGCCGGTTCATCGACCCGGCTGGCGATGACCGGTCGGGCCAGAGACGATGACGTCACGCCCTGCTCGCCACCGCCGTTAGCGCCGCTGCTGTTTTCCGACAGCGGAATAATGGAATCCAGATTCAGCTTGCCGAAATTCAGGTTAATGCGCCAGGCCGGTTGCTCCGTCAACGTCACCTGGGCGCTTCCGGTCAGCGTACTGTCGTTCGCGGTCAGATCAAGCTGGCTGAACGAGAGTAATTTCGCGTCTTCCTGCCACTGCGCCTGAAGCTGTCCTTGTCCCTCAATCCCCTGTTTCGGCAGATCGGCACCCTGGAGCTGCCAGCTAAGCTGCTGGATCCCGGCAGAGAGGTTATGCGGATAGTCGGACGCATCCACCGTACCGTTTAAGGCCAGATTCAAATCACGCTGATCGCGGTTAATCCGCCCGGAAAACTCAAAAGCGCCGCGATGCTGCGCATCCTGCTCCATTTGCAGGCGGATGTCGCGAACGGTGACCTGTTCATCATTTTCATGCTGGAACACCAGCACGCTGTCGGCCACCCGCAGGCTGGCGATATCAAACGACCAGCCGCGATCTTCCGCGACGTCCGGTAAGTTATTGTCTTTAGGAGGCACCGGCGCGTTTTCGTTGCGCGCCGCTTCCGTTTGCGGGGTGAGCTGAATCACCGCGCCTTTGAGCATCACCTGCTTGACGCTCAACTGATGGCTAAGCAGCGGCCACAGCGCAACGTCAAGCCGCATGTTATCGGCGCGCACCAGCGGTTCACTGGCGCCTTTCGCCGTCAACGCCATGCGTCCGGAGAGGATACTGAGCTGAGGCCAGACGTGCCAGCGCAGTGGGCCATCCAGCTGTAGCTGATAGCCGCTACGCGCCGCGACCTGTTGCACCATATAGGTACGGAAGTCGTTCGGGTTGACCAGCATTACTAACGCAGAAAAGCCGGCCACCAGCACGACCAGCAAAATCATCAGCGTCGTCAGAAATCGTCTCATGCTATCCTCAGTGGATCAGACTCAGTCTTTATCAATCCGGCTGGCGACCGCGCCCTGCTGATCGCGATATTTGGCATCTTCGCGACGGTTATAGGGGCGAAGCGCCGGACCGGAAAGCGGTTCAAAGCTCAGCGCGCCGATCAACATGCCGGGGCGCAGCGCCAGCGGCAGTTTACCGGAGTTATAAAATTCCAGCACGATACAGCCGGACCAGCCGGGATCGATACGGTGGGCGGTCACGTGCACCATCAAGCCAAGACGCGCCAGGGAAGAGCGGCCATCCAGCCAACCGACTAAATCCGCGGGTAAGGTCACCGACTCATAGGTCACCGCCAGCGCCAGTTCGCCCGGATGGAGATAAAACGCTTCGCCGTCGGCCAGCGCAATCTCGTCGCTCATTACGCGGTCGAGCGCGGCGCTGACTTCATCTTTTGGCCCACTTAAATCAATAAATGCTGCGGTGTGGCCGCTGAAGGTACGGAATTTATTGCCAAGGCGCACATCCACCGTCGCGCCATTAATACGCTCCACAGGCGGACGCGGGTTGATCGACAAACGGCCTTCATCAAGCCAGGCTTCAATATCTCGGTCACACAGACGCATGGCACTTTCTCCTTTCGTGCAGCAGGCCCTTAACGCATTGTGTCGTAAGGGCAAACCAGGTTATCACTGAACGGTACACAATTCGCAGGGCTTATTCAAAGAACTGACTGATTTTCGCTTTCAGAATATCGATGGCGATGCGGTTTTTCCCGCCGCGCGGCACGATAATATCCGCATACTGCTTGGATGGCTCGATAAACTGCAGGAACATCGGACGCACCGTTTTCTGGTATTGCGCCATCACGGAATCCATGGAACGCCCACGCTCGTTAACGTCGCGCTTGATGCGGCGCATCAGGCAGATATCCAGCGGCGTATCGACAAAAATAGAGAAGTTCATCTCTTCGCGCAAACGGGCGTCGGTGAGCAGCAAAATGCCTTCCAGAATAATGACTTTCTTCGGCTCCACGCGCACGGTTTCTTTCATGCGGGTGTGTTCGACGTAGCTGTAGACCGGCAGTTCAATCGCGCAGCCGCGCTTAAGCGCTTGCAGATGTTGAAACAACAGGCTGTGATCCATCGCGTTGGGATGGTCATAGTTGGTTTTTACGCGTTCTTCCATCGACAGATGGCTTTGATCTTTATAGTAGCTGTCTTCGGGGATCACGCCGATATGTTCGTCACCGACTTGTTCACGTAATTCACGATAAAGAGTACTGGCAATAAGACTTTTGCCAGAAGCCGATGCGCCAGCAATACCGATAATGACGCACTGATGAGACTGATCAGTCATAAATTTAGCGACCTGAATAACCTGTAAGGAAGGGAGACGCCGGAGCGTCAAACGCCGGCAATTATACACAAATTCAGACAAGATGCATCGCGGCGAAACGTCACGCCAGCCCCGTCCCTGCGCCCTGATGACTTCTAGATTGACGGCAAATTATGCGCAGCCGGGATATAAAAGGTAAAAAGTTTGTACTAGCATAAACACAGACTCACACTGACGCGTCCTGGCGTGCTTCGACGTTCCCGGCTATTCGGATAGGGTAATGAGTAAACCAACCCAACATGTTTTAGTTCCCTTGCCGCACCCTCTGCTGCGCTTCGTCAGTTTAGGTCTGGCGGCGTTTGTTTTTACGCTCTTTTCACTGGAATTATCCCAGTTCGGCAATGCGTTAGCGCCTCTGTGGTTTCCTACCTCCATCATGATGGTGGCTTTTTACCGCCATGCCGGTCGCATGTGGCCGGGCATCGCCCTCGCCTGTTCTCTGGGCAGTATTGGCGCCTCGCTGGTGCTGTTTCCCCCGGACGCGCTCAACTTTACCTATACGGCGATAAACATTATTGAAGCGGCAACAGGCGCGCTGTTGCTGCGCAAGCTCCTGCCTGGGTATAACCCGTTACAGAATCTGAACGACTGGATCCGTCTGGCCTTCGGCAGCGCGGTGATCCCCCCACTGCTCGGCGGGATGCTGGTCTGGATGTTGTCTCCGCACGATACCCCGCTGCGGGCGTTTCTGTTCTGGGTGCTGTCAGAATCCATCGGCGCGCTGGCGCTGGTGCCATTGGGCTTGCTGTTTAAGCCACACTATCTGCTGCGCCACCGCAACCCTCGCCTGCTGCTGGAAACGCTGCTGACGCTGATCGTCACGCTGGTGCTAAGCTGGCTGGCGATGAAGTTTGTCCCCTGGCCGTTTACCTGCGTCATCGTGCTGCTGATGTGGAGCGCGGTGCGCCTGCCGCGCATGGAAGCTTTTTTAGTCTTTCTCGCCACGGTGATGGTGGTTTCACTGATGCTGGCCGCCGACCCGTCGCTGCTGGTTACGCCGAAGGTGAATCTGCTGACGCATCTGCCGTGGCTGCCGTTCCTGATGATCCTGCTGCCGGCGAATATCATGACCATGGTGATGTATGCGTTTCGCGCGGAACGTAAACACATTACGGAAAGCGAAGAACGCTTCCGTAACGCCATGGAATATTCCGCCATCGGCATGGCGTTGGTCGGCACCGAAGGACAGTGGTTACAGGTCAACAAAGCGTTGTGTCAGTTTCTTGGCTACCCGCAGGACGAACTGCGCACGCTCACGTTTCAGCAACTGACCTGGCCGGAAGATCTGCATAACGATCTGGAGCAGCTCGACATGCTGGTGCGTGGCGACATCAACAGCTATTCGCTGGAGAAGCGCTATTACACCCGCAGCGGTGAAGTGGTGTGGGCGCTGCTGGCGGTTTCTCTGGTCCGTCATACTGACGGCACGCCGCTCTACTTTATTGCTCAGATTGAAGACATTAACGATCTTAAACACACGGAATGGGTAAATAAGCGCCTGAATGAAGCGCTGTTTCAGGAAAAAGAGCGGCTGCACATTACCCTCGACTCCATCGGCGAGGCGGTGATCTGTGTAGACGTCGATATGAAAATCACCTTTATGAACCCGGTCGCTGAAAAAATGAGCGGCTGGCAGCAAGAAAACGCCATCGGCGTACCCTTACTGACAGTGCTGCACATTACCTTCGGCAATAACGGTCCGCTGATGGAAAACATCTACAGCGCGGATATGTCCCGCTCGGCCATCGAACAGGACGTGGTGCTGCACTGTCGCAACGGCGGCAGCTACGATATTCACTACAGCATCACTCCGCTCACGACGCTGGACGGCGGGAACATTGGTTCGGTTCTGGTGATCCAGGATGTCACCGAGTCACGCAAGATGTTGCGCCAACTGAGCTACAGCGCCACGCATGATGCGCTCACACAGCTGACTAATCGCCCCAGCTTTGAGACCCGGCTAAAGCAGTTGCTGCAAACGGTGCGCAGTACCCACCAGCATCATGCGCTGGTATTTATCGATCTCGACCGTTTTAAAGCTGTCAATGACAGCGCCGGTCACGCCGCGGGCGACGCGTTACTGCGCGAACTCGCCCAACTGATGCTCGGTTTGCTTCGTCCTGGCGACGTACTGGCGCGTCTGGGTGGTGATGAGTTTGGCCTGTTGTTACCGGACTGTCATCTTGAAAGCGCGCGCGTTATCGCCACCCGGCTCATCACCGCGGTTAACGAGTACCCTTTTATGTGGGAAGGCCGTCTGCACCGGGTTGGGGCCAGCGCGGGCATCACCCTCATTGACGACGACAACTGCCAGCCGGTGGAAGTGATGTCACAGGCCGACATCGCCTGTTACGCCTCGAAAAATAGCGGTCGCGGTCAGGTCACCGTCTACGAGCCGCAGCAGGAAATGGCGCAGCACCCGCGCGCCATGATGTCGCTGGATGAACAGTGGCACATGATAAAAGAAAACCATCTGCTGATGTTAGCCCGCGGCGTCGCGTCGCCGCGTATTCCGGAAGCGCGCAGCCTGTGGCTCATCTCACTTCGTCTGTGGACCAGCGAGGGCGAGGTTATGGAAGAACAGGCGTTTCGCGCCGGGCTGGCAGACCCTGCGCTCAATCATGCGTTGGATCGGCGGGTCTTTCATGCCTTTTTCCATCATGCCGCCCCGGCGGTCGCGCACAAAGGACTGAGCATCGCCCTGCCGCTGTCCGTCGCCGGATTAACCAGCGCGACACTGATAGACGAACTGCTGCAACAGCTGGAAAAAAGTCCGCTACCGGGGCGTCTGCTGCACCTGATTATTCCGGCGGAAGCACTGCTGCTCCACGCGCAAGAAGCCGCGCCCGCCTTGCAGACCCTTCGTCAGGCGGGCTGTCGCATTATCCTCAGCCAGATCGGGCGCGACCTGCAAATCTTTAATCTGCTGGCCCCCAATATGGCCGACTACCTGCTGCTCGACAGCGAGCTTAGCGCCAGCATCCACAGTAACCTGATGGATGAAATGCTGGTATCGATCATCCACGGTCACGCCCAGCGTCTGGGATGCAAAACTATCGCCGGCCCGGTGCAGGCGGCGGTAGTCATGGATACGCTGTCGGGTATCGGCATCGACCAGATCTATGGCGACATCATTACGGAAGCCCAGCCTCTGGATCTGCTACTGAATACCAGTTACTTCGCCATCAACTGACGGTTGCCAGCCGTCGGTATACCAAATGTGCAACAGGGCGTAGGAGCGCCAGGGTTTCCAGCGCTCCGCGTAGCGCCGGATCTGCGCCGACGTCATGCCCGCAAAACGCTGTTTGATCAGGTAATCATCCGGCAAAAACACGTCTTTCGCCTGCCAGCCTCTGAGTGCGAAATAGTTCGCCGTCCAGCGTCCAATCCCCGGAAACGCCTGTAGCGCTTTCACCCCAGACTCAACATCTTCAGGCGCGCTGGTGGGCAGTATCCCGTCACGCGCGGCCAGCGCGAGGTGGATCAGCGCCTCAGCGCGTTTAAGCGGCATCCCCAGCGCTTTCAGATCCAGCGGATCGGCGCCGGCAAGGATGTCAGGGCCGGGGAAACAGACGTAGCCTGGCGCGTCGGCCAGCGGTTCGCCATAGCGCTGCGCCACTTTTGCAGTGAGCTTTGCCGCCATCGCCACGCTGACTAACTGCCCCAGGATTGCCCGTACCCCCTGCTCAAAGGCATCTACCGAACCGGGCAGGCGCAACCCCGGACGCGCCGCGCCCAGATCGCCAAGTGCCCGGGTGATTTTCGTCGGCTCGCAGCCGAGATCGAACAACCGCGCCATTTTTTCCAGACAGACATCCGCTACCGGCAGCAGCCCCCCGGTTAAGGTGACCGCCAGCGTATGCGTCCGTTCATCGGGCACCACGCTGACTATCCCCCGATGCTCCCCTACCGCCAGGCTGCGCGTATAGCGCATATCACCGACCCTTTCCACACCGCTCACCGCACGAGCGGCGAGAAAACCCAACATCCAGGACCAGTCATAAGGCGGCTGCCAGTTCAGGAAAAACATCACCCACTCCTTTTTCTGCAAACCCTGAGCATAACCCCTATTCCATTGTTACGCCTTGCTTTCATATTCCAGTTGTCGGCGCGATGACATTTCGCTAAAGTCACGCCCCTTCTTCACTGGCATGGGGATTTATAAGGTGTTTATTGGCTTTGATTACGGTACCGCGAACTGCTCGGTCGCGATCATGCGCGACGGCGCGCCGCAGTTACTGAAAATGGAAAACGACAGCACGCTGTTACCGTCAATGCTCTGCGCGCCCACCCGGGAAGCCGTGAGCGAATGGCTGTTCCGCCATCACGCTGTACCAACGCCGGATGAAGAGACGCAGGCGCTGCTGCGCCGGGCGATCCGCTTCAACCGCGACGAAGATATCGAGGTTCACGGCGGCAGCGTCCAGTTCGGCCTGTCTTCGCTGGCGCAATACGTTGACGATCCGGAAGAGGTCTACTTCGTTAAGTCGCCCAAGTCTTTTTTGGGCGCCAACGGACTCAAACCACAGCAGGTTGCGCTGTTTGAAGATTTGGTTTGCGCCATGATGCTGCACATCCGAAATCAGGCGCAACATCAGCTTGCCGACGCGATTACCCAGGCCGTCATCGGTCGCCCGATCAACTTTCAGGGGCTGGGCGGTGACGAAGCCAACCGTCAGGCGCAGGGCATTCTGCAGCGGGCCGCTACCCGCGCCGGATTCCAGGATGTGGTCTTTCAGTACGAGCCGGTCGCGGCAGGGCTGGATTATGAAGCCACCCTGCAGGAAGAAAAACGCGTACTGGTCGTGGACATCGGCGGCGGAACCACCGACTGTTCGCTGCTGCTGATGGGACCCCAATGGCACCATCGCGCCGACCGTGGTTCCAGCCTGCTCGGACACAGCGGCTGCCGCGTTGGCGGCAACGACCTCGACATCGCGCTGGCGTTCAAAAACCTGATGCCGCTTCTCGGCATGGGCGGCGAGACCGAAAAAGGCATTGCCCTGCCGGTGCTGCCGTGGTGGAACGCCGTGGCCATCAACGACGTTCCGGCGCAGAGCGATTTTTACAGCAGTGCCAACGGTCGCCTGTTGGACACGCTGGTACGCGATGCCCGCGAACCGGAAAAAGTGGCGTTGCTGGTGAAAGTCTGGCGTCAGCGGCTGAGCCATCGTCTGGCGCGCCGCGCCGAGGAGTGCAAAATCGCCCTTTCCGACCAGCCAGAATTTACCGCCACACTGCCGTTTATTAGCGATGAACTGGCGACCGCCATCAGCCAGCAGGGGCTGGAAACAGCGCTGGATCAACCGTTAACGCGCATTCTGGAACAGGTGCGACTGGCGCTGGATAACGCTCAGGAGAAACCGGATGTGATCTACCTGACCGGCGGCAGCGCCCGCTCGCCGCTGATTAAAAAAGCGCTGGCGAGGCAATTGCCGGGCATTCCGATTGCCGGCGGCGATGACTTTGGTTCGGTGACCGCCGGACTGGCGCGCTGGGCGGAAGTTGTTTTCCGCTAACCGCCTCGCTGGCTGCAAGCAAACGCATTGACATGAGCGTTGGTGTGGCTTAGTTTCAGGATTGAGGGTAAGGGAGGGTCGCCCCTCCCCCTGGTGTCTGAGTAAGCCTGGAAGCTCATGACTAAGAGTCTCACCAGTATGATGACTGACTTCATCATAACCCTTTCCTTATTCTGGCCCCTTCCTCGGGAGGGGCTTTCCCTTTTCAGCGTCATGCTGAAATCCGTGGCTTACTTCCTTCATCGCCTTGCCGCCACTCTAACGCCATTTTCCGCCAGCGCTTTTTTCGTTATCGATTGTTGCGTAACGTCTCGCAACGCGCGCCACCATTAGGATGAATCCGTACCGGGTTTCATAATTCCTCCATTTTTCTCCCTTGATGGCTGTCTAAACTAGTATCATTCCGTGAAACGTTTCAGGATGAGAAACTCATAACGATGAAAGGCAGTAACAAATCCCGCTGGGTGATAGCTCTCGCGGTGGTCGTGGCGGCCATCGCCGCAGTCTGGTTCTGGCAAAACCATAGCGAGCCGCAGAGCGCGGCCCCGGGTGCGACCGGGCAGGCGAAAGCGCCTGCGGGCGCGGGTCGTCGCGGGATGCGCGCCGGTCCGCTGGCGCCCGTACAGGCGGCGACCGCAGTAGAACAGGCGGTGCCGCGTTATCTCAGCGGATTAGGAACGATTACCGCCGCCAATACCGTGACGGTGCGCAGTCGCGTCGACGGGCAGCTACTGGCGCTGCACTTCGAAGAAGGCCAACAGGTCAAAGCGGGCGACCTGCTCGCTGAAATCGACCCCAGCCAGTTTAAAGTCGCGCTGGCACAGGCGCAGGGCCAACTGGCGAAAGATAAAGCGACGCTGGCGAACGCCCGCCGCGATCTGGCCCGTTACCAGCAACTGGTCAAAAGCAACTTAGTTTCTCGCCAGGAGCTGGACGCCCAACAGGCGCTGGTCAGTGAAACCGAAGGCACGATTAAAGCCGATGAAGCCAGCGTTGCCAGCGCGCAATTGCAGCTTGACTGGAGCCGCATCACCGCGCCAGTGGACGGTCGCGTGGGGCTGAAACAGGTGGATGTGGGGAACCAGATTTCCAGCGGCGACACCACAGGTATTGTGGTGATCACCCAGACGCATCCGATCGATCTCATTTTTACCCTGCCGGAAAGCGATATCGCCACGGTGATGCAGGCGAAAAAAACCGGTAAGCCGCTGGTGGTGGAAGCCTGGGATCGCACCAACGCGCAGAAGCTGAGCGAAGGCGTGCTGCTGAGCCTCGACAATCAGATTGACCCCACCACCGGCACCATCAAAGTGAAAGCCCGCTTCACGAACCAAGATGACACGCTGTTCCCCAATCAGTTTGTTAACGCGAGAATGCTGGTGGATACCGAACAGAACGCGGTGGTTATACCCACCGCCGCCCTGCAGATGGGCAACGAAGGTCACTTTGTCTGGGTGTTAAATGACGAAAACAAAGTCAGTAAGCATCGGGTACAAACCGGTATTCAGGACAGCCAGAAGGTGGTGATCAGCGCCGGGATTTCCGCTGGCGACCGCGTGGTTACCGACGGTATTGACCGTCTTACCGAAGGGGCGAAAGTGGAGGTGGTGGAAGCGCAAAGCGCCACCGCGCCTGACGCAAAAGCCACCGCGCGCGAATACGCCAAGAAAGGAGCGCGCTCCTGATGCAGGTATTACCTCCAGGCAGCACCGGCGGCCCGTCGCGTCTGTTTATTATGCGTCCTGTCGCCACCACCCTGCTGATGGTGGCGATACTGCTGGCCGGGATCATCGGCTATCGTTTTCTGCCCATCTCCGCACTGCCGGAGGTGGACTATCCAACCATTCAGGTGGTCACGCTCTATCCCGGCGCCAGTCCGGATGTGATGACCTCCGCCGTCACCGCCCCGTTGGAACGCCAGTTCGGCCAGATGTCCGGCCTCAAGCAAATGTCGTCGCAAAGTTCCGGCGGCGCTTCGGTGGTCACGCTTCAGTTCCAGCTCACCCTGCCGCTGGACGTGGCCGAACAGGAGGTGCAGGCGGCGATTAACGCGGCGACCAACTTGCTGCCAAACGATCTGCCGAACCCACCGGTGTACAGCAAAGTCAACCCGGCGGATCCGCCCATCATGACGCTTGCCGTCACCTCCAGCGCCATGCCGATGACGCAGGTTGAAGATATGGTGGAAACGCGCGTCGCGCAGAAAATTTCCCAGGTATCCGGCGTCGGTCTGGTGACCCTCTCCGGCGGGCAGCGTCCGGCGGTGCGGGTGAAGCTCAACGCCCAGGCGATCGCCGCGTTGGGACTGACCAGCGAAACGGTACGCAACGCCATCACCGGCGCCAACGTTAACTCGGCAAAGGGGAGCCTTGACGGCCCGACTCGTGCGGTGACGCTCTCTGCCAACGACCAGATGCAGTCCGCCGAGGAATACCGTCAACTGATCATCGCCTATCAAAACGGCGCGCCGGTGCGGCTGGGCGATGTCGCTACCGTCGAACAAGGGGCGGAGAATAGCTGGCTCGGCGCCTGGGCCAATAAAGAACAGGCGATTGTGATGAACGTTCAGCGCCAGCCCGGCGCCAATATCATCGCTACCGCCGACAGCATTCAACAGATGCTGCCGCAACTGAAAGAAAGCCTGCCGAAGTCGGTAAACGTGACGGTGCTGTCCGACCGCACCACGAACATTCGCGCTTCGGTCAGCGACACCCAGTTTGAACTGATGCTGGCGATCGCGCTGGTCGTGATGATTATTTATCTTTTCCTGCGTAACGTTCCCGCCACCATTATTCCCGGCGTCGCCGTTCCGCTGTCGCTGGTGGGCACCTTCGCGGTGATGGTGTTTCTGGATTTCTCGATCAATAACCTGACGCTGATGGCGCTGACCATCGCGACCGGTTTTGTGGTCGACGACGCCATCGTGGTGATTGAGAATATTTCGCGGTATATCGAAAAGGGCGAAAAACCGCTGGCCGCCGCACTGAAAGGGGCGGGCGAAATTGGTTTTACCATTATCTCCCTCACCCTCTCGCTGATTGCGGTACTGATTCCGCTGCTGTTTATGGGCGATATCGTTGGACGCCTGTTTCGCGAGTTTGCCGTCACGCTGGCGGTGGCAATACTTATTTCTGCCGTGGTGTCGCTTACCCTGACGCCGATGATGTGCGCCCGAATGCTGAGCCAGGCATCCTTGCGCAAGCAAAATCGTTTTTCCCGGGCCTCGGAACGTCTGTTTGAGCGGGTGATCGCCGGGTATGGCCGCTGGCTGGCGAAAGTGCTTAACCACCCGTGGTTGACGCTCAGCGTGGCGTTGGGCACGCTGCTGTTAAGCGTGATGCTGTGGGTGGTCATCCCGAAAGGCTTCTTCCCTGTGCAGGATAACGGCATTATTCAGGGCACCCTGCAGGCGCCGCAGTCCAGCTCGTTTGTCAGCATGGCGCAGCGTCAGCGGCAGGTGTCCGACGTGATCCTCAAAGACCCGGCGGTGGAGAGCTTAACGGCGTTCGTTGGCGTCGATGGCACTAACCCGTCGCTGAACAGCGCGCGGCTGCAAATCAACCTGAAGCCGCTCGACGATCGTGACGATCGGGTGCAGAAAGTGATCGCCCGTCTGCAGGAGGCGGTGGCGCGTGTTCCCGGCGTTAACCTCTATCTTCAGCCGACGCAGGATCTGACCATCGACACCCAGGTGAGCCGCACCCAGTATCAGTTTACGCTTCAGGCCACGTCACTGGACGCCCTCAGCACCTGGGTGCCTCAGTTGATGGACAAACTGCAGCAGTTGCCGCAGCTTTCCGATGTCAGCAGCGACTGGCAGGACAAGGGCCTGGTGGCGTATGTGAAGGTCGATCGCGACAGCGCCAGCCGGTTAGGCATCAGCATGGCGGATGTCGATAACGCCCTGTATAACGCTTTTGGCCAGCGGCTGATTTCCACGATTTATACCCAAGCTAATCAGTACCGCGTGGTCCTGGAGCATAATACCGAAAGCACGCCAGGACTGGCGGCGCTAGACACCATTCGCCTGACCAGCAGCGACGGCGGCATCGTGCCGCTGAGCGCTATCGCCAGCGTTGAACAGCGCTTTGCGCCGCTCTCCATTAACCATCTGGATCAGTTTCCGGTCGCCACCCTGTCGTTTAACGTGCCGGACGGCTATTCGCTGGGCGATGCGGTGCAGGCGATTCTCGACGCGGAAAAAACGCTTAATCTGCCTGTGGACATCACCACCCAGTTCCAGGGAAGCACCCTCGCCTTCCAGGCTGCGCTGGGTAGTACGGTGTGGCTGATTGTCGCGGCGGTGGTGGCGATGTACATCGTGCTCGGCGTGCTGTACGAGAGCTTTATTCATCCGATCACCATCCTGTCCACCCTGCCAACCGCTGGCGTCGGCGCGCTGCTGGCGCTGATGATCGCCGGAAGCGAACTGGATGTGATAGCGATCATCGGCATCATTTTGCTGATCGGCATCGTCAAGAAAAACGCCATCATGATGATCGACTTTGCCCTTGCCGCCGAACGCGAACAGGGCATGGCGCCGCGCGACGCGATTTATCAGGCCTGCCTGCTGCGTTTTCGCCCGATCCTGATGACCACCCTTGCCGCGCTGCTGGGCGCTCTGCCGCTGATGCTCAGCACCGGCGTTGGCGCAGAGCTGCGCCGTCCGCTGGGGATTGGCATGGTCGGCGGTCTGCTGGTGAGCCAGGTGCTGACGTTGTTTACCACGCCGGTTATTTATCTGCTGTTTGATCGGCTGTCGCTGTACGTAAAAAGCCGCTTCCCGCGTCAGGATGAGGAAGCGTAAATGAAATTTTTCGCCCTGTTCATCTATCGCCCGGTGGCGACGATTTTGATTTCCGTCGCCATTACCTTGTGCGGCGTGTTGGGGTTTCGTCTGCTGCCCGTCGCCCCGCTGCCGCAGGTGGATTTTCCCGTGATTATGGTCAGCGCCTCGCTACCGGGCGCGTCGCCGGAAACCATGGCGTCGTCGGTGGCGACGCCGCTGGAGCGATCGCTGGGTCGCATCGCCGGCGTCAGCGAAATGACCTCAAGCAGTTCGCTTGGCAGCACGCGGATCATTCTGCAGTTTAATTTTGATCGCGACATTAACGGTGCGGCGCGCGACGTACAGGCGGCGATCAATGCCGCGCAAAGCCTGCTGCCCAGCGGGATGCCGAGCCGCCCCACCTACCGTAAAGCCAACCCATCCGATGCGCCGATCATGATCCTGACGCTCACCTCGGACACGTATTCGCAGGGCGAGCTGTATGACTTCGCCTCCACGCAGCTGGCGCAGACTATCGCGCAGATAGACGGCGTCGGGGATGTTGACGTGGGCGGCAGTTCGCTGCCCGCCGTGCGCGTGGGATTAAATCCGCAGGCGCTGTTTAATCAGGGCGTGTCGCTTGACGACGTGCGCACCGCCATCAGCAATGCCAACGTGCGAAAACCGCAGGGCGCGCTGGAGGACGCCAGCCATCGCTGGCAGATCCAGACCAACGACGAACTGAAAACCGCAACAGACTATCAGCCGCTGGTGATCCACTATAACAACGGTGGCGCGGTACGCCTGGGGGACGTCGCAACGGTGACCGACGCTGTGCAGGACGTGCGCAACGCCGGGATGACCAACGCTAAACCGGCTATTTTGCTGATGATCCGCAAGCTGCCGGAAGCCAATATTATCCAGACGGTCGACAGCATTCGGGCAAAGCTGCCGGAGCTACAGTCCACCATTCCGGCGGCAATCGATCTGCAAATCGCCCAGGACCGCTCTCCCACCATCCGCGCCTCACTGGAAGAAGTCGAGCAGACGCTGGTGATTTCCGTCGCGCTGGTGATTCTGGTGGTCTTTTTATTCCTGCGCTCCGGGCGGGCAACGCTGATCCCCGCCGTGGCGGTACCCGTTTCGCTGATAGGCACCTTCGCCGCGATGTATCTCTGCGGCTTTAGCCTGAACAACCTGTCTCTGATGGCCCTGACGATTGCTACCGGCTTTGTCGTCGATGACGCCATCGTCGTGCTGGAAAATATCTCGCGTCATCTGGAAGCAGGGATGAAACCGTTGCAGGCGGCGCTGCAGGGAACGCGCGAGGTGGGCTTTACCGTCCTCTCGATGAGCCTGTCGCTGGTGGCGGTGTTTTTACCGCTGCTGCTGATGGGCGGCTTACCGGGACGCCTGCTGCGCGAATTTGCCGTCACGCTGTCGGTCGCCATTGGCATTTCGCTGCTGGTGTCCCTGACGCTGACGCCGATGATGTGCGGCTGGATGCTGAAATCCAGCAAACCGCGCGAACAAAAACGGCTGCGCGGCTTTGGCCGGATGCTGGTTGCCCTGCAGCAGGGATACGGCAAATCGCTAAAATGGGTATTGAATCATACCCGCCTGGTGGGCGTGGTGCTGCTCGGCACCATTGCCCTTAACGTCTGGCTGTATATTTCGATTCCGAAAACCTTTTTTCCGGAACAGGATACCGGCGTGCTGATGGGCGGGATCCAGGCCGACCAGAGTATCTCCTTCCAGGCAATGCGCGGGAAACTCCAGGACTTCATGAAAATCATTCGTGACGACCCGGCCGTGGATAATGTTACGGGTTTCACTGGCGGTTCGCGCGTTAACAGCGGGATGATGTTCATTACCCTAAAACCTCGCGGCGAGCGTAATGAAACGGCGCAGCAGGTGATTGACCGCCTGCGCGTGAAGCTGGCAAAAGAGCCGGGAGCAAACCTGTTCCTGATGGCGGTGCAGGATATTCGTGTCGGCGGACGCCAGTCGAACGCCAGCTATCAGTACACGCTGCTGTCGGACGATCTGGCCGCCCTGCGGGAATGGGAGCCGAAGATCCGTAAAGCGCTGGCAGCCCTGCCCCAACTGGCGGATGTCAATTCGGATCAACAGGATAACGGCGCCGAGATGAATCTGGTTTACGATCGCGAAACCATGTCGCGCCTCGGTATCGACGTGCAGGCGGCGAACAGCCTGTTGAACAACGCCTTTGGCCAGCGGCAAATCTCCACCATTTACCAGCCGATGAACCAGTACAAAGTGGTGATGGAAGTCGATCCGCGCTATACCCAGGACATCAGCGCGCTGGAGAAAATGTTCGTGATAAACAGCGATGGCAAGGCAATTCCGCTCTCCTATTTCGCTAAATGGCGACCGGCTAACGCGCCGCTGTCGGTGAATCATCAGGGGCTGTCTGCGGCCTCGACCGTTTCCTTCAACCTGCCGACCGGTTCGTCGCTGTCTGAGGCCAGCGAGGCTATCACCCGCGCGATGACCCAGCTTGGCGTGCCGTCGACCGTACGCGGCAGTTTCGCCGGCACCGCGCAGGTGTTCCAGGAAACCATGAATTCACAGGTGATCCTGATTATCGCCGCCATTGCCACGGTTTATATCGTGCTCGGAATACTGTATGAAAGCTATGTTCACCCGCTCACGATTCTCTCCACCCTGCCTTCAGCGGGCGTTGGGGCATTGCTGGCGCTGGAAATTTTCAACGCCCCGTTCAGCCTGATTGCGCTGATTGGCATCATGCTGTTAATTGGTATTGTAAAGAAAAATGCCATTATGATGGTCGACTTTGCGCTGGAAGCGCAAAGACAGGGTAACCTCAGCCCGCAGGAAGCGATTTTCCAGGCCTGTCTGCTGCGTTTTCGCCCGATAATGATGACCACGCTGGCCGCGTTATTTGGCGCGCTGCCGCTGGTGCTTTCCGGCGGCGACGGCTCCGAACTGCGCCAGCCGCTGGGGATCACCATTGTCGGCGGTCTGGTGATGAGCCAGTTGTTAACGCTCTATACCACACCGGTGGTGTATCTTTTTTTCGACCGCCTGCGGCTGCGTTTTTCCCGGAATAAAGGTGACCCGATAACTGACCTATGACTGAACTTCCTAACAGCACCCGCTGGCAACTATGGATTGTGGCCTTCGGCTTTTTTATGCAGTCGCTGGATACCACCATCGTTAATACCGCGCTTCCCTCGATGGCGACAAGCCTCGGGGAAAGCCCGCTTCACATGCATAGGGTGATTGTGTCATATGTACTGACCGTGGCGGTGATGCTCCCCGCCAGCGGCTGGCTGGCGGATCGGGTGGGCGTGCGGAATATCTTTTTTACGGCGATTACGCTGTTTACGCTGGGATCGCTGTTCTGCGCGTGGTCCAGCACGCTAAATGAACTGGTGATGGCGCGCGTATTACAGGGCGTGGGCGGCGCAATGATGGTGCCGGTTGGCAGGCTGACGGTGATGAAGATCGTTCCGCGCGCGCAGTACATGGCGGCGATGACTTTCGTCACGCTGCCGGGTCAGGTCGGCCCGCTGCTGGGACCCGCGCTGGGCGGGATCCTCGTGGAATACGCCTCCTGGCATTGGATCTTTCTGATTAATCTGCCGGTGGGCATCGTCGGCGCCATTGCCACGCTGATGCTGATGCCCAACTACACCCTGCAAACCCGGCGTTTCGACCTGTCGGGTTTTCTGCTGCTGGCCGCAGGCATGGCGCTGCTGACCATTGCGCTGGACGGCAGCAAAGAGACGGGAATGACTCACTTCGCCCTCGGCGCGCTGGTGGTATGCGGCATCGCGGCGATTTTGCTGTACCTCAACCATGCCAGAAACAATCCACGCGCCCTGTTCAGCCTGACCCTGTTTCACACGCCGACCTTTTCGCTCGGTTTGCTGGGCAGCTTTGCCGGACGCATCGGCAGCGGTATGCTGCCCTTTATGACCCCGGTCTTTTTGCAGATTGGTCTTGGCTTCTCGCCGTTTCACGCCGGGCTGATGATGATCCCGATGGTCCTTGGCAGCATGGGCATGAAGCGCATTGTGGTGCAGGTGGTTAACCGCTTTGGCTATCGTCGGGTACTGGTATGCACCACGCTGGGGCTCGCAGGCGTAACGCTACTGTTTATGTCCGCCGCCCTGCTGGGCTGGTACTACGTGCTGCCGTTTGTCCTGCTGTTGCAGGGGATGATTAACTCGACGCGTTTCTCATCCATGAACACCCTGACGCTGAAAGATCTGCCGGATGAGTTGGCCAGCAGCGGCAACAGTTTATTGTCGATGATTATGCAACTGTCGATGAGTATCGGCGTGACCGTGGCTGGCCTGCTGTTGGGTATGTTCGGACAGCAGCACATCACCGCCGACAGCGGCGCAACCCACACCGTTTTTCTATACACCTGGCTTTGCATGGCGGTGATCATCGCTCTGCCCGCCATTGTCTTTGCCCGTGTCCCCAATGACACGCATAAAAATGACGTCATTGCGCGGCGCAAAAGGAGAACCAGATGAAGCTCTGGCGGCCCGGCATTACCGGCAAACTGTTTCTGGCGATTTTCGCCACCTGCATCGTACTGCTTATCAGTATGCATTGGGCGGTTCGCGTCAGCTTTGAGCGCGGATTTATCGACTACATTAAGCACGGCAACGAGCAGCGCTTAACCCTGCTGGGCGACGCGCTGGGCGAACAGTATGCGCTGCACGGCAACTGGCGCTTTTTGCGAAATAACGACCGCTTTGTGTTCCAGATCCTGCGCTCGTTCGAGCATGAGAGAGATGACGACAAGCCCGGGCCCGGCATGCCGCCGCATGGCTGGCGCACTCAGTTCTGGGTGGTCGATCAAAACGCCAGAGTCCTGGTCGGCCCACGCGGTCCGGTGCCGCACGACGGCTCACGGCGGCCGATTATCGTCAACGGTGTGGAGGTTGGCGCAGTGATCGCCTCTCCTGTAGAGCGCCTGACCCGCAATACCGACATTAATTTCGACAAGCAGCAGCGGCGTACCAGTTGGCTTATCGTCGCGCTCGCCACGCTGCTCGCGGCCCTGGCGACCTTCCTGCTGGCGCGTGGGCTGCTGGCCCCGGTCAAACGCCTGGTTGACGGGACTCACAAGCTGGCGGCGGGCGATTTTACTACCCGGGTGACCGCCACCAGCGCTGACGAGCTGGGCAAACTGGCGCAGGACTTTAACCAGCTGGCCAGTACGCTGGAAAAGAACCAGCAGATGCGCCGCGATTTCATGGCCGATATCTCTCATGAACTGCGCACGCCGCTGGCGGTACTGCGCGGAGAACTGGAGGCGATTCAGGACGGCGTTCGCCAGTTCACGCCGGAGTCGGTGGCATCATTACAGGCTGAAGTGGCGACGCTGACCAAGCTGGTGGACGATCTGCACCAGCTTTCCATGTCCGACGAAGGCGCGCTGGCCTATCAAAAAACGTCCGTGGATTTAATCCCGCTGCTGGAAGTGGCGGGAGGCGCGTTCCGGGAACGCTTTGCCAGCCGTGACCTGACGTTACAGCTTTCCCTGCCGGACAGCATCCAGATGTTTGGCGATCGGGATCGTCTGATGCAGCTTTTTAACAATCTGCTGGAAAACAGCCTGCGCTACACCGACAGCGGCGGAAAATTGCACATCAGCGCCGAACAGCGCGACAAACGGGTGCTTCTCGTTTTTGCCGATTCTGCGCCGGGCGTCAGCGATGAGCAGTTACATAAACTGTTTGAGCGCTTTTACCGCGCCGAAGGCTCCCGCAACCGCGCCAGCGGCGGCTCCGGACTGGGGCTGGCGATTTGCGTCAACATTGTTGAAGCGCACAATGGCCGCATCCACGCTGCCCATTCGCCTTTTGGCGGGGTTAGCATTACAGTAGAATTTCCGCTGGAACGCGATATACAGAGAGACGTATGACTGAGTTACCCATTGATGAAAACACACCGCGTATTCTAATCGTGGAAGATGAACCCAAGCTGGGGCAGTTACTGATCGACTATCTGCGCGCCGCGAGCTATGCCCCGACGCTGATTAGCCATGGCGACAAGGTGCTGCCCTATGTGCGCCAGACGCCGCCCGACCTGATCCTGCTGGATCTGATGCTGCCGGGGACTGACGGCCTGACCCTGTGCCGTGAAATACGCCGCTTCTCTGACGTGCCGATTGTGATGGTCACGGCCAAGATTGAAGAGATCGACCGTCTGCTGGGGCTGGAGATTGGCGCGGATGATTACATCTGCAAACCGTACAGCCCGCGAGAAGTGGTCGCCCGCGTGAAGACCATCCTGCGCCGTTGTAAGCCGCAGCGCGAGCTACAACAGATGGACGCCGAAAGCCCGCTGATTGTCGACGAAGGCCGTTTCCAGGCCTCCTGGCGCGGGAAGATGCTCGACCTGACCCCGGCGGAATTTCGTCTGCTTAAAACCCTTTCGCACGAACCGGGAAAAGTGTTTTCCCGCGAACAGTTGCTCAACCGTTTGTATGATGATTATCGCGTCGTCACCGACCGCACCATTGACAGCCATATCAAAAACCTGCGCCGTAAGCTGGAAGCGCTGGACGAAGAGCAGTCGTTTATCCGCGCGGTGTACGGCGTAGGCTACCGCTGGGAAGCGGACGCCTGCAGGATGGCCTGATGACGCCACGCTTATCCGGCCTGTTTATCCTCCGTCAGGTCGGATAAGGCGTTTCCCTTTACTTTACCTGCCTTCTCTGCGGCGCTACAATGCCCGCCCTTAACGTGAGGACTCTCCTCCTGCCGCTTCATCAGGTGAAGCGGATCTGACCTGTCATCAGAACGAGAACACTATGTTTAAACCGGAACTCCTTTCCCCGGCGGGAACGCTGAAAAACATGCGTTACGCTTTCGCCTATGGCGCTGACGCCGTGTATGCGGGCCAGCCGCGCTACTCCCTGCGCGTGCGCAATAACGAATTCAACCACGAAAACCTTCAGCTTGGCATCAATGAAGCCCATGCGCTGGGGAAAAAATTCTACGTGGTGGTGAACATCGCGCCGCACAACGCAAAGCTGAAAACCTTTATCCGCGACCTCAAACCGGTGGTGGAAATGGGTCCGGATGCCCTGATCATGTCTGACCCCGGGCTTATCATGCTGGTGCGGGAAAACTTCCCCGATATGCCGATCCATCTCTCCGTACAGGCCAACGCCGTCAACTGGGCAACGGTAAAATTCTGGCATCAGATGGGGTTAACGCGCGTGATCCTTTCCCGCGAACTGTCGTTGGAAGAAATAGAAGAGATCCGCAATCAGGTGCCGGACATGGAGATCGAAATTTTCGTGCACGGCGCGCTGTGCATGGCCTACTCCGGCCGTTGCCTGCTCTCTGGCTACATCAATAAACGTGACCCGAATCAGGGCACCTGCACTAACGCCTGCCGCTGGGAGTACAACGTCCAGGAAGGCAAAGAGGATGTGGTCGGCAATATTGTTCACAAATACGAACCGATTCCGGTGCAAAACGTCGAGCCGACGCTGGGTATTGGCGCGCCTACCGATAAAGTGTTCATGATAGAAGAAGCCCAGCGGCCCGGCGAGTACATGACCGCGTTCGAGGATGAGCACGGCACCTATATCATGAACTCAAAAGATCTGCGCGCCATCGCTCACGTTGAGCGCCTGACCCACATGGGCGTGCACTCGCTGAAAATTGAAGGCCGCACCAAATCTTTCTACTATTGCGCCCGCACCGCGCAGGTGTACCGGAAAGCCATTGACGACGCCGCCGCCGGTAAACCGTTCGATCCGCAGCTGCTGGAAACCCTGGAAGGTCTGGCGCACCGTGGCTACACCGAAGGCTTCCTGCGTCGTCATACCCACGACGACTACCAGAACTATGACTATGGTTATTCGGTGTCTGAGCGCCAGCAGTTCGTGGGGGAATTCACCGGCGAGCGTAAAGGTGAGTTAGCCGCCGTTGCGGTGAAGAACAAGTTTTCTGTCGGCGACAGCCTTGAGCTGATGACGCCGCAGGGCAACGTCAACTTTACTCTGGAACAAATGGAAAACGGCAAAGGCGAAGCGATGTCGGTCGCACCGGGCGACGGCTATACCGTATGGATCCCTGTACCGCAGGATCTTACGCTGGATTATGCTCTGCTGATGCGCAATTTTTCCGGTGAATCAACGCGTAATCCGCACGGTAAATAGTTAATCAGGGTTATTTTTTCATGCCAGGATGATTCTTAGAAACCGATCACATACCGCTTCGTTCTTTAAGGGTATTATCCGCCGTGCTGAAAAACATAACCCATAAATGCTAGCTGTACCAGGAACCACCTCCTTAGCCTGCGTAATCTCCCTTACGCAGGCTTATTTTTTGGGCGGCTGTTTTTTTTATTTCCAGACGCCCTTCTGCAAAAAGCGGAACCCTTTTTCAGTCAGTTCTGTCCGCGCGGTTTTTCATTCTGCTATACACTTCTTGTGTTCTGATAAAACAATAAGGCAAAAACGAGAATGGCTAATTTTCCCGCCAGTTTACTGATTCTGAACGGCAAGGGGGCCGATAACCCCACGCTTCGTGAAGCGATTGGGCTGCTTCGTGACGAAGGCGTAGAAATTCATGTTCGCGTTACGTGGGAAAAAGGCGACGCGCAGCGCTATGTTGAAGAAGCCCGCCGTCTCGGCGTGGAAACGGTGATTGCCGGCGGCGGCGACGGAACAATTAATGAAGTGGCGACCGCGTTAATTCAGTGCGAAGGCCAGGCCGTTCCGGCGCTGGGTATTCTGCCGCTCGGCACAGCCAACGATTTCGCTACCAGTGTCGGCATACCAGACGCGCTGGATAAAGCGCTGAAGCTGGCCATCGCCGGGAACGCCGTCGCGATTGATATCGCAAAAGTGAACGACAAAACCTGCTTTATCAATATGGCGACCGGTGGATTCGGTACCCGCATTACCACCGAAACGCCGGAAAAGCTGAAGGCCGCGCTGGGGGGCGTGTCGTATATCATCCACGGGCTGATGCGCATGGATACGCTGAAACCTGACCGCTGCGAAATTCGCGGCGAGAACTTTCAGTGGCAGGGTGACGCGCTGGTGATCGGCATTGGCAACGGTCGCCAGGCGGGTGGCGGACAGCAGCTCTGCCCGGACGCGCTGATTAACGACGGTTTACTGCAACTGCGAATCTTTACCGGCGAGGAGATCCTGCCCGCGCTGTTTTCCACCCTCAAGCCGCCGGAAGAAAATCCCAATATCGTCGACGGCGCCTCCTCGTGGTTCGAGATACGCGCGCCGCACGACATTACCTTTAACCTGGACGGCGAACCGCTGAGCGGTCAGTCTTTTCATATTAAAACCCTCCCCGCCGCGCTACGCTGCCGTTTACCACCGGACTGTCCGTTGTTGCGTTAATGCTTACTTCTGGTCGTGATGAAAAGGCTGCGACCACGCGCCGCAGCCCTGCTGGTCAGGCGATAGTGACCTTATTGTCGAGGTAGACATCCTGTACAGCGTTGATCAGCTTCACGCCGTCCGCCATCGACTTTTTGAAGGCTTTGCGGCCGAGGATCAGCCCCATACCGCCAGCACGTTTGTTGATGACCGCCGTACGTACCGCGTCGGTCAGATCGGTCTCGCCGCCCGCCGCGCCGCCGGAGTTAATCAGACCCGCACGTCCCATATAGCAGTTCGCCAACTGGTAACGCACCAGATCGATCGGGTTGTCGCTGGTCAGTTTGCTGTAGACGCGATCGTCGGTGTAGCCGAAATTAACCGCTTTATAACCGCCATTATTTTCCGCCATTTTCTGCTTCACGATATCCGCGCCGATGGTCGCCGCCAGATGGTTAGCCTGCCCGGTGAGATCCGCAGAAACGTGGTAATCGGTCCCCTCTTTCTTAAACGCCGAATTACGCAAATACGCCCACAGCACGGTGACCATCCCCAGCTCATGCGCCCGTTCAAAGGCCGCGGAAATCTCTTCAATTTGCCGACGGGACTGCTCGGAACCGAAGTAGATCGTCGCGCCGACGGCGACCGCCCCCATATTGAACGCCTGCTCGACGCTGGCATACAGGGTCTGATCGTATTCCGTTGGGTAGCTTAACGTTTCGTTGTGGTTCAGCTTCACCAGGAACGGAATACGGTGGGCGTAGCGGCGCGAGACGGAAGCCAACACGCCGTATGTGGATGCCACACAGTTACAGCCGGCTTCAATCGCCAGCTCAACAATATTCTTTGGATCAAAATAGAGCGGGTTGGCGGCAAACGACGCGCCTGCCGAGTGTTCCACGCCCTGGTCAACCGGTAAAATAGACAGATAACCGGTTCCCGCCAGACGTCCGGTATTATACAGCGTCTGCATGTTACGCAGCACCGCAGGCGGACGGTTATTGTCCACCATCACGCGGTCAACGTAGTCATGTCCTGGCAGATAAAGTTGGTCAGAAGGTATGGTCATACAACGATGCTGTAACAGGCTGTCGGCGTCTTTGCCAAGCAACTGCGCAATATCAGTCATAGCTATGCTCCCGTAAGTTCCGAGGGATTCGGAATGTGGATTGCCCTGACCCGCTTTTGCGGGCAGCATTAAGCCTGGTACCGACCGGCCATTTTTTCCATTTTCAGCGCACTTTTCAGCGCTATCTGCTGGCACGATTCACTGACGAAAAAGTGTTATGACGGTCAAGATTTCGCCGCAAAGGTATTTTAAAGGTATTATTTAATGGTACTGTCATGACGTACCTTACCTGTCATGAAGGATTTAATGATGAAAACTACAGTGAAACTGTCATTCATGATGTTCGTTGAGTGGTTTATCTGGGGGGCCTGGTTCGTTCCGCTGTGGCTCTGGTTAAGCAAAAGCGGCTTTACTGCCGGTGAGATTGGCTGGTCTTACGCCTGTACGGCGATAGCGGCGATCCTCTCGCCGATCCTTGTGGGTTCGCTGACCGACCGCTTTTTCTCGGCGCAAAAGGTGCTCGCTGTGCTGATGTTCGCAGGCGCGGCGCTGATGTATTTTGCCGCCCGACAAACGACCTTTGCCGGGTTCTTTCCGTTGCTGCTGGCCTATTCGCTGACCTATATGCCCACTATCGCCCTGACCAACAGTATCGCTTTCGCCAACGTGCCGGACGTGGAACGTGATTTTCCGCGCATCCGCGTAATGGGGACGATTGGCTGGATTGCGTCGGGTCTTGCCTGCGGGTTTCTGCCGCAGATGCTGGGTTATAACGATATCTCGCCGACCAATATTCCGTTGCTGATTACCGCCGCCAGTTCCGCGCTGCTGGGCGTGTTCGCTTTCTTTTTGCCGGACACCCCGCCAAAAAGCACAGGGAAAATGGACTTCCGGGTCATGCTCGGGCTGGACGCGCTGATCCTGCTGCGCGACCGCAACTTCCTCGTTTTTTTCTTCTGTTCGTTTTTGTTCGCGATGCCGCTGGCGTTTTATTACATCTTCGCCAACGGGTATCTGACGGAAGTCGGCATGAAAAACGCCACCGGCTGGATGACGCTCGGTCAGTTCTCCGAAATCTTCTTTATGCTGGCGCTGCCGTTTTTCACTAAACGCTTTGGTATTAAGAAGGTATTATTGCTTGGTCTTATCACCGCGGCGATCCGGTACGCGTTCTTTATCTACGGCGGCGCAGAAGAATACTTCACCTATGCGTTGCTGTTTCTTGGCATTTTGCTGCACGGCGTCAGTTACGACTTCTACTACGTGACCGCCTATATCTACGTGGATAAAAAAGCGCCAGTGCATATGCGCACCGCGGCCCAGGGACTGATCACCCTGTGCTGTCAGGGCTTCGGCAGCCTGCTGGGCTATCGTCTTGGCGGCGTGATGATGGAAAAAATGTTTGCTTATCAGGAACCGGTTAACGGTCTCACCTTCAACTGGGCGGGAATGTGGACGTTCGGCGCGGTGATGATCGCTGTCATTGCCGTACTGTTTATGATTTTCTTTCGCGAATCAGACAAAGAGATCACCGCTATTGAGGTTCGCGATTCTGCGTTGACACAAGGAGAAGTAAAATGAAAGCAGAGCGTATTCTCGGTGCTCTTTACGGGCAGGCGTTAGGGGATGCGATGGGGATGCCCTCTGAGCTGTGGCCGAGAAGCCGCGTGAAAGCGCACTTCGGTTGGATCGACCGCTTTCTGCCAGGTCCGCAGGAGAACAGCGCGGCCTGTTATTTTAAGCGTGCGGAGTTTACCGATGATACTTCGATGGCGCTCTGTCTGGCAGATGCGCTACTGGCGCGCGACGGCGACATTGATCCCGACCTGATTGGCCACACGATTCTCGACTGGGCGCAGGGCTTTGACGCTTTCAATAAAAATGTTCTCGGGCCGACGTCGAAGATTGCACTTAACGCCATACGCAACGGTAAACCGGTAGCGGAACTGGAAAACAACGGCGTCACTAACGGCGCGGCGATGCGCGTGTCGCCGTTGGGATGCCTGTTGCCGCCGCGCGATCTCGGCGCCTTTATTGATGACGTGGCGCTGGCGTCCAGCCCCACCCACAAGTCGGATCTGGCCATTGCCGGCGCGGTAGTGGTGGCCTGGGCCATTTCCCGGGCGGTAGACGGCGACGCGTGGTCCGACATCGTGGCATCACTGCCCGCCATTGCCCGACACGCTCAGGAAAAACGCATCACCACTTTCAGCGCCTCGCTGGCTGCACGGCTGGAATTGGCGTTAAAAATCGTTCGCCAGGCCGATGGCCCTGAAGCCGCCAGTGAACAGCTGTATCAGATCGTGGGCGCGGGCACCAGCACGCTGGAGTCGGTCGCCTGCGCCATCGCTATGGTCGAGCTGGCGCAGACCGATCCGAACCGCTGCGCGATACTTTGCGCTAACCTGGGCGGCGATACCGATACCATCGGCGCGATGGCGACCGCCATTTGCGGCGCGCTGCACGGCATTGATGCCATCGATTCCACACTGAAACGAGAGCTGGATACGGTGAACCGCCTCGATTTCACCCGCTATGCTACGGAGCTGGCGCGTCTGCGTCAGCGACGGGAGGGAATATGAACGCTTCACGCCTGTACGGGATGCTTGCGGATCTCGACTCCCGCCAGCCGGTCACGGTAGTCGGCGCGGCGGTCATCGATGTTATCGCCGACGCTTACGCTCTGCCCTGGCGCGGCTGCGACATCGAGCTTAAGCAGCAAAGCGTTAACGTCGGCGGCTGCGCGCTAAACATCGCCGTCGCGCTAAAGCGCCTTGGGATTACGGCGACCAATGCTCTGCCGCTCGGCCAGGGCGTATGGGCGGAGATTATCCGCAACCGGATGGCGAAAGAGGGCTTATATAGCCCGATTGATCATGCTCAGGGTGATAACGGCTGGTGTCTGGCCCTGGTTGAGCCGGACGGTGAACGCACCTTTATGTCTTTTAGCGGCGTAGAAAATGCCTGGAACGCCGACTGGCTGGCTCAGCTCTCGGTGCCGCGAGGTAGCCTGATTTATCTGTCCGGCTATCAACTTGCGTCGCCGTGCGGCGAATTACTGGCGCACTGGCTTGAAAACCTCACGGACGTGACGCCCGTTATCGATTTTGGTCCGCGGATTGGCGATATCCCCGATGCGCTGATGGCCCGTATTCTGGCCTGTCGTCCGCTGGTGTCGCTTAATCGCCAGGAGGCGGACATCGTCAGCGATCGCTTTACGCTAAGCAAGGAAATCCGGACATTTGGCACAGAATGGGTCAGGCGTTTCGCTGCGCCACTGGTAGTGCGTCATGACAAAGACGGAGCATGGTATTTCACTGACGATGCCGCTGGCTGCGTCCCCGCCTTCCCGACAACGGTGGTTGATACCATTGGCGCGGGCGACAGTCATGCCGGGGGATTGCTGGCCGGTCTGGCCTCTGGCTGGTCAGTTGCGGACGCGGTGCTGCTTGGTAACGCCGTCGCGTCGTGGGTCGTGGGACACCGGGGCGGCGACTGTGCGCCGTTCCGTGAACAGCTGCTGGTTTCGCTCAAGAGATAAATCATACAGCCGCATCGGCGCAAACCAGTGCGGCTTTTGCCTCATGCAGACGACCGGTCTGCAAAAGCGCTACTCCTCACAAACAAAGACATATAAATCGCTACGGCAATAGCTAATACTGTACTCAATGGGCCGCTGCTGCTGGTCGAGCGCGACCTGTTTAATGACCAGCACGGGGATTTTAGCATCCAGCTGAATATGCGACTGGAATTCGGCGTCCGGCATTTTTGCGCTCACCCGTGAACGGGTTCGCTGCGGATGAATATGCTGACTACGGAAATAATCATATAATGATACGCCGATATCATCCGCATCATGAATAAGATGCGCAGGCACCCAGGATTCCTCGATGGATACCGCCTCTTCATCAACATAGCGGATCCGCTTAAGTAAAAAGACGTCGCTTCCGGTTTCGACCGCCAGCTGTTGCGCCACGTCATCCGGGCATTTTACCACCCGCTTGTTGACCCACAGGGTGTCCGGTTTTTTCCCGCGCAGGACCACCTGCTGAGAGAAACCGCGCGCCTCTTTCAGGGAGTACTCAAAAATGTTGTTAATTTGCGTACCGTACCCACGCGCGCGCGTCACCACGCCTTCATCCTCAAGCGCCTGCATCGCCTTGCGCACCGTTATGCGCGAGACGCCGGTCAACTGACTCAAATCGCGCTCGCCGGGCAGAATATTGCCATGCTCCAGCACGCCGCTGCGCACGGCGTTTTTTACCGTTTCGGCGAACTTAATGTACAACGGTGTATTGTCCACCGCTGCGATACGTTCGTTGAGCTGTGCGATAAGCCGGGTATGCGCTTGTTCCATGGACGTTTTTCCTGACAGCAAGTCTTTTGCCAGTATATACGCTACCACCAGGCATGGAAATGATGAACCGGTCCAATCCCCTCCCCAACCTCCAGCGTATCTGCCTGGGCCAGCGCCGCAGAAAGCCAACTTTTCGCCTCCTGCACCGTTTCGGTCCAGTCGGCATGGCGCGGGCGCAGCGCCGCGAGCGCTGCAGAGAGCGTACAGCCCGTACCGTGGGTATTTTTGGTCATCACCCGCGGCGCGGTAAAACGCTGCTCGCCCGTCGGCGTAAACAGCCAGTCCGGGCTTTGCGTATCGTCCAGATGTCCGCCCTTCATCAGCACCGCGCCACATCCCAGCGCCAACAACGCACGTCCCTGCTCCAGCATCTCTTTTTCCGTACGGGCATGCGGACATGACAGAAGCGCCGCGGCCTCGGGCAGATTGGGCGTAATCAGCGAAACCTGGGGCAGTAAACGCGTCCGCAGGGTGGCGACAGCCGAAGGCGATAGCAGCGGATCGCCGCTTTTCGCCAGCATAACCGTATCCAGCACCACATTTTTCACCTGATGGCGCCGCAGACGTTCAGCTACCGCTTCCACAATATCGGTTTCGGCGAGCATACCGATTTTGGTGGTATCGATACGCACATCGCTGAACACCGAGTCCAGCTGTGCGGCGACAAAATCAGGCTCAATACGATAAACCGACTGCACGCCAC
This sequence comes from Citrobacter sp. Cs237, assembly GCF_030332325.1. Lineage (NCBI taxonomy): Bacteria > Pseudomonadati > Pseudomonadota > Gammaproteobacteria > Enterobacterales > Enterobacteriaceae > Citrobacter > Citrobacter sp. Cs237. The sequence continues at coordinate 66,575 of NZ_JAOWIB010000101.1, read as the reverse complement.
GGGTGTTTTGCGCCACCAGCGCGGTGATGACCGAGCAACCATACGCGCCAAGCGCAGAAAAGGTTTTCAGATCGGCCTGAATGCCCGCGCCGCCGCTGGGGTCCGTCCCGGCGATAGTTAATGCGTTGATCCGTTTCATGCCAGCGCCTCCTGGTCGAGTTGATACAGCGCGTCGAGGAATGCCGGGATAAAACTCCCCGGACCGCGACAGACTTCGCTGGCACGTTGTCCGGCGCGTTTCATCCACCAGCAGGCGGATGCGACATTTTCTGTCCGACTGCCCGGCAGCGCGCAGACAGCCGCCACTGCTGCCGAGAGCGCGCAGCCGGTGCCCACAACGCGGGTCATTAACGGATCGCCGCCGACGACGATCAGGGTACGTTCGCCATCGGTGACATAATCTATTTCCCCGGTGACCACGACAACGGCCCCCACCCGTACGGCCAGCCGCTTCGCCGCGGGCAACGCAGCGGCGGCAGCGTCGGTGGTATCCACACCGCGACCGCCGGCTCGCTCACCGGCTAAGGCGAGAATTTCAGAGGCATTGCCGCGAATGGCGGCGGGTTTCAGGTTCAATATGTCCAGGCAGAACTCACGGCGATAGTCGAGCGCTCCCACCGCGACGGGGTCGAGCGCCCACGGCGTATGCGCGCTGTTCGCCCGTTCAACCGCCGTCCGCATCGCTACTGCGCGCGGCTGGGTTAGCGTGCCGACGTTGATCAACAGCGCGCTGGCAATCGCGGCGAACTGACACGCTTCGTCAGCTTCAATCACCATCGCGGGGGAAGCGCCGAGCGCCAGCAGGGTATTGGCGGTAAAGCTCTGAACCACATCATTGGTCATGCAATGGGTTAACGGAGAGTGTTGTCGAAAATGTTGCAGAGTACGCACCGCAAGTGCGGGGCTGAGCAGGTCAGGCTGCATAGTTACGCTCCTGCCCGCGCGAAGAAGGGACACGAGCAGTGTCTGACTTCCCTACGCTGGCATTATCCAGATCAGGTGGTACGGGTATTTCTCAGCCTTCGCGTGGAAGGGCACCCCGAGTCAATGTGCATAAATGCGTTATGCAAGGTTAAAAGGGTAAGGTAAGCCTCTGCGCTTTGCAAGATGGTTTTAAACTGGAGGCAGGAAGGATAAGGATCACCTTATATCAGATTATTTTCCCCGACGCCGCCTCCTGTTTTCAAATAACCCACGCTAATTATTTACGCAATCGCCACATTAACGTAATGTCATCATTTTATTTTTTGGCATTTATTTTCCAGGAGGCATTTCATATGATCTGCATCAACGTCATGCGGGCTTATTTAAAACATAGTCTTTATATTCAACAGGCCGATTGCTGACATTAATACAATGTCTCTCTCATTCCACGCTTGACTCCAAATTCAGTCTGGCCAACGTGTACGTTAATTACCTTGAAAGACTTAAAATTTTTAATTTTGCAGGTCAGTATGTATTTTCTGTTTCTGCTTTGTGGCTTTTTCGCCGGGGCGATGTACGCCCAGCGACTAAGCTTTTGTGTATGGGGTTAAATATAATGGTGATGATGTGAAAAACGTAACGAGGTTATGTCTGATTCCTGTTGTCGTCGCGCTGGCGGCATGTGCGTCGCCAGCTGACAGCATGGCAAAACACGGTGGGCAAAAAAATGTTAACGATATAGCGCAACATGCACAGGCAGCAAACGCCAGTCATGTTGCCGATCCATTGCGAATGGCAGAATTCAGCGGGCCGGGGATTAACGCCAGTATTAACAACGGATTTACCGTTGCGCATATTAATCACAAAAAAGCGACCGTCAAACGCGTCAATGCCGCTTACTACGAAGTCAGCGGTAACGGATATATACTCTCCATCACGCTTAATGATGAAGGGGTTGAAACGGCCTCTTACACTAAAGCGCATAGCCGCGTACACGGTATCCTTCAGGTGGTACAGAAATAACCATCCCCCCGCCCGGCGCGGGGTTTTCCTCGAACGCTTTCCTCCAGTCAGTCTGTTCAGATAAGACATATCTCATGTCGCAATGAGATGCGGCGGAAGTAATCTCTGTTTGTGAAACGCCGGAGAGGAAGGTTACAATTTTTACTCAAAAGCCGGGAATCTCACAAAAAGGCGCTTGCCTGACCTGGCTCTGCGGTTGAATCATGTACGACCTTGATGGATAACCCGAAGAGTGGAGTGTGTATGGGTATAAAAAATACTATGTTGCTGGGCGCATTGCTGCTCGCTTCCAGCGCGGTCTGGGCCGCACCTGCTACAACCGTCGCCGCAAAGGGGATTGATCAATATGAGCTCAGCAGCTTCGTGGCTGACTTCACCCATTTTAAACCCGGCGATACGGTTCCCGAGATGTACCGCACCGATGAGTACAACATCAAACAGTGGAAATTACGTAATCTGCCCGCGCCCGATGCCGGAACCCACTGGACCTACATGGGTGGCGCGTATGTGCTGATCAACGACGCTGACGGTAAGATCATCAAAGCCTACGACGGCGAAATTTTTTATCATCGGTGACGCTATACGCACTCTCCTCCAGGAGAGTGCGGCAAGAAGATGCTCAGTTATAAGTCACAATGATTAACGCTTTGGATTGCAAGGCGCCTGCTTTAACTTTTTTGGGATCAATTACGTAGTAGGTGGCAAAAACAGGAATGGATTCTACCGCGTTGACGGCGCTGCCTTTGCTAAACGTTTTGAACGTACTGTTTAGTGTGGTCCCTTTATTTATTTTGAGCGGTTGATGACCGGCATCCCTGAGTATAAATCCTACCCCGTTTTCTGTATCGGGGGTCAGTACTGCTTCATTTTCATCCCAGACAAAGTCGCTTCGCAGATTGACGGAAATCTGCCGGGATGCCAACGCAGCGTTACGCACCTGGTTTTTACAGTCTAAGAGAATATCGCCTTGTTGCATAAAATCATTCACTTCTCCTTTAGTACGAAGTTTGGTTACAGGGATCGGATCCAACGAAATAGTTAAATTTTGCGGGGCACAGGTGGTTTCTTTCCGATGATACGTTATTGTTAAATTAGACTTATAAACTCCCTGTCCATTCAGCGAAGCTAAAATTCCGGCTATACACTCACGATTACCCAGACACGCAAGGTACCGTAAACCGATGACTACCCATTCCCCTAAGCTCCTTTGATTTGTTGCACCTGACAATACGGCGATATTATCTATTGTGGCAGAGTACCCCCCCTGCGCAGAATACGTCACAGCTTCCGTGGTATTTATTTCAGATAGCGTAATTTTAAAAGGCGAATCGATTACACCATTTTTGTTACGCATACTTATCGAAGCACTGCTTTGCCATTCCACTTTCACTTTCAATTTAACGCTATCATTTGGACCCATGCCTATAATATGCTCAGACACTTCTAATTTAGAGACGGTATCATTACCAGTACAGTTAGTATCAGTAAAAGTGTTAGCAATAATAACTGTCTCCTCACCGCCCAGCATCAGGCTATCGGAAATAATAGTATAATCTTTGGCATTCGTTATTGTCGCACTGCATGCTGCATAACCAAACTGAGACAATAACGACAACATAAACAAAAATAACAGTCTTTTCATAGCATCACCTGAGTATTAACGACAAATATAAATGTTGTTTTCATCTATCTGCTTATCAAATGTGATCTGACAGAAAAGACCTTGTTGTTTATCTGTAGCGATTTTAACCCACGAGGGGACGGTTTCAGTACGAATGAATATCCGGCTTCCCTGACCTACCAGCCCAACATTATTTCCGTGATGATCTTCAACCTCATACCCAAAGGGTAACGGTTCGCCATTTAGACGCCGGGCCTGAAAATAAAACGGTTTACTTTTTTCCGTATCAAATACCATTAACACGACTGCCCCACGGTAAGGTACAGTGACTTTCCGGTTACCCACCAGGGCGACCTCACTGTCAGTATCAGAGACGTCCAGTGAAATGAAATTTTGCCGATAGGGGGTTAATGCTTCATAGACAGCGTAACCCTTCGCATTGGTGCGTAAATATGATCGTCCCTGCACGGTCGCATCGTTAAGGTGCGGCGCCTTAATAATCGCAATAGTATCATTAAGACGCGGCGCTAAATGGACGCCGTCGGACCAGGCCACTAGCCCCCCCTGGATATTACCGCCAACCTGATGATAATGACTGGACTGGCTATAACTGCCTGCGACGGTCGCTAACGGTGTATTCCAGGTTAGCGCTCCGCCAAATGTCGTTTGGTGCTCCTGCCGCTGATTGCTTAGATTCGTGGTGTAATTAAACTGATCGCGTTGGCCAAAGGTACCACTTAAGCTGGCGTTATTCGACGCATAACCTTTTTCGTCAAAGGTGGTGGAATTCGAAAAATGGCTTTCGCGATGCACGCCAGACCCCGCTTCTCCCCACGAAAAAGGGACTGAGAAATAGAGATTAAAACGTTTGTCTTCCCGGTTGTTACTGTCATACGTCTGAGTGGCGGATAAGGTAAAGCTCACGCGTTGCCATGCGGTGCTGTAACTTAACTGGTAGTCCTTTCCACTACCGCTACGTCCCCAATAGTCTCGCCATAACGCGCTGGCGGTAAAATAACCCCAGCCATCCGGCAAAGACTGGTTGATATTGAGCGTGAACGTATTTTTACGCCCAAAATCATTTTTGTAATAGTCTGCAATATCATATATATCATCCTCATCACGTTGATAATGATCCCGATTATTGGCCCAAATATGATCGTTAAAAGACCGATAGTTACGTGATGAATAACGATAAGCCGCAAGAGAAAAATGGGTAGCCGACTGCGGTAAATATTTATTCCAGGCGACCTGGTAGCTTTGCCCGTCCAATGCATCGCCATTGTCCTGCTTGCTATACGAGAGTGTTCCGTCGACAGAGACCGCACCAATAAATGTATTCCACCCTGACCCAAGGGTGAACGAGCGATAATCGTTGGCAAGTATTGTTCCGCCATATAGCGTCAACAGGTTATTGATCCCGTACTGGTAGGTTCCTTGCAAAAAATCGGTTTGCTCGGATGCTCCCTCAATATCACTTTTCCCGGCGACAAATTCATACTTCGCCACGCCTGGTTGAACCATATTGGTAACCGAAGAATAAGGAACAATATAACGAGAAACGGAACCATTTGTCTCTTTAACGCTCACGTCAAGATCGGCGCCGCCCCCGGCGAGCTGAAGATCCTCAAACATAAAAGGCCCCGGGGGCACTTCTTTTTGATAGACAATAAAGCCGTTTTGCTCAATCGTTACCAATGCATTGCTTTGCGCTACACCACGTACAACCGGAGCGAAATTTTGCTTAGAATGCGGCAACATCTGCATATCCCGCCAGAAGCGCACGCCGCGAAAGCGTACCGTTTCGAACATATCCCCGCTGCTGTACTGCTCGCCAATTCGCATCGTTCCCATCACCGAAGGGAAATCACGCTCCAGATATAAGGTATTGCTTTGCCATTTGCCTTTCGCGTTCTCGTTTTTGGAAAAATTCGCGTTTGAATGTAATTGCCAGCCCAGTAGATTTACCCCACTGACAAAGTTCGCGTACGTATTTTTCTCGCTGCCACCCTTTTTATAATGGCTATAATATTCACTGGCATAGTAAGAGGTATAAAAAGCGTTAATCCCGCGATCCCATGTTTCCGGCGGCGAATACCCAGCTTCATATTCCAGCACAAACGCCTGCGGCACACTAAGATAAAGGTTAAAAGAACCCGTATCATAGAATACGCTACCACCTTGCACCACACTATTGAGAGGAACGCAGTCGTTTCTTAAACTTTCAACTGGAGACGGATATTTGATTCCCAGGCTGGCGATCAGTTCCCGGTGAATGCAGGTATTTTCCGTCTTATCCTGAATGTCAATATTATAAGTACCGCGCCACTCTTTATTGACATAGACATCCATCTCATAGACCCCGGCCATAGGTTTATTACTGTCGATCTGATATCGGGATACTTTTTCGCCTTTTATTCCGCCGAACATAAAATGCGTATCGAATGATTCTTCTTCTGCCCACGCGGGCGAAATGAGCAATGCTGAAAGTATCGACAGAGTGATGGTGTTAAACTTTTCCATTACCTATCCTTAGATGTTATTTCCATTTTTAATTTATTGCTTTTATTGATTCACTCAAATAATTTCCTGAATCATCGATTAACGTCACGGTAAAGTCATTCGCAATTGACGTGCAAGTTATTGCCTGGGACGTTCCTGGGGCAAGCAGCAGCGTTTGTTTGTTGACTTTATCTTTCGCTTTAATTTCCGGAATGGTAATCCAATTCGCTGAATTATTTTTTAGCTTTATCCCGGTATGCGTACGGATAATCTGCAAGCGAGAAAACGTATTTTTATCAACTCTCCTGATACCTTGTGGTCGGTAAATTAATTTTATTCGGTTTTGCAAAGCAAATTTAATGACATTTTTATCTTTGCTGCTTTCTGAGTTTGGAGGAATATCCAGAACGTTCAGATAGAACATACTCTCACGATCCGACGGTAAATGATGAGCAAGCTGCTTAATTTTCAGCTGCTGACCTGAATTGGTCGCGACCCTGATGACGGGCGGCGTCACCATAAAGGGAACATGTATTTTCTCCGGCGGCAGACTGGTATCGCCATCATCTATCCATGCCTGAATCAGAGCGCTTCGCTTGTCATCATTCATTAATTGCACTGTAATATCTTTATTCTGTGCGGGATAAATAACGCGTGTTCCATAAATATAAATGCCGCTCCACGCTGGCATAGCGGCGCAGACCAGCCATAACGCTATAATTCTTTTCATGGCAGTTAACCTTTTACATGTAAGGCAGGCGGCTAAATTTAGCCGCCCAAAATATTTAGTCGGTCAGGACTGTCATCGTCAGAACGGATTCAACAGGGCCGGGAGTGACACTCGTTGTCACCGCCGCATAGCGGGCAAAAAATTTCATAGTATAAACGCCATTGACAGCATCATCTTTGTTGAGAGGGAAATTACCCGCTTCATCGGGTTTTACCTGGCTCCCATTAAGATAAACCGCGAAACCGGCCCCATTATCGTCGGCGTTATTTCTGGTCACCTTTAACCCATCCACAAACTGTGAAGGGTTAAAACTAATACGCGGATTATTATTATCTGCACATTTAACTTGTAAGCTAACTTCCGGGCTTGTATATCCGCTGTAAACGTCACCTGCGTTTAAACCCGTTAATCTGTCGGCACCGACCTGGGACAGTTCAATAGTCGCGTTATTTTCTCCTTCGAAAGTACAGGATGTACCCACAATTTCGCCTTTGATTTTTAATTCCCCCATATCTTCATTTGCAGCAAACGCCCCTGCACTCATAAAAATACCCGACAGTACTGCAGCAGCAATAATAGAATTGTTCATAGTCTTTTCCCTATTAAAGATATTTCCGTTTATTACAGTGTGTTTCCAACGCAGTGAAATTTACACTCTCAGAAAGTTATCGCAATGTGAACATGTTGTTTTATTGATTTAAAACAATTTACATTGTGCAATATAATTGCAACAAATGAATTAAGCTTAAACGTATATTTAGAATTAATGAATTAATACGCATTTAAGAGGCTTTTTATTTTATTGAGGAATATAAAAATACAAATCATTCATTTAAATGATCTGTATTACGTTACAGGCGTAAATATAACGTTATTCAGGGTGAGTAAAGAACGCGTTGTTTTTGCGGTCAACGCCAAAGGGAAGGCGCGAGGGGAATTTACCTGAAGTGAACCACTCAAATTATTCACCACATCAATATAGCACTGATGCGGTGAACGTTTCCATGTCAGGCGGTCAGGCGGTATTACACGGCGCGGAAGGCGATTTCTCCGGGGATCACTTCCCCCTGCCAGTACAATTGCGCGGCAACACGTCCCGCCAGCGCACGGTACATTGCGGTAAATTCGCTTTCCGGACGGCTGGTTACCGTTGGGGTACCGCGGTCAAGGTCTTCGCGCAGGCTAATATGCAGCGGCATCTGCCCCAGCAGTTGGGTGTGATATTGCGCAGCCAGCTTCTCCGCGCCGCCAGTACCAAAGATAGGCTCATGGTGGTCGCAGTTGCTGCAAATGTGCATGCTCATATTTTCGACGATACCGAGTATCGGCACCTCGACTTTTTCAAACATGACGATGCCTTTTTTGGCGTCGATCAGCGCGATATCCTGCGGCGTGGTCACCACCACAGCACCGGTTACCGGGATGTTCTGCGCCAGCGTCAGCTGAATGTCACCGGTGCCCGGCGGCATATCCAGTACCAGGTAATCCAGATCCGGCCACAGCGTCTCCTGCAGCATCTGCAACAGCGCTTTGCTGGCCATCGGGCCGCGCCACACCATCGCGTTATCGTCGGTTACCAGATAGCCAATGGAATTGGTTGCCAGGCCATGCGACATAATCGGCGCCATATGGGTTCCATCCGGCGACGTCGGGCGCTGATTTTCCGCCCCCAGCATGGTGGGGATCGACGGGCCATAGATATCGGCGTCAAGAATACCGACTTTTGCCCCTTCCGCCGCTAATGCCAGCGCCAGGTTAACCGCGGTAGAAGACTTACCGACCCCGCCCTTCCCGGAACTGACCGCGATGATATTTTTCACCCCGTTCACGCCCGGCTGATTTTTCACCCGCTTCAGGGTGGCGATGTTATGCGACAGTTTCCAGTCAATCGCTTTCGCACCCGTGATACGCAGCAGATCAGCGCTGCATTGCTCTTTTAGCGCCTCAAACGCGCTATGCCAGACGAATGGCATCACCAGCTCAACGTGCAGCGTGTCATCCATCCACGCGACATGGTGCAGCGCTTTCAGGGTCGTCAGATTATGCTTCAAAGTGGGGTGCTGAAAATTCGCCAGCGTCCCGGCGACCATCGCGCGCAGGGTCTCTGGTGATTTGGCCTGGGATTGTGCGTTCATCCCGACTCCTTTTTGTTGTTCTGAAAAGTACAAGTGTAGCGACCTAGTGTACTCCAGCGATAATGATTAATCATTTATGGTTTGATGCCCTTATTTCTTGGCGTAGTTATTACCTTTCAGGTAACATCAAAACCCCCTTTTAACAGAGAAGAAGTAATACCTACTATGACTCAAGTCGCGAAGAAAATTCTGGTAACGTGCGCGCTGCCGTACGCCAACGGCTCAATCCACCTCGGCCATATGCTGGAGCACATCCAGGCTGATGTCTGGGTCCGTTACCAGCGAATGCGCGGCCACGAGGTCAACTTCATCTGCGCCGACGACGCCCACGGCACGCCGATCATGCTGAAAGCGCAGCAGCTTGGCATTACGCCGGAGCAGATGATTGGCGAGATGAGTCAGGAGCACCAGACCGATTTCGCCGGGTTCAACATTAGCTACGACAACTATCACTCCACGCACAGCGAGGAAAACCGTGAGCTGTCAGAGCTTATCTACACCCGTCTGAAAGAAAACGGCTTCATTAAAAATCGCACCATTTCTCAGCTGTACGATCCGGAAAAAGGCATGTTCCTGCCGGACCGTTTTGTGAAAGGCACCTGCCCGAAATGTAAATCGCCGGACCAATACGGCGACAACTGCGAGGTGTGCGGCGCGACTTACAGCCCGACGGAGCTGATCGAGCCGAAGTCGGTGGTTTCCGGCGCGACGCCGGTGATGCGTGACTCTGAACATTTCTTCTTTGATCTGCCGTCGTTCAGCGAAATGCTACAGGCGTGGACCCGCAGCGGCGCGTTGCAGGAGCAGGTCGCGAACAAAATGCAGGAATGGTTCGAATCCGGCCTGCAACAGTGGGATATCTCCCGCGACGCGCCTTACTTCGGCTTTGAAATTCCGAACGCGCCGGGCAAATACTTCTACGTCTGGCTGGATGCGCCAATTGGCTACATGGGGTCGTTCAAGAACCTGTGCGACAAGCGCGGCGACAGCGTAAGCTTCGACGAATACTGGAAAAAAGACTCCAGCGCCGAGCTGTATCACTTTATCGGCAAAGACATTGTTTACTTCCACAGCCTGTTCTGGCCCGCGATGCTGGAAGGCAGTCACTTCCGTAAGCCGACCAACCTGTTTGTACACGGCTACGTGACGGTGAACGGCGCCAAGATGTCCAAGTCTCGCGGAACGTTCATTAAAGCCAGCACCTGGCTGAACCACTTCGACGCCGACAGCCTGCGCTACTACTACACCGCCAAGCTCTCTTCCCGCATCGACGATATTGACCTGAACCTGGAAGACTTCGTACAGCGCGTCAACGCCGATATCGTTAATAAGGTGGTTAACCTGGCGTCGCGTAACGCGGGTTTTATCAATAAACGTTTCGACGGCGTACTGGCGGCGGAGCTGGCTGACCCTGAGCTGTATAAAACCTTCACCGACGCGGCAGCGGTTATTGGCGACGCGTGGGAAAGCCGCGAATTTGGCAAAGCGATCCGTGAAATCATGGCGCTGGCCGACCTGGCAAACCGTTACGTGGACGAACAGGCGCCGTGGGTTGTGGCTAAACAGGAAGGCCGTGACGCCGACCTGCAGGCGATCTGCTCAATGGGCATCAACCTGTTCCGCGTGCTGATGACGTATCTGAAGCCGGTTCTTCCGACCCTGTCCGAACGCGTGGAGGCTTTCCTCAACACCGAACTGACCTGGGATGCTATCCAGCAGCCATTGCTGGGCCATAAGGTAAATACCTTCAAAGCGCTGTATAACCGCATCGACATGAAGCAGGTCGAAGCGCTGGTTGAAGCGTCGAAAGAGGAAGTAAAGGCGGCGACAGCGCCGGTCACCGGTCCGCTGGCGGACGATCCGATTCAGGAAACCATCACTTTTGACGACTTCGCCAAAGTCGATCTGCGCGTGGCGTTGATTGAAAACGCCGAGTTTGTGGAAGGTTCGGACAAGCTGCTGCGCCTGACGCTGGATCTCGGCGGCGAGAAGCGTAACGTCTTCTCCGGCATTCGTTCCGCGTACCCTGACCCGCAGGCGCTGATTGGCCGCCACACGGTGATGGTGGCAAACCTCGCGCCGCGTAAAATGCGCTTCGGCATCTCGGAAGGGATGGTGATGGCCGCAGGCCCGGGCGGGAAAGATATCTTCCTGTTAACCCCTGACGCAGGCGCAAAGCCGGGTCAGCAGGTTAAATAACCAAAAAGCCGGAGATCGTCTCCGGCTTTTTTTTACGCCTTCTTGCCCTGTGGCGGCTTCGCGCTATGTTCCCGGTTCGTCAGCCCGCGTAAAAAATAACGCATAAACTGATCGCCGCACTCGCGGTAGTTCTTATGGTCCGGCGCGCGCATCATCGCGGTAATTTCCGGCATTGATACGCGGAAATTCTGTTCGGTCATGATGGCAAGGATATCGTCCGTTTTCAGTGAAAACGCGATGCGCAGTTTCTTCAGCACCGTGTTGTTATTCACGCGGCGTTCGAGCGCTAATTCCGGCGCAGAGTCGTCTTTTCCGCGCTTGTCATAAATCAGGCCGTTGAGGAATCCGCTCAGGACAATATCCGGGCAGCGCACAAAACCGTCTTCATCCTCTTTGGTCATCCAGGTATCAAAACCCGCAGAGGTCGATTCCATACCGGCAAGCGCAAGAATGCGTACCATGTCGTTATTATTGGCTTTCAGGGTGTAGCGCAAGCTACGAAGAATATCATTACTAAGCATAGAGCCTTCAACTGTCGATGATGCAATGGCGCGCAGTGTACCAGTTTTACAGGCCAATCGCCTCTTTCAAACTTTTCAGATAGCGACGGCTCACCGGCACGGTTAATCCGTTGCGTAAAATCAGCTCCGCCTGGCCATTATCTTCCAGCCGAATCTCCTGAAGATGCGCCATGTTCACAAGATATTGCCGGTGGCAGCGCAGCAGCGGCGTACGGCTTTCCAGTGTTCTGAGCGTCAGTTCGGTAAAGCCTTCTTTACCTTCGCTGCTGGTGACAAAAACGCCGCTCATTCGGCTGCTGACGAAAGCGACATCATCCATCTGCAACAGATAAATCCGGCTGTGTCCGCTACAGGGAATAAACTTCAGCGCCTGCTGGTTTTCCGGCAGCACGGAAACGTCCTGTTTGCTGCGCTCCTGGCGCAAGCGGTTAAGGGTTTTCTCCAGACGCGCCTCTTCAATGGGCTTTAACAGATAATCAAAGGCGTGTTCTTCAAAGGCTTTGATGGCGTACTCATCAAAAGCGGTCAGAAAAACGATATATGGACGGTGTTCCGGGTCGAGCATACCGACCATCTCCAGTCCGCTGATGCGCGGCATCTGAATGTCGAGGAACAGCACGTCCGGGTGTAATTTATGCACCGCGCCAATCGCTTCTACCGCATTCGCGCACTCCCCGACAATCTCAATATCGCTCTGTTCCTGTAGCAGGATCCGCAGATTTTCCCGCGCTAGCGGTTCATCATCCACAATCAGCACTTTAATCATGCGTTCTCCTCCAGCGGAAGTCGTAGGGTTATTCGGGTAAAGCGGTCAGGCTCGCAGGCCACGCTAATGCCATAGTCATCGCCAAAACGCTCACGCAGGCGTTTGTCCACCAGATTCATTCCCAGGCCGCTGGCATTGGTCGTCGGTTGATACAGCCCGGCGTTATCTTCTATGTCCAGCATCAGGTGTTGTCCCTCCTGACGGGCGGTAATGGACACTTCGCCCGTCTCCAGCAGTTGCGATGTGCCGTGTTTGATGGCGTTTTCCACAATGGGTTGAAGGGTAAACGCCGGAAGTTGCTGGTGAGCCAGCGCCTCCGGCACGTTCAGATTCACCTTTAAGCGCGACTGAAATCGCGCCTTTTCAATTTGCAGATAGGCGTTGACGTGCTCAATTTCATCGGCAAGCGTCACAATTTCTGAGGGTCGCTTCAGGTTTTTGCGAAAGAAGGTGGACAGATACTGCACCAGTTGGCCCGCCTGCTCGCTGTCGCGGCGCACCACCGCTTTAATGGTATTGAGCGCATTGAACAGAAAATGCGGATTCACCTGGGCGTGCAGCAGCTTGATTTCCGACTGGGTCAGCATCGCTTTCTGGCGCTCGTACTGTCCGGCCAGAATCTGGGCGGACAACAGCTGGGCAATCCCCTCCCCGAGCGTCCTGTTGATGGAGCTGAACAAGCGGTTCTTGGCTTCATACAGCTTAATGGTGCCCATCACCCGCTGGTTTTCGCCGCGCAGCGGGATCACCAGCGTTGATCCCAGTTTGCACTGCGGATGCAGCGAACAGCGGTACGGCACTTCGTTACCGTCGGCGTAAACCACCTCGCCGGTTTCAATCGCCCGCAGCGTATAGCTCGATGAGATCGGCTTGCCCGGCAGGTGATGGTCATCGCCAATGCCGGTAAAGGCCAGCAGCTTCTCCCGGTCGGTAATCGCCACCGCGCCGATATCCAGCTCCTGGTACAGCACCTGCGCGACCTTCATACTGTTCACTTCGTTAAAGCCCTGGCGCAAAATCCCCTCCGTCGAGGCCGCCACCTTCAGGGCGGTAGCGGAAAACGCCGAAGTGTATTTTTCGAACATGGCGCGCTTGTCGAGCAGAATGCGCATGAACAGCGCCGCCCCGACGGTGTTGGTCACCATCATCGGCGCGGCGATATTACTGACCAGTCGGTACGCATCGTCAAAAGGCCGGGCGATCAGCAAAATGATCAGCATCTGCACCAGCTCGGCGACAAAGGTAATCGCGCCTGCGGTCAGCGGATTAAAGACTTTGTCGGTCCGCCCCCGCCGCGTCAGAACGCTGTGTACCAGCCCGCCGAGCAAACCTTCGACGATGGTGGAGATCATGCAGCTCAGGGCGGTCATCCCGCCCATGGAGTAGCGATGAAGGCCGCCGGTTAACCCAACCAATCCGCCGACCACCGGCCCACCGAGCAGCCCGCCCATCACCGCGCCTATCGCCCGGGTGTTGGCGATAGAATCGTCGATATGCAGGCCAAAATAGGTGCCGAGAATGCAAAAGATGGAGAAGGTAACGTAGCACAACAGCTTGTGCGGTAAGCGGACAGTGACCTGCATTAAGGGAATGAACAGACGCGTCTTGCTCATCAGCCATGCGATAACCAAGAACACGCACATCTGCTGAAGCAGCAGCAACACCAGATTAAACTCGTACATACCCGCAGACCACACTTCTATTAAAACCGCGTAACATACATCGACAGCGTTGATCTTTCTTTGAACTGTTGCAAAAAAAGATGAAATCGTGAGTACGATCACTCAATGTCGCCGCCGACTCTCAGATTTTTACCGCTAAATTGATTAAAAAACAGACAAAACTACCTGGTTCGAAAAAGAGCGTCTAAAGTTAAACTGGGACCTCGCGAGCAAGGATTAAAAGATGGCGCTTTACACCATAGGTGAAGTGGCTCTGCTTTGTGATATCAACCCTGTCACGCTTCGCGCGTGGCAGCGGCGTTATGGATTACTGAAACCGCAGCGAACAGACGGCGGACATCGTCTTTTCAACGACTCGGATATCGACCGCATCCGCGAGATCAAACGCTGGATCGACAACGGCGTACAGGTCAGCAAAGTCAAAGTGCTATTGAGCAATGACACGTTCGATCGGCAAAACGGCTGGCGCGAGCATCAGGAAACGCTCCTGCATTACCTGCAAAACAATAATCTGCACAGCATCAGAGTCTGGCTTAAAGAGCGCGGCCAGGATTATCCGGCGCAAACGCTCACCAGCCATCTGTTTATTCCTCTACGCCGCCGTCTCCAGTGCCCGCAGCCGACGCTTCAGGCGCTGCTGGGCATTCTCGACGGTGTGTTAATTAACTACATTGCGATTTGTCTCGCCTCGGCGAGAAAGAAACAGGGCAAAGACGCGCTGGTGGTAGGCTGGAATATTCACGACACCACCCGATTATGGCTTGAGGGCTGGATCGCCAGCCAGCAGGGTTGGCGCGTTGACGTACTGGCGCACTCCCTGAACCAGCTTCGCCCGGAGCAGTTTGAAGGCCGCACCCTCCTGGTGTGGTGCGGCGAAAACCAGACACCGGCGCAGCAACAGCAGCTGGCGGCCTGGCGTGCCCAGGGATACGATATTTATCCACTTGGCATTTAATGATTCATTAACAGGAGCGCTTCTCTGTATAATCTCTTGGTTAACATAAGGAGAACATCATGAGCGCAACGAAAATCGGCGTTATCGCCCTCTTTTTACTCATGGCTATCGGCGGTATCGGCGGCGTCATGCTCGCGGGTTATACCTTCATTTTGCGTGCTGGCTAAGCCGCTGAACTAATCGTTCAAACAGGCGGTCAATGACGATCGCCGCCAGCGCGACCAGTAACGCCCCCTGAATGACATAGGCGGTATTAAACCCGCTCAGGCCGATAATGATCGGCGTGCCCAGCGTACTCGCCCCAACCGTAGAGGCAATGGTCGCCGTGCCAATATTGATGATTACCGAGGTGCGGATCCCCGCCAGAATGACAGGCGCAGCCAGCGGCAGTTCGACCTTTCGCAGCTGCTGGCCGCGGCTCATTCCCATCCCGCTGGCGATTTCCCGTACGCTTGCCGGGACAGACCCCAGCCCCGCCAGCGTCGCCTGTAGCACCGGCAGCACGCCGTAGAGGATCAGCGCAATAATCGCCGGCTGCTGGCCAAACCCCATCACCGGCACCGCGATTGCCAGCACGGCGACGGGCGGAAAGGTTTGTCCTACTGCGGCAATGGTTTCCACCAGCGGACGAAACTCCGCCCCGGCAGGTCGCGTGACCGCGATCCCCGCCCCGACGCCAATCAGCACCGCGATCAGGCTCGACACGCCGACCAGCCAGAAGTGGGCCAGCGCCAGCGCGACAAAGCTCTCCTGTTGGTAGACCGGACGCGGCAGTTCAGGAAACAGGCGAGCGAACAGCGCCTCGCTATGCGGCAAGCCTACCAGCATCAGCACAAATACGACGATAAGCCAGAGCAGCGGATCAGTCAGTCGTTTCATCACGCAACGTCTCCGAAAGCAGATCGCGAAAGTGCAGCGTACCGCAGGCAACGCCATGCTGGTTAACCACCGGTAAGATTTCCCGGTTATGCGCCACAAACAGGGAGAGCGCGTCGCGTAGCGTCATCGTTTCCGTTAACGCATCGCCGTCAGTGTGCTCATCACGCCGCACATAGTCGGCGACGTTACGCAGCGACAGCAGACGTACGCCCAGTTCGCTACGTCCAAAAAACTGGCGAACAAAATCATCGTTCGGCGCGGTCAACATCTGGAGCGGAGTGCCCTGCTGCACCACTTCGCCGCCGTCCATCAGTACCAGATGTTCCGCCAGGCGTAACGCCTCGTCAATATCGTGGGTCACCAGCACAATGGTTCGCCCGAGCAGGCGGTGAATACGGGTCATCTCCTGCTGTAATGCGCCACGGGTAACCGGGTCCAGCGCGCCAAACGGCTCATCCATCAGCAGCACCTGCGGGTCGGCGGCCAGCGCGCGCGCTACCCCCACCCGCTGCTGTTGCCCGCCGGACAACTGATGCGGATAGCGTTCCCGCAGCCCCGGCTCCAGACCCAGCAGCGCCATCAGTTCATCGACCCGATCGTCTCGTTTCTGTCGCGACCACTTGAGCAACTGCGGCACGGTGGCAATGTTTTGCGCCACGGTCCAGTGTGGAAACAGACCGATCGACTGAATGGCGTATCCCATACGTCGGCGAAGTTCGAGCAGCGGCAGAGAGCGGATCTCCTCACCGGCAAAGCGAATTCGTCCGCTGTCATGTTCCACCAGGCGGTTGATCATCTTCAGCGTGGTTGATTTTCCCGAACCGGAGGTGCCAATCAGCACCGAAAAACTGCCTTCTTTAAAATGCAGATTGAGATCGTTAACCGCTCTCTGCTCACCGAAGGTTTTACTCACGTGGTTAAATTCAATCATGATGGGTTACCTTCAGCAAAGCGCTCCCTAAGTCAAACAGCGCGTCAATCACTACCGCCAGCACAATCACCGGGATCACGCCAAGCAACACTAAATCGATGGCGCTGCTGAGCAGTCCCTGAAAAACCAACGCGCCGAAGCCGCCCGCGCCAATCAACGCGGCAATCACGGCCATCCCGACCGTTTGTACCATGACCACGCGCAGGCTGCGCAAAAATACCGGTAACGCCAGCGGCAACTGGACGTGAAAAAAGCGCTGGGCGGCGCCCATGCCCATCGCGCGCGCGCTTTCCAGCACGTCACGCGGCACCTGGTCCAGCCCGGCGACCACGCCGCGCACCAGCGGCAGCAGCGCGTACAGCACCAGCGCGATCAGTGCTGGCGTCAGACCGGTTCCCGCGACGCCCAACGATGAAAGCCACGGGAAGGCCTTTACCAGCCCGGCAAGCGGCGCAATTAACAGACCAAACAGCGCCACCGACGGAATGGTTTGGATCACGTTTAACACGGTAAACACCGGTCCCTGACGGGCAGCGGAAAAGTGGCACCAGATGCCCAGCGGCACGCCAATCGCCAGCGCAGGCAAAACGGTTCCCAGCAGCAGCGTCAGATGCTGCGCCAGCGCGTCGTCAAAGACGTCCTGCCGGTTGGCGTATTCTTTAAGCAGAGAAAGCGCGTCGAACGCGCCGGAAAACAGCAGCGCCAGCGGCACGATGGCGATCTGGGCATGCAGAACCCAGCGCCAGAGCGGCTGGACGGTGATTCTGCGAATCGCGTCGCTACATGCCAGCAGCCCTAACGCCAGCGCCAGCCACAGACCGCTTCCCAGGCTGGTCCGCGCCAACGGCGAGCCCGTTTCAGCCAGATGGCTGGCGGCTTTTCCCGCGCTCCAGAGCATCAGGATCACCAACAGTTGCGCAACAGCAAGCGTGAGCGCAGCGCCTCGTCTTCCCGGCACGAAGCACAGCGTGAGCAAGGCGCACCCGGCGCCCACCAGCAGCGAAACCGAACCGGGCCAGACTGCCCAGATCGGACGCCCCTCGCCAGAAACCAGTCGGTTAGGAGCATAGTTTACGAACGGCAGCGCGGCGGCAACTGCGGTGAGCGCCACCAGCAGCAACAGCACGCGGTTAATACTGACTTTTGCCACGTCACCCAGCCTTATTTCAGTCCTTTTACTTCACCCATCCCTTTTGCTTCAGGTAATCTGCGGCGACTTTTTTCGCGTCCAGCCCTTCCACGGCAATACTGGCGTTTAACTGCTGCAGGGTTTTCGCATCAAGGCTGGCGAATACCGGCTGCAGCCATTCGGCCATTTGAGGATAGTCTTTCAGCACTGCTTCACGCACTACCGGCGCAGGGGCATAGATCGGCTGAACGCCTTTCGGATCGCTCAGGGTTTGCAACCCCAACGCGGCCACCGGACCGTCCGTACCGTAAGCCATCGCCGCGTTTACGCCGGACGTTTGCTGTGCTGCCGCTTTGATCGTTACCGCGGTGTCGCCGCCCGCCAGCGAAAGCAGTTGATCCTGACTCAGTTTAAAATCGTAGGCTTTTTCAAAAGCGGGAAGCGCATCGGCGCGCTCAATAAATTCGGCCGAGGCGGCCAGCTTAAAGGTTCCGCCCGCTTTCAGGTAGCGTCCGAGATCGGCCAGCGAAGTGAGTTTATTTTTCTCAGCGACATCGCTACGCACTGCGATGGTCCAGGTATTATTGGCGGGCGCTGGCGTTAACCACACCAGCTTATGCTGTTCGGCATCGAGCTTTTTGACTTTCTCATAGCCCGCGTTGGCGTTTTTCCACGCCGGGTCGTTTTCATCTTTAAAGAAGAAGGCCCCGTTGCCGGTGTATTCCGGATAAATATCCAGTTCGCCGGAGGTGATTGCCCCGCGCACAACCGGAGTCGTGCCCAGTTGGACTTTATTGACCGTTTTAACGCCGTGGCTTTCCAGCACCTGCAAAATGATATTGCCGAGCAGAGCCCCTTCGGTGTCGATTTTCGACCCCACCGTCACCGGCGACGCCGCCTGCAGGGGTAAACTCACCGCCGCTAACAGCGCCAGCGAGCCCGCACAGATCTTTGAGAGTGTCATTATGCTTTCCTCATCCTTTTGCCGCCCTTTTCAGCGACTTGAGCAAAAAGCATAGTCGAAAAGTGTCTCTTTAACCGGAGAATTCAGTTTTTTCGCGCCAGCGCAAAAAAGAGAGACGGGATTACGCCCGCCTCTCGTCTCTGTTACAGCAGCTCAAATTCCCCTTGCTTGACCCGCGCTGAGTCTACGCCGATAAAGACGTTAAACTTGCCCGGTTCGGCATCATACTGCATTTGTTGATTCCAGAACTTCAGCGCCTCGACGTCAATCGGGAAACTGACGGTCTGAGTTTCCCCTGGTTTCAGGGTCACCTTCTTAAAGCCCTTCAGCGCTTTCACGGGACGACTCACAGAAGCCGTCACGTCCTGCAGGTACATCTGAATCACCGTCGCGCCTTCCCGTTTACCGGTGTTCGTCACCTGCACGCTCGCGGTTACGCTGCCGTCACGCGTCATGCTCGGGGCGGAAAGTTTGACGTCAGACACGGTAAACGTGGTGTAGCTCAGACCGTAGCCAAACGGATACAGCGGGCCGTTAGCCTCGTCAAAGTAGCGTGACGTGTATTTATTGGGTTTATCGGCGTTATACGGACGACCGGTATTAAGGTGGCTGTAGTAGACCGGGATCTGCCCGACGGAACGCGGGAAAGACATCGGCAGTTTACCGGACGGGTTGTAGTCGCCAAACAGCACGTCGGCAATGGCGTTACCGCCTTCGGTACCGGCAAACCAGGTCTCCAGGATCGCGTCGGCCTGTTGATTTTCTTTCACCAGCGCCAGCGGACGGCCATTCATCAGCACCAGCACCAGCGGCTTGCCGGTCGCTTTCAGCGCCGCGATCAGATCGCGCTGGCTCTGCGGAATAGTGATATCGGTCCGGCTGGAGGCTTCGTGCGCCATGCCCTGCGCTTCACCGACGACGGCAACCACCACGTCGGACTGTTTCGCCGCGTTCACCGCTTCGTCGATCATCGCTTTCGGCGTACGTGGATCCACCTTCACCGCTTCTTCGTACTGGTTGAGGAACGTGACGATGTCTTTATCGTCAGTGACATTCGCGCCTTTGGCGTAAACGATTTTTGCTTTATCACCCACGGCGTTCTGAATGCCGGTCAGTACGGTCACTGACTGATCCGCCACGCCCGCCGCGGACCAACTGCCCATCACGTCACGTTTGCTGTCTGCCAGGGGGCCTACCACCGCAATGGTGCCGGATTTTTTTAACGGTAGGGTTTCCAGACGGTTTTTTAGCAGTACCAGACTTTCGCGCGCCACTTCTCGCGCCTCTTTACGATGCAGGCGGCTTTCGGCGTTGGTGTCCGCCGGGTCAGACTCTTTCGGCCCCAGATGGCTGTACGGATCGTTGAACAGCCCCATATCATATTTGACGTTCAGCACATGACGGGCGGCGTCGTCCAGTTCCTCCATCGTCACCTTGCCGGATTTGATCAGCCCCGGCAGGTATTTGCTGTAATACTCGTCGCTCATGCTCATGTTAATGCCGGACTTGAGCGCCACGCGCACCGCATCCTCGGGATCGGCGGCGGTGCCGTGTTTTATCAGCTCTTTGATCGCGCCGTGGTCGGAAACGGTAATCCCCTTAAAGCCCCATTTGTCGCGCAGAATATCTTTTAGCAGCCAGGCATCAGACGTGGCGGGGGTTCCGTTCAGCGAGTTCAGCGCCACCATGACGGCGCCACTGCCCGCGTCCAGCCCCGCTTTGTACGGCGGCATATAGTCGTTGAACAGACGCTGTGGACTCATGTCGACGGTGTTGTACTCTTTGCCGCCTTCCACCGCGCCGTAGGCGGCGAAGTGCTTCACGCTGGTCATCACCGAATAGCGGTCCGCCGGGCTTTTACCCTGCATCGCTTCCACCATCGTCTTGCCCATGATCGATGTGAGATAGGTGTCCTCGCCAAAGCCTTCGGAAGCGCGTCCCCAGCGCGGGTCGCGGGAAACGTCGACCATCGGCGCCCAGGTCATATTCAGGCCGTCATCTGCCGCTTCATATGCCGACACGCGCCCGACGGTTTTCACCGCCTCAAGGTTAAAAGAGGAAGCCAGGCCCAGGCTGATGGGGAAAACGGTACGCTGACCGTGCAACACGTCATACGCGAAAAAGAGAGGGATCTTCAGGCGGCTCAGTTCCATCACCTGATCCTGCATTTTGCGGATATCCTGGCGGGTGACGGTATTGAAGATCGCCCCAACCTGTCCGTCCTTGATCATTTCACGGATCGCTTCTTTCGGGTTATCCGGGCCGACGCTAATCAAGCGAAGCTGACCAATCTTCTCATCAACGGTCATTTTGGTCAGGAGTTCAGTCACAAACGCATCCCGCGCTTCCGGCGTCAGCGGGTGGTTACCAAACAGATCTTCCGCCAGCGCTGGCTGCAACGCCAGACTCACCGCGACACCTACAGAACATAGCCATTTCATGTTGTTTCTCTCTTTCTCATTAGCCCGACGTGGCTGCGAAAATATAACAAAAACCGCACGTTGCCATAAGCCTAATTGGCCGCCACGCAGAAAGCGAAGGTTATTCTCTTAATTTTCGCCGCCGCTGATTCACAGACAGGGTAAATGAGTAAGCGCAGGGTCAGACAAAGCGCTATGCTTGAACGTGATATTTTGTCCCACCACAAGGAGTGGAAAATGTCTTCCCTGACAACAACTGATAATAAAGCCTTTCTGAATGAACTCGCCCGTCTCGTGGGTCATTCACACCTGCTGACTGAACCTGAGAAAACCGCCCGCTATCGCAAGGGCTTCCGTTCCGGCCAGGGCGATGCGCTGGCGGTGGTCTTTCCCGGCTCGCTGCTTGAACTCTGGCGCGTCCTTAACGCCTGCGTGAATGCAGACAAAATTATTCTGATGCAGGCCGCCAACACGGGCCTGACCGAAGGTTCAACGCCGAACGGCAACGACTACGATCGCGATATTGTGATTATCAGCACTCTGCGCCTCGACAAGCTGCATCTCCTTGGCAAAGGCGAGCAGGTGCTGGCCTGGCCGGGCACCACGCTGTATTCACTGGAAAAAGCGCTGAAACCGTTGGGGCGCGAACCGCATTCGGTCATTGGTTCGTCGTGCATTGGCGCCTCGGTGATTGGCGGCATCTGTAATAACTCCGGCGGCTCGCTGGTTCAGCGCGGCCCTGCCTATACCGAAATGTCGCTGTTTGCGCGTATTGATGAAAACGGCAAGCTCCAGTTGGTCAACCATCTCGGCATCGACCTTGGTCAAACGCCGGAGCAGATCCTCAGTCAACTGGACGATGAGCGCATCAAAGAAGAAAACGTGCGTCACGACGGGCGTCACGCCCACGATCACGACTACGTAACCCGCGTGCGCGATATCGAGGCTGACACGCCGGCGCGTTATAACGCCGACCCGGACCGCCTGTTTGAAGCCTCCGGCTGCGCCGGAAAACTGGCGGTGTTTGCGGTACGCCTCGACACTTTTGAAGCGGAAAAAAACCAGCAGGTGTTTTACATCGGCACCAATCAGCCTGACGTGCTGACCGAAATCCGCCGCCATATTCTGGCAAACTTTGAGAATCTGCCGGTCGCGGGCGAGTACATGCATCGTGATATTTACGATATCGCGGAGCAGTACGGTAAAGATACGTTCCTGATGATCGACAAGCTCGGTACCGACAAAATGCCGTTCTTCTTTACCCTGAAGGGCCGTACCGACGCAATGCTGGAGAAAGTGAAATTTTTCCGTCCGCACTTCACTGACCGCGCAATGCAGAAGTTCGGTCATCTGTTCCCCAGTCATTTGCCGCCGCGAATGAAAAGCTGGCGCGATAAATACGAGCATCATCTGCTGTTAAAAATGGCCGGGGACGGCGTGGCGGAAGCGCAAAACTGGCTGAGCGAATTCTTTAAAACCGCGGAAGGCGACTTCTTCGCCTGTACGCCGGAGGAAGGCAGCAAAGCATTCCTGCACCGTTTCGCGGCGGCGGGCGCGGCAATCCGCTATCAGGCAGTGCATGCCGATGACGTGGAGGATATTCTGGCGCTGGACATCGCCTTGCGTCGTAATGACACTGAGTGGTATGAACATCTGCCGCCGGAACTTGACAGCCAGTTAGTGCATAAGCTCTATTACGGACACTTTATGTGCTACGTCTTCCATCAGGATTACATCGTTAAAAAAGGCGTTGACGTACATGCGTTGAAAGCGCAGATGCTTGAACTGCTTCACCAGCGCGGCGCGCAGTATCCCGCCGAGCACAACGTCGGTCATCTGTACAAAGCGCCGGAGGCGTTGACCCGTTTTTATCGCGAAAATGACCCGACCAACAGTATGAATCCCGGAATTGGCAAAACCAGCAAGCAGAAATTCTGGAAAGACCCCTCTACCGGGCAAACCGTGTAAGCAGGCCCGCCGTGCAGGCTGGATCTGCTCGAAATATCGTGCAAAAGTAACGACATGTGCCGGAGCTATGACTCCGGCTTTTTATCCTGAAGGTGATAACCATGTCTGCTGCCGATACGCTTTCTGATGATGATATTGTGGTGCGCGACGCTTCGCCCGGCGACGTGGAGGCCATTTCCGCGCTGTACGCCTGGCATGTGCTGAATGGTCGCGCCTCTTTCGAAGAGATCCCCCCGACGGTAGAAGAGATGCGCCAGCGAATGCTCAAGGTCGCGCAGTATGGCCTGCCCTGGCTGGTGGCTTTGTATCGCGGCGTGGTGGTGGGCTATTGCTATGCCACTCAGTACCGCCCTCGCCCCGCCTACCGTTATACCCTGGAAGAGTCGATATACGTTGACGCCAGCATGACCGGGCGCGGTATCGGTAGCCTGTTAATGTCCACGCTCATCAGTCGCTGTGAAGCAGGCCCATGGCGGCAAATGGTGGCGGTGATCGGCGACGGGCACAATAACCCTGGCTCATTACGGTTACATAAAAAACATGGTTTTGAAATTGCCGGACAGCTTCGCAGCGTCGGCTACAAGAAAGGCGACTGGCGGGACACATTGATTATGCAGCGCCCGCTTAACGAGGGTGACTGGACGCTGCCGGAATAACGTTGATGTCGCCGGATGGCGGAGAACCGCCTTATCCGGCTTTCAGCTCAATCGTTTTGCGCGGTCTGCTGCGCCATCTGCGCGGCTTTTTGCTTTTTATAGCTTAATGCCGCCGCCGGAACCGGCATCACTTTGCCGGTCTCAATCCAGGTACGTAAACGGCTGGCGTCGGCAAAATGGGTATATTTGCCAAAGGCGTCCATCACGACCAGCGCCACCGGTTTGTGATTAATTACCGTACGCATCACCAGGCAGTGCCCCGCCGCATTCGTGAAGCCCGTTTTCGTCAACTGAATGTCCCAGTTGTCGCGGTACACCAGATGGTTGGTATTGCGAAACGGCAGGGTATACGCCGGGTTCGAGAAGGTCGCCATATCCTCACGCGTCGTACTCAGTTGTCCAATCAGCGGATACTGCTTGCTGGCAATCAGCATTTTGGTGAGATCGCGCGCGGTAGATACGTTGTGAATGGATAACCCGGTCGGCTCGACAAAACGCGTATGGGTCATGCCGAGCGCTTTCGCCTTCGCATTCATCGCCTTAATAAAGGCGTTATAGCCTCCCGGATAATGGTGCGCCAGGCTTGCCGCCGCGCGGTTTTCCGAGGACATCAGCGCCAGCAACAGCATGTTTTTACGACTGATCTCACTGTTCAGCCGCACGCGGGAATAGACGCCCTTCATTTCTGGCGTCTGGCTGATATCGATCTTCAGCTTCTCGTCCAGCGGCAGTCGCGCGTCCAGCACGACCATCGCGGTCATTAATTTGGTTATCGAGGCGATCGGGCGCACCCGATCCGGATGGTTCGAATAGATCACCTTATTGGTGTTCAGATCGACGATCATCGCGCTACCGGAGGCGATTTCCGGTTGGGAGGCCGCGGTCGTCGCCGCCGCTTTGGCCATCGCCTGCGGTGCAAAAGGCACCGCCAGCATTAACGCCAGGCTAAGAACAGAAACTCGGAATGTCAGCATGATGAGATTTCAGAAAATGATTCACACGTGTGATAACACGCACCGCTTGAGTGAGAATTTACTTAAGCTAGCGAAAGAATCATAGCGAGCTAATAACGTTGCCGCCATAAGAGAATCGTCAGGAAAGGCTGCATTGCTGGCTTTTACACCAACAATGCAGAGAATGACCTCAGAAGACCCGGTAACCGTATCCCCACAGAATAACGGTCAGCGCGAGCAGCACTTCCAGCACCAGCACGCCAATCGCCAGCGTCGAACTGGAGAAGCTCAGCCCCTCCTCCTTATTAATATTCAGGAAGGTTGGTATACCGAGATACAGCAAGTAACCGGTATAAAACAGCGCCACCGTTCCCACCAGCGCGCACAGCCAGACCAGCGGATACAACGCCACCACCCCACTCAGAAACAGCGGGGTCGCAACATAACCGGCAAACACCATACAGTGCGCCAGCGACGGGCGCTGCGGAAAGCTACGCGCCATCCACCAGATCACCCGTCCCATCACCGCCACGCCAGCGAGCATGACGGCGTAGAACAGCACAGCCAGCGCAAGCCCCGTTACCGGCGACAGCTTCAGCACGTTGCCGTCGCCAAAATTCCAGCCGATTTGCGTAGTGCCAATAAACGCGCAGATAACCGGAATCGCCGCCATCAGCAGTACATGATGGGTGTAGTGATGCGATACCGTTTCATTCTCGCTTTTGATCACCTGCATTTCACGATCGGGATGGGAAAACAACCCCCAGACATGGTTCATACCGCCCCCTTGTGTCAGTTCCGGCCCCTAACACCTCAAGTATAATTCGCTTTTCGATTATTTTATGTACAGTTCAGGAAATGTCAGGGCAGACGCTCCCCTCCTCCTTTTTCATTCAGCAACATAAATTCACAAGGTGTATGCTTAAACGTGCGGAGGTCATTCAGACATATGGATATAAACAGTCTTATTGCACAATACGGTTATGCCGCGCTGGTCATCGGTAGTCTGGCGGAAGGCGAAACTGTGACCTTGCTGGGCGGCGTCGCCGCTCATCAGGGATTACTGAAGTTTCCTTTGGTGGTATTGGCCGTCGCCGTAGGCGGCATGATTGGCGATCAGGTATTGTATTTGCTCGGGCGCCGCTACGGTGACCCGCTACTGCGCCGTTTATCCCGTCATCGTGACAAAATCCGCCAGGCGCAAAAGATGATCCAGCGTCGTCCATATCTGTTCGTCATCGGCACGCGCTTTATGTACGGTTTTCGCGTCATTGGCCCGCTGCTGATTGGCGCAAGCCATCTGCCGCCAAAAATTTTTCTGCCGCTGAATATTCTCGGGGCGCTGATCTGGGCGCTGATCTTCACCACACTCGGCTACGCGGGTGGTGAAGTCATTGCCCCCTGGCTGCACAGCCTTGATCACCATATAAAACATCTGGTCTGGCTGTTTCTTGCCATTGCGCTGGTGCTCGGCGTTCGCGGGTGGCTAAAACGCCGCAGCCGCCGCAAAGCCGACTAATACGAACGCTACTGCGGTGTAAACTGTGGATTGGCGAGCATAAATCCGCCGTCGACGATCAGCGACTGGCCGGTGGTGTAGCTTGCCCCGTCCGAACACAGCCACGCCACCAGGCTGGCAATTTCGCGCGTCGCCCCCATTCTGCCCAGTGGGATCGACGGTTCAGCGCCAGGCTTCACGTCGCTGTCGTCCATATCATTCATCGGGGTGGCGATGGCTCCCGGCGCCACGGCGTTGACCAGAATATTGTGTTTGACCAGCTCAAGCGCCATGGATTTGGTCAGCCCGCCAAGGGCGTGTTTCGCGGCGGTATAAGCGCTGGCCTCGGGCAGCGGCGTATGCTCATGTACCGAGGTGATATTGATAATACGGCCGCCCTCCCCCTGTTTTACCATCTGGCGAGCAGCCAGTTGGGAACAGAGAAATGCGCCGTCGACGTCCACCGTGAAAATCTGTCGCCAGTCGTCGAAGGGCATCTCAAGAAACGCGGCTTTGCGCATTGTGCCCGCATTATTCACCAACACGTCAATCCGGCCCAGCCGGGTAATCAGTTGCTCAAGCGCCTGTACCCCCGCAGGTAGCTGGCTGAGATCTAACTGGACGGTCTCAGCGCGAACGCCGTGCTTCATCACCTCTTGCGCTGTCGCGCGCGCGCCCTGTTCATCGGAATGCCAGGTGATGCCAATATCAAATCCCTGCTGCGCCAGATGCAGGGCGCAGGCTTTGCCGATACCTGAATCAGACGCGGTGACAATGGCCACTTTTCTCATAATATCTCCGGTTGAATCAAACTGAACCTTAAGAATCTGTCTCATCAGGCTCTAAGTATAGAAGCTCAGTCTGAGAGAGCCGGAAAGATCAGGAGTGCGGGTAGCCGCCGCCGAGCGCGCTGGTGAGCTGTACCGACGCGTCCAGCCACTGGCCCTGTAAAATCAGGCCGTTACCCTGTTCGCGCAGCGCCGGAATTTTCGCCTCGCTAACGCGGGAACCGGCAATAATCCCCGCCCTGAAGCGCGCTTCAGCCAGCGTTACCACCCGCCGGGCATCGTGCTCAATCTGCTGCTGATGGGCATTTTTTTGCGCCAGCGTTGCCACCTGGCTGGCGGCGCGTGCGACGTCATTTACCGCCTCCACCACCGCTTTGTTGTAATTCGCGATCGACAAATCGCTTTGCGCTTGGGCGATATCCAGATTCGCGTTCAGTCTGCCGCTGTCGAAAATCGGTAGCGTCAGCCCGGCGGTAACGCCCATCTGCTGCGCGGAGCTGCGGAACAGATCGCTTAAATGCAGCGCATCCTGTTGCAGAAAAGCCATCAGGTTGATATCAGGATAAAACGCCGCTTTCGCCGCCTCCACGCTGCTGAGCGACGATTCGATATACCAGTGCGCCGCCTGCAAATCTGCCCTGCGCGCCAGCAATTCATAGCCCAGGCGATCCGGCAGTCGGCTTTCCACGTTCGGCAGCGCCACCGGGTGAAGCGCCAGCGAGGTCGACTGGGCATTAATGAGCGCGCTGAGCCGCGCCTCTATGACCTTCATCTTTCCGGCAGCATCATTCAGTTGCTGTTGTGTTTTGCTGTCATTGATATCGGTTTCAACACCCTCGACCGAAGACGTTATCCCGTTCTGGTACAGCTGGCGATCGCTGTTAATAATATTGCGCTGTTCGTCTTCGATTTGCTGGAGCAGCGTGCTTAACGCCGCCTGCGTTTGCCATTCCCAGTACAACCGCGTGACGCTGCTTGCCAGCAACTGGCGGGTCTGCTCACGTTCCGCTTCCCGCGCTTTCACCGCGCCGATTCGCGCCGTCACTTCCGCACGATTTTTCCCCCATAAATCCAGATCCCAACCGGCGGTTAAGCCAAACGTACCGTTGGTATACCACGGTCCCGTGGTGCCTGCCGCAGGATCGGTCAGTGCGAACGGCCCCATTAACCCTTCCGCTGACATTTTCTGCCGCTCGAGATCCGCTGAAAAATCCAGTTGCGGACCGTCCTGGGTTTCAACCGCTTTCGCCTGCGCTTCCGCCAGTTGAATGCGTTGTTCAGCCACCTGCATATCCGGCGAGTGCAGCAGGGCGTGCTCAATCAGACCGTTGAGCTGGGGATCGTGATATACCTGCCACCATTGGCTTTCCGGCCACCCTTTTTTGAGTGACGCAGGCAGTGAGGCGTCAACGTGAGTCGCGGGGGTTTGCTGCGCCAGCGTCTGATGACTGTCATGCATGGGGGCGCATCCCGCCAGCAAAAGTGCAAAGGGGAAGCACGCTTTCACAGCGTGAAAAGAGTTACGATTCATGAAGAAGTTCTGCTTAGAAAGGGTGCGCGGAGCTTACCCGTTGTTGAATGCGGTTTTTTAGTTACGCGTGGCATAACATCTTTGGCAAATAACCGTCATATCCGGCAATGTATTTTTCAAATAAATATCATTAATGGGATTTATTTATCTGATTTATGTGTTTGTTATTTACGGACGATATCCCGGCGGCAGGTTGCAGAAGATTTCCTATACTTAATCTGAACTTACCAATAAGGGAACGGCAATGAAGATTTTACTGTGGGTGATTTTGATTATTTTTCTGATTGGGCTGTTGGTGGTCACCGGCGTGTTTAAGATGATTTTTTAACGGCTGCGCCGGGTAGCGACGCTTCGCTTACCCGGCCAGTTATCAGAGGGTTATCGCCTGGATCGCCCGTGCAATGTCCGGTGAATGATTTAACGCGCGGATGTGCTGAAAGAGAACGGTGGCTTCATCATATTCTTTACGCAGATACCCCAGCCACTGCTTGATGCGCGCCACATGATAAAGCCCGGTATCTCCCTGCTTTTCCAGACGGGTATATTTTTGCAGTAGCGCCACCACCTCCGGCCACGGCATCCGCGGCTGGTTGTATTTCACTACCCGGCTGAGGTTGGGAATATTCAGCGCGCCACGGCCAATCATTATCGCGTCACAGCCGCTTGCCGCCATGCAGGCCTGCGCGCTTTGCCAGTCCCAGATTTCCCCGTTGGCGATCACCGGAATGGTCAGACGCTGGCGAATCTCGCCGATGGCCTGCCAGTTGATGTGTTCGGCTTTGTAGCCCTGCTCTTTCGTGCGGCCATGCACCACCAGCTCACTGGCCCCGGCCTGCTGCACGGCGTCGGCGATCTCAAATTTTTTATCGCCGCTGTCCCAGCCGAGACGGACTTTTACCGTCACCGGCAGGTGGGCAGGTACCGCCTCACGCATCGCTTTGGCGCCCTGATAAATCAGCTCCGGATCTTTCAGAAGCGTCGCGCCGCCACCGCTGCCGTTAACCATTTTCGACGGGCAGCCGCAGTTGAGATCGACGCCGTAGGATCCCAGCTCAACGGCGCGGGCGGCGTTCTCCGCCAGCCACTGTGGATATTGACCCAGCAGTTGCACGCGCACCAGCGTCCCGGAAGGCGTTCGGCTACCGTTCATCAGTTCCGGACACAGGCGATGAAACACTTTTACCGGCAGAAGTTGATCCACCACGCGCACAAATTCGGTGATGCATAAATCGTAGTCATTCACTTCCGTCAGAAGCTCGCGTACCAGGGAGTCGAGTACGCCTTCCATCGGCGCCAGTAAAACACGCATAAGGTTATCCGCAAAAAAAGAGGCGCTATCATAGCGCCTCTCTGCGAGGATCAAAACCTTTTGCCGGATGGCGGTAAAACGGCTGCCCAGGCCGGTGATGAAGCACAGCGCTAGCGCGGCAGCAGACAGTTATCCTCTTTCCAGCCGTATAACCACTCCATGCCGCGATAAAATTCCGCCTGCGATTTGCCTTTCCACAGCAGATTACGCACCTGACGTTCGACGCCCGCGGCGTGGTAGACGCGCCCCATTTCACGGGTCGACCAGACAATTCGCGCCGTGCGCGGAATACGCACCGACTCATACAGCGCAAAGGCGCTTGCCGCATCGCCCTCGCATTTTTCCAGCGCTTTGCCGAGGGTCACCGCATCTTCCAGCGCCATGCATGCGCCCTGGGCCATATACTGCGCGACCGGGTGCGCGGCGTCACCGACCAGCGTAATGCGCTCCGTTCCCCATTTTTCCACCGGTTCGCGATCGGCGGTGGACCAGCGACGCCAGGAGGTGGGTTTGTCGAGCATCTGACGTGGACGAGGATGGATACCGGCAAAATACGAGAGCACCTCTTCTTTACTGCCGTCCTTCACACCCCACTCCTCCTGCTGACGGCTATGGAACGTCACCACCAGGTTGTACTGCTTGCCGCCGCGTAGCGGATAGTGAACAAGGTGACAGTGCGGCCCCGCCCACAGTACCGGCGCGTTAATGCGCAAATCTTCCGGCATATCGTCACAGTCAATCACCGCCCGGTAGACCACATGTCCGGTCACCCGCGGGGAATCCCCCAGCAGACTCTGGCGCACAACCGACTTCACGCCGTCACAGCCCACCAGAATATCGGCTGTCCAGCTGTTTCCCTGCTCATCAAATACCGTGACGTTGTCCGGCGTCTGGCGAATATCCACCACATTGGTGGACGTCCGGTATTCAACATCAGGATGGGTCAGCACCGCTTCCCAGACCGAGGCATGAATGTCGACGCGGTGAATCACGGCATACGGCCCGCCGAAATGGTCGCGAAACGCCTGGCCGGTTTCAATGCGGACAACTTCCTCCGCGTTTACCGCATCCATCATGGTGATATGGTCGGTAAATACCGCCCGCTGGCGCGCTACGTCGCCAACACCGAGGCTGTCCAGCGCCGAAAAGGCATTTGGACCAAGCTGGATGCCTGCGCCAATCTCGCCAATCTCGTGCGCCTTTTCCAGCAGCATCACCTTGATACCCTGGCGCGCCAGCGAAAGCGCGGTTGCTGCCCCGCCGATGCCGCCGCCAACGATAATTGCGCTCTTCACTTTAGCCATTGTCGTTCTCCTTCTCAGGCTGAGAGTTTATCTTGTTGATTTTCGGGCGCGGCGGCGATAAACGCCGGAAGCTGTGTGCAGGCTTCATACACCGCGTTGCAGCGCGGAAAGGCGCTTAAGTCACACCCCATACGCAGCGCGTTCGCCCACTGCGGGATCAAGCAACAGTCGGCAAGCGTTGGACGGTTTCCGACGCAGTACGACTGAGACTGGCTTTGACGCAACAACTGTTCAACAGCGCTCAGCCCCTGCTGGATCCAGTGCGCGTACCAGCGTTTTTTATCCTCTTCGCTGATCTTCAGTTCGTCAGTGAGATAGCGCAGCACCCGCAGATTATTCACTGGGTGAATATCACAGGCGATGGCGTAGACAATCTCCAGCACCTGGCTGCGCGCCGGATCGCTGGCCGGCAGCAGTGGCGACTGCGGGAAATGCCGGTCCAGCCAGTCGATAATCGCCAGCGACTGGCCAAGCGCGTCGCCGTCATCGGTCACCAGCGTTGGCACCAGCCCCACCGGATTCATCCGCCGGTAGGCCAGTTCATTTTGCTGACCGATGCGGATATTGACGCCCACCGTCTGGTAGTCGATACCTTTCAGCGCCAGTGCAATGCGCACGCGGTACGAGGCCGAACTATTGAAAAAACTGTACAGCTTCATGTCTCACCTCAGACAATCTTCACGGCGAGGGGGGTTAACCCGTCCACATTACCGGTGATCACATCGCCCTTCACCACTGCCCCCACCCCTTCCGGCGTGCCGGTAAAAATGAGATCCCCCGGTTGCAGTTCGAAAAAGCCGGACAGATAGCTAATGGTTTCGTTCACCGACCAGATGAGGTGGCGGATGTCGCTGCGCTGATGATCTTCGCCGTTGACCTGGAGCCAGATAGGCGCGGCATTAA
This sequence comes from Citrobacter sp. Cs237, assembly GCF_030332325.1. Classification (NCBI taxonomy): domain Bacteria; kingdom Pseudomonadati; phylum Pseudomonadota; class Gammaproteobacteria; order Enterobacterales; family Enterobacteriaceae; genus Citrobacter; species Citrobacter sp. Cs237. The sequence goes on along the minus strand of NZ_JAOWIB010000101.1, from coordinate 34,284 downwards.
CGTCCGGCGCCTGGCTGGCTTTATGCAGCGGCGCGATGGGCGCAGAGAGATCGAACGCTTTGCCAATCTCCCACGGACGGCCCATCTGGCGCATTTCCATCTGCCGATCGCGGCGGGTCATATCCAGTCCGGTGGCATAGCCCCAGACATATTCATGGGCGTTTTCTAACGGGATATCACTGCCTTTTTTGCCTATCGCCACCACCAGCTCAATTTCATAGTGGTAATTGTCGGTTTGCGCCGGATACGGCAGTTCGAGCGTTTCACCTGCCGGCACCGGCACTACGGCATCGGCGGGCTTGCAGAAGAAGAACGGCGGCTCGCGATCCGGGTCGAAGCCCATTTCCCGGGCATGGGCGGCGTAGTTGCGTCCGACGCAATACACGCGGCGGACGGGGAAGCGTTCATCGCTGCCGACCACCGGTACGGTAACGGGCGCTTGCGGTTCAAATACATACTGAGTCATTGTTTTCTCCCTTATTAATAACGTGCTTCGCGGAATAACCCGAGGGCTTCCTGTACCGGCCGGTCTGAAAAACTGAATAACACGGTGTCATCGAAGGATGTAAACGACACGCCGTGCCAGGTCGGCACCACGAAAATGTCTTTGGCGGTAAAGGTGAAGGTTTCATTGCCGATGGTCACTTCGCCGCTGCCCTCCACCACGTGGTAAATGGTGCTGTCGGTGGTACGCGCCATCCGCGAGACAAAGCCATTCGGCAACAGCTGCAGGAAAGTGCCCATCGATGGCATCGGGTACCCGCCGGTGACCGGGTTGACGTAGCGCATTTTGTAGCCGTCCCACTCGTCGGCCTCGCCGAAACGGGTCAGATCGTGCAGCGCTTCGCGACTGCGATCGTAGCGATAGTTGAAGATCGGTGATGAATTCCCCTTTTGCTGACGCAGCGGCAGCATGTTAGCGGCATAGCGCGGCAGGTAATCGCCCTCTTTGCGCGTCACCGGCTGCTGATCTTCCGGGTAATCCTCGGCAAAGCCGCAGCCGAGAAGATTCACCAGCGGCAGGTCCAGCCCGTCAAGCCAGACAACCGGCTCATCGCCCGGGTTGCCATGGTCATGCCACTGCCATTGCGGCGTCAGAATAAAGTCACCGACGTGCATCTGCGTGCGCTCGCCATCCACGGCAGTGAACGCCCCTTTCCCTTCCACAATAAACCGCAGCGCCGACTGGTTATGGCGGTGGCTCGGGGCGACCTCTCCCGGCATGATCAGTTGAAGCCCGGCATACAGCGTCGAGGTGATAGAGGATTGTCCGCGCAGCATCGGGTTTTCCAGCACCAGCACGCGCCGCACCGCCTCTTTTGCGCCAATCAGGTTGCCGCTCTCCAGCAGCAGCGGACGAATTTCCTGGTAGTTCCAGTAAGCCGGCGCGCAGTTGGCGTTCGGGGTTTGCGGCACCAGGTGATGCAGCGACTCCCACAGCGGGGTCAGGTTTTGCCCCGAAATATGCTGATAGAACTGCTGACGGCTGTTTTTGACATCCTGGTTATGTTCAGACATAGGGATTCTCCTTATTCATTTACCATACCGCCAGTGCGCGGCACGTTATCGGGGACAGAGGCTGACTGACGGACAACCACGATCAGCAGGGTCAACATCACCGCGCTGATCGCCGCCGGGACAGCGATAATGAAAAACAGCGTATCGAATGAGAAATTCATCGCCATCATCACGCCGCCGGAGAGCGATCCGACGATGGCGCCGCAGCGACCCACCGCGTTTGACCAACTGACGCCCGTCGCGCGGCTTTGCGTCGGGTAGAGCGTGGCGGTTAAGGCGTTCAGTCCCACCTGCGATCCGCTGATCCCTACCCCGGTACCAAAAATCGCCAGCGCCATCAGCCACAGGCCGTTTTCGCTCAGGCCAATCATGATGATGCACACCGCGCCCAGCGCATAGCTCACCGCCAGAACCCGGAACGGGTTGTGTTTATCCATCAGTACGCCCAGCGCCAGCGCCCCCAGCGTACCGCCAATCTGGAAAGCCGCCGTCACCCAGGAGGCCTGCTGGAGGTCAATGCCGCGGTGGTTGAGCAGCGTGGGCATCCAGCTTGAAAGCAGATAAATAATCAGCAGGCTCATGAAGAACACTACCCATAACATCAGGGTAATGGGCAACTGGCGACCCACGAAAAGCTGACGAATGCTGCCTTTGGCGATCGCCGCCGCTTCATTAAGGTAAAAATGCGTGTCCTCGTAACGCTGACGGGTAATGGCGCTGACCGTGCGGGCAATGGTGGCCTGCGGCAGCTGGCGACGAACCTGCCAGCGCGGAGATTCCGGCAGCACGAACAGCAGCGCGGCGAACAGCATTAACGGCAGCACCCCGCCAAGGATCAGAATGCCGTGCCAGCCAATGACCGCCACCAGTTGGGCGCTGACGATCCCCCCCATCGCCGAACCGAGGGTAAAGCCGCAGAACATCAGGGTCACCAGCGCGCCGCGCCGCCGCGCAGGCAGATATTCAGAGGTCATGGTGATGGTGTTCGGCATCGCGCCGCCCAGCCCAAGCCCGGTCAAAAAGCGCAGGAATACCAGCGTTTGCAGATCCGGCGAAAACGCCGAGATCAGACTCAGAGCGCCGAACAGCGCCACGCAAAGCTCGATAACCCGTTTGCGGCCAAAGCGGTCGGAAAGTGGGCCGCAAAGCAGCGCGCCCGCCGTCAGCCCCAGCAGTCCCGCGCCAAACAGCGGCGCGAGGTCACCGGCGGTCAGTTGCCAGTGGCTGCGAATGTCGGGTGCAATAAAGCCAATCGCGGCAGTATCAAAGCCGTCCAGCATCACCACCAGAAAGCAGCAGATGATCACCCGCCACTGGGTTTTGCCGACGGGGGCGGCATCGATCAGAGCCTGTAGTTCACGTCGTTGAGTCATTGTGTATGCCTCGGTGCAGGTAAGGTAAGAGGTTCTTTTGTTTTTGGTATGTTACGAGTTTGTAGATGGGGCGATAAAATGTACAATGGCTTTTCATGCAGAGACATAACCTGGAGGTTATCGCGGATGGCAAACTGGGCGCAGAAATTGAAACTTCATCACCTGCAAACGCTGATGGCGCTGGGCGAGCAAGGCAATCTCACGCAGGTGGCGCGAATGATGAATATCAGCCAGCCCGCGCTGTCGAAATGGTTGTCACAGCTCGAAGATGAGATAGGGATCACGCTCTTCGAACGTCACAGTAAAGGCCTGCGCCCGTCCGAAGGCGGCAAATTGTTGTTGCAGCATGCTCAGCGCTTAATCAACGACATGGAGCGATCCCAGTATGAAATTGCCCGCTTTAAGGCCGGTGGTCTGGTCGGCAGCCTGAAAATCGGTTGCTCGCCGGTGGCGACTGACTGTGTGTCACAGGCGATCCTCGGTTTGCTTAGCGAAATGCCGACGCTGCACCTCAACATCGAAGAAAAAGTGATGACGCCGCTGCTGCACGATCTGCTGGCGGGGTCAGTGGATGTGGTGGTTGGCCGGGTTGGCGGGCGGGCGCTCCAGCTTCCGCTGAACTATCAGGTCCTGTATACCGAACCCGTCTGCTTTGTTGCGCGGCCGGATCACCCACTGGCCAGCCATGCCAGCCTCTCCTGGAACGATCTTGCCAGCTGGCGCTGGATCGTCTGGCCGACGGGGACGCCCATCCGCATCAGCATTGATAACGCGCTGGTCGATAACGGCGTGATGCTGCCAGAGAACACCATTGAATCGGCATCCATGAACGTCAGCACTAACCTGCTGCAAAGCAGCGACATGATCTCTATTCTTTCTTTACGGCTGGCGCAGCGCTATGCCAGCCAGGGGCAGCTGGTGATCCTGAACCTGCCGAAGATAGAGCAGAAAGGCAGCGTCGGCGTATTCTGGCGCAACAACGAAACGCCTTCGGCGGCGCTCAGCCGCTTTCTGCACTTTCTGACGCAGGTCTAGCCCGACGAAAGGAGAACATGGCACGATGTTCCCGTTGTCTATCCTCAGTATGCTAAGAATTCATGATGTGATCGGTAGCACGTTTTAACGTTTAATTGTATGATGAATCCATCTCATTTAAGGCGTATCCCATGAGTAAGACACTGAATATCATCTGGCAATATTTACGCGCTTTCGTGCTGATCTATGCCTGCCTGTATGCGGGCATTTTTATTGCAACTCTGCTTCCTGTCGCCATTTCCGGCAGCATTATCGGCATGCTGATCCTGTTTGTCCTGCTGGCGCTACAAATCATCCCCGCTAAATGGGTCAATCCTGGCTGCTATGTCCTGATTCGCTATATGGCGCTGCTGTTTGTGCCAATTGGCGTGGGCGTGATGCAGTATTTTGACTTACTGCGCGCGCAGTTTGGCCCGGTGGTGGTCTCGTGCGCCATCAGTACGCTGGTGGTTTTTCTGGTGGTCAGCTGGAGTTCGCACCTGGTTCACGGTGAACGTAAAGTGGTTGGACAGAAAGGATCAAAAGAATGATGGCCTATATCTGGTGGTCGCTGCCGCTGACCTTAGCGGTCTTTTTTGCCGCGCGGAAGCTGGCGGCGCGCTTTAAGTTTCCGTTGCTGAACCCGCTGCTGGTGGCGATGGTGGTCATCATTCCGTTTTTGCTGCTTACGGGGATTCCCTACGATCACTATTTCAAAGGCAGTGAAGTGTTAAACGATCTGCTGCAACCGGCGGTCGTGGCGCTGGCCTATCCGCTATATGAACAGTTGCACCAAATCCGCGCCCGCTGGAAATCCATCATCACCATCTGCTTTGTCGGCAGCGTCGTGGCGATGGTGACCGGCACCTCGGTTGCGCTGCTGATGGGGGCAACCCCGGAAATTGCCGCGTCGGTATTGCCAAAATCCGTCACCACGCCAATCGCAATGGCGGTGGGCGGCAGCATTGGCGGCATCCCGGCAGTGAGCGCGGTTTGCGTGATATTTGTCGGTATTCTCGGCGCCGTCTTTGGCCACACCCTGTTAAATGCCATGCGTATTCGTACTAAAGCCGCGCGTGGCCTGGCAATGGGAACGGCTTCTCACGCCCTCGGCACCGCCCGCTGCGCGGAGCTGGATTATCAGGAAGGGGCGTTCAGTTCGCTGGCGCTGGTGATCTGCGGGATCATCACCTCCCTGATCGCGCCGTTTTTGTTTCCGCTAATTCTGGCGGTAGCCGGCTAAAATTTGCGATACGTCGCGCATTTTTCATTTAAGTTTCATAAGTTGCACAAATAATGAGATTTATATCACATATAAAGCCCTGACAGGCCCGTACACTACGATCCCATTACATTATTTTGAGGCAACGCCATGCACCCACGTTTTCACACTGCCTTTGGCCAACTTGCGGATAACTTGCAATCAGCGCTGGCACCGATCCTGGCGGAAACGCATTTCCCCGCCTTGCTGACCGCAGAGCAGGTCGCGTGGCTGAAAAGCGCCACGGGACTTGACGAAGACGCGCTGGCATTTGCGCTGCTGCCCCTGGCTGCGGCCTGCGCCTGTACCCCGCTCTCCCATTTCAACGTCGGCGCGATTGCGCGCGGCGTCAGCGGCACCTGGTATTTCGGCGGCAATATGGAATATCTGGGCGCCACCATGCAGCAAACCGTCCATGCCGAGCAAAGCGCTATCAGTCACGCGTGGCTGCGCGGTGAAAAAGGCCTTGCGGCGATCACTGTCAACTACACGCCATGTGGTCACTGTCGTCAGTTTATGAATGAACTGAACAGCGGGCTGGATCTGCGCATTCATCTGCCAGGACGCGAACCGCATACCCTGCGCGACTATCTGCCGGACGCCTTCGGCCCTAAAGATCTGGACATTAAGACGCTCTTGATGGACGAGCAGGATCACGGCTTCTCCGCCGAAGGCGACGCGCTGGCGCAAGCGGCCATTGCCGCGGCGAACCGCTCACATATGCCTTACAGCCAGTCACCAAGCGGCGTGGCGCTGGCGTGCAAAGACGGCAACATTTTTAGCGGAAGCTACGCCGAAAATGCGGCGTTTAACCCGACTCTGCCGCCGCTTCAGGGCGCGCTGAATTTATTGAATCTCAACGGATATGATTTTGCCGATATTCAGCGGGCGGTGCTGGCGGAAAAATCGGACGCCTCGTTGATTCAGTGGGATGCCACCGCCGCAACGCTGAAGGCATTAGGCTGTAATAATATCGACCGCGTATTGTTAGCATAAACCTGTCATCATCCAGGCCGGCGTGAGCAACATCCCCCCTCTTGCGCAATTGCCGTTGCTTTTTCCTGCCTGGATGGTACGCGTTTTTTGCCGGGCGTATTGCTGAAAATCCCTTCGATCAGACTGCCGTTTCTTGCGCTTCGCAGGCGGGTAAAGTAGCCTGATTGAAATTTCATCCCGTTACCGAGTTTTCTTCATGCTAAAGCGCGTTTTTTACAGCCTGTTAGTCCTGATCGGCTTGCTGCTGTTGACCGTGCTCGGCCTTGACCGCTGGATGAGCTGGAAAACCGCGCCCTATATTTATGATGAACTGCAGGACCTTCCCTATCGTCAGGTCGGCGTGGTGCTCGGCACCGCGAAATATTATCGCGCTGGCGTCATCAACCAGTACTACCGTTACCGCATTCAGGGCGCGCTCAACGCCTATAACAGCGGGAAAGTGAACTATTTGCTGCTTAGCGGCGACAACGCCCTGCAGAGTTATAACGAACCGAGAACCATGCGTAAGGATCTGATTGCCGCAGGCGTCGATCCGGCGGACATCGTGCTGGATTACGCCGGGTTCCGCACGCTGGATTCAATTGTCCGCACCCGCAAGGTTTTTGACACCAACGACTTTATTATCATCACTCAGCGCTTCCACTGCGAGCGCGCGCTGTTTATCGCTCTGCACATGGGCATTCAGGCGCAGTGCTACGCCGTCCCGTCGCCGAAGGATATGCTGACGGTTCGGGTTCGCGAGTTTGGCGCACGCTTTGGCGCGCTGGCGGACCTGTACTTGTTTAAGCGTGAACCGCGTTTCCTCGGCCCGCTGGTGCCTATCCCGACACAGCATCAGATCCCCGATGACGCGCAGGGTTACCCGGCGGTTACGCCAGAGCAGTTGCTGGAATTGCAAAAGAAACTGGGAAAATAACATGGAAGATAAAACGATTTTTATCGTCATTGGCGTACTGATGATCGTCCTGTGGACCTTTCGTGAAGGGCTCAAAGCGCTACGCGCAGGCAGTGTAGAAAAAACGGTAAAAGGCTCGCAGACGCCGCTTATCATTCAGCGGACCGGGCAACCGGGCGTCTACTGGAGCTACGTTATCGCCTATTTTGGCGTTGCCGTTGGCGCGCTGGTTGTCGGCGTCTGGTTAGTGTTCTTTAAATAAAAAACCGGCGCAGAGGCTCTGCGCCGGTTTTTTTGTCCTGCCGGTTACTTCTTACGTGCGTACTTCAGGGAGTCCAGCGCAACGGCGAAAATGATAATGCCGCCCTTGATAATGTACTGCCAGTACGGGTTAACGCCGATATAGGTCAGGCCGTAGTTGATAACCGTAAAGATAATGACCCCGGTCACCACGCCCAACACCGTCCCAACGCCGCCGCTAAACGATACGCCGCCTACGACACACGCGGCAATCGCATCCAGTTCATACATAAAGCCGAGGTTGTTGGTGGCGGAGCCGATACGCCCCGCTTCCAGCAAACCGCCAAACGCGTAGAACACGCCGGAGAGGGCATAGATCATCAGCAGGTTCAGCGCGACGTTGACGCCAGACACTTTCGCCGCTTCCGGGTTGCCGCCGATAGCGAAAATATTTTTACCGAAGCGGGTTTTGTTCCACAACACCCACACGAACGCCACGGCGATCAGTGCGTAGAATGTGATATAGGAAAGCCGGAAGCTGCCTAACGCGATAAAGCCCTGCGCGAAGGTCGAGAAACCGCTGTCAAAGCCGGAAATCGGCGATGCCCCAACGAAGTCGTAATACAGGGAGTTAATACCGTACACGATAATCATCGTACCCAGCGTGGTAATAAACGGCGTCACGTTCAGATAGGCGATAATGATGCCGTTGATCAGGCCGATAATCGCGCCAATAGCGCAGACAATCAGGATCACCAGCGCAATCGGCATGGTCGCCATTTCCGGAAAGACCTTATTGGCGTTCTCCATCGACTGCAATAGTGTTGCCGCAACCACCGCCGCCAGCCCGACCTGACGCCCGGCTGACAGGTCTGTCCCCTGGGTGACGATCAGCCCCGCCACACCGAGGGCGATAATAATGCGCACCGAGGACTGAGTCAGAATGTTACTCAGGTTAAGCAGACTTAAGAACGTGGGATCCTGAAAAATAATAATTGCCAGTAAAACTAAAAGAACGACGTAAATACCGCCCTCTTTCAGATAAGTGAGAAAACTTTTCTTATTTAACGCACTCATGAGGAGCCCCTGATCTTAAAGGTGCAAAGACGCAAGACGCAAAATTTCATTTTGCGTGGTCGTTTTAGTATCAACAATTCCAGACACGAGTCCGTTGCTCATGACCAGAATACGATCGGTTATCCCTAACAATTCCGGCATTTCGGAGGAGATAATGATGATCCCTTTTCCTTTTTTGGCCAGTTCCGCAATTAACTGATAGATTTCAAATTTGGCGCCAACGTCAATCCCACGCGTGGGCTCGTCGAGCATTAATATCTCCGGCTGGGTCAGCAGCCAGCGACCAATAATCACTTTCTGCTGGTTGCCTCCGGAAAGCGAACCAATTTGCGTGCGGTGGCCAGGGGTTTTTACCCGCATGGAGTCAATAACCCACTGGGTGTCGCTTTTCATCCGCGAATTGTCTAACAGACCGACCTTGTTTTTATAATTATGGATATTGGAGATTAAGGAGTTAAACCCAATATCCAGATAGGCATAAATACCGGTAGAGCGTCTCTCCTCGGTAACCAACGCAAAGCCGTGGTTGATGGCTTCGTTCGCATTATGGTTATTGATTTTTTTGCCGTGCAGGGTAATGGTGCCGGAAGATTTCTCACGAATACCAAACAGCGTTTCGACGATGTCGGTACGTTTTGCGCCTACCAGCCCGGCAATACCGAGAATTTCACCTTTATGCAGATCAAAAGAGACGTCACGAATCGACGGCTGGCGCAGCGACGTCAGATTACGCACTTCCAGTATTACTTCACCGGGTTTGTTCTCTTTATCCGGGAAACGCTGGTTCAGCGAGCGTCCAACCATCATGGCGATGATCTTGTCCATATCCAGCCCTTCGAGCGGCTGAGTGGCAATCCACTGACCGTCGCGCAGCACCGTGACCTCATCGCAGAGCTGGAAAATCTCTTCCATTTTATGCGAGATATACACAATGCCGCAGCCGCGTTCTTTCAGCTTACGAATAATCGTAAACAGATGATTAACCTCTTTTTCGGTTAACGACGAGGTCGGCTCATCCATGATGACGATTTTGGCGTTATAGGAAAACGCCTTGGCAATTTCGATCATCTGCATTTGCGAAACGGAAAGCGTCCCGACGCGCGCCCGCGGGTCGATATCAATATCCAGTTCGTCAAATATCGCTTTTGTGTCGCGATACATTTTGTCCTGATCGACAAACATGCCTTTGGTGGGATAACGCCCGAGCCACATGTTGTCCATCACAGAGCGTTGTAATACCAGGTTTAATTCCTGATGAACCATTGAAATACCGTTTTCCAGCGCTTCTTTCGCTGAATGGAAATCGATCTCTTTCCCCTGAAATAATATGCTGCCAGAATCTTTTTGATAGATGCCAAAAAGACATTTCAATAGTGTCGATTTCCCTGCGCCGTTTTCTCCCATCAATGCATGAATAGAGTGTGGACGGACTTTTAAATTAACATTATCAAGTGCCTTAACGCCGGGAAAAGACTTGTTGATACCGCTCATTTCCAACAAGTATTCGCCTGATGACGGTGTCGTTGTGCTGACCATAATTATACCTTGTCGGCCTCGCAGAGTGCGTGATTAAAGGGCGCGATCGCGATCGCGCCCAACAGTCTTACTTTTTGGAGAACTCGGCCAGGTTATCTTTATCTACGCCCACGTAAGGAACGCGCACAATTTTGTTTTCAATTTTCCAGCTGGTGCCGTCTGCGGCGCCTTTGCCATCCGCCAGGTTTTTCGCCAGATCGAATGTCGCTTTCGCCTGGTTGTTGGCGTCATTCAGCACAGTACCGGCCATCGCTCCGGATTTCACCAGCGCCAGCGCTTCTGGCAGCGCATCCACGCCAAAGACCGGAATGCTGGTTTTGTTGTGCGCTTTCAGCGCTTCTACCGCCCCCATTGCCATCGCATCGTTGTTAGCGATAACCACTTCAATTTTGTTAGCGTTCGGGCCGGACAACCACGCGTCCATTTTGTCTTTCGCCTGAGCGGTATCCCACATGGCGGTATCTAACTGAAGCTGTTCGGTCTTGATGCCTTTGTCGTTCAATTCTTTAACCACGTAAGTGGTACGCGCTTCCGCGTCCGGGTGACCCGGCTCGCCTTTCAGCAGTACGAACTGAATCTGACCGTCTTTATTCAGATCCCAGCCCTGATTCGCCGCCCAGTGTTTCGCGATCAGATCGCCCTGGATAATACCGGATTCTTTGGAGTCAGTGCCGACGTAATAGGCTTTGTCATAACTGTCCAGCGCTTTACGGGAAGGTTCTTTGTTGAAGAAAACCACCGGCACGTTCTGGCCGCGGGCTTTTTCAATAACGGTGCCAGCCGCCGCCGGGTCGACCAGGTTGATCGCCAGCGCTTTCACCCCCTTCGCCAGCAGGACGTCTATCTGATCGTTCTGTTTGGACTGGTCGTTTTGCGAGTCGTTCATCAGCAACTGGACGTCCGGCGCCGCTTTCGCGTCTGCTTCGATAGCCTTACGCACCACGGACATAAAGTTATCGTCATATTTATAGATTGTCACACCGATGCGAGTATCCGCGGCGTGCGCAGCCGCGCCGAACAACATGCCTGCCATTACAGCAGAAAGGGTCAACACCTTCTTATTCATGGTAACTCCGGTTTTATTATGCAGGGTAGTGCTTCAGATAAATGCCCGGCGGGACATAACGTTAACGAAGTGTTAATTGAACGCCGAGGCTCTTTTTAAAAAAATCGTTCTTCCTTGCCCGGTAACGCTCCAGAAATAGGTTTTAATTTTGCTTAAAGCAGCTTTCATTCGTTAAAAGTGATTACTCACGGTTACATCGTAGTTACACTGCGCTAAGCGGTGCCATCATAGCGACGGCAATGTTAATATACTGTGAATTTACTCACATATTGAAAACGGTTACATCTGCCGACGTCATAAGTTAGTGATCACTACCGCATTCTGCCGGGCTGCGACGGAATGTCGCCTGACCAGCGTCGGCATAAAACAGTGGGTCGCCGTTGCGTCCAGCGTCCCCGCCGCGCCCTGTAATGCCAGCTCGGTTGCCAGTTTCGCCATCGACGCGATGGGATAACGCACCGTTGTCAGTTGTGGATCGGTGTAACGGGCAATGGGAATATCATCGAAACCAATGATCGAAAGATGCAGCGGGATGGCAATGCCGTTATCCTTGAGTGCCGTCAGCGCGCCGGCGGCCATGCTGTCGTTATAGGCGAAGACGGCGGTCAGTTGCAGGTTGCGCCCCAGCAGTTCGACCATTGCAGACTCCCCGCCCTGCATGTCCGGCGAGCCCACGCCTGTCCAGCTTTCCGGCGGCGTTATCCCCTGCTCGCCAAGCGCGCTCAGCCACCCTTCCCTGCGCATATCGTCATCTTCAATACCGTGGCTGGAGGCCAAATAACCAATCCGCTGGTGACCGTTGTTCAGCAGCATCCGGGTCGCCATTTTCGCGCCGCTGATGTTGTCCAGGCAGACGCAGCGATGAGCATAGCCAGGCACGATACGGTTAATCAGCACCATGCCGGGGATTTGATCCATAAATTCGCCCAGTTCACGATCGCTCAGCGCCTTTGAATGGACGATCAGCGCGTTACATCGCTGACGGATCAGCACTTCAATCGCATGGCGCTCTTTTTCCGCCTCATGATAGCTGTTGCCGATCAGGACATATTTCTGATGCTGTTGGGCGACCATATCGACCGCTTTCACCAGTGCGCCAAAAAAGGCATCAGAGACATCCATCACCACCACGCCGATGGTTTCACTCACCTGCGTCGCCAGCGCCTGCGCATTGGCGTTGGGGCGATAGCCCAGCAGCGTCACCGCTTTCATTACCGCCTCGCGCGTATCGGGACTGACCAGCGCGCTGTTGTTTAAAACCCGGGAAACCGTCGCCACGGATACGCCAGCCTGACGCGCCACATCACGTATGGTGATCATATTCACTACCCTGTTTGACAATGCAGTGGTTCACTGCACAACTGGCGGCTATTTTGTCAGCGGTAGGAAAAGCGCTACGTGAGTAAGGTCACAGGGATGAAAGCGCTTACATCCGTTTTGTTAATGATTGTGATCCAGATCGTTATCCGGATGTATGAGAGATGCGCGCTCCTGATGCCCGCAGGGTTAACTGACGCCATACCCATTCCACCGGCCCCTGCGGCAGGAAGCGCAACCAGAAAACGGAGAACAGCAGGTTTACCAGCCAGACGGGGATGACGAACAGCAGCAGCGTGCTACGGTCAAACTGCATAAATAAGCCAAACTGATAAAACAGCGTGGTACAGAGGAGCGTTTGTAGCAGGTAGTTGGTCAGCGCCATCCGCCCAACGCAGGCGATGGCAAATACGAGTTTTAGACGACTTAGCTGCGGCCAGTAGCCGAACAGCAGCGCGGCATAGCCGATCGTCTGTAACGGCGCGCTCAGCTCGCGCGGCGCTTGTAACAAAAACGCGCACCAGCGGTAGCTCCACGCCAGTTGCCACTGCGCAACCACGGCAGGCAGATTAATCAGCAGGCCAACGGCAATCAGCAGGAAACCGGTGCGTCGATAGTGGGCAAGGCTATACTGCCCTTTCAGCCAACCGCTGCGCATCAGCGATGCCCCGACCAGCATCATCCCGGCCAGTTGCCAGCCATACTGCGCGCCCAGCGCCAGCAGACTGTTGGACAACGCGTCAACCCGGTTGCTGATGGCTTCCATACCCCCGTTCACCTTCCAGTATTTTTCATACAGAAGCGCCGCGTCGTCTGGCGTCCACGCGCGACTGGTTTGGCTGTCAGAGATCGCGCCGAGCAGCAGTAAAACGCCAATACCGACCAGATACAGCAGAATGCCCGTATTCATCAGGCTTTTTACCGAAGGCGCATCGCGCACCAGCCGCCAGCAAATCAGCCCGACCAGGCCATAAGCCAGCAAAATATCGCCATCCCAGAACAACAGGGCATGCAAAAAACCCAGCAAAACCAGCAGGGTCAGTCGCGCCTGGATCCAGCGTTTTCCGCGCGGCAGCAGCATATGCAGTCCGGCGCCAAACAACAAGGCAAAAAGCGTGAGGAATTTGGCCTGGGCGAACACATCGAGTACAGCCCAGGTCCAGGCATCCTGCGCGGTAATCTCGCCATACCAGGCAGGATTAAGGTAAGCCGCCTTTGGTAAACCAAAGGCGCTGATATTCAGAAGCAGAATGCCCAGAACGGCGACGCCACGAACAACATCCAGCGTGACATTTCGCGCCATAGCCTCTGCCCCGATCAGTTATGGTGACGCACTGCGCGCAAGAATTCCTGACGCGTATTCTGGCTGGACTTGAACAGACCGCCGAGCGAAGTGGTGGTGGTGGCGCTGGTCGCATCGCGGATACCGCGCGCTTTCACGCAATAATGCACAGCATCAATCGATACCGCGACATTATTCGTGCCGAGCAGGGTCTGTAAGGCGGTCAGGATCTGCTGGGTTAAGCGCTCCTGCACCTGCGGACGCTGTGCGAAGAACTGCACGATGCGATTGATTTTTGACAGGCCGATCACCGAATCTTTCGGGATATAGGCGACCGTCGCTTTACCGTCGATAGTCACAAAATGGTGCTCACAGGTACTGGTTAGCGTGATATCGCGCACCGTCACCATTTCATCCACCTTCATTTTGTTTTCTATGACGGTAATTTTCGGGAAGTTGGCGTAATCCAGACCAGAGAAAATTTCATCGACATACATTTTCGCAATGCGATGCGGCGTTTCCATCAGGCTGTCATCGCTCAGGTCGAGATTAAGCAGCTGCATAATTTCGGTCATATGGCCGGCGATAAGACGTTTGCGCGTTTCGTTATCCATCTCATGCACGGGCGGGCGCAACGGTGTTTCCAGCCCTCGCGCGACCAGCGCTTCATGTACCAGAGCCGCTTCTTTACTCAGTGATGACATCAATTTTTCTCCTGCAGGTGTGGCGCCTCTGCCCTGCGTGGGGCAAAGTTTGTCGGCTGTGTGACAGCCCGATTATTGTGCGTGAGGCCGTGCACATAATCCAGTATTCACAACGATAATTATTGAAATCGTCGTTGCCTTTCGTTCCGCCGCCAGAACAGACTGCGGAAATCTGTTAATTATACGTTGTGCAAATGATGAGGCATCTTTGCTGAATGCGGAAGTGAAAGTTACTCACAGCACCATGAATTATCTGTATTATGGGGCGTTTGCGAACACATTCCGATCACATAACAAGGAGCCACGCATGGAAATGCTTGAGGAGCACCGCTGTTTTGAAGGTTGGCAGCAACGCTGGCGACACGACTCCACCGCGCTGAACTGTACAATGACGTTCAGCATTTTTCTTCCGCCGCCCCGCGACAACACGCCGCCTCCGGTCCTGTACTGGCTCTCGGGCTTAACCTGTAATGACGAAAACTTTACCACCAAAGCGGGCGCGCAGCGGATCGCCGCAGAACTGGGGATGGTACTGGTCATGCCGGACACCAGCCCGCGCGGTGACGCGGTCGCCAACGATGACGGTTACGATCTCGGCCAGGGCGCCGGTTTCTACCTCAATGCCACGCAGCAGCCCTGGGCCGCGCATTTCCGCATGTACGACTATATTCGCGACGAACTGCCTGCGCTGATCCAGGCGCAATTCAACGTCAGCGATCGCTGTGCGATCAGCGGCCATTCAATGGGCGGACACGGCGCGTTGGTACTGGCGTTAAAGAACCCCGGCAAATATACCAGCGTTTCCGCCTTTGCGCCGATCGTTAACCCCTGTCGCGTGCCCTGGGGCGAAAAAGCTTTTTCCGCTTATCTGGGTGAGGATAAAGCCGACTGGGCACAATGGGACAGCTGCGCGCTGATGTATGCCAGCAAGCCGGAAGAGGCCATACCGACGCTTATCGATCAGGGCGACAGCGATCAGTTCCTCGCCGATCAGCTCCAGCCTGCCGTTCTGGCGGAAGCCGCCCGGCAGACCGCGTGGCCCATGACGCTGCGTATTCAGCCGGGCTACGATC
Source organism: Citrobacter sp. Cs237 (assembly GCF_030332325.1). Lineage (NCBI taxonomy): Bacteria > Pseudomonadati > Pseudomonadota > Gammaproteobacteria > Enterobacterales > Enterobacteriaceae > Citrobacter > Citrobacter sp. Cs237. Next base: position 18,932 of record NZ_JAOWIB010000101.1, on the reverse strand, counting down.
ACAGCTATTACTTTATCGCCTCCTTTATAGAGGATCATCTGCGGTTCCACGCCGAACATCTGATGAAATAATGCGCATGCCCGGCTATGTCGCCGGGCACAACGTCGGTGGGGTCACGCGCCCTCTCCTGTTTACCGGGCTTGCCGCGCCTCTCCAATTTTTCCGTCATATCTCCTTTTTTTCTTCATTTTTTCGTCACATTTACGTTTACGTATCCTGTTGACTTGCAAGCTTTTTCTTTATAAATCAACTAAACACAAATGATTTCAATTATCATTTGTGTTTACAAATATAGATTATTTTGTACAATTCTTCCGCTTCTTTACCGCAAAGAGTCCTTAAAAGACAAATACATACAGTTGTCATGGCCTTTTACATGACAAGCGGATTTTACTCGTTTAATGGAATGACAAAATGACCATACCTCACGTTAAGGCTCTCGCTGTCGCCGTCGGCGCGGCATGCCTCCCATCGCTCGTTCAGGCTGCCGATCAGGATACCGTTGTGGTGACAGCAACCGGATTTGAGCAGAAAATTCAGAACGCGCCTGCGTCGATTTCGGTTATCACCAAACAGCAACTTGAAGATAAAGCGTATCGCGACGTGACCGATGCGCTGAAAGACGTCCCCGGTGTCGTGGTCACCGGCGGCGGAAGCAGCAGCGACATCAGCATCCGCGGGATGGCGTCGCAGTACACGCTGTTCCTCGTCAACGGCAAACGCATTAGCACCCGCGGAACCCGCCCGAACAGCGACAATTCCGGTATCGAACAAGGCTGGCTGCCGCCGCTGGAGTCTATCGAACGTATCGAAGTGATTCGCGGCCCGATGTCCTCGCTGTACGGTTCCGATGCCATGGGCGGCGTGATTAACGTGATCACCAAAAAAGTCTCCAACACTAAAGGCTGGAGCGGCTCGCTGCATGGCGACGCCACCTTCCAGGAAGACAGTGATTCCGGCGATCTGTTCCAGACCAACGCCTATGCCTCCGGTCCGCTGATCGACGGCCTGCTGGGGGCGAAAGTGACCGGCCTGCTCTCTCGCCGCGCGGAAGACCAGATCGTCAACGGCTATAATGAACAGCGCCTGCGCAACGGCGGCCTGACCCTGAACTTCACGCCGGACGATAAAAACGATTTCGATTTTGATATTGCCCGCGAGCTTCAGGATCGCAACAGTACGCCGGGTAAATCCATGGCGGCGGAAACCTGCCGCAATGGCACCTGCAAGCCGAACAGCAAAAGCGAAAACCGCTATGAGCATACGACATATTCACTGACTCACAGCGGCTACTATGAAGACGTCAACAGCACCAGCTACATCCAGCAGGAAGAAACCAACAATCCTGGCCGTGAGATGAAGTCCTATAACACTATCTTCAATAACCAGAACCAGATTTTCCTCGGGGCGCATACGCTGACGCTGGGCGGTCAGTATCGCTATGAAAAACTGACGGACAACGGCAACCAACTGGAAGCGGCAGACGGTCTGAACAAACTCACCCGCTGGAGCTGGGCGCTGTTTGCGGAAGACGAATGGGCGATGACCGACAGCTTCACGCTGACCGGCGGCATTCGGATGGATAAAGACGAAAACTACGGCGATAACTGGACACCGCGCGGTTACGGCGTCTGGCATCTGAACGATCAATGGACGTTGAAAGGCGGTGTATCTGCGGGCTATCGCGCGCCGGATCTGCGTCAGTCCTCTGCAAGCTGGGGACAAGTCACCGGCGGGGGCCGTCTGAACGGAATCATCGTGGGCAACCCGGACCTGAAACCGGAAAAAAGCCTGAGCGAAGAGCTGGCGTTGCTGTGGGATAACGGTGAAAACCTTAACGCAGGCGTCACCCTGTTCAATACCGATTTCAAAGATAAAATCACCGAAGTGCGCCGCTGTAACAGCAGCGCCGACCCGGCCTGCACCATCGGCAGCACCCAGTATGATTTTGTCAGCGATCGCGTCAACGTTGATGAAGCCACTATGCGCGGCGTGGAATCCACCTTCGGCTGGAAAATCACCCCCGATATCAACTGGACGGCGAACTATACCTATACCGAATCAGAACAAAAGAGCGGTCAGTTCTCTGGCAAGCCGTTAAACAAAATGCCTAAGCATATGTTCAACACCACGCTGGACTGGCAGGCCACACAGGACGTGGGTTTCTGGAGCCGGGTGAACTTCCGCGGTAAAACCTCTGAATACCTGAGCCGAACCTCGATGTCGCAGGGCACGCCGTCGTATACCCAGGTGGATGTTGGCCTGCGCTATAACGCGAATAAAAACCTGCTGGTGACCGCCGGGGTGTATAACGTTCTGGATAAACAGATCGATTACGACACGTATGACACGGTACTGGATGGCCGTCGCTATACGGTGGGGCTGACGTATAACTTCTGAGGCTGAGAGCATAAAAAAACCCCGGCATGATTTATGTCGGGGTTTTTTGTTTGCCGGAAGGCGATGCAATAGTCTTTTCCGGCCTACAGGTAAGCGCTTAGCGCGGTTTCTTCAGGCGTTCGGGGAACTGCATTTCGCTGTAGCGAACAAAACGAGAGCCTTTTACCAGCTTGTAGCCAAACCAGATAATCAGGAACAGCGGGATACCAATGTAGGTTGCCGCGACGCCGCCCCAGTCAATGGTGTCTTTCAGGAATGCTTCGTAGTTCTGGCCGAGCGTAATGATCAGGCACAGCACAAAAGCGAAGATGGGTCCCAGCGGGAAGAAGCCTGAACGATACGGCAGGTCGTTAATATCGTTGCCCTGCATAACATAGCCGCGACGGAAGCGATAATGGCTGATCGCAATCCCCAGCCAGGCGATAAAACCGGTCATCCCCGAGGTGTTGAGCAACCACAAATAGACCGTCTGGTTTCCGAACATGGAGGTCAGGAAGCACAGACCGGCAATCACGGTGGTGGCATACAGCGCGTTACGCGGTACCCCGCCGCGGGACAGCTTCGCGAAAATACGCGGCGCTTTACCGTCGCAGGCCAGGGTGTAAAGCATACGGGTTGACGCATACATCCCGGAGTTACCCGCCGACAGTACCGCCGTCAGGATCACCGCATTCATTACCGCCGCCGCCGAAAGCAGACCCGCATGCTGGAACACCAGCGTGAACGGACTGACGCTGATGTCTTTCACATCGTTACGCAGCAGGCTCGGATCGGTATACGGAATGATCAGGCTGATAATCAGGATCGCGAAGACGTAAAACAACAGGATTCGCCAGAACACCTGACGTACCGCGCGCGGAATGTTTTTTTCCGGATCTTCAGACTCACCGGCGGCGATACCGATAAGCTCAGTCCCCTGGAAGGAGAAGCCGACAATCATCGCCACGCCGATCATCGCCGCAAAGCCGCCCGCAAACGGCGCATCGCCGGTTGTCCAGTTGCTCCAGCCCACCGGCTGCGTGCCTTTGAAAATACCGACAATCATCATGATGCCCACGATGATAAAGATGATTACCGTCGCCACTTTGATCAGCGAGAACCAGTATTCCGCTTCACCAAACCCGCGTACCGATATGTAGTTCAACAGGAAAATCACACCAAGGAACAGCGCGCTCCAGATCCAGCCGGGCGTGTCCGGGAACCACCAGCTCATCACCAGTTGCGCGGCGACCAGGTCAACAGCGATCGTCACCGCCCAGTTGTACCAGTAGTTCCAGCCCAGCGCAAAGCCAAAGCCTTCTTCAACATAGTTCTGGCCATAGGTGGCAAACGAACCTGAAACCGGCATATACGCCGCCAGTTCGCCAAGACTGGTCATCAGGAAGTAGACCATCAGGCCAATCAGGATATAGGAAAACAGCGCGCCGCCTGGACCCGCTGCTGAAATGGTTGCGCCAGATGCAACGAAAAGCCCCGTACCGATAGAGCCGCCGATGGCGATCATCGTCAGGTGGCGCGCCTTCAGTTCGCGACGTAGCGCGGGCGCTTCTGTGGTTTTAGTTTTGGAAACCATGTGAAAATGCTGTCCATCCAAAAAATGAGGCGCGATTGTAGCAGACGAAACGCTATCCTTCCGGCACAAATGCGCAGTTATAAGAGACCTTCATGACTGGCCGCGGATTATAAGTAAAGCACTAAAGTGTAGGCCGGACAGGACGATTTCGCGTCCCGGTTCGTTAAGGACGCGAAGAGGACGTCGGATAGAGGAGAGACCGCCTCCCGCTTGCGGAAGTTATTCGCAGTAGCGTAAAAAGCGCAGCAGCGCGTTTGACAGGTGTTTCTGGCGATGGTGAATGCGCCACAGGGTACGCACCAGCCGCGGCAGCGGTACCGCTACTTCGCTCAGCGTGCCGGCGTGCAACTGTTCTTCAATCACCCGCCGCGACAGGCAACTGATGCCCAGTCCGTGGCGTACGGCGTGCTTAATGGCTTCCGAATTTCCCAGCTCCATCGCCATTTCAAATTTGGGTAAATGCGACAACAGCAGGTAGTCCACTATTTCCCGCGTGCCGGAACCCCGTTCACGCAAGATCCAGGGGGCGGCGGCAAGCTGCTCCAGCGTCACCGGTTTTTGCGCCAGCGGCGAAGAGGGCGCGGCAAACACCACCAGCTCATCCTCAAGCCACGGCTCCGAAATGATTTCCGTACTGTGACATGGCCCTTCGATCAGGCCGATATCGACGCGAAAATCGAGCACCGCGGTGATCACATCCTGACTGTTACCCACGCTCAGCTCCAGCGGTAAATCCGGGAAGTCATGACGATAACGGGCAATGACCGCAGGAAGAATATAGTTACCAATGGTGCTGCTGGCATAGACCCGAAGAGCGCCGTTATCTTCGCGAAACAGTTGTTCAATTTCCGAGGCCTGTTCCAGCAGCGCCAGCGCCCGTGGGTACAACAATCGCCCGTGTTCGTTAACCACCAGCCGCTTTCCCACCCGGTCAAATAGCTGAACGCCAAGCTGTCCTTCCAGGTCGGTGAGCGCCGCGCTGACCGCCGATTGCGACAGCGCCAGCATCACCGATGCCTGGGTTGTCGAGCCGCTTTTTAAAACTTCGGTGAATACTTCCAGTTGTCGCAGGGTGATGTGCATGGTCGCTTACCACTTATAAAGATTAATTATAAATATATAATCAATTTTATTTTTAAACCAGATCGCCGTAATCTTTTGCCCAGATAAAGGAGAAGGTTATGACAGAACTCACCTTAACGAATCATCGTCGTACTGTGTGGCATTTTATTCCGGGGCTCGCCCTGAGTGCAGTGATTACCGGGGTGGCCCTGTGGGGTGGTTCCATTCCCGCCGTAGCGGGGGCCGGGTTCAGCGCCCTCACCTTAGCTATTCTGTTGGGCATGGTGATAGGTAACACCGTATACCCGCACATCTGGAAAAGTTGTGACGGCGGCGTGCTGTTTGCCAAGCAGCATCTGTTACGTCTGGGGATCATTCTCTACGGCTTTCGCCTGACCTTCGCGCAAATTGCCGACGTCGGGGTAAGTGGGATCCTGATCGATATTCTGACCCTTTCCAGCACCTTTATGCTGGCCTGCTTCCTCGGGCAGAAGGTCTTTGGTCTGGACCGTCATACCAGTTGGTTGATTGGCGCGGGCAGCAGTATCTGCGGCGCGGCCGCCGTACTGGCGACCGAACCTGTCGTCAAGGCAGAAGCGAGCAAAGTGACGGTTGCGGTGGCGACGGTGGTGATCTTCGGTACGCTGGCGATCTTCCTCTACCCGGCGATGTATCCGCTGCTGGCGCACTGGTTCAGCCCGGAAACCTACGGCATTTACATAGGGTCAACCATGCATGAAGTGGCGCAGGTGGTTGCCGCCGGACATGCAATTAATCCGGATGCGGAAAACGCGGCGGTGATTGCTAAAATGCTGCGCGTGATGATGCTGGCGCCGTTCCTGATTTTCCTGGCGGCGCGGGTAAAACAGCTTTCCCCGGCAAGCGGTGCGGAAAAAAGCAAAATTACCATTCCATGGTTTGCGATTCTGTTCATCGTGGTGGCGATTTTCAACTCGTTCCACCTGTTACCGAAGGCGGTGGTCGATATGTTGATCACGCTGGACACGGTACTGCTGGCGATGGCGATGGCGGCGCTGGGGCTTACCACCCACGTGAGCGCGCTGAAAAAAGCGGGAGCGAAGCCGCTGCTGATGGCGCTGGTGCTGTTTGCCTGGCTGATTGTAGGCGGCGGCGTGATTAACATCCTGGTTCATCACGTTATTGCATAAACTGCTACATTCCCCCCCTGTTAACCCGTTATGATTGGAGATTGTCTTTATCAGATACGCAACGTCCTTCACGTTTTATCATGGTTGCGTAGGCGGGTTAACAGGAGTCCCTTATGAAATACATCGGAGCGCACGTCAGCGCGGCTGGCGGCCTGGCAAACGCCGCGATTCGCGCCGCGGAAATCGACGCGACGGCCTTTGCTTTATTTACCAAGAATCAGCGCCAGTGGCGCGCCGCCCCGCTTACCGCGCAAATCATTGATGACTTCAAAGCCGCCTGCGAGAAGTACCACTACACCTCCGCGCAAATTCTGCCGCACGACAGCTATCTGATTAATCTCGGTCACCCGGTCAGCGACGCGCTGGAAAAATCCCGCGACGCGTTTCTCGATGAAATGCAGCGCTGCGAGCAGTTGGGGTTGTCGCTACTGAACTTCCACCCGGGCAGCCATCTCCAGCAGATTGCGGAAGAGGCGTGTCTGGCAAAGATTGCCGAGTCAATCAACATCGCCCTCTCGCGTACCGATGGCGTGACCGCGGTCATTGAAAATACCGCCGGTCAGGGCAGCAACCTCGGGTTTAAATTTGAACACCTCGCGGCGATTATCGATGGCGTGGAAGACAAGTCACGCGTCGGGGTATGCATCGACACCTGTCACGCTTTCGCGGCAGGCTACGATTTACGTTCCGCAGACGCGTGCGAGAAAACCTTCGCCGAATTTGAGCGAATCGTCGGCTTTCGCTATTTGCGCGGCATGCACCTTAACGATGCAAAAAGCGCCTTCGGCAGCCGCGTTGACCGCCATCATAGCTTAGGGGAAGGCAACATTGGTCACGACGCGTTCCGCTGGATCATGCAGGATCCGCGCTTTGACGGCATCCCGCTGGTCCTTGAAACCATCAACCCGGATATCTGGGCCGAGGAGATCGCCTGGCTAAAGGCGCAGCAAACTGAACAGGCGGAAGCGTTGTCATGAACGACAGGGAAAAACAGATCCTTAAAATCCTGCGCCGCAATCCACTGATTCAGCAAAATGAAATCGCGGATATCCTGCAGATCAGCCGCTCCCGTGTTGCCGCGCATATCATGGATTTAATGCGAAAAGGGGTGATTAAAGGCAAAGGGTATATCCTCACCGAGCAGGCGTACTGTGTGGTGGTCGGGGCGATCAACATGGATATTCGCGGCGTGGCGGATATCCATTATCCCCAGGCGGCGTCGAATCCCGGCAGCATCCAGTGCTCCGCGGGCGGCGTGGGGCGCAATATCGCCCATAACCTCGCGCTGTTAGGGCGCGACGTGCATCTGATTTCCGCCGTCGGCAGTGATTTTTACGGTGAAACGTTGCTGGAGCAAACGCGCCAGGCTGGGGTGAATATTTCCAGCTGTATCCGGTTGCACGGGCATAACACCTCCACCTATCTCTCCATTGCCAACCAGCAGGAAGAGACGGTGCTGGCGATAAACGATACCCATATCCTGCAACAGCTGACGCCGCAGTTGCTGAACAGTTCCCGCGACTTAATCCGCCATTCCGGCGTGGTGCTTGCCGATTGCAACCTGACCCCGGAAGCCATTGAGTGGGTCTTTACGGTGGCCGACGATATTCCGGTGTTTATCGATACGGTGTCAGAGTTTAAGGCCACAAAAGTGAAAACCTGGTTCACGCGCATTCATACGCTGAAACCCACGCAAAAAGAGCTGGAAATATTGTGGGGCCACCCTGTTCACAGCGAAGCGGATCGGATTGCCGCCGTTAATGCGCTGCATCAACAGGGCGTTCAGCAGATTTTCGTCTGTCTGGAAGATGAGTCGGTATTTTGCAGCCAGAAAGACGGCGAGCAGTTCCTGCTCACACCGCCTGCGCACACGGTCGTCGACAGCTTCGGCGCTGACGACGGTTTTATGGCCGGGCTGATTTACAGCTTCCTGGAAGGCAACGATTTCCGCGAAAGCGCGCAGTTTGCTATGGCCTGTGCGGCGCTTTCGCGCGCCAGCGTCAGCATCAACAACCCTACCCTGTCTGCCGATAACGCCGCGTATTTGTTAGAGCACAGCGCCTGATGGCGCGGTGCTTCTTTCTGGCCGGACAGGACGCGAAGCGTTGCTGTCCGGCTCTGTTCGCTACGCCAGTCCGATAAAGAACCCGGCGATTGTCGCGCTCATCAGGTTAGAGAGCGTGGCCGCCGCCAGCGCCCGCATACCTAACTGCGCAATCTCCGGCGCGCGCTGGGGAGAAATGGCCGAAAACGCCCCGACAACCACGCCAATCGAGCCAAAGTTAGCAAACCCGCAGAGCGCGAAAGAGATAATGGCGATGGTTTTCACATCCAGCGTGCTCCCGGCCTGCAAATATGGCGAGAAGTTCAGATACGCGACAAACTCATTGATCGCCAGCTTCTGCCCGATCAGGCTGCCGGCCAGCGTCGCATCGCTCCAGTCAACGCCCATAATCCACGCCAGCGGTGCAAGAATGTAGCCGAAAATGCCCTCCAGCGTTGCCGGACCAAAGCCCGCCCAGCCGCTGATGCCGCCGATAATGCCGTTAATCAGCGCGATTATCGCCACAAACGCCATCACGACCGTCGCCACCCCGGCGGCAATTTTCAGTCCGGTCATTGCGCCGCTGGCGGCGGCCTCAATAATACTTTTGGGCGGCGTCTCGGTGAATGAAAGATTCTCAAAGCTAACCCGGGATTCTTCCGTTGCCGGACTGAGAATACGGGCGAACAGGATCCCTCCGGGGATCGCCATTAACGATGCCGCCAACAGATAATCAATCGGTACGCCCATTCCGGCGTAGCCAATCATCATCGAACCGGCAATGGAGGCCATCCCGCTACAGATTGCGGTGAACAGTTCGTTGCGGTTAAGGCGATCGATAAACGGCTTTACAATCGCCGGGATCTCATTTTGCCCGAGGAAAATGGTGGTAACCGCCACAAACGACTCAATCTTGCTGATATTCAGCGCTTTCTGGAAAATACCGCCCAGAATGCGGATCAGCAGGCCCATGACGCCGATGTAGTACAGCAGACTGATCAGCGCGGTGACAAAGATAATGGCGGGCAGCACGCGGAAGGCGAAAATAAACCCTGCGCCGTCAAACAGCACATCCATTTTTGGCCCAACCAGAGAGCCAAAGATAAATGCGCTGCCCGCGTCGCTGTAAGACATGACCTTGTGCACACCCAGCGCGGCCTGCTCCACCAGCCATTTCCCGGGGGGAAAATAGAGCATGATACCGCCAATGGCGATTTGCAAAACCAGCGCTGCGCCCACGGTGCGTAAACTGATGCGTTTTTTATTCACTGACAGTAAGTATGCGATCGCCAGCAGTACCGCCATACCCACGAGACTTCTCATGACGTCCATAATGATTTCCCTTCATGCCAGGAAACCCGGCGCGAAGCCAGGTTTTGGTTATTTCGGGCGACCGCATCCTGCCCGTGTGTGATCAGGCGAGACGCTGATACTCTTTAGCAATCTCACAGGCCAGAACGGCGTTATTGAACACCAGCTGAATATTCGACTTCAGGCTGTCGCCTCCGGTCAGCTCCGCCACGCGCGCCAGCAGGAACGGCGTGCTTTCTTTGCCCACTACGCCCTGCTCTTCGGCTTCCCGGACCGCCTGGTCAATGGCGGCATTGATTTTTTCCTCCGCCATCGCATACGCGTGCGGAATCGGGTTAGCGACCACCAGACCGCCGTTCAGACCGGCTTGCCACTTCACCGCCATCGCGCGGGCTATCTCTTTCGCGCTGTCGAGGCGAATGCTGACCTCAAACGGACTGGTGCGGCAGAAAAACGCCGGTAGCGCGGCAGTCTGATAACCAATTAACGGTACGCCGAAGGTTTCTAAATATTCAGTGGTCAAGCCGAGGTCGAGAATAGATTTTGCGCCCGCGCACACGACTGTCACATTGGTATGCGCCAGTTCCTGTAAATCGGCGGAAATATCAAACGTATGCTCAGCTCCGCGATGAACGCCGCCAATTCCACCAGTGGCAAAAACATGAATACCGGCCAGTGCGGCAATAATCATGGTAGAGGCGACGGTCGTTGCGCCATGTTTTCCGGCGGCGACCACAAAAGGTAAATCGCGACGGCTGACTTTTGTGACGTTATGTCCTTCGCGACCTAATAATTCGATTTCGTCTTTGCTCAGCCCTACTTTCATTACGCCGCCAATAATGGCGATCGTTGCCGGCACGGCGCCGTGTTTACGAATCGTTTCTTCAACCTCAATTGCGGTTTGCGCATTTTGTGGAAAAGGCATACCGTGAGAAATAATTGTCGACTCCAGTGCAACAACAGGTTTTTTGTTATTTAAGGCTTCCTGTACTTCTGGTGAAATTTGTAATAATTCAGAGGAAATCGTTAATTCAGACATTCGGTGTTCTCCACAAGAGTTCTGACGTTCGCAACGGATAATTCAGGGTTATTGGTATATTCACTGGCCAGCGCCATAGCGGAACAACCCTGGGCAAATCGAATGGAATCCATTAATGGCATGTCTTCCATCCAGCAGGCGGCAAGTCCGGCCATCATGGCGTCACCTGCCCCGGTGACGTTGATCACCTGCGTTTTAATCGGTGGCGACCAACCGCTGTCGCCCTGTTTTTCGCTGTAATACACCCCGTCGCCACCCATGCTCAGCACCAGACGATGCAGCCCGCGCGCGTGGAACCAGGCGGCCACGTTTTCCACATCATCGCGTCCGGCAAGCGCAATACCGCTCAGGGTTTCGGCTTCCAGACGATTGGGTTTAAGGGTATGAATACGGGACAGGCGGTCGCGAATTTTGACGCATTTCCACGCCGAGACCGGGTCGACAAACACCGGCACCCCACCGGCGTTATCCAACAGCCACGCCAGCGCGTCTTCACTGATATTGCAGTCGGCGACAATCACCTTCGCGCCGTGGATAAAATCACGATGCTGTGCAAGAAACGCTGCGGAAATATGGTCGGTAATACTCATGTCATTTATCGCCACCAGCATTTCACCGGTATTATCAAGCAGCGATAAATAACTCGACGTATTTTCGCCGGGAACGATCAAGCATTTGTCGACATGCACACCCGACTGGTTTGTTTGCGCCAGCAGCGAGCGACCGTAAAAATCTTCGCCAACCGCGGTCATTAACCAGGAGTGCTTACCCAATAAAGCAAGGTTATGCGCGATATTGCGCCCTACGCCGCCGGGCGTGAATTTTATTTTCCCTGGATTCGAATCCGCATAATTTAATGACGCATGCGAATATCCAGCGACATCCATATTGGCGGAACCAATGGTGATTATGTATTCCTTTTCGCGCATAGCACGCCCTCTGGTAAGAAAATACCATTACGATAGCGAGAATAAGACCTGACTTCGCCTTAGCAAAAACTATTTGAGCACATGTTCATATTCAAACACGTGTTTATGGTAAACCTCTTTTGTCGAAAGTAAACGGGCTGACAAGCGCCAAAAGTGACAGATATGAACAGAATCACAATTTTTTATCGTGACAGTTTATTAGGGAGGAAAAACTTGAGAGGAAGAACACAAAACAGAGATAAAAAAAGGGCAGAGATCTCTCTGCCCTTGAGGAAATTCGGTTTATACCGCTTTCGCGGCGATCTCGGCTTCCGGACGTTTCAGGAACGCATAGGCCAGCCCCGCCACCAGCGTACCGGCGACAATCGCCAGCAGATATCCCAACACCGGGCTGATAGCGCCAGGGATCAGCAGCACAAACAGGCCGCCGTGCGGCGCCATCAGCTTCGCGCCAACGGCCATGGAGATCGCGCCGGTCAGCGCACCGCCAACAATACAGCACGGCAGAACGCGCATGGGATCACGCGCGGCGAACGGAATCGCCCCTTCGGTGATAAAGCACAGGCCGAGCACCAGCGCCGCTTTGCCGCCTTCCTGCTGCGCTTTATCAAACTTACGACGCGCAACCAGCGTAGCCAGCCCAAGCGCCAGCGGTGGCACCATGCCTGCCGCCATTATCGCTGCCATTGGCGCGTAGGTTTGCGTACTGAGCAGACCCACGCCGAACGCGTATGCCGCTTTGTTGACCGGCCCCCCCATATCGGTACACATCATCCCGCCTAGGATCGCGCCCAACAGTACCGCATTCGCGGTACCCATGGTTTGCAGCCAGTGGGTCAGACCTTCCAGGATACCGGCTACGGGTTTGCCGATGAGGTAAATCATCGCCAGGCCCACCACCAGGCTGGAGATCAACGGAATAATCAGGATCGGCTTCAGCGCTTCCATACTCTGCGGCAGTTTCAGCCGGGTGCTGATCCCCTTCGCCACATACCCGGCAAGGAAACCGGCGATAATCCCGCCGATAAAGCCAGAACCGGTGCTGACAGCCAGCATACCGCCGATAAGGCCCGGCGTCAGACCCGGACGGTCAGCAATCGAGAAGGCAATATAGCCCGCCAGAACCGGCACCATCAGCGCGAACGCCGAGCCGCCGCCAATCTGCATCAGCGCCGCCGCCAGCGTGCCTTCTACTTTGAACGCTTCTATACCAAAGGCAAAGGAGAGCGCGATACACAGCCCGCCAGCCACCACCATCGGCAACATATAGGAAACGCCCGTCAGCAGATGACGGTAAGCGCCAGCACTCTCTTTCTTCCCTTCCGCCGCCGCAGACTGCGTTTTGGCCGTTGGTTGATACGGCGTCGCTTCCGCTACCGCTTTGTCCAGCTCCTGTGCCGTTTTCTTCAGGGCCAGCCCGGTAGAAGTACGGTACATCGGCTTACCGGCAAACTTCGCCAGATCCACTTCGATATCTGCCGCAACAATCACCAGATCCGCTTCAGCCACTTCTTCCGGCGTGATGGCATTGCCTGCGCCAACCGAACCGCGGGTTTCGACCTTCACCCACCAGCCGCGTTTTTTCGCTTCGGTTTCAATCGCTTCTGCCGCCATAAAAGTATGGGCGACGCCCGTCGGACAGGCGGTGACCGCCACCACGCGCTTCGGCCCGCTGGTTGCAGGCGCCACCGTCGTTGCGGTTGGCGCGCTATAGGGTTTTGCGTGACCTTTCGCTTCGCTCAGGAACAGTTCAGGATGCGCCACCGCCCGGGCAATGTCGCCCAGCCAGACTTTTTTGCCGTTCAGCGCGCTGTCTTCCGGGATACGGTCGCCCAGGACGATAGCCAGCTCAGCATCGTTTGGGTTATCGATAATCTCCAGATGTGCTTTTTGTGCCGCCGCGCCAAGCAAGGTTTTCGCCATATACGCGCGAGCCTGCCCGAGGTTAGCGTCAATAATCAGCAGCGTTTTCATTATGCCTCTCCTGCTGTCAGTTAAACGGTTGTAAGTCGACGCGCGCCATCATTGCGGCCAACTGAGGACGATCGGTAATGCCGACATTGCTTTGGCTAACCGCCAGCGCGGCGACAGCGGTCGCCAGGCGCAGCGTATGCTCGCTGGATTCGCGCATCAGCAGGCCATAAATCAGGCCGCCAACCATCGAATCGCCTGCGCCCACGGTGCTCACAACGTCCACCGAAGGCGGTCTGGCGATCCATTCGCCCGACGCGTTCACCCACAGGGCGCCTTCTTCCCCGAGGGAGATCACCACGTGTGCGATGCCCTGCTCACGCAGGGCGTGGGCGGCTTCGATCACATCTTTCATCTCTGGCAGCTTGCGGCCTGCCCAGATCTCCAGTTCGCGACGGTTCGGTTTAACCAGCCACGGCGCCGCTTTCAGGCCCGCGACCAGCGCTTCACGACTACTATCAAAGATAATGCACGGACACTGGCTGCGCAGGCGGGTCATCCAGTCGGTAAAGGCTTCCGGGCTAACGCCGGCCGGCAGGCTTCCGCTGACGCAAACCATATCGAACTGACCGAGCCAGCTCAGGGAATCGTTAACAAAACGCTCCCAGTCGGCAGGGGTCACGTCGAAACCAGAGAAGTTAAAGTCGGTGACTTCGCCATCTTTTTCCGTCAGCTTGACGTTGATACGGGTACGCCCCTGCACCACCTGAAAACGGTTAGCAATGCCCAGTTCGCTGAACAACTGCTGAAAACCGTCCTGGTTGTCTTTGCCGAGGAAACCGCCTACGGTGACATCAATGCCCAGGTCTTTCAGCACCTTGGCGACGTTGATGCCCTTGCCCGCCGCGTGCAGGCCGGTCGTTTTCACCAGATTGACTTCGCCGCGCTCAATTTCTGGGCAGAAGCCCACCAGATCATAAGCCGGGTTAAGAGTGATTGTGGCAACGCGTCTGCTCATTACGCGCCCTCCCCAAGACCGGCAGCGATAGCATCGCCTATCGCCTTCAGCGCCTGTTCAGCATCTGCCCCCTGCGCGGTAAAGCGCAGACGGTGTCCTTTTTTCACGCCCAGCGCTACCACTTTCATCAAACTGCGTCCATTAGCCGGTTTGCCGGTTCCATCAAGATTTGCCACGGTAATTTCACTGCTAAATTGTTTAATCGTATTGACCAGCATGGTCCCCGGACGGGCATGCAGCCCGTGTTCGTTGCGCACGACAAACTCTGCGCTCAGCAGATCCTCAGTCAATGCCTCATCGCTGGTCAGCAAGGCCAGCACTGTCGCCGCATCCGCGTTCAGCAGTCGGTCAGCTTTATTGTCTAGCAGCAGATCGCCCAGACGCTTCAGCACGGACACCGGCTGATCGTCAGCCATCGCAACGGTGACCAGCAGCGACGCTTTTTCGCCGCCAACATCGAAGGCCTTCGCCGCACGGCTGACAGCAACGGCGCTACGCAGGTTGCCTTCCGCGCTGTCGCTCAGCCAGACGCCTTGTCCCAGGTTCATCGGCAGTTCGTTGATGGTTTTGGCGACAAACGCCGCGTCCACGGCGCCCGCTTCTTTCAGCCGCGCTGCGTTCAGCGCCTGGAGCGTAACCAGAGATTGGGCCGCCACATCAAGCGACAGCGTGTCGTTGTCCAGCTTCAGTTGTTCGCTCTGTTTTTCTCCCATCAGCAGCGCGCGCAGTTCCTCTGCGGTGGTGGCGGATTTCAGCTGTTCAGCAACGGAATCATCACTAAGGACATGCGTCAGCTGACGCAGCAGTCCGAGGTGTTCATCGGAGCTGGCGGCGATACCGATTGCCACATAGGCAACCTGACCTTCCCCCCAGGTGACGCCCTGCGGAAACTGAAAAACCTGTACGCCGGTTTTCAGCACCTGGTCACGCGTGTCGGTCGTGCCATGAGGAATAGCGATCCCGTTGCCGAGAAAGGTAGACGTCTGTTGCTCGCGCGCGAGCATGCCGTCAACATAGCCTTCCGCCACGTTGCCCGCCTGTACTAACGCGGCGGCAACCTGGCGGATGGCCTCTTGTTTATCTCCGGCCTGTTCGCCCGGATGAATGTCCTGAACGGATAACTGGAACATGGTTCTCCTCTCCTGCTGAAATGAAACGATTCAGCTTACATGAGAAAAAAGGCGCTAACGGGCTTCGTTGAGTGAAACACGACAGCGCTGAAACGTTTCAAGAAGTCTTGCGCTTTCTGCTTCAGCACGCAAGAAAAGTTGTATTTTTGATCGCAAAATTTAGATGTAATGCACATTTTTCCGCCATCGCTTTTGCCTTGCTGAAGCAAATCGGGCCGCGTTTCGTTTAAGGTTCAGCAGCGTCAGCACCCGCTTTGCATAATGAAATGCCATTTTGATTTTTCGTGTCGAATTTGATTCAGGCACCTGTTTATTTTCTGACAAGCGGCGTAAACTCCGCGTCTCGTCACCTCATTGATACTGAAACATGCATAACAGTCCCGCTGCCGCCGCGCCAAAAACGTTTGACCTGACGTCTACGGCCTTCCTTATTGTCGCCTTTCTTACCGGCATTGCCGGCGCGCTTCAGACCCCGACGCTGAGCCTTTTTCTCACCGATGAAGTGCATGCGCGACCGGGTATGGTCGGCTTCTTTTTTACCGGCAGCGCCGTGATCGGCATACTGGTAAGCCAGTTTCTGGCGGGACGTTCAGATAAAAAGGGCGATCGTAAAACGCTGATTGTTTTTTGCTGCGCGCTGGGGATGCTGGCCTGCGTGTTATTCGCCTGGAACCGCAACTACTTTGTTCTGCTGTTTATCGGGGTGTTCCTGAGCAGCTTTGGCTCGACAGCCAACCCGCAGATGTTTGCGCTGGCCCGCGAGCACGCCGACCGTACCGGGCGGGAAGCCGTAATGTTCAGCTCGATCCTACGCGCCCAGGTATCGCTGGCCTGGGTGATTGGTCCGCCGCTGGCTTATGCGCTGGCGATGGGCTTCAGCTTTACGGTAATGTACCTGAGCGCCGCAGTGGCGTTTGTGGTCTGCGGCGCGATGGTGTGGTTCTTTTTGCCCTCTATGCGTAAAGAGACCACGCTGGCGACCGGCGCGCTGGAAGCGCCGCGCCGCAACCGTCGCGATACCCTGCTGCTTTTCGCGATCTGTACGTTGATGTGGGGAACTAACAGCCTGTATATCATTAATATGCCGCTGTTTATTATCAACGAGTTACATCTTCCGGAGAAGCTGGCTGGCGTGATGATGGGAACCGCTGCCGGGCTGGAAATCCCAACTATGCTGATTGCGGGCTACTTCGCGAAACGTCTGGGTAAACGGCTGCTGATGTGCATCGCCGTCGCGGCGGGCCTCTGCTTTTATGCGGGAATGTTGGTCGCCCACTCCCCGGCGGTGTTGTTGGGTCTGCAATTGCTGAACGCTATCTATATCGGCATTCTTGGCGGTATCGGCATGCTCTATTTTCAGGATCTGATGCCGGGCCAGGCGGGTTCCGCCACCACCTTATATACCAATACCATTCGCGTGGGCTGGATCATCGCCGGTTCGCTGGCGGGCATTGCCGCGGAGATCTGGAATTACCACGCGGTGTTCTGGTTTGCGCTGGTGATGATTATTGCCACCATGGCCTGTCTGGCACGAATCAAAGACGTTTAAGGCGCGGTCATCGCTTCCAGTTCGATGAGGTACGTCATCGCCTGTTCGCGGCTGCGTCCGCACATTTCGGCGTCCGGTTGCAGTCCGGCACAAACTTTAGGACGCTGCGGCGAACCAAAAATTTTGCAGCGCAGGCGCGCGTCCAACTGGACGCACGGCGTATTGGCGGGCTTGCCAAAAGTACAATTATTCATTGTTTAAAATTTGTATGTCTACTGTTAGCATCTGAGCATCAGTCTATGACTCACTTGCTACCCGAAGGTAAGTACGATTAATGAAGCCTAAACTGTATTCATATGTTCGTTTTTCATCAGCTAAGCAACGTGACGGAAACTCACTTGAACGTCAGCAAGATACTGCTGCAAAGATTGCTGAACGCTATGATCTTGAGCTGGATAGCACCGCATACCACGATCTCGGCATGTCTGCCTTCAAAGGTAAAAATGCTTATGAAGGTAAGCTTTCAGAATTCATCTCTCAGATAGGAAAAAAGGTTCCTAAAGGATCATGGTTAGTTGTAGAAAACCTTGACCGCATTAGCCGTGACGATGCCTGGAGTGCTTTGGACTGAATCGCCACGGATAACCTAGACACTTCTGAGTCGTTGATAATATAGGTTTTCATATTCAACTGGTGGCATCTGCTCGCTCGAACCATGCCGACGCTTACTGTTATAAAACATTTCGATGTAATCAAAAATATCGCTTCTGGCTTCGTCTCTAGTTCCGTAGATCTTTTTCTTAATCCGTTCGCGCTTCAGTAGCTGGAAAAAGCTTTCCGCAACCGCATTGTCGTGGCAGTTTCCGCGACGGCTCATGCTGCCTTCCAGACCGTGTGATTTCAGGAACGACTGCCACTCATGGCTCGTGTACTGACTGCCCTGATCAGAGTGAACCAGTACCTGCTTTTGAGGATTACGCCTCCACACCGCCATAAGTAATGCGTTCAGGACAATCTCTTTTGTCATTCGGGGTTGCATTGACCAGCCGATAACTTTTCGGGAGAACAGGTCAACCACCACGGCCAGATACAACCAGCCTTCGTGGGTTCGGATGTAGGTTATGTCCGTAACCCAACGTTCATCCGGTGCTTCCGGGTTGAACTGCCGCTGGAGCTTGTTGGGCGTCACAATACTGGCTTCACCTTTACGCGCCCGTGGACTTCGGTATCCGACCTGAGCCTTTATCCCCACACGTTGCATCAACCGCCAGACTTTGTTTACACCGCATTGTTGCCCGGAATCCCGCAGATCGAGATAGATCTTGCGATAGCCATAAACACAGCCCGACTCCAGCCAGAACTGCTTAATATGTCCCGTCAGCTTCAGGTCAGCATGATACCGTCGTGAATGTGGCTGCTTAAGCCAGGCGTAAAACCCACTCGGATGCACATCCAGCACCTGGCAGAGCAGGCGGACAGGCCAGCAACGATTGTTGTCACGGATAAAGGCGTACCTCAGTCGGACAGCTTTGCGAAGTACGCCGCGGCTTTTTTTAATATATCCCGTTCGTCAGTAACCCGCTTTAACTCCTTCTGGAGTCGGCGGATCTCGGCCTGAGCATCTGACTGTTCATTATTAGTGGAAGAATCCGGACCGTACTTCTTTATCCAGGCGTAAAGGCTGTGGGTGGTGATATCGAGACGAGTTGCAACGCTGGAAACAGAATGACCACGATCAACAACCTGTTTGACTGCTTCAATTTTAAACTCTTCAGGATAACGCTTACCGCTCATGGGCACCTCTCTTTAAGTCATCTTAAATGACTCTGGGGTGTCTG
This sequence comes from Citrobacter sp. Cs237, assembly GCF_030332325.1. Taxonomy (NCBI): domain Bacteria; kingdom Pseudomonadati; phylum Pseudomonadota; class Gammaproteobacteria; order Enterobacterales; family Enterobacteriaceae; genus Citrobacter; species Citrobacter sp. Cs237. The sequence continues at coordinate 19 of NZ_JAOWIB010000101.1, read as the reverse complement.
TTAAACCCGTGGCGATTCA